>NZ_JBICLU010000025.1:0-334250 GCF_043105645.1 Morganella sp. TYF_1 | reverse complement strand
CTACTGCCTCTGGTGGTGGCAGGAGCAGCTGTGACTCCCGTGGCAACGTCTTATGTGCAGGCTCTGAAGAGTAAAACAGTCATTGCAGCCGGCACAGCCATGGGGGTATTAGGGTTAACCGCAGGAGCAAAAGCGCTGTGGAATAGTATCAATCCACAAACTGCACGGAATGCAGATAGCGTTATTCCTGACACAGAACCGTTAGTACAGAATAAAAGCGCCGAGAGAGAGAATATTATTCAGGACTGCAATTGCAGGGTTAAGCGTGAACAGAATTCAAACAACATGGCATATAATAATTTTTATCTCTCAAATATGCCATGTCAAAAAGAGTTTCAGGTAATGACTGCTCAGCCCCGCAACCATGCAGCAGCCTTCAACGACATCACACGCAGTATGAATGCCATCCTTGGTCAACATAACCGGCAATACGATTCCATAGAGCTTCTTAAAAACGCACTAACCGACCAGCACGGAAAAATTCTTGTACGCAGAATTGAAAATGCACTAAATGAAGGCATGGCCCTGATTAATAACGCTTATAAAAAATTTATTAATCCGGCAGAGAAAGATAACATTTTACGCTATCTGTCTGCTGCACTTGAAACAGATAACAAAATAGCCCTTGATGAAGCTTACGAACGGTTAAGAAGAACGGCATTTCAAACAACCATGCTGGTTAAAAATAATATTCATCAGGCTGGTTTTTTTGAACGACGGGATAAAAATATCCCTTTACCCTCCACGGGGAATAAAAGCCCCATGGTTCTTGTTAACAGAAAGAACCCCGCATTAATCAGAATCAACCTGGAAAATGCAGAAAATAATATTGCAGAACTTTTGGCGCTGCAATCATCAGCAGGGTATAACCCTGAACTGATGGAGGCGTTCATGCGGCAAATGATCATGCTGGGAGGAAACACACAAGACGTAATTACCCTGCCTGCATGTCAAAATGAGCAGGGACTCTCTCCGGGCTCATATCAGCGGGCCCTGCTCTATTTCGCAATGAAAAATCAGCCGGTACAGGCGTTAGGCATTAAAGGCGCTGTCTATCCTGATGATAATGCAGTATGGGATATATTGAACACACATCATAATGTCACCCTGACAGACGCTATGCGTGAGGATGCTAAAAATAAGCTTCTGAACCCGCAGGATGAATATTATCGGAGAAAAACAGGTAAATGCGATCCGGCACGCCATGAGCAACAAGAGATTATTAATGCCATAACATGGGTATACACAGGTTCAGAACGTGATTTTGAGATGACAAAATTCTTCAGTGATCCTGTTTACCGGGCAGATATCATGACCGCCAATACGGACTCAGCAACGATTTACCTGCGGGATATCGGATCAGAAGACAGCCAAAACACCCATATTAAGGACTCAGATAACGCACTTTTCATTACTTTTAAGCAGAAAGCGCAGGAACTCCGTAATCGTTTCAGCGACCCCGCTAAAGTTGCAAGAAACATAGCCGGAAATAAAGTTTATGAACGAACGGGTCAAAACCTCGATCCGGACAACATTTTCCTGCACCAGTTCACACTGAGTCAAACGGTAAAAGATACCAACAGCTGTACGGGCTATGCACACAACGGTAAACCATTGCATACCGAGACGCTCACACAAGCCTATATGGATAATTTTAACGTATTTCGCAAGCGTCAGTTTAGCTCATTCATGGATGTGTTAAATAAAGGTGCTGCTTCATCGGCCGGAAATGGATATATTCCTGACCACATGAACAATCCTGAACTGACCGCTCCGTTTTTTACCGGTCCCGATAAACTGTCGGGTTTATATCTGGCTGATGCCGGCTCCACACATTTCGGTGCTGAAAATGAAGTTAAGTATCTTCCTTCTGATCTGAAAAATGATATTTATGATGCAAATATCATGAAACAGATTGAGGAGCAGCAACAGACATTCTGGCGTGAAAACAGCGAAGAGTGGCGGGCCATGGCGAAAGGACAATTCATTGAAGAGGCTCGCTTAGCCTATGTCAATAACACCCTTTCACAACAAGCATATGAAATAGCTATAAAAGGCGGTGCCGCCAACATCATTCTTTACGACCCGGTAACCATGTCCGAGCTAAACGAATCTGCCGCCGCAGCGTCCTCAGTGAAAGTCAGTTTTTTAAATGTTCTTACTCAGTCATACTCCTGGAGTCCCACAGAACCCGGGCCTTATCAATCATTTTATAAAACCAATATCCTTTGTTTCACCGGCAAAGATGGGCGTGAGGTTCTTTATATCCCGGGGAACAGCAATGCATTTCGTGAATTTAAGGATGAGAAAGCGCTTAAAGCATGGTTTGAGCAACAAATTAAAAAGGAAGAGACCCGCAACGCATTTCTTCAGCATATTTCGCTGATGGATCGGCAAAGCGAGGCTGAAGAAGCGCTTATCGAACTGGCGGACAGCGAAATATATGATGACTGCGGGATGGGGGATCTAAAACCGACTATCATTAAAAGAAGTATTAAAACAGAATATGACACTGAAGATGCCTTCTCTGCCCTCACACTGTTAACGAAAGAACGCACAAAACAGGACACGGATATCTTAATCAGTTCAAACGGAGAAATTGCTTTAGAATCGTTCCGGCAGATATTGCAGGTGGTGAGTATGCTGGCTATGCCCATTTTGCCAATGTTCGGGCCGGTAGGTATTGCTTTAGACATGGCTTTGATCACCACACAGCTGGGTACAGGTATAGGAATCATGTACACAGCCGATACGCAGGATGAGTATAACGTTGCGCTGACAGATGTCGGTATGAGTTTACTCTTTTTAGGCTTAAACAGTATCAGCGTTATTTCCTCAACTATAAATGCGGCTCCCCCCGCCACATCATTCCGTCATGCGTTATTGAAAACAGAGAGCACCACTCTGCAAAAGGAGTCAGGGGTTCTGCCGCGTATTCAATTAATAAAGGAAAAGGGTCTGAGTGGCAGAGGCGCCATTATGGCCGGAAGAAAGTGGCCGGCGTGGGTTAAAAAGCCGTTTGGCGAAGACCTGAATTTTCGCTGGATTGATGACGGAATCGGAGAAACGGAAAAAAATCTGCAAAAACAGCTCTTTTCCAGGGGGGGGAGTGCCGCGAAACTTCGTGAATTTCGTCAAAACCCGTCAGGTTTTTGTTATGAGGCGATGGTTGAATCTTATAATTCACTCAAAAATCAGGGCGAACAACCAAAAGTTATTGGTTTACTCATCTATAAGACGCCCCGGGATAACGCACCGTCAAATCATTTTGCCGTGGTTTTAAAGAAAGACGCTTCTGATTTTGTTATCGACCCCACTGTCCGTCAGTTTGATCCCGCTTTACCTGAAGAGGCAACAATATTAACCCTGAGTGAATGGAAAGCATTGATGCTCAATAACGTCGGGGTCGGCAAAGATTCGGTTGTTGTTCTGAATACCTTTGATACCCCCTTACTGGCTAAACTGAATGTGGCTGAACTTCATACAGCAAAGGGTAAGTATTTTCAGAATTCATTAATCAGAAAAGATAATATAATAAAACATGGCGATAGCTTTGAAAACTCTGTTATTAAGGAAATTCGTGCCACAAAAGATACGCTGCATCATCTGGCCAGGGGTTCAGAAGAATATGCTTATGCCGGACAGGATCTGGAAAGACTTATAGCACTTAAATCACATTTCGTCATTTTTTCTCCGGATGAAATAAAAGTGACTCACCTGATCAGCTCCGGTTTTAAAAAACAGATTTTAAAATATTCCGTTTCCGCAGCAGACATACCCGCATTACGCTCAACAGGAGATGCCAGAGGAATAACCTCAACGTTTTCAGGAAAGCATTATATCAAAATAAAAAAAAATGCATGGATTCATATTGAACCATCAGAAGACGCATCTTTCCGGATAATCTTCCGGGGACAAAAAAAACTATTGATGACTTTTGATGAAATAAAGAAAAAATGGCATTTTCCTGACCTTATCACTAATGCTAAAAACCGTGATACCGTTCATTCCATTGCGGTCAAACCCGGCCGGGACACCCCCGGGCAGCGCAGTTCTTCAGCAAATAAAAACGCGTTACCGGGTACATCCGGGACCAGGATCGCACAACCGCATATTAATCCCTATATTGCTGATGAGAGTCATCAGGGGGTTTTGATGATTAATCATCATGATCTCCCTGAAAATACCCATCTGGCACAAATAGCTATGTTAGGCAGCCACGATGCGGGGACGTATGCCTTTAATGGTTTTAATAGTGTGGGGGCAATATTTCCTTTTGCCTTTAAGACACAACAGATAAATTTGAAGGCCCAGGCTATGGCCGGTGTCAAATATTTTGATATTCGTATCGCTGAGAGAGCCGATGGTTCATTTGGCTTTTTTCACGGCTCCAGCGTGACGGGGGGCAATGCCGTTGCTGATGTCCGGGACTTACTCCGTTATGCAAAAGAGGACAGCAAAAATTTTTATATACTCAAATTTGTATTCAAAAAAGATCGGATAAAAAAAGGTACCGTAACAACCCCTTCCGACAAATTTTTACAACAGACGCTGGAAGGATATCATGAAAATATGATCACCCGGAAAGATACGCCAGCCCTTTCTATGGCAAAAGTGACATTATTAAATAAACATAAAAATCTGGCGGTGATGGTTCATAAGTATCAGGGCCGTGAGCCACACTGGCAATATAAACAACAGGTGCATACCAGGTGGGCTAACCATGCCGATGCACACAAAACTGCAGATTTTATTTTAGCATTTCATGGTACACCCGCACCTGAAGATAAATTAACGATTATTCAGACCAACATGCCCTATGCTTCAGTTGAGAATACAGAGATCACGTTAAGTGTGAAAAAATATCTTAATAAAAATGCTGACATCATTGCCACCGCTGTAGATAAAATACCGGGCACAGGGATTATCAGCGGAGATTATATAGGTATGCCTGTCGGTGCATCAGAGAGATTCAAAACTAAAATTAATGCTGATAATCATAAGCTTCTCACGCCTGCCCGGCGCTGAAATATACACTGTGAGAGTTTGCTGTAAACATTGCGTTAATAATTAACACTGAACCAAACTCCGCTGAATCTCAGGAAGCTGATTTTTATAACGGATAAAACTGATTTTTGATTGTCCGGTTGCCTGAACGGAATAAGTTCCTTAACATCTGAGCAAATTAATCAGGATTTATGGCTTTCCGGAGAAATCGTGAAAAAACACACAGTAACCTGCTCAGTTTTGCCTTTGGCGCTGTTTTCCGCTGTTTTCGCTCTGCCGTCTTATGCCGCAGAGCCTGACTGTCAGCCAATGTCTGAACAGACCCGGCTTAATCATATGAGAATGACAGGAATGCCTTACCTGAACGGGCCGGTGAAATCAGTCACCATGACGACCGTCAAACCACCGCAGGACAGCCCGCAGATATTTTCAGCCAGCCATATGACGCTGACCCCCTGCGGACAGATCAGCCGTTATTCTTTCACACGGAAAAGTGAGGAATACGGCATGATTTTCGATCTGAGCGTCACCGGCTCGGAAAACGATAATGCCATCAATATGGAATACCGTTTTTCCGCCGATTACGCCGGTAAGAAAAAAACGCGCCCGACCATCACCCGTATTTCAATGATCAAAGATGAGCAGCAGGTTATCACCGCTTACCGGACTGAAAATTTTATTGAAGGTAACAGTACCATACTGGCTGAAAATGGCACCGTGGAATACCGTGACAACAATATACATTCGGTTCTGATAAACAGTGAAATTCTCGCCAAATCCTACAATCTGAATTTTGATTATGATAAAGCAGACCGGCTGACCCGTATTTACACCACACCAATTCCTCTCAGTGACTTTAATTTCACCTACAATGAGAAAGGTGGCCTGGATAAAGGGACAGAAAGAACGGAATCCGCCGGAATCGTCACCGGTAATGATATTCAGTGTACGGAATGGGATACGTACCAGAACTGTACCGCCGGTGTCTGGCTCCGGCATATTAACGGTGAACCTGCCGGTGAAGTCCCTTTCCGTACCACTTATGAGTATTACGGTAATAAATAACAGCAGAATACGATTATGTTAATTGTATTACCCGGTTTTATCGGGTAATACCTGTTCTTTGCTTCGTTGCTGCCGGCGATGACAATATGCCAGAATAACCAATATCAGGTAAATGGCCGGTTCCGGTGTATCTGTCTTCGCAGCCAGAATATAGTGCGTAATCACAATGAACAGCAGCGGATACAGCAGATTATGGATCCGCTTCCACCACCGGCCTGATAAACTGCGTATCCGGTCAGACGATGTCACCGCCATCAGGCACAGAATTAACCAGCCTGCCGCACCGAGATTAAGATAAAACCGGGACACTATCTCACTGAAAAAGAGCGCCGTATTTTCTGCACCTATTTCAAGAAAAAAATAACTGGCCAGATGCAGCGTTGCCCAGAAAAAACACCATAATCCGAGTAATTTCCTCACCTGATACAAACTGTTCAGCTTAAAATAAAAAGCGATCACCGGTATCACTGCGATAATAATCACTAAACGAAGTGCCGTAATACCGGTGAAATGCTGAATATCTTTTGCGGGATCTGCGCCCAGCATCCCGTAATTAACAGTATAAATAAGCCATATCAGCGGCAATATGGCTGTCAGATGAAAAAAGAGATTAACAAACGGGTAGCGGAATAATTTCATCATCAGAAATATCTCCGCAGATCCATCCCTTTATATAATTCTGCCACGTCTTCTGCATAACCGTTAAACAGTAATGTCGGCTGCCGTGTTGTCCGGCCTAATCCTCCGGAGCCGATAAACCGTTCTGTGGCCTGTGACCAGCGCGGATGATCAACCTGCGGGTTTACATTGGCATAAAAACCATATTCACGGGGTGCTGAAAGATTCCATGTGGTCGGCGGCTCAGATTCTGTCAGACGAATTTTAACAATGGATTTTATGCCTTTAAAACCGTATTTCCACGGAACCACCAGCCGGACAGGCGCACCATTTTGTTTCGGCAGTTCCTTGCCGTAAACACCTGTCGCCATCAGTGTCAGCGGGTGAAGCGCTTCATCCAGGCGTAATCCTTCAATATACGGATACTGAAGCCCGCCTCCGGTAAAACGGCTCTTTTGACCCGGCATTTGTTCCGGGGCGTACACCGTTTCAAAAGCGACATATTTCGCTTTGCTGTTCGGTTCCGCTGATAATAATAAATCTCTCAGAGGAAAACCGACCCACGGAATAACCATTGACCATGCTTCCACACAGCGCATTCGGTAAATACGCTCTTCGGCCTGAAATTTATGGCGGATCTCATCGGCATTTAATACCAGAGGCCGGTTAACCTCCCCTTCAACCGTCAGTGTCCATTCATCCGTTTTCAGGGTATGTGCATTTTCAGCCGGGTCCGATTTATTCAGGCCGAATTCATAAAAATTATTGTAACCGGTCACCTTATCCTCCGGCGTTAATGCCAGAGCGGACTGATATTTTTCAGGTTTTGTATAACTGAGGTCTTTTAAGATTGTCTCCGGAACGCCGGGCTTATCATCCCCGGAAAACCACGAAAACAGACCGGCGCTGGCTGACGAGCTGACCATTAATCCGGCCGTACCGGCACCTAATAATTTAAGCAGATTCCTGCGTTTCATCATAAAAACAGATTCCGGCGTAATCTCAGACGATCGTATTATTTTTTTCATGATGAGTCCCTGTATTCAACAATCACGGTAATAACATTCCGGCACTGTTATACCGCATAATCTGAATTTTAAGCTGACAGGACGATGACAAATTTGTCATGAAGGGGGCGGAATATCCGGAAAAATTAAGGTTACCCTGTTATATGAGCCGGTACGTTCAAATCTGACCTCACCTGAATGCAATTCTGTTATTGCCTGAACAATCGATAAACCCAACCCGCTTCCTTCTGACGTTCTCGCATTATCCCCGCGCCAGAAACGGGTAAAGACCTGTTCACTGTTTGCCACAACATCACCTTTATTCATCACTGAAATGACTGTGCTGCCATGATTATTTTCTGCACAGGCAATAACCTCCGTATTTTCATATGAATATTTAACCGCGTTTGACACAACATTGACCATAATCTGCATCAGCAATACTCTGTCTGCTGACACCGTCACATCCGGCATTTTATTCACTAACCGGATATTTCTCTCATCGGCATAAAATGCCAGTAATTCATAAATATCATCAACCAGCTCAGAAACAATGATGGTCTCCCGCTTAAGATTAATATTTTTATTCTCTGCCCTGGCGATAAACAAAATGTTTTGTATTATTTTTGCCAGTTTATCCAGTTCTTCTGTATTACTGGCGATAATCGCTTCATATTCATCTGCAGTGCGCGTTTTTTGTAATGTGATTTCATTCTGAATTTTAATGGCATTAATGGGTGTTCTTAATTCATGCGCTAAATCATCTGCAAGTTGTGTCAGCCGGACAAAATCGTTTTTCAGCCGTGAGCGCATGATATTCAGCGAATCGCCCAGGCTTTTCAGTTCATCCGGTAACCGGCTGATATCCACCGTCTGTCCCAGAGCGTGCAGATCTGTTTTCGCGGTGATCCGGCTGAGACGGGCAATATCCTGCAATCCCCGGCGGATAAGCCACATACTGAAGACGGCCATCAGGAGAATAGCAATAACGGAAACAATCAGACTTTGCTGTAAATATCCGCGTAAAACACTGCTGCGATCAACCGAACGCTTTGCCAGCGTGACATATAAATTCCCTTCGGGAGCCTGAATCTCAAAATTAACCACGGAAACCGGCATGTTATCATCCGTATTCTGGTATGAGATTGAAGGCGTTTCCTGATTATCCGGATAATTAAGTTTGTCCCGGGTATTCAGGGTTATCTCCGGGTTGGTATCCACAATAACGTGATTATCAGCATCAGCTATCTTAATAACGTCCTGCCGCATATCCATCATCCGCCGGAAATAAACAGGTAACGATTTAATATCAATACCGCTGACAATCAGTTTAGCCAGTTGATCGGCACGGTTAATCAGAATGTCATCATCTTTTGAAGCAAGTTCATTTTTCAGCGAATGATAAAGGATCAGTGTGACAAAACCCGCGTTTGCCACCATCAGCAACATAAATAGTGAGACAATTTTAAATCTCAGTGAGTGTATTTTCATCATTCCGATCCGTTCAGGCGGTATCCCGTTCCCCGGACAGTTTCAATTAATTTATGATCATGCCCGTCATCTATTTTTTTTCTGAGCCGCCGGACAGCCACATCGACAATATTGGTATCACTTTCAAAATTCATGCCCCATACCTCACCGGCAATCAGTGTTCTGGGCAGGATCTCTCCGGAATGCAGCGCAAAAAAAAGTAACAGTGAATATTCCTGACGTGTCAGCGATATTTTCACGCCTGCCCGCTGTACATCATGACGGGTAAGATCAATGCTGAGATCGGCGATATTAATCACTTTGGAATCAGGCTGAGACGTACGCAGCTGATTACGGACTCTTGCCAGTAATTCGGAGAATGAAAACGGTTTAACCAGATAATCATTTGCGCCCAGTTCCAGTCCTTTTACCCGGTCGGCAACCGCATCCCGGGCTGTCAGACAAATAACCGGTACCATTTTGGCGGTTCTCAATATTCTCAGCACTTCCCAGCCATCCATACCGGGCAACATAATATCAAGAATAACCAGCCGGTAATTGTTCTCCAGAGCAAGATATAACCCGTCTCTGCCATCTGCCGTGATATCAACAATAAATCCGGCTTCCTCTAATCCCTTTTTAACCCAGCTGCCGGTCTTTTCATGATCTTCAATCAGTAATATTTTCATTTTTATAATCCGGAATTTTACCTGGTTCATTCTGTATCAGTGTATTTTAATTCCGGACATAAAAAAACAGCAGACAACTCCGGGTTGTCTGCTGTTTTTCTGTGACGCAATGATCAGGCAAACTTGATCATCACCATACCCAGCAGAAGCAGAATAATCCCGCTCCAGCCTTTGTAATTGAGGCGCTGGTTAAACAGTATCCAGCCTGCGGCAACCGTTGCCACGATACCGAATGCTCCCCACAATGCATATGCAACAGAAAGCTCAATACCGCGGACCGCCAGTGCCAGACAGCTGAACGCCCCCAATACCGCCAGCAGCGATAAAATACCCAGCCACAGACGTTTAAAGCCGTTTGACATTTTCAGCAGGATATTCGCCAGAATCTCCAGTACCACGGCCAGCAGTAAAAATGCACCGTGCCACCATTCAAATGTCGATAACATATTACGCCCCTTTCAGCATCTCATTCAGTGGCGCACGAACCGGTTTATCAGCAGGCTGCTTTTTCTGCACTTTTTTGGTGCCGTATTTAATCAGGGTGATACCCGCGATTAACAGTGCCAGACCGCCCAGTTTCAGCGGTGACAGAGATTCATGGAACCACATCACACTGAACGTGGTGATGATCAGGATCCCGATCCCTTCCCACAGCGCATAAGCCACCCCGAGGGCCACTTTTTTCACTGCCATGGATAATAAAATATAAGAAGAGGCAATCATGATATACATCACAATCATCCCCGCACTGCCGCCGGAGACACTCGCGTATTTCATCGACAATGTACCGATCACCTCGGTAATAATGGCTAAGCCTAAAAACATCCAGTAAATCATAGTTATTTCTCCTGATGGACAACGCATACAGGTTTACACCGCAGAACAGAAAGTTTGCGTGACCGGGTGCGTTTATCGCGAAACGAAAACGTTAAATGTAACGATGTGACCAAAAACGCAGGCGCGCTTGGTTCGTCAGACGAAAAGAGAAATAGCTATAACTCGCCGTACCAATAGTGTTCGCTTGATACGATAGCGGAAAGGAAAAGTACATGGGTAGAACGTCGGATTTTAATCCTGCTACTACTGTCGCTTTGCATGATGTCTTATTCTTTTGTCTGTCCCCGGACAGGGTGACAACAATGAAAGAATCCTCCGGTTATTAATATTCATATTATTTTTAGCACAAGTAACATCGTTCAGCAATGGTGCGATGAATTATTTTTTAGTAAATAATTTTATTTTTTAGACAGTTATAAAAAATGACCACCTTCTTATTCAGAAGATGGTCATAATTACGCAAATATTGAACCGGTTAACTACCCTTACTGATACCGCAGGTGGATAATTATTCCACTTCGTTCCAGGCATGACCGTCACGGGCCATCATAGCGATAGAGGCTATCGGCCCCCAGCTGCCTGCCTGATACGGTTTCGGCGGTTCATTATCCATTGCCCAGGCGTGCATAATAGAATCCACCCATTTCCAGGCTTCCTCCACTTCATCACGGCGGACAAACAGTGCCTGAATACCGCGCATGGCTTCCAGCAGCAGACGTTCATAGGCATCCGCAATATGTGTCTGGTTAAAGGTTTCCGAGAAACTCAAATCCAGCTTGGTGGTTTGCAGACGGTGTTTATGATCCAGCCCCGGCGCTTTGTTCAGCACTTCAATATCAATACCTTCGTCCGGCTGCAGACGGATAGTCAGTTTATTCGGCGGCAAATGCTGATAGGTTTCGTTGAAGATATTCAGGGACGGCTGTTTGAAATAGACCACCACTTCCGAACATTTCGACGGCATCCGCTTCCCGGTACGCAGATAGAACGGCACACCGGACCAGCGCCAGTCGTCGATATCCGCACGGATAGCGACAAAGGTTTCGGTCTGGCTGACGGTATTTGCGCCCTCTTCATCCAGATAACCCGGCACTTTTTCGCCGTGAACAAACCCGGCGGTATACTGCCCGCGCACGGTTTTTTCGCGGACATTCGTGATATCAATGGTCCGCAGTGAACGCAGCACCTTCACTTTTTCATCACGGATTCGGTCACTGGTCAGGTCATCCGGCGGTGACATGGCAATCATGGTCAGGATTTGCAGCAGATGGCTCTGCACCATATCCCGCATCTGCCCGGCTTTATCGAAATATCCCCAGCGCCCTTCAATCCCCACTTCTTCCGCCACTGTGATCTGGACGTGGTCGATGGTGCGGTTATCCCAGTTATTCACAAACAGAGAGTTGGCAAAGCGCAGCGCCAGCAGGTTCAGTACGGTTTCTTTGCCGAGATAATGGTCGATGCGGTAAATCTGGCTCTCTTTAAAGTATTTCGCCACCTCGGTATTGATCGCCTGTGATGAGGCCAGATCATTACCCAGTGGTTTTTCCATCACCACACGGCTCGGCTCTTTATTCAGATGCGCTTCGCCCAGCCCTTTGCACATGGCGCTGAAGGTGCCCGGCGGCATGGCGAAATAGTAAACAGCGGTATTTTTGTTTTCCGCAATAATAGTGGCGAGACTTTTGAAATGCGACGTCTCATTCACATCAAGATTACAAAACAGCAGACGGGCACTGAATCGTTCCCAGAGCACCGGATCCAGTTGCTCGTTAAGGAACGTATTGAACGCATCCTCAACAAATTTCTGATACTCCTCACGGGACCAGTCCGCACGGCCTGCGCCGATAATCCGCGTATCCGGATGAATATTACCGGCTTTTTCCAGCTGATATAAAGACGGGAGTAACTTGCGGCGTGCGAGGTCGCCTTTGGTACCGAAAATGACTAAATCACAGGCGGGAACCGTTGCTGTCAGCGCCATAGAAAACCTCTCCTCGTGGCTGTGGATTGTAATTTTGTTACAGAGATAACGAATAATGTACTCGTTTGCGCCCGGCCAGTAAACATAAATGCGGGTTACCGCACATTCTGACAGGTCTCTGTCGCCGGTCTTTCTGTGTGCTGTTTTGTAATTTAATTACTTTTTTGATGCAAACTTACTAAAATGAAAATCAGACACAGTTCAAACTTTCAAAAAAAAGCCGGATCGGGCGGGATTTCCCCTCTCCTTTGCCCTGGCTTACGTAGTATATTTTCAAAAAATGCGGGTGGCCGGTGTGTCACACAGATCAATATAGAAGGCACAGTGGCATGAATATTTTAGACCGTCTCCGTAACAGTCTGGATTACCTGAGTAAATCGGAAAAAAAAGTTGCAGAGACGATCCTCGGCGCCCCGCAGATAGCCATTCATTCCAGTATCGCCACACTCGCCAAAATGGCGGATGTCAGCGAGCCGACCGTTAACCGGTTCTGCCGCCGTCTGGACACCAAAGGTTTTCCTGATTTCAAACTGCTGCTGGCACAAAGCCTGGCAAACGGCACCCCGTATGTCAGCCGCAATGTGGATGAAAATGATTCCGTCGAGGCCTACACCGGCAAAATCTTTGAATCTGCCATGGCCGGCCTGGACGCGGTCAGAAGTACCCTCGATATGCTGACCATTAACCGCGCCGTGGATTGCCTGACACAAGCCCGGAAGATCGCCTTTTTCGGTCTGGGGGCTTCTGCGGCGGTCGCCCATGATGCAATGAATAAATTCTTCCGGTTCAATATCCCGGTGATTTATTCCGACGATGTCGTAATGCAGCGCATGAGTTGTATTAACAGCAGCGAAGGTGATGTGGTGGTTTTAATTTCCCACACCGGACGGACAAAGAACCTGGTTGAAATCGCCCGTATCGCCCGTGAAAATGACGCCACCGTGCTCGCCATCACCTCCGAGAACTCCCCGCTTGCGGCGGAAGCCACTCTCACCCTCATTCTTAATGTGCCGGAAGACACCGATATTTATATGCCGATGATCTCCCGCCTCGCACAGCTGACGATTATTGATGTCCTCGCCACCGGTTTTACCCTGCGCCGCGGCCCCAAATTCCGCGATAACCTGCGCCGGGTCAAAGAAGCGCTCAAAGATTCCCGAATCGATAAACTCCGTTGATTTTTAACCATTTGTGTCAATTTGACACATTTCCTGCTGCCGGGTGTAATGATCATCACGAATTAGTCATATAACGGATGGTAGGATAACGTCTGACTCACTGTTTTGCGTTTGCTGACTCGATTTTAATTTTAAATACGCGATAATCAGACAGGAGTGAATCGATTTTACACTGTCCCGGCGGAAGCGATTTTCCGGCGGGGAGTTTTTTATCAACACCATTTCACCTTATTCAGGTCAACGGAGTAATTTATGTCAATACGCCTCAGAAGAACGAAAATCGTAACGACCCTGGGCCCCGCCACCGATCGCGATAACAACCTTGAAAAAATCATCCGTGCCGGTGCTAATGTGGTTCGTATGAACTTTTCTCACGGCAGCCCGGACGATCACGTTGAACGTGCGAATAAAGTCCGTGAAATCGCTGCCCGCCTCGGCGTGCAGGTGGCTATTCTGGGTGATCTCCAGGGGCCGAAAATCCGTGTCTCCACCTTTAAAGACAATAAAGTTCTGCTGAATGTCGGCGATAAATTTATTCTGGATGCAGAGCTGGGCAAAGGCGAAGGCACCAATGAGCACGTCGGGATCGACTATAAAAAGCTGCCGGAAGATGTGGTGACGAATGACATTCTGTTACTCGATGATGGCCGTGTGCAGCTGAAAGTACTGGATGTCAAAGGCACTAAAATCATGACCGAAGTGACTGTCGGTGGTTTGCTGTCTAATAATAAGGGTATCAACAAACTCGGTGGCGGGTTATCTGCCGATGCACTGACAGAAAAAGATAAAGAAGATATCAAAACCGCAGCCCGTATTAATGTTGATTACCTTGCGGTCTCCTTCCCGCGCAGTGCGGAAGATCTGCACTATGCCCGCCGCCTCGCCCGTGACGCCGGTTGTGAGGCGATGATTGTCTCCAAAGTCGAACGTGCCGAAGCGGTCGCCACTGATCAGGTGATGGATGAAATCATTCTCGCATCCGATGTGGTAATGGTCGCGCGTGGTGACCTCGGTGTTGAAATCGGCGATCCGGAGCTGGTCGGCGTCCAGAAAAAGCTGATTCGTCGCAGCCGTCAACTGAATCGTGTCGTGATCACAGCGACCCAGATGATGGAATCCATGATCACTAACCCGATGCCGACCCGTGCGGAAGTGATGGACGTGGCAAACGCCGTACTTGATGGCACCGATGCCGTAATGCTCTCTGCAGAAACCGCTGCCGGTCAGTACCCTGCTGAAACCGTGGAAGCGATGGCGCGGGTTTGCCTCGGCGCAGAAAAAATGCCGAATGTGAATATCTCCAAACACCGTCTGGACATGACCTTCGACAACCCGGAAGAAGCGATTGCAATGTCCACCATGTACGCCGCCAACCACCTCAACGGCGTAAAAGCGATTATTGCCATGACTGAATCCGGCCGTACCGCGCGTATGATGTCCCGCATCAGCTCTGGCCTGCCGATTTTCGCCATGTCCCGTCATGAAAAAACCCTGAACCAGTGCTCACTGTACCGTGGTGTCACCCCGGTATTCTGCAGCACCCACACCGACGGCCTGGCTGCAGTCACCGAAGCAATCAGCCGCCTGAAAGAAAAAGGCTATCTCTGCACTGGTGACCTGGTGATGGTCACCCAGGGCGACCAGATGGGTCTGGTCGGCAGCACCAATACCAGTCGTATTCTTGAAGTGAAATAATTTGCTTCAGATAAAACTGAAACCGCCTGTCTGATGATGGGCGGTTTTTTTAATGTCTTGTATTGTAACTTGCGCTATCCAATAGCTTAATTTCGGTATCGGCAAGAAATACTAAATTTCCTTTGAAATATCCAAGACAAAAATATCGATAAGACCACGTAATTCATAAGGCAATTCAGATTCAATTTTTATTTTCAATTCAGTTGCTGTTTTGATCTTATGATGTATTTTTCCTGCTACTTTCTCATTTTTACCAAACCAGAGAACTAAAAAAATACCTTGTTGTTCTGCTGCCGGGTGAATTGAATAACGTTCATACAATTGCTTTTCAGCAGCCGTGTATAATTCTCGATGCCACTGCCCTTTTACTTCTGTAACCAACAACCGTTTTCTTCCATTTACAATTCCGGATGCTGTAAAGTCACTTCGATTATGTGATTTTAGTTGATGTTCCAATGTTACAGTTATGTTTTTATGTTCAAGTTTCAAACTAAGTCTCTCAGCAATAATCTCTGTTGATTTTACTTCATCTAAACGTACTCCATTTTCATAAAAACGATCTGCTGAATTGAATTCACCACCATCAATTGATTTTTGAAAATTGGTTAATTCCTGTAGCACTACCTTTCTGATCCCCTCTACACTAATAACTTCATTTTTGTCTAAGTAGCTCACCACTTCTCTAGCAGATGGTGGTTTAAAATCGAGTAGTAATTTTTTTCTGCGTTGAGATGCTAGTATACTTTGTAGCTCACTCCGGGAATTTAGAAACCGTTTATCATTAAGTAATCTCACCAGTACAGGTATGGCATTATCTGGATTATCAGAATTAATACTCCATATTAAATCTGTTAAAAACCGATATGCTATTTCCCCTTTAGGGCTATCTGTTCCCCATGAGCTTGGTAATTCTACAACCGGCCATTGCTCATAGAATGCGTCTAATACTTTTTCAACTTTGTCAGATGTCAGTTTAGGCCATCCCTGAAACTCATTTTGGTTTATTCGTCCAATTTTATGATGCAATCTCAGTAAGTTATTTTTATCTTTCGCGAAAAAATCCCAATGAGAATTCTGGATTTTCTCAAAAAAACAAAACTCTCTGAGTATCCAAAAATACAATTCTGACTTTACTTGTTCATTTGTTGATGTTTTTATCCATTTTTGCTCTGAATCATACGCATACTGTCTAATTATTTTTTTTAATTGATCTTTGCAGCCATGATTAACTGCTATTTCAAAAATCCTGTCTATTAAATTTATTGGAAGGCCTTTGAATTCCAAAAGCCATTTTATTGACAACTTACCTTGTAATTCAGAAAAAATGTCATAAGTTTGAAGGATTTCAATATTAGTACGCTCAAATTTTTCAGACAATTGCGGCTCTATATAATTACAAATAAACTGAATTTTAGAATCACATTTAATAAATAAAACCTCTGCGACCTCTTTTTTCAATCTATCGTACTCTTCGCTTGACACAGCTTTGTAGTGACAATTAAAAGTAGCTTGTAGTGCAAATAATATATTTCCTGGAACACCATCAAGGTTCCCTTGATTACGAAAAATAACTAAACAAGCTGCAAACCATATTAATTCTAGTGAAGATCGTTTTGACGCACACCTTAATTTAGCAATTTCTTGTAAAGTAGGTGTAATAGATGAAATATAATCAATACAGTTCGTTAATGCCTGTGTGATTAATTTTTCATTACCGACCTCTTCCTTTATTTTTTCAGGATAAAACAGAATTAATTCAGAAAATCTTTCCAGACACCCAAGATGCCGGCCACTAACAATCAATGGTAGATTATTATTAATAAATTCAATACCTCGTCTATTTATTTCATTCTTCCTTTTCTCATGCTTTTTTCTTTTTCTTCTAAATTTAATATCGTATTTAAAGCTATCCATCTTACCAGCCTTAAATATCTTATTAAAACATGCCCAATGACGCATAAATTCTGGTTTAGCCAATGCTTGCTGTCTCAGCATATGTCGAATAGATTTAACTTCATTTAAATCATCATTTTTATATCGTGGATGGCTAACAATAAAGCCTCTCCATAATTCCGCATTATTAATATTAAATGCCATTGATAATATAAACAAAATATCATCTTTTAAGATAATTAATCCAGAATGAGATTGAAATCCCGAACTAAAATAATGAACTTTCAAATTCCATATTTCTTTTTGATCAGTAATCTTAGAAAAAACATGAGTCAATATGCCTTGTCTTAATGCCGTATCTGTCTGTAAAACATATACAGCTTTACTGTCTTTAGTCAGGATGCGTTCATGATAATGAAGATTTTTCACCCAATTCCAGACTTGTATCGGGTCATAAGGGGCCGGAATTAATTCAAAGTAACGATCCATTATCATACCGATAATTTTACTTATTCCATTGCGGCAATCACAATTGTATGATTCACTCCCACAGGTACAAGCTAGTTTAGCTGTTAATTCATTAAGCAAGTTCTCAAGAAAATCAGCAGGGAAAAGTGAAATTAAACGCCTAATAAAATAACGCTTCCCTAACTCACCGTCATATCTTGTTTTATGATCCGGGTAAAGGTGAGCACATACTCTTAAATATCCACAAATACTTTTAAAACCTACTTCGTGAACACCTATTTTCTCTATAAGAGTTGATATCATAGATAATGATATATTACTGGATTCAAAAATTAAAATACCAAAAAGATCAAGTAAGTTATAATCTTTGGTGTTAACCAAACAATCTAATGCTGACATTCTTGTATATTCAGTTTCACTATTACTTACTACGATCTGTGTTAGTTCTGTTACCAAATCAGCAGTTAGAGGTGAATCTACTAATAAATCAAGAAGTAAGTCATGTAAATGCCCATCTTTGTGATTAAGTAAAATAGATTTAACTTCATCCAGAATATCTGGTGTAAAAAAATCTGAAACGCTAAATCGACGAAAATAATCACCTCTTCGGAAATAAGGATCAGAATCTTCAAGCTGTTTTAACTTGTGAATAAGCTGTCTCTTGGAAGAACTCTCGAGCTGAGAAGGATCTCCGTTAGCCAGAACAGCGTAGGCATCAAGATCGATAATGGCTTCCTGAATTATTTTATTTCCCAGCGTAGCCATCCATCCAAGAAGCCCTCTGAGCTCATCTCTTGATACACCATTAGGGGCAATCAAAGATAAACATTCTGATAACTTCAAGGGTTTTTCCAGTGTGGCTATTCTGCTGACTAAGTAGCTGGCAGCGCAATATTCAGCAACAATTTTATGAACAGGTCGGTGTTGATTTTCATCAGCACCTGGCATAAATAATCTGGTTGATAGAACCTTATGTACATTATCGTCATCAACCAGTGATGATAATGCAGGATACAAACGATTTTCTGTTGCTTCAGATGTATTGACACCTTCAGCTCCGGATAATAGTAATTTAGTAAAAACCTCTGATGATAATGATATTTTTTTTGATATCTGAAGAGTATTTGAAATTTTTAAAATGTTACTATTCGCCTCTTTCGCTAATCGTTCAACCGCCATACTAAAGATAGATTTTTTGTCTGTAAAATGCTTATTACTTTCAAAATAAGCATCAGAAAATAATTTCAAAAATTGAGGGTTCGGTAATAGCATCCCCAGATTAAAACGATAAATTTCTTCCTGAAATAAACTAAAGTCAGCACTACCTGTATAATTTTCAAAAAGTTGTCGTTGTTCATCTGAACTAAACTCATTAAGACGAACAATCTCCGGGGTTGAACCTAAAAATTGCTCAAAAGCAGTTGTCGAAGCTTGCTCCCATTCACTGGAACGACTCGACATAATCACTAACGTAGGTTTTAGCTTGTAAACAGCTCCCAATAATCTATAAATTCCTGATTTTTCAATTGTCGCAATTTCATCAACTGCATCAACTACCAAGGGACCATTGTCAGCACTGGTAGCATCATTATACATTAATACTGATGCACTCAATGGACGAACACTGAGCTTACGCGCCAAACTCGCCATCAATTCTGTTTTACCAGCACCCGGCTCTGCCAGCACAACTATATACCGAAAATTTTCCAGTAACTCACGCTCAGTGAATACATGGCCACTATTCTGTGCAATTAGCGTACGTTCAAGGTAAAAATATTTATTCATGGTTGCAATGTAATAAGCATGTCATCTACTTAAATACCGGCTTATCTTTATTACCGGTCCCTGTCAATTCTTCGATATTACCATAGTTATTCCGAAAAAAAGGCGAGTTGATATCCACTATATGAAACCATGTAGTTAATACCGTTAGGGAATAATGACTATGCCATATGCAATGCATTGAAATATAACTGATTGTAAATATTATCGTTATATATCACCCGAATTTTCAGATGTAGTGAGGTGCGTGACATATATCCGGATAGGTAAATACCGTGCATACTTTGCCATTGAGCCCGACCTGTTTGTCAGGAAACCGGCGGGTGGAGCAATATTGTATTACTCTGGGTTACAGGCTGACAATTAACACACTGAAAACGATGAGGAAATACGAATAAACTATCCGGAATTATATTAAAAATCACCAATGTGATTAGGAACAAAGAATTGCCCCGTCTCAGGGCTGTTTGTTAGCAAGCTAATCATATGAAACAAAAGGATTTGTTCCCTGCGATGTCCACATCGCGACCACATTTGATATTTTTATGTAATCCAACCCCTCTTCTGAGGGGTTTTATTTTCCAAGCAAACGCCCATTGAGGCAAGTAAGAACTTATAAGCGCCACTTGGCTTTGAGTACACAGTTGTGACACAGATCTACACCTAATTTGACAGGCAGCTCTGTGCCAATAGCGGACGTTATTAAGCTCAGTCAGTATGGATTCACGAAAAACATAAGTTATATTTTGTCCTGATTTACACGGGATGAAAGCTCCTGATGGCTCTCCTTTCGCTCGCTGTAACGATCTGCAAGATAATCGGTTTGTCCCTTAAGCAGCAGCGTGACTTTAAACAGCTCCTCGGCTACATCGGCGATGCGGTCATACCATGAAGAAGGTTTCATTCGTCCGTTATCGTCGAACTCTTGCCATGCCTTGGCTACAGAGGACTGGTTGGGGATCGTAAACATCCGCATCCAGCGACCCAGAATACGCATCTGGTTCACAGCATTGAAGGACTGTGAACCGCCGCAGACCTGCATTACCGCAAGTGTTTTGCCCTGCGAAGGACGAACCGCGCCTTCACTTAAGGGTATCCAGTCAATCTGCGCCTTCATAACTGCGCTCATAGCACCGTGCCGTTCCGGAGAACTCCACACCATCCCGTCACACCATCTGACCAGACCGCGCAGCTCGGTGACTTTAGGATGCGTATCTGGCGCATCATCCGGCAGGGGTAAACCTGAGGGGTTAAAGAGTTTTACCTTTGCGCCCATCGCTGTCAGCAGACGACCAGCTTCTTCCGCAGCAAAGCGGCTGTAGGAGCGCTCTCTAACTGAGCCATATAGGATCAGAATCCGCGGCGGCTCGTGCATGTGCAGGCGCTCGGCGATGTGTTGATCAAAGTATTCACTATTTAGAGCTGGAAAATGTTCCATTTTTCTACTCCGGAGATATCAGATGATTTCAAATTTAACACATATGATTTACCATATGTATATTCTAAAGGAAACGGAGTGAAAAATGCTACAACCTATTCAGCTTTTCAAAATCCTGTCGGATGAAACCCGGCTCGCCATCGTCATGATTCTCCAGGAGTCGGGAGAACTATGCGTCTGTGATATCTGCGCAACCATTTCCGAATCGCAGCCCAAAGTCTCGCGACATATGGCTATTCTTCGCGAGGCTGGGTTGGTTCTAGATCGTCGTGAAGGCAAATGGATCCACTATCGTCTGTCACCCCACATACCGGCATGGGCAGCTGAGACAATCACAACGTCCTGGCAGTGTATGCGAGAGGATGTGCGTGAATGGCTGGATAAATCAGCCTGCACCTCCTGTTAAGAAAAGAAAACACATGTACATAATCATATATAAAGGAGTCTGAGATGCTTTTGGCAGGGAGTATATTTTTACTGACGCTGATACTAGTGATCTGGCAACCCAGAGGCTTGAGCATTGGCTGGAGTGCGAGTATCGGGGCTATGCTGGCGCTGGTAACTGGTGTCATTCATATCACTGATATTCCCGTTGTCTGGAATATCGTCTGGAACGCGACAGCGGCATTTATTGCGGTCATTATCATCAGCCTGCTGCTCGATGAGGCCGGCTTCTTTGAGTGGACCGCACTGCACGTCTCCCGCTTGGGTAACGGGCGTGGTCGCCTGCTGTTTACCTGGATAGTGTTGCTCGGTGCCGCTGTCGCTGCTTTGTTCGCCAATGACGGCGCCGCGCTGATCCTGACACCAATTGTGATTGCAATGTTGCTTGCAATGGGATTCAGCAAGAGCACAACACTAGCCTTTGTGATGGCCGCAGGATTTATAGCAGATACGGCCAGCCTACCGCTCATTGTTTCTAACTTGGTGAATATCGTCTCGGCGGACTTTTTCGATCTGGGCTTTACTCAGTATGCCTCCGTTATGATCCCCGTAGATGTGGCAGCGATTGCGGCCACGCTGGTCATGCTGCATCTCTTTTTCCGCAGGGACATTCCGGCGACGTATGACGTTTCGCTACTGAAGACTCCTGCCAGTGTGATAAAAGATCCGGCAACGTTCAGGGTGGGCTGGATTGTCCTGTTATTGCTGCTTGTAGGTTTCTTTGTTTTGGAGCCTATGGGGATCCCGGTCAGCGCGATAGCGACTACTGGCGCAGCAGTACTGTTTATAGTGGCGAAAAGAGGTCATGCCATCAACACCGGAAAAGTCCTGCGCGGTGCGCCATGGCAGATCGTTATTTTTTCGCTGGGCATGTATCTGGTGGTTTATGGGCTCCGCAATGCAGGGTTAACGGAGTATCTGTCTGGTGTATTAAACCTGCTGGCAGAAAAGGGATTATGGGCAGCAACGTTTGGCACCGGTTTCCTGACCGCGCTCCTGTCGTCGATGATGAACAATATGCCGACAGTGCTGATTGGCGCGCTGTCGATTGATGGTAGTACGGCGACTGGCGTCGTCAAAGAGGCGATGATTTATGCCAACGTGATCGGCTGCGACTTAGGCCCGAAAATCACCCCGATTGGCAGTTTGGCAACCCTGCTTTGGCTGCATGTGCTTGCCCAGAAAAATATAACGATTACCTGGGGATATTACTTCCGCACCGGCATTATCATGACTCTTCCGGTGCTGTTGGTCACTTTGGCCGCGCTGGCGTTGCGGCTCTCCATCACTTTGTAATGAGATACAGATATGAGCAACATTACCATCTATCACAACCCTGCCTGCGGTACTTCTCGCAACACGCTAGAGATGATCCGTAACAGCGGCAACGAACCAACGATAATTTATTATCTCGATACGCCACCGACCCGTGATGAGCTGATTAAACTTATTTCAGATATGGGAATTACGGTGCGTGAATTACTGCGTAAGAATATTGACCCTTATGAACATCTGGGTCTTGATGAAGAGAAATTTAGTGATGAGCAGTTGATTGATTTTATGCTTCAACATCCGATCCTGATTAATCGGCCAGTAGTCGTTACGCCGCTTGGCACTCGTCTTTGCCGCCCTTCAGAAATAGTGTTGGATATTCTACCGGAAGGTCAGAAAGGAGCGTTTACCAAAGAGGATGGCGAGAAGGTCATTGACGAGACGGGGAAGCGGGTTAAGTAATCTACCCACTTCAAAATATCGGACGCCTGTTCCGCTATGCGGGCGTCCGCTTTTCGCTCAAAGCAGACTGTCAGACTTGATGGTGTACTGCCAATGAAAACTGTCAAATCAGGTCTGAGCCAGTACATATTAATAGTATACACCTCAATTAGGAGGCTTTTTTAGCGGAAGTAAAATTTTGGCTTCCGCTATAAATATTTCAATAATCGATAACAGCAAATTATCCGCAAAAATACTGATAGAAAATTCATGAGTCACATCTGAATAAAATATCTCTGCTAATTGCTCTACAGGGGATGTATCCGGCAACCTCAGTTCAAGGTACATTCCGTCTCTGACAATATCACTCCCTCTGATAATTTCATATCGTGTTCCATTGTCTTCAATAAACATAATTCTGACTCCCTGTTATATGCTTCCTGAGAACATATCCAATTGATTTTCGCCGTAATGGCTTTTCGGAAATGCATTCTCCGGCAGGCGAAATCCTGTCGGCAGTGGCTGCGGGGCTGGCTTTGTTAAATACCGTTCAACGCTGGTCAGGGTAGTAAAAGTACAGCCACACAGTATATTTTGACACTGGTGATAGCTGCGTTTCGTTTCTTCAGTTACCGGCTCGCTGGTGCGAGTCCAGGATGCGGCGCCGCATTTTGGACAATTAAACGCCATTGTAAAACCTTGGTTCGGGGGTTTGCCTGTTCCAATTATATCACGTTAAATTAGTTGTCTGAATTATCACCATCCACCATATTGTCATTATCTATTTTCAGCTCTAATTCAAGCTGTGTCTGAAAACCGCCCTCACCTATCTGATGCACCACCCGGGCAATAATCCATTTGTGATTATCAATCACCGATTTAAAGCCGCTTACCGTGGCGGGCATTTCCGGAAACAGGTCTGCCCGGCCACGCACCAGCGTGATAGAAAACTCCGCCGCCCCGCGTTGCAGTTTCAGCCACTTTGCCGCTGCCGCCCGCTTTGCCGCTGTCTCGGTTTTAAAGGTCTGACGCATAACAAAAACGTTACCCTCTGCCCCTTCCAGATATTCACCCTCTTTACTACTTGATTTTTCTTTCTTTTCTTTTTTTGGCTTTTTACTTTTACGTTTCTTCCGCTTCACGCTGGTTTCCGGTTTTTTCCCGAAGTTGAGATCCAGCCAGTTCGCCTTTACGCCGGTGTAAGCGTCCCGGTCAGCCACGCGAAAGCTGTGCTTATCGCCGCTGTCACGGGTGATCACGATTTCCGGTATCGGCTTGCCACTGGCTGACAGCCCCCGGTTCGGGATGATAAACAGCAGATTCCCGTTTTTGATAGTGGCAATGGCGCCCAGCATTTCAGCCATGCGTGACAGAAAGCTGATATCGCTTTCATTGGTCTGGTCGGCGTGGTCTATTTCAATATCAATCAGCTGGCGGCTGACTGCCGGTGTCAGGTTGTAGCGACCAGCGATAGCGCTGACCACCTTACCGACTTTGATATCGTGCCAGCTGTATTCGCGCTTAACGTTGAAGTCCTGCCGGAAGTCCGCAGACCGGGCTGTAACAATTAACTGGTCAGGCGGCCCGGAGTGACTAACCTCATCCACGGTAAAAATACCTTTATGCGTCAGAGGTTCACCACGCCAGCCGATAGCGACACTGACCTCAACCCCGCGCGGCGGCAGCTCTATTTTCCCGTCAGTATCATCAATGGTGATTTCCAGTGTGTCAGCCTCAAAGCCCCGGTTGTCCGTCAGAGTCAGTCCCATCATACGCCCATTCAGGCTTAACACCTGCTTTCCGCCGATAGTGATATCAAAGGCCGGTTGCTTTACCAGTTCCGGATCAAAATATTGTTCGAACATGCGCCCCCCTTATGCGGACACTTTCCCACATCGCGCGCGCGTGGCTGTACCGCTTTTGCTTGTCACACGGATATCACAAGTGAAAGCACATGATTTAGCAGGGTTTTATCATGACAATAGCGTTACTTCTTTTTTTGTGAGGCTGAATTATGACTTATCATCACGGCGTGGAAGTCAAAGAGACAACCAAACTCCCCACCCTGATCCGCGATATAAACACCTCTGTAATCGGTGTTGTCTGCACGGGTGATGATGCTGATGCGGAACAGTTTCCGCTTGATACCCCCGTACTTGTAACTCGTATCCGTTCAGTGCTCGGGAAAGCAGGTAAAACCGGCACCCTGTATAAAACCCTGAAAGCCATTTCTGACCAGTGCAGCCCGAAAGTGATTGTTATCCGCGTAGCAGATGCGGCCAATATCCAGCCCAAAGAGGGCGAGGCGGCCAAAACTCAGGATCAGCTTGTTATCGGCGGCAATGGTGCCGATGGCCGTTATACCGGCCTGTATGCGCTTCTGACGGCAAAAGCCAAAACAGACGAGCAACCGCGCATTCTGATCGCCCCGGAACTGGACACAAAGCCTGTGGCGCTGCAAATGGCTATTTTTGCTGAGAAGTTGCGCGCATTCGCTTATGTGTCCGCCAACGGCTGCACCACTATTGCCGAAGCGAAGGAGTACCGCAGTGATTTCAGTCAGCGTGAAGTGATGGTGCTTTACCCGGACTGGATTGGCTACAACAGCGAAGCCGGTAAAAATGAAGTCATTCCCGCGCCAGCGGTGGCGGCCGGTTTGCGTGCCCGTATCGACGATGAACAGGGCTGGCACAAATCATTATCCAACGTGCCGGTTAACGGCGTTCTCGGCATGTCTGCGGATGTGTACTGGTCGCTACAGGATAAAGACACCGATGCAAACGACCTGAACGAAAAAGGCATCACCACCCTGATAAAAAACATGGGGTTCCGCTTCTGGGGCAACCGGACGTGTGACGAAGAGATTTATTTCTTTGAGGTCTACACCCGCACTGCGCAAATACTGGCAGACATGGTCGCGGAATCCCATTTCTCATACGTTGATAAAACGCTCACCCTGTCTCTGATTAAAGACATTATCGACGGCATTCAGAAGAAAGGGGATCAGCTGGTTACCCAGGGGCGCTTACTCGGCTTCCGCTGCTGGTATGACCCTGCCGACAACCCGTCAACACAGTTACGTGATGGTCACGCGATCATCAAATATAAATATACGCCGGTGCCGCCTCTTGAGCGCCTCGGCCTTGAGCAGACCTTTACCGATGAATATTTTGCGGTATTCAATCAGTTAGGTTCAGGAGCGTAAATCATGGGAATGCCTAAAAAACTCTTTATGTTCGACCTGTTTATTAACGGTCAGACCTACCTTGGACAAGTAGAAGAGGTCACGCCGCCTAAACTGACGATGAAAACCGAAGATTATCAGGGTGGCGGAATGCTCGGTGCCGTGGCGGTCAATCTCGGCTTTGATGCCGGGGCGCTCGACATGGACGTTGCAATGGGTGGCTTAAACATTGAACTCATCAAACAGTGGGGCGGCACAATTGACAGCCTGCAATTCCGTTTTGCCGGTTCCTATTATGACGATGCCACCGGTGAGACAACCGCGTATGAGATCCAGACACGCGGACGTTTTAACGAACTTGACCAGGGCACAGCAAAAGCCGGTGACAATACCCAGCATAAATACACCCTGAAAAATACCTACATCAAAATTACTGCTGATGGTGAGGACATTTTCGAGCTGGATTTAATCAACATGAAATGGATCGTTAACGGCGTTGATCGCCTTGAGGAACACCGCGCCAATATCGGCCATTAATTCTACCCGCAGCGTCACGCCGTGGCGCTGACTACAACGCTTATTCACAGGAACTATCGCTATGTCTATTGTTAAATTTAAACGCCCTGTCTCTCTGAAAAATGGCAAGACAATCACCGAGGTTACGATTACTGAAGCCATGCGGCAGGCCGGAACCCTGCGAGGGCTGAAAATGTGGGAAGTCGCCACCGGGGATGTGAACTCTATGATCACTCTGCTGCCGCGTGTGACACAGCCGCGCCTGTCTGAACAGGAAATTTCTGAAATGCCGGTTGAATGTTTTTATCAGCTGATTAACGAGGTAGCGCTTTTTTTAGCACCGAGTTCCCCGGACGACGAGACCCACGAACCGGAAGAATAATCACCAAAATACCCACCACGGATATTGATGACCTGATCGCCGATATCGCCGTGGTGTTCCACTGGCAACCGTCCGCTTTTGATGAGATGACTATCTCTGAGTTACTTAAGTGGCACGGCCTTGCGGCGGCACGCACAGGACAGGACGAATGACAGATCGCAATCTCAGCATTCGGGTAGCACTCAACGCCGTCAATAACTTTACCTCACCGGTGAGTGCTGCACAGCGCAGTGCCGCCGGTTTTGCCTCTCAGATAAAAGCCACTCAGAACAACATCAGAAATCTGGCCGGTCAGGCGGCAACGTTTGACCGGTTATCTCAGTCCGTCAGACGCAATACCACGGCTTACGAAGAGGCAAAGGCAAAAGTTCAGGCGCTGCGCGACAGCTACCCGGCATTAAATCAGCGCACTGAAGAACAAAAACGCGCACTGGAACAGGCACGGCAGGCGCGTGACCGCCTCGGTCGTTCTCTCGACAGTGAAAAGCAAAAACTACAGGCTGCGGCGGCGCAGCTGTACCGGCACGGCATATCTGTACGGAACAGCGATAATGCCACAGCACAAATCACCCGGCGCACCGAAGCCTATAACCGGCAGCTTGAGGCTCAACGCCAGCGGCTGGCATCTGTTACCCGGGCACAGGCGCAGTACGAAAAAGCCAAACAACTGAGCGGCAAAATGGCAATGGGCGGCGCAGCAGCCGCTGCTGCCGGTGGCGGTGCTCTGTATGCCGCGTCCCGCGTCATGGCTCCCGGTCGTGATTTTGATGAAGGCATGTCCGGCGTTCAGGCTCTGACCCGCCTGGATAAAAGCGATCCGCGCCTGAAGATGTTGCGTGACCAGGCGCGGGAACTCGGCGCAAGTACCGCATACACGGCAACCGATGCGGCCTCCGGTCAGAAGTTTCTCGCAATGGCAGGTTTCACGCCGGAAGCCATTAAAGCGGCACTGCCCGGTATTTTAAACATGGGTCTGGCCGGAGATATGGATCTCGGTGAGGCTTCTGATATCGGTTCAAACGTTCTGACGCAGTTCAAGATGGATGCTGACCAGATGAACCGCGTCTCTGACGTTCTGACCGCCACCTTTACCCGCAGCAACACCGATTTACGGATGCTCGGCGAAACGATGACTTATGCCGGGCCGGTTGCCGCACAGCTCGGAGTCAGTCTGGAAAGTATGGCCGCTATGGCTGGTACGATGGCCGATAACGGGATCCGCGGCTCAATGGCGGGTACGTCACTGCGTGCCGGTTTATCCCGCCTTGTTGCCCCTGTCGGCAAGGGGCAACAGGCAATGGAGCAGCTCGGCGTATCGATCAAGGATTCTAACGGCCAGCTGCGGGATGCCGGGGATATCCTGAAGGATGTCGGCAAAGCACTGAAGCAATTCGACCAGGCAAGCCAGATCCGGATCAAAAAGGAGATATTCGGCGAGGAAGCAATGGTCGGTATGGGGGCCGTTATCGACGCAACCGGAAACGGCCGCTATGACGAACTCAAAAAAGCCAACGAAAACAGTGGCGGTGAAGCGGATAAAAACGCCAAGGTCAAAATTGACAACCTGAAAGGGGATTTGAAGCAACTTCAATCCGCCTGGGAAGATCTCGGCATTCAGATGCAGGAAAGCGTTGATTCCCCGCTGCGTAATCTGACGCAAGGTATTACCAATGTCATCAGCGGTATCGGTAACTGGATGAAAACACATCCTGAATTATCCGCAGCGCTGATTAAAGCCGGGCTGATTATCGCCACAGTCACCGCCGCTCTCGGCACACTGGCAGC
Source organism: Morganella sp. TYF_1 (assembly GCF_043105645.1). NCBI lineage: Bacteria > Pseudomonadati > Pseudomonadota > Gammaproteobacteria > Enterobacterales > Morganellaceae > Morganella > Morganella sp. TYF_1. The sequence continues at coordinate 305,095 of NZ_JBICLU010000025.1, read as the reverse complement.
AGGCGCTGCCGCTGTTATGTTGCCGTTTGCAGCTATGCGCCTGAGCCTTTCCCTGTTAACCGGCGGTCAGGGGTTAATGGGTGCTGTTGGTGCATTCGGCAAATTCTTTAACGTGATAAAACTCGGTGCATCAATGGCGTCCGGCGGACTTTCTCTGTTAATGAGTCCTGTCGGTCTTGTCGTTGCTGCAGTAGTCGGTGCGGCATTACTGATCTACAAATACTGGGATCACGTAAAAGCCTTTTTCAGCGGATTCTTTGAAGGTCTGATGACCGCCCTTGCACCGCTCGGCGAAGCATTCAGCGCGGTATTCTCCGGGCTGGCACCGGTTTTTGATGGTATCTGGACGGCGATCAAAAAGGTGTGGGAATGGCTTTCCGAGCTGTTTACGCCGGTTAAAGCCTCTGATGAGGCATTACAGGCTTGTACGTCTGCCGGGAAGATATTCGGTGAAGTTGTTGGTATCGCTATCCGTTCCCTGCTTGCCCCGATTGAACTTGTCGCCAGGGGGATCGGCTGGATTCTGGAAAAACTCGGCATGGCACCAAAAGCTGCCGAGGATGCCGTAAATCAAATCAACAAAATGAAACCTGTTGAACTCTCCGCCGAAGATGCCGCGAAGCTGAAAAGTCAGGGCAGGAAAGTCATGAGCCTGTTCACGCCTAAGTGGAAACTGCCGAAAGGTGCCAGCGACTTTATCGACAGCGCGGGTAAAAAGGTTTCAGACGTTGCCGGTAAAGCCAAGGAGAAATTAACCGGTGCGTGGGATGAAGCCATTCAGGAGGCGGAAAAAAAGAACAAGCAGAAGGAAGCCACAGAGGCCGCTTATAGTTCACGGGTTTATGATCCGACAGCGAAAAAAAGTAAAGACGGTTCCGGCTTCAGCAGTCCGGCAGAGAAAGCGGCGAAAGATCCGAATAAACTCGGTGAAATTGTCTTTAAAAACTTCCCGGCGATTAAAGCGGTTGACGGTTTGTATCAGGATCCGTCTGTGCGTTCTCCGTCAGCCTTTAAGCGTGTACCGGCTCCGGATATTGCCGCGTCAGACTTCACCCCAGCAAAAATGGAAATGCAGCGCCCGGCGGCACGGCAGGACATTAAACAGGAAGGCGATAAAATTGAGCTGCATTTTCACGGCGTGGATATGGCAAACGCGAAAAGTGTCGCAGCAATGGTACGGCAGGAACTGGAAAAACTGAAACGCGCTCAGGACAGCCGCCGCCGGTCACAACTCACGGATATAGGGTAATAGCTATGATGATGATTTACGGTATGTTTGTTTTTATGCTGGAAACCATACCTTACCAGAACTTACAGCGATCAATGAGCTGGCGCTATGCCAAAAATGACCGTGTCGGCCGTTCCGCGAGCTGGCAGTATATCGGGGCGGGTGAGGATAAAATCACCCTGAACGGTGTGCTGCTGCCGGAAGTGACCGGCGGGGATATCTCACTTGAACTTCTGCGCACTGCCGCCTATCGCGGACGGCCTTACCCTCTGATTGAGGGTACCGGCATGATTTACGGTATGTACATCATGGACGGCCTGAACGAAGGCCGGACGGAGTTCTTTTCAGACGGTAAAGCCAAGCGGATAGAGTTCAGTATTTCCCTGGTGAAAGCCAGTGAGGATCTGCGCGAACGACTGGCTGAGATGGAGTTCAGCGATCTGATGGATATGCTGCCGATATCGTTATAAACACAGCAAGGGGCGAATTAAACGCCCCTTTTTCTTACTGTGGTTTTTCCGGCCAGTCGATATCCGGTGCGATGATGGTGTCGATAGCTTCCAGCAGATCAAGATAATCCAGCCAGGCGATTAACATCGCTTCTTCATCCGGCCTGATACGTTTAAGTGCCAGTTTTGCCCGGAGCATTTCGGTTTCGGTGTGAACTTCAGAAATCAGGAACTGCTTTTTTTCTTCCGCCTGAAGAATCAGTTGTTCTTTTGTCGGCGGCGGATTGGCAATCTGATTTGCCTCGCCCTCACTGATTGCGACCCATCCGGCTTGTATTTCTGATTCCCATGAATCCTGATTTATCGGCATGATTTCGATACAAAACACATTATTATCTGTGTCTTTAAAAAACTTTTGTTCCAGAATTTCTGTGCTCATTAGCGCAACTCCATGACGACGACAGTTGTTCCGTCTTTTTGATATGAATATGTGTTACCGGGGGGCACGATAGCAGTGACAAAAGCGACTTTTAAATTCTGGTCATAACGCACATGTGAATGGGCGACAAGAGCACCGGCAACATACAATTTAATCCACGGCGCGTTGTTTCCGCTCATTTCTGCATAAATATTTATCATGAGTGGTTTTTTTAACCCGTTGGTGTAATTCACTCCCGGGCTTCGTTGTGAACTGACATTCGCCCATTTTTGATTAATTCCGATAGCCAGTTCTGATAAATCTGCACCTTTGGGCTGATATTTTCCGTCAGATTCTGCTTTTGAATAGCTGGTGCCTACAGCGGCTTTTTTACCGAGTTCGGTGGTCAGAAGATTTTGTGATACCACTTTGGTGGTGTCATTTCCCAGCTGATGGGTGATATCCGCTTTATCTATTTTTTTCAGCAGTTCCAGCTTTAAATACGAATGCAGAACATAATCATCTTTTGGCTGAAATTTACCCGGTAACCCGAGATTATCTATAAACTTTTGTTTATCAGGGATATCTGCGCCGTTTTGGTCTTTGGCGAGTTTGCTGTTGGCATCAGCAACACTCGCTTTTTTACCAAGTTCGGTGGTCAGAAGATTTTGTGACACCACTTTGCCGGTATCATTTCCCAGCTGCTGAGCGATATCCGCTTTATCAACTTTTTTAAGCAGTTCCAGTTTTAAGTACGGATGCAGAACATAATCACCAATCGGCTGATACGTCTTCGCGGCTCTGGCCTCTGATGCCTGAATCGCGGCATCAATACTTTTAGTCACATACTCCCGTGTTGCCAGCACCACGGACGGATCAACTTTCAGGGTGATGGCCTGGGTGCTGCTGACCATCAGCACCATCTGAATGATCTGTGTCCGGCCTGACCCTTCCTGTAAATTCGGTTTGTAGGTTTCCGGGGCGTTGCCGACCGCGATTAAACCGCCGTTATCATCAAACAGGCCGATTTCACGAATAAACCAGCCGCCCTCATTTTCAGGGATCACCTGTTCGGCAATGATGAAATTCGGATTTTTCTCGTCAACAGATACCTGATTGACTGCCGCCCGGCGGGTTTCACGGACTAACTTTGTCTGTGCCGGATCAGGAACCGGCAGCGTTCCGCCGCCGTCACCGACCGCCATTTTTGAAATATTCATCTGCGTACCCAGCGCGACAGCGTTCGCCAGCTGTGCCGCGCCGTAGTTCGTCAGGATAGCGAAATACTTTGCTGTCATGGGTTTACTCTCACTTTATCAATGGTTATCAGGGCTGCGCCAAAATAGTCCGCGCTTTCCACCCGGACGGTTTCCGGGATATACGGATAAACAGTCAGCGTGTCGCCGGTGTTGGTGGCGGCACAGCAGTAAAAATGTCCTGATGTGCTCAGGTTGATAGACAGCCCCAGCAGGTGACGGCTGACGGGCTTCGCGTCGAATATCAGGCGTTCCAGTTCGTAATAAGTTTCTTCGGTGATACCGGTTTCCGATACGCCGACCGTCAGGCGGAATGTCCCGTTACGACCACCGGTTTTCCACCACTCAGTAATGCGGATCAGATAGCCAAGCGGCTCCACGACACGCCGCAGCGCCCCGATGGTGCCTTTATGTTTATGAATGAACATAGACGCTTTGATAACATCCCGCTTTGTCCGCTCCGGCCAGTCAGCATCCCAGCGGTCAACCGACCACGCCCACGCCAGATACGGCAGCAGAGGCAGCGGACAGGTATCAGGATTGATCAGTATTTTTAGCGGCACCGGTACACGCTCTATCTCAGCGCACGCCCGGGCGGCGGCAATTTCCAGCGGGCTGGAACCTGTCGGCAGCAGGCGGCTACTCATCAGCTCCCCCGACCGTTACTGTCAAACCGGTACAAAATGATGACTGTGTATCGCTTATCACAATATCTTTTGCCGGGCTTTTCAGCTCAACGCGCTGAACTCCTTCAACATGCAGGGCGGCGTAAATAGCCGACAGGCGGATATCACGCCCGATACGGTGCTGCTCTTTCACATACCGCGCTATCCGTTCCCGGGCGGCGGCTTCTATCGGTTCGGCTTCCGGTGCCGGGAAAAGATAAAGCACCGCGTCAATGGCGTAACGGACAATCTCAACAGACTGCACAGTAACGCGGTCAGCCACCGGGCGCACATTTTCATCATTCAGTGCCTTATCAACGATGGTCAGCAGTTCCGGCGGTGCGGTGCCGTCACCCTCGCGTGACAGCACACTGACTGTCACGCAGGCAGGCTCCGGGCTGATTGCCGAGGCATCCGCCACCAGTCCGGAAGCGCTGCGGGCATGAAAAACATACGCGCCGACAGGCCCGGCAACACTCATTCCCTCAAATGCCTCCGGAATACGCATCCGGAAATCAGCATCGGATTCATAAACGGCCGGCAGTGGCGGGATCACTGTGTCGTCAGCCTCCCGGATAACCAGCCGTGACACGTTGTTGTTTGCACCCAGCTGATCCAAATCTGCCCCGTAAGCATAAGCCACCATGCAGGCGCGGGCAGCTTCATTGACCCGCTGGCGCAGCAGTAATTCCCGGTAGGCGCTTTCCTCTAACAGCTTGGTCAGCGGTTCGGATTCCAGTTGCAACACGCGGGCGACCGGCGCCCGCAGTTCTTCCGGCAGTGATGCCAGCAAGGCCGTTTTACGCTCAGTGAAAATCTGTTCGAAATCTAACGCTTCGATCACGTCCGGCGGCGGTAACTGGCTGATGTCGATGGTTGGCATGATTACCCCCGGGGAATTTCTGCCGTAAACGGCTGGTTATCGGTTTTTGTGCCCTGAAAATACAGGGTCGGTACATTGTTTTCGTCCGGTTTTACTTCAATGCGTTGCAGGCTGATACGCGGCTCCCAGCGCATCAACGCCATATAACAGGCGCTCATGACTTTCAGACGCGTTACCTTATTGTCCGGTTCATCAATCAGCTCTGACAGTAACGAACCGTATTCACGGCGCATAATGCGGGAACCGATAGGCGTGTGCAGAATGTCGTACATGCTCTGCGTAATATGCGCATCGTCACTGATGGTCATACCCGTTTGTCTGTCAAATCCGCTGTATGTCATTTTATTCCGTCCGTCCAACTGCCGCCGCGTTCTACGCCGCCGTGACTATGGTTGTCAACCACGACACCGTTTGATGAAAACTGACCGTCCTTATGTGTAATATTTCCGGTCATTTCACCGCCTTTTTCCACATTCAGGGTGGAGCACGTCAGGTTGTCTGAGCACACCACTTTCGGGGTATTAAAATTAATCTGCGTGCTGGCCGTCACTGTCACTTCCGGGGCGGTGGCATCAATTTTTTGCGCGGCGTTCACCGTAGCTTTCTGAATGCCGGTCACCGTTAATTCACCGGTTTCCGGCTCGTATTCGATTACGGCACCGTCACTGAATGTTTTGTGCATAGCCTGCGCACTGTGGCTCGGTGCGCTGTTTGCATCGCTGTACAGTGAACACAACACAAATGCCGTGGTTAATTCACCATTCACAGCGCCGAGCAGAACCTGCTCACCGGTAACCGGTGCCCACCATGAGCGCCCCGCTCCGGCACGGTCAGCGCCCCAGCGGATCCAGTCGGTGAGATTGCGCCCGGCTCTCACCCGGCAGACCATCTTCTCAGTGTCCACCTCTTCAACAACGCCAACACGTAGCAGGTTGGAAATAAGGCGTTCCAGTTCATTCAGTGTCATCGTGAGTTCACCAAATCCTGATAAATAAGTTCCAGCAGCCCAGCGCGTTCGTACTGCGACAGGCCGAGTAATTCACGTTTCGGGTACTGCGTCCGCGCCAGCTCGTTAACGGCACCGGTGAGGCCGTACTGATGCTGCCGGGCAATGGCGGCGGCTTTACCCTGAAACCCGACAACGGCGGCATCCGGAAAAGCCTGTGCCCGCAAAAACCGGGCAGTGCGCAGCCGCTTAAACATCGGATCCGCGCGTTTTGTGCTGCGGCGGGTTTCTGACAGGTCGATGGACAGAAAGCGTTCAATATCTTTCCGCATGAATGACCGTATCGCGCCGCGCTCTTCGTCATAGCCGGTAATCATCCGGCCGTTTCGCCCCCTGGTGTTACGCCAGCCCCGCAGGCGGCGGACTTCACCCTTATACAGAAATTCAATACCCTGCTTTGACCGCAGCACCCGTGTTTTTCGTGCCTGGTAAGGTGAGCCGTCCGCATTTTGCTGACTGCGGATCCGTTTCTGCTGGTCTGTCCGGATAGCTTTTGCCAGTTTTGCCGACAACCGGCGGCGGTATGCCGGGCTTGTCGTTGACAGCAGCCGCGATAACTCGGCATCCAGCTGTGAAAACAGCGTGGTTTCGTTACTCATGCTGCCGCCTTGCGGGGGTTAAAATCCGGTTCCGGCAGGTGTGTAACGATATCTTCACCGTCTGTTTCCTCAACAATCACACGCTCTGTCACCGGCATAACAAACAAAATATCAGCGGTGTTGTTATCCAGAATATCCGCATCAAAACTGATCCCGCGCTCGCGCTTGTCCGGGTTGAATATCAGTGACGGCTGATGCTTCCGCACCCATTTCAGGATGGTGACTGTCAATTTATCCAGTGAGTTCGGGTAATCCATTGCCAGTACGTTCAGCTCATAGCTGTACAGAAATGAGAGTCCGGGCGTACCGGTTGCGATAACCGATCCCTTTGACGCGTACACTTCCAGTGCTTCAGCGTTCTGCCGGAAGTATGGCTCCCGCGCCGTGAGAAAATCCCGCAGTAACTTTGGTTTCAGCATCACTGCCCCCTGTAGTGGTTAATCGCACTGACACAACGCTTTTCAAGGCTTTTACGGTCAGTACCGCAGCTGTTATCTGTCAGCAGATATGCCGAAGAGATCAGAAACACGACCAGAAAAATCAGGGTGCCAATGACATAACAGATTGTTTTCATGGTGATACCCTGCACTGTTTTTCTAACTCCCTGACCCGGGATTGCAGATAATCTAATTTTGCCTGATCGCTGATGATTCCGGCTCTGATATCGAAAACAGTTCGTTCAGCTTTTTCAGTGAGTCGGATTTCGGTTCCATCGCCCACGCTGCCGCTGCCGGTATTTCTGCCTGCTGACAATTCACAGGTGGCAAGGTCGGCACCGGTGAGCCGCAACCGGCGAACACCATCACGAACGGCATCACGCAGATGATTATTTTCCTCAAGCGCATCTTTCAGTTTTCCTGTGTGTCTGGCGTCCAGTTCGGCAGCTTTACGCTGTGCTGTCCGCATCCGTTCCGCTGCTGCATCACTTTGCTGTTTCGCTGCCAGCGTCAGCGCGTTTAATGTGGTCTGGTGTGTGGTGGTCAGTACTGCGATTTTCCTGTCGTAGTACCATTTCCCGCCGACAGTCAGCAGTAACAGGCCGACAATGGCACAGGCCGAAAAGCCGATCTTATTCATCATCCAGCCCCCAGCACGCAAGCGCGGCCTCCTGTTCCCGGCGCAGTACCTGACCGTAACAGCCGTTTTTCTGCCCTTTGGTCTTCCGGCAGTCTTTCCCGCCGTCATAGATCCAGCGTTTTATTTCCTGACAGGCACCACGTTTATCACCGGCATTCAGTTTTTTATAAAATGTGGATGTGAAACACTTCCCCGGGCCGATGTTATACGGGCAAAAACTGGCAATACCGGCAATCTGTGCATCATTCAGCGGCACATGCACATTACGCAGCACCCACTGCACCGCCTTTTCAGCCTCAATACGGTTCACTTTGGCGCACTGCTCCGCTGTCAGTGTCATACCGCGCGTTACAGGCTTGCCGTCAATCCGGGTCACACCCCGGCAGATAGTCCAGATGCCGCCGCCGTCCTGATACGCGGTCAGCGAATTACCTTCTTTCTCATCCAGAAGCTGATCGACAATGGCGGTCGCTCCGGCACCACCCAGCAACAAACCGATCATTACTTTGCTGAATACATTCAGGTTATTCTGTTGCATCACAATTCCTGTTTCGGTGCGGTAATGAAATCTTTTGCGGATCCGCTACTGATACCCTGCTGTTTCAGGGTTTCCACATAATCCGCCCATATCGCTGTGCGCTGCTGCTGCGAGCGCCGGTTAAGCAGGTAATTCAGCACACCGAGCGCAATACTGACGGCCAGCCCGATTAAAAAGCCCATTTCATACAAAGAAAGCCCGGAGAAAAACGCGCCAATCGTGGCGAAAGAATAGGTGAGTCTGCTGTGTAATTCGTCCATCCCTAATCCCACAATTGAACAGTATCTTTCTGTTTTGGTTCGGTAATGTCCGGCATTTCCACCCACTGACCCGGACGTAAAACGGTTGCCAGACACAGCCCCGGATTCGCATCAAGAACCTGTGTGACGACTCCCTGCGTGCGCCGGTAGTGCCGGTAACAGAGTAAATCCACGGTATCGCCCTGCTGTGCCTGTACTTTCATTACGCCAGCTCCGCCACCATGCGCCGCAGCCCCATCAGGTCACGTACGGCGTTCTGTCCGTCACGGCGCAGATCATCAATCTGCGTGCTCAGGGCTTCCGCGTGTTTTTCACCTTCGCGGGTTGTGTCGATATCACGATAATTTTCAATCAGATATGACTTTGTGAAGCTGTAAACCGCCTGGCGGTATAAAAATAAATGCCGGGTTTCATCGTTGACCGGTGTTGACGGCACATCACCCAGCGTTTTCGCTGTCTGCGCTGCCTGCCATCCTTTCAGCAGGTCATTGACATACAGGGCGGCACCGGTCGCAGCGTGCTTCAGTCTCGCGGTGGTAACCGTGCCGTTAACCCGCATAGCCCAGCGCAGATCAGACAATGTGATATCCGGGTAAAACGGGATGGTTGTCACCACTACGCCCTTGTCACTGATATCTGTCGTTTCATCGGTCGGCGCAACGGCCTTGGGTGCGACTAATCCGCTCATGGGATCACCTCGGTAAAAAAACGGCGGTGGACGACGTGGACGCAGTAATTAACCCCGCCCCATCGTGCCGCCGTGGCACACGGGGGTGCATTCGGTTATGACGCGGCTTTTTTCCGTGTCGTTGTTGGCTTTTTAGCGCTGCCCGGCTTTGGTTTTGTGCCGGTACCTTTCGCCGGGGTATTTTTCACCGGTTTCTTTTCCGGTTCCGGCGCAGCGTCCTGTTTACTGTCGTCAGCTTTTTTCAGCTCCCGTTGCAGCAGTTCAATATCCCGTTTCACACCGGATTTGCTGTGCAGCAGCAGCGCACGCTGTAACAGCTCAAGCGCCCGGGATTTATCTTCCGGCTGCTTACTCAGGCGCAGTGTGTACGCCAGTGCTTTACAGAGTTTTGCCTGTACTTCGTTCGGTACATCATGGTACTCAGTCAGTGTTCTGACGCGTTCCAGTACCGGCAGCGGGATCAGCTGGTCAGCACCGACACCGGCAGAAAACAGGGTCAGCGCTTTATCACAGATTTCATCAATCACCATCACCGCCGGTGTGCGGTTGTAGCGTTCCGGCAGCGGTAAATGGTGTGCCAGCACGTAACCTGCCATATCCAGCGCCCGGTCATAGTTTCCGCAGTCAATCTGCCAGACCAGAACGGTCGTAAAAACCTCATCTGACTGGCCGGTATTGGCCGCAATAACGCCGTCAATCCACGGTTCGTACTGGTCAAGCACCGTTTTCTTGTACTCAATTTTGAACTCAGTGCCCTGAATATCGCTCAGGCGTGACTGATCGTGACGCAGACGATGCAGGATCTGCTCGTATGCCGTCATGTTTACGGTTGTTTGTTCGCTGCCCCGGCGCTCTGCCATGACGCGTTGCCAGTGTTCCTGAGCAGGTGTTAACTGTTGCATTGCATATCCCCCGATAAACACCGGTGCCCGGCGGCACCGGCTGTGACAATGTTATTCGCCGCTGCTCTCAGCTTCGGCGTAAGTGATACCTTCAATCAGGCAGGCGAGACCGTAATCTTCCACGGCGTAACCGTCATTACTCTGTGCATAGGTGGCAATACGGTTATATTCCGGCTCATTTTTAATGAAGCGGTTTAACTTCCCTTTCTGCCAGTAAATGGACAGGTTTTTCATGGTGGTGATTAACACAGCGCCATCCGGGAAATACGGCACCTGAACAGACGGAATTCCGCCTACGCTGCTGAGTTTCATCAGCTCGTTACCGGTCATCAGTTCCATATTCGGATTTTGCTGGCTGTGCTGATTGATGATTTTGAAGTTTTTCTGTGTGACCAGCTGACGGCCGACAATCGCCACCATTCCCGGGGCGTTGTGGTGCCACGGATCGATCAGGGTGTTTACTGCGTCATACACAACAGCATCAATATTGGCGTAACGGCCTTTTTTGATAATTTTCCCGTCCTCGTCACGCGAAGTCAGCGTGATATTTTTCATCACACGCTGCGGTGCCCGTTCACGCACAAGCTGTAACCAGCCGATATTGACGTCCTGAAGTAACGGGTTTTGCTTACGGTCTGATTTCGCCGCACACTTAACCCCGTTAAAACCAATCATCAGGCGGTCAAGCCCTTCACGCTGGACAATCTGCTGATTAATCAGGCTCTGGAACTGAGGATGCCCCGCCCAGGCGTCGAGCTGGGTATACGGGATCATTGTGTCAAAGTTGGTTTGCGCACATTTGAATGTGTTTTCATCCATCCCGAAAGCCTGTGCAGGCTCGCGGCGGTCGGTGGTTGACGTATTACGGCTGGCAATTGGCTGACTGGAAGCGACCAGAATCGTTGACCCTTCTTGTTCAGTCACACCGAATGAATTGATTTCTTTCAGGAAAGGGCTGCTTTCCATCACGGCCTTTTCAATCTTCTGCTGCACTGACGGATCAACAGAAAATTGCAGTGATTTACCGTCACGGACGGCATGGTTTAAACGCGCCTGATTGTCCAGGTAGGACAGATACGCTTTATTTGCTTCAGGTGTTAATGACATATCAGTTTTTCCTTAAAATTCAGACTGAACGTAACCGCCGTTACCGGTGGAAAGCTGGCGCTGTTCGTTATCCGCGTCAGTGCCGCCGAGCTGCGTTTTCAGGGCGGATAATTCCTGTTTCAGCGTCGCCACTTCACCTGACAGCGTTTCTTTTTCGGCAGTCAGTTTCTGCATGGCCGTTAACGCCTCTGCACAGGTTTTCGCGGTCAGATTGATACCTTCCTGCAACGCGGCAATGTCGTGATTACTGTTTTCACGCTGGATCCCGAGCACTTTTTTCAGTCCGGTAAGGAATTCAGCTGCCAGTGATTTCTGCTCTGCCTGCTGCTTTTCCGCAGCGCTCATCTTCACGACCGTTTCCAGTGATGCGGTATAGGTATTTTTTGCATCTTCCGGCAGGCCGCGTTCACGGTTACTCAGGGTGATAACCTGCGTGCCGAATGCCGCCGGGGTATCAGTCAGCGCAACGCCGGTCAGATAGGCACCTTTTGCCGCGTCATTCGGGCAATCCGGTAAAAATTCGATACTGGAAAAAATCTTCTGACCGCTTTCGTTCAGGGCAATTAATGGTGCGTCTTTGACCGGGTCAATGGTGGCGGAGATTTCCAGCGCCAATTTTCCTTTTAACGGCCCGTCTTCCAGCTCATAAGCACGGACGGAATCGACCATAGAAAAATGGCGCCACTGGCTGTCCGGTAACACGCTTTTGATGTGTTCCAGATTGATACGCGCGGCATACAGCTGCGGGCTGTAGTTGTCAGCCATCTGCTGAATCTGGTCACGCGAGACAGCAAAGCCGTTTAACGTGCCGCCCTCGGTACAGACGATGACCTGTAGTTTTTTATTGTCTTCTGACATGGATTTTCACTCCGGAGATAACAACAATTCTGTGTGTCTGTATCTTCGCAAGTGCTTGTTTCCGGTTCAAAAGCTTTGCCTTGTGACATCGGTGTGACAAGTGAAACCCGTGGAGGTGTACGCGCGCGATGTGGGAAAGTTGACGCATGATAACTGACTCTCAGCGCGATCCGCGGTCGGAAGCGAAAAGCCTGTACTGGCAGGCGTACAGTATTTCACAGATAGCGTCACACCTCGGTGTGAGCGCCAACACGCTCTATTCGTGGCGCAGACGGGATAAATGGGATGAAACCCACCCGGTTCAGCGCGTCAGTGATGAGATTCATGTCCGTATTCTGCGGATCCTCAATAAAAAAGACCTGACCGCGCACGATTTTAAAGTGATGGATTTTCTCGGCCGTCAGATGGCGCGGCTGAACAAAGAAAGCGACAAGCAGGAGAAAGAGAAGAAGCCGAAGACGCCGAAGAACCACTTTACCGAAGAGCAGATCGAACAACTCCGGCAGCTGGCACTTGAACCGCTGTTTGAACATCAGAAGAAGTGGTTTAAGCAGAAAAACCGCCGTAACCGCATGATTTTAAAATCACGGCAAATCGGCGCGACCTGGTATTTTGCCCGCGAGGCACTGCTGCACGCACTGGAAACCGGCAATAACCAAATATTCCTGTCAGCCAGCCGGGCACAGGCGCATCAGTTTAAAGGCTTCATTATCGCCCTCGCGCGGCTCGTCGGCGTGGAGCTGAAAGGCGGGGATAAAATTATTCTGTCCACCGGTACAACATTCTATTTTCTCGGTACCGCTGCGGCATCCGCACAGTCCTACACCGGGGATCTCTATTTTGATGAGTTCTTTTGGGTGGCTAACTTCGCCGAACTGCGTAAAGTGGCGGCGGCTATGGCGTCACAGGTCGGATTACGCCGGACTTATTTCTCTACCCCCTCATCTGAAGAGCATGAGGCTTATCCGTTCTGGACAGGTGACTTCTTCAATGAATCCCGGCCTGAATCCAAAAAAATCAGCATTGATACCACACACAAAACCCTGAAAAACGGTGTGCTGTGCGGGGACAATATCTGGCGGCAGATTGTCACTATCCATGATGCGATTAACAGCGGGTTTGACCTGATATCACTGGCTGATATCGAAAGCGAGAACACCCCGGACGATCTCGAAAACCTCTATAACTGTAAGTTTGTTAAAGCCGGTGAACGGGCATTCGACTATAACGCCCTTATTTACCGTGGTGTTGATGGTTATAACCGTGATGTCTGGCCGGACTGGAAGCCTTACGCCGACAGGCCACTCGGTAATAAACCGGTGCGCATCGGTGCCGACCCGACCGGCACCGGCGGCAATGGTGACGGCCTCGGCCTCGCTGTGCTCGCCCCGCCTGCCATTCCCAGCGGGAAATGGCGGGTTGTCGAGGCGCTGCGCTTCCGTGGCATGGCCTTTGAAAAACAGGCCGAGGAAATCAGAAAACTGACACTGCGCTACAACGTGCAGGGGATCAACATTGATATTACCGGTGGTACCGGCGAAGCCGTGTATGAGCTGGTGAAAAAATTCTACCCGGCAGTACAGGGCATCCGTTATACCCCGCAGGTCAAGCGGATGATGGTACTTAAAGCGCAGATGCTTATCCGCAACGGACGCATTGAATATGATGCCGGGGCATCACAGATCCCGTCGTCTTTCATGACTATCAAAAAAGTTATCACACAGGGCGGCATTGTCACCTATGCGTCAGACCGCACACGCGGCGTTGATCACGGGGATATTGCCTGGTCTGTTATGAACGTTTTATACGCTGAACCTATCGGCAGTGAATCCGCAGACAGCGGATCCTGCGTATCGGAGTTTTAACCATGAAAAAAAAGAAAACACAGCCCGTCACCGCTAAAGCAGAACTCCCCGCTGACAAGCAGTGTGCTGCATTCACCTTTGATAATCCTGTGCCGGTCACCGGTGCTTATGACCTGCTCGACTGCATGGAGTGCGCGAAAACCGATAAGTGGTATGAAACGCCGTTAGACTTCTACAGCATCGCCCGCGCATTCCGTTCAGCGGTACATCATGAATCACCGCTGCTGTTTAAGCGCAACGTTATCATGAGCTGTTTTATCCCGCATAAATCCCTGTCCTATCAGGAAATGAACGCCTACGTTCTTGATTATCTTGTATTCGGAAACGGATATCTTGAGCGCCGCCGCAATATGTTCGGCGGACTGCTGCAACTGAAACGATCACCGGCCAAATACACACGGCGCGGGATTGACCTGGACACCTATTATTTCGTTCAGACATGGCAGGATGCGCATGAATTTAAGCGCGGCGATGCTTTCCATCTGATCAACCCGGATATTAACCAGGAGATTTACGGTCTGCCGGAATATCTGGCCGGGCTGATATCCGCCAAACTCAATAAATCGGCTACCACATTCCGGGTTAACTACTATGAGAACGGCTCACACGCCGGGGTGATTGTTTATCTCAATGACGCACTGGCCGACCCGAACGGTGTTGAGGATCTGAAAGGCGCATTGCAGAAATCACGCCGTGACGGGGCTTTCAAGAACCTGTTTGTTTATTCGGCCAACGGGAAAAAGGACGGTATTCAGATCCTGCCGTTCAGCCAGATAGCGGCCAAAGATGAATTTATGAACGTGAAAGATGCTACCCGTGATGATTTGCTTGCTATGCACCGTGTGCCGCCGCAGCTGATGGGTATCGTGCCGACCGGCGCAGGTAGCTTCGGTGATGTGGAAAAGGCCGCGAAAGTTTTTTCTATCAATGAGCTGATGCCAATCATGCAGAGCCTGAAATCCGTAAATGATTGGGTCGGTGAAGAGGTGGTGCGCTTCAATGAGTACGCCCTACTTGAAGCCCTCGGCGCAAAGTAAATAATCACCCCGTATCAGGCGCAGCGTAACCCATCACACGCCGCGCTGACCATCATTGATACCCTGCCATTTGTTTTCACCTACCACGCTCGCACACCCTGTAAAACAGGCGCAGAAATGCGCCTTTTTTATGTGCCGGACACACGGAGAAAGAGCGGCACCCTATCCCCCTCAGCGCGCGATTGCTCCCCCGCCTCGCCCGCACACAAAAGGTGTGCTTTTTTGTGCAGGTTTTACCACTGGGGCAACGCGCAGCCCGTCAGGGCTTGCGCGGTATTTTGTGTGAACAAGAAATTGTGCAGGAGTGTGCGGATTTGTGCGCTAAATATGATAAAATTTATTTAGACTATAGTTATATAAAAAGGGATTGTTATGAGAAGTGATATTGAATTTTTTCTTAAAGAGAAATTTAACTCAGGAATGTTAATCTTAGGGGACTGGGGTATTGGTAAAACTTATGCCATTAAAAAAATAACAAACGACATACTAAGTAAATCTAAGAATTACAAACATATATCATATGTAGCAATGAATGGGATGACAAAACTCGACCAAATTGAAGAGTCCATTTATAGAAATAAGAAAAATATTGGTGAAAGCATTAATACAACTATTGTAAACATACTTAAAACCAAAATTGATTTAAAAAAATACTTAGAATTATCAAAGATATATCTTGAAAATGACATCCGGAATACACTAATAATCATAGATGATTTTGAAAGATCATTTTTTAGTCACCCAGAGAATGTCAATGAGGATGAGGGAGAAATACATTTTTTTCTTTTAGTCGTCGGTTTATTAAACAGATTAACCCAAGAAAACAATAGTAAATTCATTATTATTATGAATAAAAATGTAATTAAAAATATAGATGATGCAATCACTAAATCCTCAGAAAAACATTTATCTAAAATAATTAACTTCGAACAAACCGATCAAACCTTTAATATTGCTATGAATATGTTAGAAGAGATTGAGGGTGAAAATGAAATATTCAAATCAAACAGAGACAAATTAAATAAATTAAATAAATACATCACCACCAATAATATTAGAATTGCCTACAAATCGTTACTATCCTACTTTAATATATTAAAACTAAAACTTCACATTGATATTAAAAATAATAGTGAAGATTCAAAATTAAATAAATTAATTGAAGACTATTTCTTGTTTTTATGCATCCTGAACTCTATTGGGTTATTAGAAGCTCGAGTTATTTCAGATAGTAGCTTTATACAGAAAGCAAACTCGATATTACGTTCATTTAAAAATAAAGAAGTAATTGATATTAATCTCATTAAAATATGTGAAAAAATCATTAATAATGAAATTTTCGAAATTGAAATATTCTCCATTCCTCCGCTAGCAAGATTGCTCTATACCCATGATCATGGTATAGCTGACCTGAAACAGGAGATCTCATGCCACATATTAAATATTCTTAAAAAAATCAGCGATAATAATGTATTGAAGTTAATCAATAAAATTAAGACAAGTGTTAAACCGATCGAAAAAAAAGAATTATTATGCATCAGTAATGATTCTAAAATATCACAATACGATTTAATCTATTTGATTTATTATTTAGAAGATAGGAGTGAGACATCATCTATTTTAATGAGAAAATTCGACCATGAAGTTGAAACCACAATTGAATCAAATGATGAGGCTAAATTAAAAAACCTAATCAAACTAATTAAAAGATCTCCTATAATTAAATATAAAAATGAAAACTCAAAAAAACTCATCGATGCTAAAGAGAGATTAAATACAAAACTCAATGAAGTTATAGAAAAAAACAAGCATGATGAGATTAATAAAAAAAATACACAACTAACTAATAATGAAGTTATAAGTTTTTTTAAAGAAATACTATTGCTAATAAACAACCCAATAAGTAATTTAAATAAATTAAGAAACCAAGAAATCACATATGAATTACGGGGAGATTCATCACTTAATAACCTATCAGTTTTAAAGTCACTATTTGACAAAATCAAATATAATAATTCTCTTGAAGTCGCTGGTGAGAATAATGCAGAAATATTATTTATGTTAACCAAGCATTTAGAATGTCATAAATTAAAGATCGAAGATGATAAATTTAAAAATAACCTTGATGATTTAGAACTAAAACAAATTCATATGGAAATGAATGATTTTTTGAATTCTGTATTTACCTACATAGGCGAAGTTAAATCCAATCTTTGGGATAAAAATCCAGACTTGGAGAAATCAATGAATTTATATATTGCTGAATGGTATCCCGAATGAGGAAACTTAAGAAGTTTAGCCCCCCCTCTCGGATCACGGTTACAACGGTTACCCCCCCTTAAAACCACACCTAACTCACTGATAACAAACAAACCCGTTGTAACTTTTTACCGGTTACAATGGGTAACAAAACATAGGGTAAAAAGTTATACCCTTATAAATCAATATATTACGGATCTGAAATGTAACCTTTTAATTTGGTTACACGTAACCGCGAAGTAACTCTTTTGTAACTGCTGACATCATCATTATTTCTTTATTAATTCAGTAAGATAGAGAGAGAATATATTTTTGTAACCATTGTAACCCGTTTCCGAAGCCCCCCCACGGATTTTCATTCCTTATATAAAGCGCAAAAAACAATCACTTCTTTCTCTGTTTTTATCTTAGTTTTGTACAGTTATTCACATTTCCTGTTTACGTATATATCACGCATAAAAAAGGCCGCACACGGCAGCCTGATTACAAAATAGATACACCCTAACTTTCACTGTTTTCCTGAAATACCCAGCACTTGATCACTTCCGGCTTTTTCGCTGTACTGGCTATAGGTAAGCAACTGTTGTACATGCTGTTTACACAGCTTCTTACGGTTTTGATGCCGATGAATTTACGCATCTTCCCGGCTTTCAACAGGTTTTTGATGTCCGTATTCAGCAGCAGGGACTGACGCTGTTCACTTGCCACCTGTGCGATATGGTTAAAATTCACCGCATACACGCCCGGTTCGGTACTGTGGTTCACGCCGTGGGCTTCGTTGTCCTGGAGATAATCAAAGGTTTCCCAGAACTCCATCACCGGCGGCTGATCAAGCTGGATGGCCTGAACGCGCTGTTTTGCCAGTTCAACAATAAAATCCCGCGTTTTTCTGATGCGGTCAGCTTTCACCGGCAGTACCAGCGACACGGTTTCCAGCAGGGCGATCAGCTGGGCGTGGTTCTTGGCAATACGTTCATGGTTAATCGCTTTATCCGCGAACAGTTTCGCCTGTAAATCATCCACCCGGGCGGTGTACTGCGTTAAAATGGCATCTTCTTTCATCAGTACCAACGGCAGGAATCCGGACAGTTTTTCGATAGGGTAGCGTTCCAGCGCAATAGCCGCGTGGCGGGTTTCAATACTCTGTTCGGCTTTGTCGGTGTAGAGGTGGATAATCCGCTCCAGAACGGCGCGTGAGGCGTTTATCTCCGCATTCTGTGCAATGATGATGCTGCCTTTGAATAACGGCTCATAGGTCTCGTTACCGTTATTTTTTACACCAAGTGAACGGGTTGCACGCCCGTTATACAGGGCTTTTAGCTCCTCCCAATCGAACGCCTTTAATTTTGCATTATCCTGAACGCGGTCACTTTCAATTAAGCAGACCGGCAGATTACTGATCTGCGAAAAGTTACGGCCACGGGCGGCGGCACTGGACTTGGACGCATCAAAACCCTCGTAATCCGCTCGGCCGCACAGCCGCCACAGGAATTCAATCAGGGTACTTTTCCCGGAACCCGGTTCCCCGCAGATTTCCAGAAACGGATAGCTTTTGTGGATCTTGCGGATCTGCTCTGAAAACAGCGAACCCAGCCAGAACGCCAGCACCACATAGCCTTTTTCACCGAACGCACTCCAGAGAGAATCAAGCCAGCGGTTATCAAATTCGTTTAAATCGGTATTGATTGATAACGCCGGGCTTAAGCTCAGGGTTTTGATATCCAGCTTATTCAGGGAAAAATAGTCTTCTTCGTTCAGGGTGAAGCACTTACCGTTCTGCACGGCCACATCATTAAAGACATACACACCGTACTCTTTGTTGTAACCGACATAATTCTGCGTGATCACTTCTTTGATATCCGGCAATGCCTGTTTGCAGATGCGGTCTAATTGCAGGGTTGTGCCGGTATACACCGCGCCTTTTGCCACATGCAGCAGCCGTTTTTTAAACTCACCGGCGCTGGTCAGCTGCGCGGCGGTAAAGGTGGCTTTCACACACGCCTGACGATGGGGAAAATCGACGCGGATATAATACCAGGACTCATCCGTTTCAACGGATTTCTGGAAATACAGCGGTGTGGGATAGCAGTTGGCGATCTCAACGACGGTCCCGGATTCTTTCACCGCTTTTTGCCGGGCTTCTTCGTCCGTCAGTCCCGGCTCTGCATCGTTGATGCGCTCAATGGCTTTCATCATCTTATCGACATCCAGCTTAAACCAGTACAGCCGGTTATCATGCTGAAAATCAAACTCTGATCGCCCGGTTTGGTTGAACATCAGCCGGGCTTTTTCAAACGCAGATGCGGCCAGCAACAATTTACCGTAATAGCGGTAACGGCCGAGATCCCGTTCAGTCAGACGTTCTTTGATGTGTAAGTCGTTCCAGTCATTGCCGTTATCGGTCTCCGCCGGTCGTGCGGCAGTGGAACGCCAGCCCTCATCCCGGCTGCGGGAAACAAATTTTTTCATCGCCCGTTCACCGGCACTGCCGTTATCCAGCGCCCACACCAGTAACGGTTTTTTCTCTGCGCCCAACGCTTCCCTCAGCGCATTCAGGGCAATGTCCGGGTAGTTGTGGCAGGTCATCAGGGAAACGGCGGTAATGCCGTTCTGGATCAGGCTCAGGGCGTCAAAAATACCCTCTGTCAGCCAGATCTCTTTCGCCTGTGTTAAATCCTGTTTCGGATGCTGCCACCAGTAGCCTTTATACGAGCCGAAAAAGTTGGCTTTACGGTCAAAACGGGATGGCCGGTCGATGATCCGTTCCCAGTACGCGCCGTTCGGCAGGGGGAATTTAACGGTTGCCGCGCCCAGCCCGTCAGCGTGATAAGAGGATTCCGCGTACAGCCCTTTCAGGGTACTGATATCCAGTCCGCGTGAGTGCTGCAAATAGGCATCTGCTGCCGCATTTGGTGCCTGTTCTGTCTTCGGATAGTGGGCTGACCAGTCATCAAAAACATCCGGGTACATCTCTTTGACAAACAATTCGGCTCCGCACTTATTTTCACGGCCGCAGCGCAGTACAAACGGCATTTCCACTGAGGTAAACAATTCTTTCTTTTTGCAGTTCGGGCAGACGCCCTGCCGTAAATAGCCGTTTTGCTCTTTGAACTGAAAATCGTTTATGAGGCGCGGCAGTAGTGCCTGTAAGTGATATGATTTCATGCGATAACCTTAGTCGCACACAGCCACATGATACCGAAAGCTGTGTGCTTTTCGTTGAGGTAAGACGGCGGCATTTGTTCAAATGCTCCGGTAGTGCCTGCGATTTAATTCATCTATTGCCTGACAGTCTGCACACAATGTGCAACCACTAATGACTTTCCGGCGTGCCTCCGGAATCGGGCGGTCACAGTTCTCACAGACAAATGCGGAAACACGGGTAATCACCTGCCGGGCTGCAGCTATCTGATGTTCCAAAATTAACGCCGCATGATCATTTGCACGGTCTATTTCATCAGACATAATTCAGTTCCCCTGCTTCATTTTCGATATGGTCGGCATCATTCATCAGTAGCTGACAAATATCTGCCCGTTCTAATTTTTCTTTCATAATTTTTCCGGCAAGTGACCTCTGGCGATCGGCAAACCGATTAAGCAGTGATTTACGTTCATCTTCACGGTTCGCTTTAATACTTTCAGCAACCGGGGTAAATATTGGATCCGGAAATGATTTCATTTTGAAACCTCATTTTCAGGTAATAAAAAGCCCTGACCTGTTACGGTCATATTTAGCGTGATGTTAATTATCACCTCACTTTATTAATCCGATTTTTTTAGCCATGATCGGGAACATGGGGTGTGGTATATTTGCTATGTCTGATGTTTCTTCACGGGAACCAGACATAACGACCACCAAAACAGGAGTTATTTCATGACTAAAGAGCAAAAAGTTCTCTTCTTGGTTGAACAATCTATTCAATGTGCCCTCAGTGAAATCCGTGATCAGGGTTATTCACATACCGGGTCGGTCATAAAAAGTAAAATTGACAACTATTACTACTCTTTGAAAGAAATCCTTGAAGAAAAACTTGCACAAAAAGACACTGATTTTCTTTGATTTTTAAAGTATGGCAAGCAGATTACTTATGATTTGCTTGCTCTCAGACATCCGTGATTCAATCTCTTTTTCATCAATAACCCAGGAACCATTAGTTACTGCTATTTTCAATAATGGAATTAGTTTCTCTGATTTAGCCTTGTCGGCATTTTCAAAATAAAATAGGTTATCAAGTGTTTTTTCAATGAATTTTATTTTGGAATATTCACATTCTGAATTAGTACAGATGAATTCACTGATAACATAAATAACACTATCAGTTCGTAATTCATCAATTGAGATATGCTCTTTTTTCATATAACTCATTTCCTACTCCCATATAACCCATCAATAAACCCTGTCACTTCAGCCAATGCATCAAATAATCCGAAAGAATTATCACCTTGCATGACTCTGTACTGCGTAATTTTTCTGACTGTATTTCGCGGAAGTTTATAAATATTGAAACCCCGATATAAAAAACAGTGAGATTTGTAATACACCAACTGATATTTATGTTGCTGCATATTCACACACCTTAGTGACGGGGTTTACCCAAACCAAGCCACGCTAACCAGCCGTCGCGCATTTCTTCCGGCAGTGATTCATACGCCAGTTTCAGCCCGGCATTCCACGCTGGCAAATAAACGTAATACTCGCCCCGCTTGCCTTTCGGATCTTTCATCTCAACAACCGGTAACTTGCCGTCTTTGCGCATATCAGAAATTGCCTGCTTAGTTTTTCCGATCATTTCTGCAAATTTCGCCTCTGTCACACAATCCGAGGCTATTGGTGTCTTTACGATTTCCTTAGTCATCTGTTAACCTCTCTTGTTGTGGCTCTTTTTAGCCCTTGTCTACTCTCACCAACTTGAGCGTGAGAGTTTTGTTTCATCTAAAATTTAGAGGATCCGCAAATTTATGTCAACTCCGAAAAACGAAAAGCTTAAGCTGATTCGGGAATCTGAACGTCTAAAACTAAAGGAACTTACTGATTTGATAGGGGTTAATTACCATACCTATCATGGATACGAATCAGGAAAAATGAATATGTCTCTTGAATCA
This sequence comes from Morganella sp. TYF_1, assembly GCF_043105645.1. NCBI lineage: Bacteria > Pseudomonadati > Pseudomonadota > Gammaproteobacteria > Enterobacterales > Morganellaceae > Morganella > Morganella sp. TYF_1. Next base: position 282,897 of record NZ_JBICLU010000025.1, on the reverse strand, counting down.
GCTGAAAAGCTATTTGCTGTTCCCCGATTCAGAAAATATATGACCTGGTTCATGTTTGATGAAGTCAATCCCGAGGCTGGTCAGATAGCACCAGCCCTCGCACACAATGGGCAGGACGAAACAACATCACCCCGCTCAGACAAGAAAACTGGTTAACAATACATCTGGATTTTTGTGAATTCATTGATTCACAAAGTCTTTGCGCCTTCGGAGGGCTTTCTTATGTCGATTAAGAAACTCGAAGATGGTCGCTATGAAGTGGACATTCGTCCGGCTGGCCGTAACGGAAAACGTGTCAGACGGAAATTTGGTAAGAAGTTCGAAGCAATCAATTTCGAACGGTACATCATGGCCAACCATTCAAAAGAATGGGAGCCGAAGCTGACAGATAAACGTAAGCTGAGTGAACTGACAAATTTATGGTGGAATTCGATAGGAAAACACCAGGAGCATTCACACAATCACAAATACCGTGTTGAACAGTTCTGCCGCCTGATGTCTGACCCGACAGCAGCACAGATCACGAAATCACTGATATCCCGTTATTGTCAGCTCAGGATGTCACAAGGGATCAAGGCATCGACAATTAACAGGGAAATCACATGTGTGAGAAGTGTATTCACTTATCTGATAGAAACGGAATTATTTAAAGCGGAGCATCCGTTTAACGGATTTAAAAAGCTGAAGGAACAACCGACAGAAATGTCGTATCTGAGTAGTGAGGAAATTGCAGCGTTACTGAGGAAATTAGAAGGTGACGACTATAACATTGCCGTTTTGTGTCTGAGTACCGGCGCACGCTGGGCGGAAGCTGTACGGCTGAAACGGGAACATATTATTCAGAACAAAGTGCGGTTCACTTATACAAAAACACGTAAACCGCGCATTGTCCCGATCTCGGACGAACTGGCTGAACTGATTTGCCGGGATAAAAAAGACCTGCTTTTCCCGAAGGTATCTTATCTACATTTCAGGAAGATTTTAAAAGAGACAAAGCCCTCTTTACCGGCAGGACAGGCAACCCATGTTCTGAGACATTCTTTCGCGACGCACTTCATGATGAACGGAGGGAGCATTATCACATTGCAGCGGTTACTTGGTCATTCAAGCCTCAGCCAGACGATGACCTATGCGCACTTTGCGCCTGACTTTTTGCAGGATGCGGTTATGTTCAATCCGTTGAAAGGAGGATGCGGGATCTGACAGAAAGTGTCCACACAGTGACCACGCTATAGCTAATTACGGCACTGTGTGGCTCTCAAAAGAGCACTGATAACATTATGATTTTATTACAAACCCTGATGTAATCAGGCCTGAGAATTGCCCCGTCTCAGGGCAATTCTTTGTGTTTATAGATTTTATACGGCTCTTCTTCGCCGTCTTTGCGGGTTTTCAGCAGTTTCAGAATCCAGGTGTATTGTTCTATATTCGGGCGCACCAGCGCTTCCACTTCTTCGTTCATGCGGCGGGCAATATACGGGTCATCCTGTCCGTCAATGTCATCCATCGGCGGGCGGACGTGGATATGGAACTGGTGATTTTTATGATCGTACACCGGAAACAGCGGGACAATCGCCGCTTTGCAGACTTTCATCAGCCGGCCGATAGCAGGCAGTGTGGCTTTATAGGTACTGAAAAACGGGACAAATTCACTGTGCTCTTCACCGTGATCCTGATCCGGCAGATAGTAGCCGCTGTAACCATTACGTACGCTGGCGATAAACGGTTTGATACCGGCCTCGCGGGAATGCAGACGGCCGCCGAAGTGAACCCGGGCTTTATTCCACAGGTAATCCGCCACCGGGTTTTTCTGATGGTGGAACATCCCCGCCACTTTGTTGCCCTGCGCGGCAAACAGCATCGCCGGTAAATCAATCGCCCAGCCGTGCGGCACCATAAAGATGATATTGCGCCCTTCTGCCTGTAATGCGTCAATAATGTCCTGCCCGTGAACCTGCGTGCGGGAAATCACCCGCTGCGGGTTGCGCAGACACAATTCCGCCAGCATCACAAAGGCATGCGGTGCGCTGGCAAACATCTCATCCGTGATCCTTTCCCGCTCCACTTTCGGCATATCCGGGAAACAGTAATACAGATTGATCAGTGCCCGGCGGCGTCCGCCTTTGGCAAAACGTCCGGCAATCCGGCCGATACCGGCCAGCATCGGATCACGTAATTTGACCGGCAGGTAGCTCAGACCTGCCAGTGCGCCTGCCGCGACCCACATACCCCAGTATTTCGGGTGCAGGTAGTGGCGGTGAAATGTCGGGATATAGCCCGCTTTGCTGTCTGTATCGTTTTCTTTATACACAGAGGGATACCCGTATTAAATTAAGCTTATTTATCATGATATTATAAATACCGTGATCTATTATTATTGATTATCTGAACTCAGAAGTACATTAAAATTCTGCATTCTGAAAATGCGCCGGACGGGCTTTTTCATACCCGTCCGGCGAAATGAGAGGATTAATCAAGTGTCAGCTGAGGACGATATTGTTTGACCAGCGCCAGGTAACCGGTACGATCTTTGCCGGTCAGCCCGCCGGAACTCGGCAGTTTTGCTGTCAGCGGATTCACCGCCTGTTGCCCGTTCCAGACTTCAAAGTGCAGATGCGGCCCGGTAGAGCGCCCGGTATTACCGGATAACCCGACTTTATCACCGCGTTTGACTTTCTGGCCCGGTTTGACCAGCAATTTACGCATATGCATATAACGGGTGGTGAACTGACGACCGTGACGGATAGCCACGAAATTCCCCGCCGCACCACTGAATTTAGCCACAACCACTTCCCCGTCACCGACTGCCAGAACCGGTGTGCCGACCGGCATAGCGAAATCGACCCCTTTATGCGGGGCAACACGCCCGGTGACCGGGTTTACACGGCGCGGGTTAAAGTGTGAGGAAACACGGAATTGTCTGGTGGTCGGGAAACGCAGGAAACCGCGCTCCAGCCCGTCACCTTTGGCATCATAAAAACGGCCGTCTTCGGCACGGAATGCATAATAGTCACGCCCGTTAGTATGCAGACGCACCGCCAGCATCTGGCTCTGTTCCTGTTTACCGTCCAGCATTTCACGGGAGGTCAGTACAGTGAAGCGATCGCCGTTTTTCACCTTACGGACATCCACCTGCCACTGTAACGCTTTGGAAATATCACGCACTTCGCTGCGGGTCAGTCCCGCTTTTGATGCACTGGCATTCAGGCTGCCGCTGACTTTACCGGTCAGGCGTTTTGTCTGCCATTCCCCTTCGCGCATCTCTTTGGTTTCTTTGAATCCGTTGCCGCTGCGGGCATAGGTGCGGGTTTCACGGCGGTTAACCGCCCAGCTCAGAGATTTCAGTTCGCCGTCGTCATTCAGTTCCCAGGAAAGGGTCTGGCCGATTTGCAGATTACGCAATTCTTTGAACTGGTTAGATAATAAGGCCACATCAGAAGAATCTATCCCGTACTGTGTCAGGATAGCAGACAGGCTGTCACCGCTGGCAACAGTGTATTCACGTGAGGTCGGGATAACGGTATCAGTCGGGGAGGCATCATCGAGATCATCAGATTCTTTGGCGAGACCTTCATCCGGCAGCTGATCGCTGCTGTCAGTGATAATATCGTCGGTATCCGTGTCCGTGCCGGTTCCCGCCTGTATGGCAAAAGTGTCCGCAGGCGGTGCAAAATCAGTTTCAGTATATTGTTCGTTATCAGCATTCCGCTCATGATATACAGCAAACGGGTGCCAGACAGCGACACCCAGTGTTGCGGCAGTTAACATTCCCAGCATCATACGATGCGCTTTGGGTAACTGGTTGTATACCAGAACGGCGGATTTTGCCAGTTGCTGCAATTGCACGCGTTCTGTTCCTTATTTATTGCTCCAGGCAGGATGCGTACTGTGCTGATAACCGTGACAGGAAGTTGGTATAACCGTCCCGATCCACTGCAATTCCGCTGCCCAGCGGGTCAAGGACGCCCATCTTCGCGTTCGTCCCTTTGGCCACCGCTTTAATGACTGCCGGCCTGAACTGCGGCTCAGCAAACACACACAAGGCGTTTTGCTCAGCCAGCTTTAATTTGATGTTATTGAGTGTCTGCGCACCCGGCTGAATTTCAGGGTTGACCGTAAAATGCCCGGAAGGCGAAAGATCAAAGCGTTTTTCAAAATAACCATAGGCGTCATGAAAAACAAAATAACCGTGTGTTTTCACCGGTGCCAGCTGCTGAGCAATATTCTTCTCAGTTTCAGTAAGTTGTCCATTGAATTTACGCAGGTTTACGTCCAGCACAGATTTTTTATCCGGATAACTCACCAAAAGTTTATTATACACTGCCTGAGCGGTCTGCCGGGCAATATCCGGCGACATCCACAAGTGCATATTGTACTCACCGTGATGATGATGATGACCGTCCTCATCATGATCATCATCTTCATCGTTTTTCAGCAGAAAAGGTCTGACAGACTCAAGTTCGCTGATAACGATCTGTTTTTGCTCCGGAACAGCTGAAAGCGGCTTTTGCAGGAAGGTTTCCAGCTCCGGCCCGACCCAGACAACCAAATCCGCTGAACGGATTTTTTTCAGATCAGACGGTTTGAGTGCATAATCATGCGGTGAAGCACCATCCGGCAGTAAAATCTGTGTGTCCGTGACGCCATCTGCAACCGCAGCAGCGATTAACCCGACAGGACGTACTGATGTTAACACATCTGCGCTGGCGGTTTGTGCGGTCAGACTCAAAAATGTGGCAATAAACGCTGTTTTTATTCCGTGCCGTGACTGGTGCTGCATAATGGAAACTCCGTGACATGAATGTTGAAATGTTATATTATAACGTTTCATTCATTCTGCAAGATAATAATTTGCCATGTCAACACTTATCGCGGTAAATGATGTCTCAGTCGCTTTTGGTGCCAATACGGTACTGGAGGACATTTCATTTACATTATCCCCCGGAAAAATTATCACCCTTCTCGGGCCGAACGGTGCAGGAAAATCCACCATTGTCCGTGTGGTTCTCGGCCTTACCGAACCAACGTCCGGCACCGTCACCCGTACGCCGGGACTGACTGTCGGCTATGTCCCGCAGAAACTCTATCTTGACCCGACAATGCCGCTGACGGTTGCCCGTTTTCTGCGTCTGAAGCACGGTGTCAGCAAAGGTGAATGCCTCGCGGCACTTGAGCGCGTCAATGCCGCCCACCTGACCGGAAAACCGATGCAACGGCTGTCCGGCGGGGAGATGCAGCGAGTGCTGCTGGCTCGCGCCCTGCTCGCCCGGCCGCAGTTGCTGGTGCTGGATGAGCCGACTCAGGGTGTGGATGTCAACGGCCAGGTCGCGCTGTATGACCTGATTACCCGGCTGCGCGATGAACTGAATTGCGCGGTCCTGATGGTTTCTCACGATCTGCATCTGGTGATGGCAAAAACCGATACCGTGTTGTGTATCAACCGCCATATCTGCTGTTCCGGTGAGCCGGATGTGGTCGCCGCCCATCCTGAGTTTACCGCCATGTTCGGTACCCGCGCCGCGACACAGATCGGCGTGTACCGCCATCATCATAATCACAGCCATGAAAACGGCAGCGCAGTGTTATCCCCTTCTGCGCCCTGCTGCGGGAATCACTCCCCGGCAGATACCTCTGTAAAATCCGCTCCGGAGTGCCGCCATGATTGAATTACTGTTACCGGGCTGGCTCGCCGGGATACTACTGGCGATCGCCGCCGGCCCGCTCGGCTCCTTTGTGGTCTGGCGGCGGATGTCCTATTTCGGTGATACGCTGGCGCATGCGTCACTGCTCGGGGTCGCCTTTGGTCTGCTGCTGAATGTCAGTCCGTTTTATGCTGTGATTGCCGTGACGCTGATTCTGGCTATGCTGCTGGTCTGGCTGGAGCGTCGTCCGCAACTGGCGGTGGATACCCTTCTGGGCATTATGGCGCACAGTGCGTTGTCTCTCGGTCTGGTGGTGGTCAGCCTGATGTCGAATGTGCGGGTGGATCTGATGGCTTACCTGTTCGGTGATCTGCTGTCAGTGACCTATGAAGATTTGCTGCCGATTGCCGTGGGTGTGACTATCGTGACCGGTTTGCTGATGTGGCAGTGGCGCAATCTGCTTTCTCTGACTATCAGCCCGGAGCTGGCGTTTGTTGATGGTATCAACCCGGGCAGACTGCGGATGATGCTGATGCTGGTCACCGCACTGACCATCGGCCTTGCCATGAAATTTGTCGGCGCGCTGATTATCACATCACTGCTGATTATTCCTGCCGCCGCTGCCCGCCGTTTTGCACGGACACCGGAGCAGATGGCAGTCGGTGCGGTTGTCACCGGAATGATTTCCATCACCGGCGGATTAGCCTTCTCTGCTTTTTATGACACCCCTGCGGGACCGTCCGTCGTGCTGTGTGCCGCCTGCTGCTTTATTCTCAGCCTGCTGGTGAAACCACATAATTAATTGTCTGCACAGCAAAAAGCCCTGTTTTTTCAGGGCTTTTTACTTTCTGCTAAACTGCATTATTACGCTGTTTCTGATTTTGTCCGCACTTTCGGTTTCACCGGATTCACACTCAGCACCAGCTTATCGAGGAATGTGATCAGTTTTTCATTCATTTCACTGTAACTGTGTCTGCGGATCGCACTTGGTGTATCAACAAAACGGAATCCGGAGGCCGATTTCAGATCATTTTCGCCGTTGAGGATCAGATACTCCACCACATCACGGGTCAGCTCCATATGGCACTGGAAGCCGTAAACACGTTTGGTATATTCAATAATCTGACGCGGACAACCGGCACTGAAAGCGATAATCTGCGCACCTTCAGTTAATCCCGGCATATCGTAATGCCAGTGGCCCACACCCAGCGAGTCGCCGAAATGAGAAAACAGCTGGCTGCGTTTCCCGGCGTTGGTCATGTGGATGGTAAATTTACCGAACTCTTTTTCCGGGCTTTGTGTATACGGCGCGCCTAATGCCTCACCGATAAGCTGTGCGCCGAGGCAGACCCCGATGACAACTTTATTTGAATTGATGGCGTTGGCGATAAACGCCTGCTCTTTTTTGGAATCAAAATAAGCGCACTGAGCAGTGGTGGTTTCCGGGTTTTGCGGCCCGCCCATGACAATCAGAAAATCAATTTCACTGATGCTGTCAGGTAACTTGTCACCTTCATACAGACGGGTGAACGTGACATCGTAATTGTTCTTCCTTGCCCAATACTCGTAAGCGCCGGGTGCTTCAAAATAGTCATGAATGATAAAATGAACACGCATAATCAGTTCCTTTTCCCTTTAACGAAATCCTCTTTTTACATTACAGGGTTCAGACAATGCATACCAATTTTTAAATGTCGAAAAACAACCAATTACAGGGAAATCCTCCCGGATTATTTCCCAAAAAGCCATTTAATTATCACATGAACAAAAGGGTAAACATATTAGGTTTACCCTCAGGTCTGAGGTCCGGGTTTTTAATCGTTTCCGCTGTGATCAATACCAAAGTGGCGATAGGCATGTGCGGTGGCAAGGCGTCCGCGCGGGGTCCGCTGAATAAAGCCCTGCTGGATTAAGAAAGGTTCGATGACATCCTCAATGGTTTCCCGCTCTTCGCCGATAGCCGCCGCCAGGTTATCCAGCCCGACCGGGCCGCCCATAAATTTATCAATAATGGTAACCAGCAACTTGCGATCCAGATAATCAAACCCGGCGGAATCCACATTCAGCATATCCAGAGCCTGACCGGCAATCAGCCCGTCAATACCGCCGTCACCTTTCACCTGGGCAAAATCCCGCACTCGGCGCAGAAGGCGGTTAGTGATACGTGGTGTGCCGCGTGAACGCATGGCAATCTGGCGGGCACCGTCATCCGAAATATCCAGCCCCATATAACGGGCACTGCGGCTGACAATATGCTGTAAATCGTCCGTATTATAAAATTCCAGCCGCTGCACGATCCCGAAACGGTCACGCAGTGGTGATGTCAGGGAACCTGCACGGGTGGTGGCACCGATCAGGGTAAACGGCGGCAGGTCGATTTTAATGGAGCGGGCAGCCGGCCCTTCCCCGATCATGATATCCAGCTGGTAATCTTCCATTGCCGGATAGAGAATTTCTTCCACCACCGGGGACAGGCGGTGAATTTCATCGATAAATAACACATCGTGGGGTTCGAGGTTGGTCAGCATCGCCGCCAGATCACCGGCTTTTTCCAGCACCGGCCCGGAGGTAGTGCGCAGATTAACCCCCATTTCATTGGCGACAATATTCGCCAGTGTGGTTTTCCCGAGCCCCGGCGGGCCGAAAATCAGCAGATGATCGAGGGCATCACCGCGCTGACGGGCAGCCTCGATAAAGATTTCCATCTGCGAACAGACCTGCGGCTGACCCACATATTCCGCCAGTAATTTCGGCCGGATAGCGCGATCCACCACCTCATCATCCGGCAGCGTTTCCGCCGTAATTAGTCTGTCAGCTTCAATCATGACCTGTCACCCCGTTGTGTCATCATCGTTTTTATTATTACAGCGCGGCGCGCAGTGCTTCGCGGATCAGTGTTTCGCTGTCTGAACCGGCTTTGGATACCTTCGCTATCATCCGGCTGGCTTCCTGCGGTTTATAGCCGAGGGCAATCAGTGCCTCAATGGCTTCAGATTCCGCATCTGCCTGGCTGTTGCCCGCCTGCTGACTGGCCGGAAGTGACATTTCCGTATCACGGAACAGGTCACCGTTAAGCCCTTTGAAACGATCTTTCATTTCCACCACCAGACGTTCGGCGGTTTTCTTGCCGACACCCGGCAGTTTGATTAACTGTGCTACGGCCCCCTGCTCAACCGCCGCCACAAACTGCTGCGCAGACATACCGGAGAGGATCGCCAGTGCCAGTTTCGGCCCGACACCGTTCACTTTGATTAATTCACGGAACAGCGCGCGTTCCTGTTTATCATTAAAACCGTACAGTAACTGTGCATCTTCCCGCACAATAAACTGCGTGAACAGAATAGCTTCCTGACCGGCATCCGGCAGTTCATAGAAACAGGTCATCGGCATATGGACTTCATAGCCCACACCGTTGGTTTCCAGTAATACGACAGGCGGCTGTTTTTCCAGCACAATACCTCTTAAGCGACCGATCACGCGTGTCTCCTTTATGATTGCGGCAGAGCCTGTTTATAGCATAAAAAAAGCTGGACGTATATCCAGCCATCAGAAAATCACGGGTATCTGCGACACCGGTTACTCTTTCAGTCGTCCGCGTGCCATCACCAGACGCGGCTGCCCCATCTGCACCAGATTCTGGTTAAAATGACAGTGGGTGATCGCAATCGCCAGTGCATCTGCCGCATCCGCCTGCGGTGCAGCTGACAGTTTCAGGATCGAGCGCACCATATGCTGAACCTGGGCTTTTTCCGCCGCCCCGGTGCCGGTGACCGTTTGTTTCACCTGACGCGCCGCATATTCAAATACCGGCAGATTATTATTCACCGCCGCCAGAATCGCCACACCACGGGCCTGTCCCAGCTTCAGGGCAGAATCAGCATTTTTGGCCATAAAGACCTGTTCGATAGCAAAACCATCCGGCTGATACTGGGTGATGATTTCACTGACACCGGCGTAAATTTTACCCAGACGGGACGGAAGATCATCCACCTGTGTGCGGATACAGCCGCTGCCGATATACAGCAGACGCCGTCCCTGCTGGCGGATAACACCATATCCGGTCACCCGCGAGCCGGGGTCAATACCGAGAATAATTGCCATAGGAGGACCGTATTGTCACAACAGGAAAAAAGCACGAAAACAGAGGGATGCGCACAACAGCGCATCCTCTGCGGAGTGAGTGACGGAAATTACAGCAGTGCTGCAACTTCGTCTGAGATATCGCCGTTATGGTAGACTTCCTGCACATCGTCAGAGTCTTCCAGCATATCGATAAGGCGCATCAGTTTTGGTGCGGTTTCCGCATCCAGATCCGCTTTGGTGGACGGGATCATCGATACTTCGGCAGATTCAGCGTTGAAACCGGCTGCATCCATCGCGTCTTTGACATCACCCAGAATTTCCCAGGCGGTGTAAACGTCGATAGCGCCGTCGTCAAAGGTTTCAACGTCATCAGCACCGGCTTCCAGCGCTGCATCCATCACCGCATCTTCATCCAGACCCGGTGCATAGGAAATGATACCTTTGCGGGTAAACAGATAGGCTACGGAGCCATCCGTTCCCAGGTTGCCGCCGGTTTTGGTGAACGCGTGGCGCACATCCGAAACCGTACGTTTACGGTTATCCGTCAGGCACTCCACCATCACAGCAGTGCCACCCGGGCCGTAACCTTCGTATACGATGGATTCCATGTTATCGTTTTCATCATTACCCGCCCCGCGTGCAATCGCACGGTTCAGGGTATCGCGGGTCATGTTGTTTGATAACGCTTTATCCACTGCCGCACGCAGACGTGGGTTAGATGCAGGATCAGGACCACCAATGCGCGACGCCGTGACTAATTCACGAATGATTTTCGTGAAAATTTTACCGCGCTTCGCATCTTGCGCGGCCTTGCGGTGTTTGGTGTTGGCCCATTTACTATGACCTGCCATTCTCTAATCTCCAGATTAAGTCTTACGACGTTCATTCATTTAAATCCGCTGTCACTGCGGAAGAACACACTGACGAACGAATTCTTCAATTGCTTCCCCGTTACTGGGTGAGATAGTTTTCACGGCGGCATCCGCTGCCGGTAACCATTCATACGCCAGATGCTCCGTTAAGGGAACCGCCTTCGGCGCGGGTAAGCATAACACAAACCAGTGTTCCGTATTGTGCGTCACGTCCGGTGCATACCGGTGACGGAAATGCGGAAAAATGGTATAGCGGACGGTGCGCTGACAATCCGTCAGCCGCAATCCTTCCGCAAGAATATCAATACCGGTTTCTTCTTTTACTTCCCGCAATGCGGCATCACGGGGAGTCTCTCCCGGTTCCAGACTGCCGGTGACGGACTGCCAGAAAGCAGGATCGTCACGGCGCTGTAACATCAGAACACGCCCCGTTTCCTGCTCACAGATAACCACCAGCACAGATTCAGGGCGTTTAAAAGCCATCAGATTCAGTCACTCTCTTTCTGAGTTACTGTGATCGCCAGCTCTTTCAGGGCATCGTCATTCGCGAAGCTCGGTGCGTCTGTCATCAGACAGGCGGCCGCCGTGGTTTTCGGGAACGCGATAACGTCACGGATGTTTTCAGTACCGGTCAGCAGCATCACCAGACGGTCGAGACCAAAGGCCAGACCGGCATGCGGTGGTGTGCCGTATTGTAACGCATCGAGCAGGAAGCCGAATTTGCGGCGCTGTTCTTCCGGGGTGATCCCCAGGATACCGAATACGGTCTGCTGCATTTCGTTACGGTGGATACGGACAGAGCCGCCACCCACTTCGTAGCCGTTGATAACCATATCGTAGGCATTGGCGATCGCCTCTTCCGGTGCATTCTTCAGCTCTTCCGGTGACATGTCACGCGGTGAGGTGAACGGATGGTGCATCGCGGTCAGGCCGCCTTCGCCGTCATCCTCAAACATCGGGAAGTCGATCACCCACAGCGGACGCCAGCTGTTCAGGTCGGTCAGATTCAGGTCACGACCGGTTTTCAGACGCAGCGCGCCCATTGCATCGGTTACGGTGCCTTTCGCGCCCGCGCCGAAGAAAATGATGTCGCCGGTCTGCGCATCGGTACGTTCCAGAATCGCTTCAACGGTTTCTGCGGTCAGGAATTTGGCGACCGGAGACTGAACACCCTCAATACCCACAGAGCGATCGTTCACTTTCATCCACGCCAGGCCTTTCGCGCCATAGATGCCGACAAATTTGCCATATTCATCAATCTGTTTGCGGGTCATTTCCGCGCCGCCGGTGACACACAGTGCCACAACACGGCCTTTCGGATCATTTGCCGCATCAGCAAACACAGAGAATTCAGAATTTTTCACCAGATCGGCGATATCAGTCAGTTCCAGCGGGTTACGTAAATCCGGCTTATCAGAACCGAAGCGGCGCATCGCTTCCGCAAATGTCATCACCGGGAAATCGCCCAGTTCAACATTGATGATTTCATTCCACAGTGAGCGGATCATGCGTTCCATGGTCGCACGGACCTGGTCCGCGGTCATGAAGGAAGTTTCCACATCGATCTGGGTGAATTCCGGCTGACGGTCAGCACGTAAATCTTCATCACGGAAACATTTGACAATCTGATAGTAACGGTCAAAACCGGACATCATCAGAAGCTGTTTGAACAGCTGCGGAGACTGCGGCAGTGCGTAGAATTTGCCTTTATGGACACGGCTCGGCACCAGGTAGTCACGGGCACCTTCCGGTGTGGCTTTGGTCAGCATCGGGGTTTCGATATCGAGGAACCCTTCGGTATCCATAAAGCGACGGACAAACCCGGTGATGCGCGCACGGGTTTTCAGGCGGTTCGCCATTTCACTGCGGCGCAGGTCGAGATAGCGGTATTTCAGACGCATCTCTTCGGTATTTTCGTGGTTGCTGTCGAGCGGTAACGGCTCGGAGCGGTTAAAAATGGTCAGGCCATCTGCATGCACTTCCACACTGCCGGTCGCCATCTCTTTATTAATTTGATTTTCTGGTCGCGCGCGGACAGTTCCGGTAATCTGAATACAGAATTCATTCCGTAATTCAGAGGCTTTGGCAAATGCTTCTTTTTGGTCGGGATCGAAGAAAACCTGAACGATGCCTTCACGGTCACGCATATCGATAAAAATCAAACCCCCGAGATCACGACGACGGTTTACCCAACCACTAAGGGTTACTTTTTGATCGATGTGAGCACTGTTGAGCTGCCCACAATAATTAGTACGCATACGATATCCTTTTGTCCGCTATTGTGCGTTTCTGCAAAATTTTGGCATGGTTCTTTATGAAGAAATGTCAAAAAGGCGATCATTATAGTGGAAAATTCCTGATGAGATAAGAGCAAACCACACATCTGCCGCAGAGAATTTAGCCACTAATTGATAATTTTCAAATAATTCAGTATGCATTAATATTAAAGATTGTGTTACCTGCTGCTTTGAGGTTTATCATTGTTTTGCTGTTTCAATTGGCCATGGAGTAAAAAATGGTTAGTTCCCTTTATATTGTACTGGGTGCGCTGTTAATCATTAAACTATCACTCGATGTGATTAAACTGCGGACACTTTACCGCGTCGCTTATGGTGACGGCGGTTTTTATGAGTTACAGACGGCGATTCGTGTGCAGGGCAATGCGGTTGAGTATATTCCCGTTGCACTCCTGCTGTTACTGGTGATGGAGCAGAACGGTGCCCAGGTGTGGATGCTGCATGTCTGCGGGATCATTCTGATTGCTGGCCGGCTGTTTCACTCTTACGGATTAAAACACCGCGAGAACCGCTGGCGGCGTACCGGGATGGCGGCCACCTTCACTGCCATGATCCTGATGGTGCTGGCGAATATCTGGTATCTGCCGTGGCAGCAGATTTTTTCACCGTACATGTAACCGCTCACGCCGGGACATAACACTTTCTGCGCCGGGTCACCTCTGTTAGAATGCGCGCATCTTTTTGTATTGCAGATCTGTGTTATGTCCAAAGAAATTCCGAATCCGCCGCAGGATACTCTGTTCGCGGCACCGATTGCCCGTCTTGGTGACTGGACGTTTGATGAGAAAGTCGCGGATGTGTTTCCCGATATGATCAAACGCTCAATTCCGGGCTACTCCAATATTATTGCTATGATCGGCATGCTGGCCGGTCGTTTTGTCACGCCCGGCAGTCAGGTTTATGATCTCGGCTGTTCCCGTGCCGCCGCCACCCTGTCTATCCGCCCGAATATCGCAGATAAACCCGGCTGCCGGATTATCGCCGTGGATAATTCCGCGCCGATGGTGGAACACGCCCGCCGCCATGTGGAAAGTTTTAAATCCCCGGTACCGGTTGAAGTCACCGAAGGCGATATCCGCCATATCAAAATTGAAAATGCCTCGATGGTGGTTCTCAATTTTACCCTGCAATTCCTGGCCCCGGATGACCGCGCCGCACTGCTGAAAAAAATCTATCAGGGTCTGCTGCCGGGCGGTGTTCTGGTGTTATCGGAAAAATTCAGTTTTGAGGATGCGCAGATCGGCGATTTGCTGTTCAGTATGCACCACGATTTCAAACGCGCCAACGGCTACAGCGAGCTGGAAATCAGCCAGAAACGCACCATGCTGGAAGATGTCATGCTGACCGACAGCGTGGAAACGCACAAATCACGTCTGAAAGCGGCCGGGTTTGAACATTGCGAAGTCTGGTTCCAGTGTTTTAACTTCGGGTCATTACTGGCAGTGAAAGAGAATAACCATGATTGATTTCGGCAATTTTTATCAGTTAATTGCAAAAAATGAGCGTCTGAGTCACTGGCTGGAAACGCTGCCCGCGCAGATAGCAAAATGGCATAAAGAATCCCTGCACGGCTACTATCCGGGCTGGGTAAAGACCATTGAAAACCTGCCGGACATGACACCGGACTTTCTCGATCTGAAAACCGGTGTCACCGCACAGCGCACGCAGCCGCTGACTGACGGGGAAACCCGCCGTATCAATAATATTCTGCGCAATCTGATGCCGTGGCGCAAAGGCCCGTTCTCGCTCTACGGTGTGAAGATTGATACCGAATGGCGTTCCGATCTGAAATGGGATCGCGTTCTGCCGCATCTTTCCCCGCTTGCCGGGCGCACCATTCTGGATGTCGGCTGCGGCAGCGGTTATCACATGTGGCGTATGACCGGTGAAGGCGCGGAACTGGTGGTCGGTGTCGATCCAACCCAGCTTTTCCTCTGCCAGTTTGAAGCCGTGCGCAAGCTGCTCGGCAATGACCAGCGCGTGCACCTGCTGCCGCTGGGTATTCAGGAGCTGCCTGCACTTCAGGCGTTTGATACCGTGTTCTCCATGGGGGTGCTTTATCATCGCCGCTCCCCGCTCGACCACCTCTGGCAGCTGAAAGATCAGCTGGTGTCCGGCGGCGAACTGGTACTGGAAAGTATTGTTGTTGAGGGCGATGAACATCAGTGCCTGATCCCGGGCGAACGCTACGCGCAGATGAGTAACGTTTACTTTATTCCGTCAGCAAAAATGCTGGCTGTCTGGCTGGAAAAATGCGGGTTCACTAATATCCGTATCGCGGATGAGTCCGTCACCACCACGGATGAGCAGCGCCGTACGGAGTGGATGATCAATGAATCCCTCGCCGATTTCCTCAATCCGGATGATCCGTCACTGACCGTTGAAGGCTATCCGGCACCGCGCCGTGCGGTTCTGATTGCGGAAAAGCCGTAACCCTGCATGCAGATACATCCGTATCGGTTTTGATACGGATGTACTGACCATCATATCAGTGCACCACCATACTGTGCAGATCCAGAACGCCTTTCATAGCCTCAACCGTTTCCCCGTCCACACAGGTATGGGAAAACTCATCGGCTTCACTGTCACTGCTCATCGCGACCCCGACTTTGCGGTAACGCATGGTGGATGGCTTGGTTTTGGATGCTGAGCTGTGTACTTCCTGAAGGCCGATATCCAGAAACTTCTGAATATTCGCCAGCCGCACACCGGCACCAGCCATAATCACCGGCCCCCTGCTGGCTTCCTGTAACTCTTTCAGCAACGGCAACCCCAGTTCCGCACTCAGCTGCTGCCCGGATGTCAGAATACGGCTCACCCCCAGGTCAGTCAGTTGCTGTAATGCCAGCATCGGGCTGGCACACATATCAAAGGCTCTGTGGAAAGTGACCGCCATATCGCCTGACAGTTTGCACAGCATCTTCATCCTGGGCAGATCAACATGCCCGTCTTCATCCAGAATACCGGTGACCACCCCGGGAAACCCCAGGTCGCGGATTTTGGCGATATCATTCTTCATGACCGCAAATTCCGAGGCTGTATAGCAAAAGTCGCCGCTGCGCGGACGGAGGATCGGGTGAACCGGGATCCGCAACCGGTCGATAGTTTGTTTCAGCATGCCCCAGCTCGGGGTCAGCCCGCCCTCTGACGGCGCGGCACACAGTTCAATCCGGTCAGCGCCGGCTTTTTCCGCAGTGAGGGCACATTCCACGCTGTAACAACAAATTTCCAGTTTCGCCATTGATTAGCCTCATCACTTAATTTCGCAGGTAAATATCTCTTGTAAACGATTCAGTCATCCTGATATACACTATTACATGTAATTTAGATTAATGAATTGTTAAATATCACAAGATGCGAAATATCCGGCCTGTTCGCACAGGGAAATGTCAGAATTGCTGGTTACCGCTCACTTTCGACAATTTCCTGCAAGGTAAACGGATGAAACTTAATGGTGATATTTTCCCGGCTGACCGCCAGTGTCGGGTTCGGCAACCGCTCCTGTCCGCCGCGCGGATGACTGGCTTTTGTGGTCACCCCGTCCGGTAACGGTGACGGCAGCAGTGCGGCAGCCCGTTCAGTCAGGGTCAGCGGATCGCCCGGCAGCACCAGTTCGATATGTTCCCAGCCCTGGTGTGCATACTGTTTGCCTTTCGGGAACGGCAGTTCCAGCACCGGGATCTGCCAGTGCAGCAGTGCCAGCGGTTCATGCAGTAAAAACAGATAAATCGGGCGGCCGTTAATCTGATTCTCCGATAACACGGTACCGCATTCGCGGAATCCGGCCAGCCACTGTTCCGCCAGTGCCGTATCGTGAGCCCGCAGTGAGATGTGATCCGCCTGATACTGCGTGAGATCGAGCTGCAAATCCGCCGCAAACTGCTGTATTTTTCCGGCAAACACCGGCAGCTCTGCCATCAGACCGGTAAGGGATGCTGTCTGTGTGCTTTTTTTCATTATGATCCCCTGTGAGAATTCATCCGCAAAGGCGCAGATAGTAGCATGAGACCCTGTTTTTGTGGTATAAAACCAGCCAAATTTCACGTCAACATCCCGTCCGGACGAGCCCGCTCCTCCGCCGCTGTTTCCGGGGTGTCATTTTGTTCTTTAAATTAAGGTAAACCGGTGAATATTCAGGCAATTCTTTCAGATAAGATCCAACAGGCTCTTATCAGCGCAGGGGCACCACTTGATTGTGATGCTATCGTTAAGCAGTCCGCCAAAGCGCAGTTTGGTGATTACCAGGCCAATGGTGTGATGGCTGCCGCGAAAAAAATGGGTATGCCGCCCCGACAGCTCGCTGAGAAAGTGATTGAACTGCTGGATCTTGACGGAATTGCGGAAAAAACGGAAATCGCCGGTCCCGGTTTTATCAATATTTTCCTGTCTCCGGCCTGGCTGACCGCTCAGCTGGAAACTGCACTGGCTGACGACAAGCTGGGCCTGACCCCGGTTGAGCCGATGACCATTGCCATCGACTACTCCGCCCCGAACGTGGCCAAACAGATGCACGTAGGCCACCTGCGTTCCACCATCATCGGTGATGCGGCAGCACGTACCCAGGAATATCTGGGTCATCACGTGATCCGCTGTAACCACGTTGGTGACTGGGGTACACAGTTCGGCATGCTTATCGCGTATCTCGAAAAAATGCAGAATGAAGATGCCGGGGATATGGCACTGGCCGACCTGGAAGCCTTCTACCGCGAAGCGAAAAAGCATTACGATGAAGATGAAGTGTTTGCTGAGCGTGCGCGCGGTTATGTGGTCAAATTACAGGGCGGTGATGAATACTGCCGTACCATGTGGCGCAAGCTGGTGGATATCACCATGCAGCAGAACCAGGAAACCTATAACCGTCTGAATGTCACCCTGACCGAAGATGATGTCATGGGTGAAAGCCTGTACAACGACATGCTGCCGGGCATTGTCAGCGACCTGATGAACCGCGGTATTGCCGAAGAAAGCGAAGGCGCAATCGTCGTTTATCTTGATGAATTCAAGAATAAAGAAGGCGAACCGATGGGGGTTATTATCCGCAAGAAAGATGGCGGATATCTCTACACCACCACCGATATCGCCTGTGCGAAATACCGCCATGACGTACTGCACGCTGACCGCGTTCTCTATTACATTGACTCCCGTCAGCATCAGCATCTGATGCAGGCGTGGACGATTGTCCGTAAAGCCGGTTATATCCCGGAGAGCATGACACTGGAACATCACATGTTCGGTATGATGCTCGGCAAAGACGGCAAACCGTTCAAAACCCGCGCAGGCGGCACTATCCGCCTGTCCGATCTGCTGGATGAAGCGGTTGAACGCGCGGAGAAACTGATCCGTGAGAAAAACAGCGACATGCCGGAAGATGAGCTGAAACAGCTTGCGGAAGTGGTCGGTATCGGTGCGGTGAAATACGCGGATCTGTCAAAAAGCCGTACCACCGACTATATCTTCGACTGGGACAACATGCTGGCCTTTGAAGGTAACACCGCCCCGTATATGCAGTATGCCTACACCCGTGTGGCATCCGTCTTCAAACGCGCGGATATTGATGCGGACAGCCTGACACAACCTATTATCCTGACCGACGACCGCGAGCGCCAGTTAGCCGCCCGTCTGTTACAGTTTGAAGAGACCATTACTGCTGTGGCCCGTGAAGGTCTGCCGCATATGATGTGCAGCTACCTGTACGACCTGGCAGGTCTGTTCTCCGGTTTCTACGAGCATTGCCCGATTCTGGCAGCGGAAAGCGAAGAACTGCGTCAGAGCCGCCTGAAACTGGCACTGCTGACACAGAAAACCCTGAAAGCCGGTCTGGATACCCTGGGTATCGGTACTGTCGAGAAAATGTAATCCCGCCGTTACCGGCGATTATTTCTGCAAAAAAGGAACCATCAGGTTCCTTTTTTATTGCCTTCTGACTCTGTTACAACAAGACCCGGCACCCAGCTGCCTGTAATTTTTCTGCCACCGGCGGAATGACGGAGAAATTATTCCAGCGCAGATCCAGTTTGCGCAGCTGTGTTAATGCTGCCAGGCTGTCCGGTAATGCGCTCAGCTGATTCGCACGCAGATCCAGATATAACAAAGATGATAATTCACCGGTATTTTCCGGCAAGGTTTTCAGGGCATTGAAACGCAGATTCAATGTATTGAGTTGTTGCAACCGGCTTATTTCCGGCGAAATAAACGCCACCCGGTTATTATTCAGATCAAGAATCTCCAGCGCTGTCACAGCAGCGATTTCATCCGGAATTTCGGTTATCTGATTATTCATCAGGTGTATTTCACGGGTATTTTTCAGTCCGCTGACGGCGGCTGACAGTTCCGTTATCCGGTTATGATAAAGGCGGATTTCTTCCATCTTTTCCATTTCTGAAAACCATGCCGGTATTGCCGTCAGGTGATTATCCGTTGCATTAAAATAACGCAGATTTTTCAGCCCGGAAAATGACGATGGTAAATTGCTGTATCCGTTCTCACTGAGATAGAGATAGCTCAGCTGATGCAATTCACCGATTTCCGGTGCAACATCGGCAATACGGTTATGCCCCAGATCCAGCATTTCACAGGCAGTCAGCTGTGCAATAGCCGGCGGAATATAAGCCAGCTGATTACAGGAAAGGTTCAATACCCGTAATGACGTACAGTGGCGCAGTGCAGCCGGATATTCCGTGAGATGATTATTATAAGCACTGATAACCTGCCGGGTATACGGCGGCGTGATAAATGCATCAATTGACGTATACCCGCCATTATCCAGGTTCAGTTCAGCATCAGAAACAGTGTGTTGGTGCAGCATAAACATGCTCCGGTGTCCGCAGTAACAGTCAGAATTGTTGTCATAATAGCACTGTTATCCGCTGCCCTGCCTGACATTCTTTCCGGTGGCAGCGTTATTCTGTTTTGATATCCCTGATATGAAATAACCAATGCTATGCTCTCCCGGTGAATAACAGGAGGGATTATGGCAGAGAATAAGATCTGTTTTTCTGATGTGAAAATGGCAGGGGATATGGAAATAATCACCGCTGCGGATAAATCCGTATATGGTTTTACCGGTGATAATGAGACAGATAACAGCGAATTATTAACCGCACTATTTCAGTTGCGTTATTTTTCCAACAGTATTATTTATAATCAGCAACAAAAAAATGATATTCACCTGATATTCAGGAATTGCACAGAATACACCCCGGCTGCCCGGACTCTGAGCACGGATAACTATATTATTCCAGCCGGTGATATTACCGAGCGTTTCCGGCCGTTTGTTCATGATCATCCGGTGGTATTTCTTGATCCGCCGGCTGATGATACGTCTTCCGCCATAACCGGTGCCGGGTTAAATACTGTTTTGCCGCTGTTGCCGCAATCCGGGAATACATCAGATCCGGGATTTTCCTCAATGGTGATATTAATTCAGCGTATTATCGCCGGATACGGTGAATTTACCACCACGGAAAAACCGGAAAACGTTAACGGTATCGTGTATATCACTATGCCGGAACATCACCTGAATATCCCGTGGCATGAACATTGTGTTGTACTGCTGAAAGCGACATTTCCGCAGACCGTTTTTTATCTTGCAACGCAGTCTCCGGTGATATTGTCGCAACTGAATGACGGTGAAGCATACCGTTTATTGCGGGACAACGACAATATTATCCGCACACAGGAATACCGCTGATTTACGGAAATACAAAAACGGGGCTGTTATCAGCCCCGTCGGTATTATATGAAAACAACTTATAAACTGCGCTGTGCAAAGTCCCGCAGGCGGAAACCAAGTGCATACAGTGCGGCAAAATAGGCACCGGCACCGGCAATTACCACCCCCATCAGGCGCAGCATGCGCATCAGCATATTACCCTGTGACCATTCCGGCATCAGGTACATCATACCCACCAGTACTGCCGCCATAAACAGCATTGCGATCACCAGTTTGAGGAAGAATTTTCCCCAGCCCGGCAGCGGTGTAAAGATATTCTGTTTACGCAGTTGCCAGTAAAGCAGCGAGGCGTTGAAACAGGCCGCGATACCAATCGACAGTGCCAGACCGGCATGTTTAAACGGCCCGATAAAGGCCAGGTTCATCAGCTGTGTCAGGATCAGCGTGGCAATCGCGATTTTAACCGGCGTCTTAATGTTCTGACGGGAGTAGAATCCCGGCGCCAGTACTTTAATCACAATCATTCCCATCAGACCAACGCAGTAGGCAATCAGCGCCTGCTGTGTCATCAGGGCATCAAAGGCGGTGAAATTTTTGTACTGGAACAGGCTGACTGTCAGCGCTTCCGCCAGAATCGCGAGCGCTACCGCACACGGCAAAGCCAGCAGGAAGCAGAGGCGCAATCCCCAGTCCATCAGTTTGCGGTATTCGGTGGTATCCCCTTTGGAAAAACTTTTTGCCAGTGATGGCAGCAGGATCGTCCCCAGCGCCACCCCGAGCACACCGGACGGCAGTTCCATCAGGCGGTCAGCGTAATACATCCAGGAAACCGAGCCGGACACCAGGAATGAGGCAAAAATCGTGTTGATAATCAGTGAAATCTGGCTGACCGAAACCCCGAGGATCGCCGGGCCCATCAGTTTCATCACCCGCCAGACACCGCTGTTACGGAAAGAAACTCTCGGCAGCACCAGCATGCCGATTTTTTTCAGGTGCGGCAGCTGATAGGCAATCTGTAATACCCCGCCCGCCAGCACGGCCCACGCCAGCGCCATAATCGGCGGATTAAAATACGGCGCGGCAAACAGTGCAAAGCCGATCATACTGACATTCAGCAGTGTCGGTGCAAACGCCGGGACGGAGAAACGGTTCCAGGTATTGAGGATCCCCCCCGCCAGTGAGGCGATAGAGATCAGAAAAATATACGGAAAGGTGACTTTCAGCAGATTGGCGGTCAGCGTGAATTTATCCGGGTCATCGGTAAAACCCGGTGCGGTGACATAGATAATCCACGGTGCAGCCAGCATCCCGAGTACGGTGACCACCGCCAGAATCAATGTCAGCATCCCGGAGACATAGGCGATAAAGGTGCGGGTGGCTTCCTCGCCCTGCTGGGTTTTGTATTCCGATAAAATCGGTACAAAGGCCTGGGAGAATGCCCCTTCGGCAAAAATACGCCGCAGCAGGTTCGGCAGTTTAAAGGCGACAAAGAAGGCATCGGCCGCCATCGATGCCCCGAAAATCCGGGCGATGATGGCATCACGGATAAAACCGAGTACACGCGAGAACATCGTCATTGAGCTGACGGCGGCGAGAGATTTCAATAAATTCATGCTGAATGTGCTGGTCAGATAACAAAGGCGGAAATAGTATCACGATAATGCGGGCGGAACAGAAAAACCCGCTGTTATCGTGGCTTAACCCAGTCCGGGGTGGTCAGTGCGGTCAGAACATGGTCACGCCACCGGCCGTTAATCATCAGATACTCTTTCGCGTAACCCTCTTTTTCAAACCCGAGCCGGGCGAGGAGTTGTCCGCTGCGCTGATTATGCGGCATATAGTTTGCCATAATGCGGTGCATGCCCTGCTGACGCTGCATATAGCGCAGTGTCGGCTCCAGGGCTTCCTGCATATAATGCTGCCCCTGCCATTTTTCACCCAGCGAATAGCCGAGAAAACAGGCGTAAAACACGCCGCGGATGACATTACTGTAGTTCGCCACCCCCATCACCTCATTTTCAGCCGGATCCAGCAGCAAAAAATGGAACGCGGTACCCTGCCGGTGCATATCCGTCATCAGCTGTAAGCGGGATGACCAGCCGGAGGGATGATAGTGGCTGCGGTCGCGGAGAGGCTCCCAGGGTTTCAGAAATGCTTCGTTTTCACAGTAATATTCACTGATGCGGTACGCGTCCCGCTCATGCGCCAGCCGGACCACCATTCTGTCCGTGTTAAAACGCAGCTGCGGCGTATTCGCGCGGTAGCCGAACAACATAATTCCTCTCTCAGAAGGCCGTAGTCAGGGTGTGCTTAACCACGTTCCGTCGATAAAAAAATATCATCCTGAATTCTCTGTTATCAGATGCTGAATAAGCAGAGAATAGAAGGTGTAATCATCTCCCTTTTTTCTATTCCTTTCAATATTTAATGTGGTGCTGAATGTCACTTGTCAGACAAGCCCGGACGCTGGGTAAGTACTGGTTGCTGGTGGATAACCTGCTGGTTGTTCTAGGCTTCTTTGTGGTCTTCCCGCTGATCTCCATCCGTTTTGTTGAACAACTCGGCTGGGCGGGGATTGTGGTCGGGTTTGCCCTGGGGCTGCGCCAGCTTGTCCAGCAGGGGCTGGGGATATTCGGCGGTGCGATTGCTGACCGTTTCGGTGCCAAACCGATGATCGTCATCGGCATGTTTCTCCGCGCAGGCGGTTTTGCCCTGATGGCAATGGCAGATGAGCCGTGGATCCTCTGGCTTTCCTGTATTCTCTCGGCTGTCGGCGGCACCCTGTTTGATCCGCCGCGCACCGCGCTGGTGATCAAACTGACCCGCCCGTATGAACGCGGCCGTTTCTATTCCCTGCTGCTGATGCAGGACAGCGCCGGCGCGGTGCTCGGGGCACTGCTCGGCAGCTGGCTGCTGATTTATGATTTTCATCTGGTCTGCTGGGTGGGTGCGGCAATCTTTATTATTACCGCCCTGTGCAATGCGTGGCTGCTGCCCGCTTACCGTATTTCCACCACCCGCACCCCGATAAAAGAAGGGCTGACCCGCGTACTGCGCGACAAACGGTTCTCCCGCTATGTACTGACACTGACCGGTTACTTTATCCTCTCCGTGCAGGTGATGCTGATGTTTCCGATTATCGTCAACGAACTGGCGGGCACACCGGCGGCGGTAAAATGGATGTATGCCATCGAAGCGGCGTTATCACTGACTCTGCTCTATCCGCTGGCCCGCTGGAGTGAAAAACACTTCCGGCTGGAAACCCGCCTGATGGCCGGGTTATTCCTGATGAGCCTGAGTATGTTCCCGGTCGCCCTGACGCATTCACTGCATGTATTATTCGCGATTATCTGTTTGTTCTATTTAGGTTCGGTAATTGCCGAACCGGCACGGGAAACCCTCAGTGCGTCACTGGCGGATCCGCGCGCACGCGGCAGTTACATGGGATTCAGCCGTCTCGGGCTGGCATTTGGCGGCGCCATCGGTTATACCGGCGGCGGCTGGCTGTATGATTTGGGTAAAGAAATGCAATTACCTGAACTTCCCTGGTTTTTACTCGGTACAATCGGGCTGATGACACTGATAGCACTTTACCGCCAGTTTAACCCGAAGAAGATAAGCCCTGCCGTATTAAATTGATCCGGATATTTTGGATTTGCCGCAGCACAGGTTAGTATCGGGTGGTATACAACAGGAGATACCGATGAGATTATTCCTTTTTACCGCGGCACTGGTCGCAGCAACGGTTTTAACAGGCTGTGATAAATTAACCGAAATCAGTGTCAGTGAAGAGACCATTAACAGTGCGGTGGCAGAGAATATCCGTCTGAACAAACAGATTGGTATGGATGGTGTGGCAGATGCGGATTTTACCCTGGAAAAACTGCTCACCGAAATCGGACGTGAAGAACCGGGCAAAGTAAAACTGACAGCAATCGGCTCGCTGAAGCTGGTTTCGCTGTTCGGATCCCGGGATTTTACCATTTCAATGACGCTCAGTGCCGCGCCGTATTTTGACGCCGCCACCGGGTCAATCTATATGCGGGATATTGAAATCACCAATTATACGCTGGACCCGGACAAATGGGACACCCTGATTTCCGCACTTATCCCTTATCTCAACCACACACTGAGCACCTTTTTCAATATCACCCCGGTATATGTGCTGAATGGCGATAATACCGCCGAGGCAGCAGCGAAGAAATTTGCCAAGGGTATTGAAATCCGTCCGGGCCGGATAGTCATTCCGTTAACCGACTAATTTCGATTAAATTTTTTAATTGTGCCAGTAAATTATTAACTATCTAAATTATGATGCCGTTTCTTCACTATTCCGCAGGAAACGGTATCACCTTCCCGTTTTGTAAAAGAATATGACGAAAATTCAAGGCATACGAAAATATACCTGGTTATCCCATTCCGACATATCCGCAGTACATTCCTGGGGAAATGAGACGAAATACTGTTTTTTCTTCTGCCGCAGATAAAATTAATTTGTGATTGACCGCTTTTTTCTGACTCTGCCAGCTCCCTTTTTGATGACATATTTCACAATTCATAAACATTTTTAACACCATTATCATCCCTTTCAGTAACATCAGAAAATAACCACTTTCCGGATAAGGATCATCTGATGCTGACACTGATCGGGCTGCTGATCATCATTTCTATTGTCGTTCTGCTGATGACAGGAAAAACCAGCCCTATAATTGCCATGTCTGTTATTCCCCTGCTCGGCGCGTTGCTGGCAGGCTACTCCCTGCCTGAAATCACGGCATTTTTTGATTACGGTATCAAAAAAGTCGCCAGTGTCGCGGTGATGTTCCTGTTCGCCATTCTGTTTTTCAGCATTATGAAAGATCTGCATATCTTCAATCCGTTTATCCGTCTGATGATCGGCCTGACACGGGGAAATGTGGTGATTGTGGCGATGGTCACCGCTCTGGTGGCAGCCGTGGTGCATCTCGACGGTTCCGGAGCGGCAACGTTTCTGATTATCATCCCGGCGTTTCTGCCAATCTACCGGCGACTGGGCATGAGCCCGTATCTGATGCTGCTGCTGATGTGCATGAGTATGGGGGTGATGAATATGGTGCCATGGGGCGGACCGCTTGGCCGTGCATCTGCCGTGACAGGGATCCCCGCATCTGAACTGTGGCAGCCGCTGATCCCGGTGCAAATTACCGGCATTATCGCATCCGTGCTGGTTGCCGCGCTGTTTGGCCTGCGGGAAAAACGCCGTATCGCCCGTGCGGCACAATACGGCACCACGCCGTATCAACAGGATTCGCTTCTTGAACTGTATGATGAGGCGGATAACGAACACGGTACAGAAAAACCACAGCGCTTTCTGATTAATATCTCGCTGATCCTGCTGGCGATCCTCAGCCTGGCACTGGGCTGGCTCGCGGCACCGTATATCTTTATGCTGGCCCTTTCCGCCGCTCTTATCATCAATTACCCGAAGCCGAAAGATCAGGTAGCGGTGATTAATCATCACGCCCCGCAGGCGTTATCTATGGCTGCGATTATCATTTCCGCTGGGGTATTCCTGGGGATTATGGATAAAGGCGGTATGCTGGAGTCGGTCGCAAAAGATCTGCTGCTGATTATTCCGGGACGGATGGCGGAACAGTTCCACATTATTATCGGGATGATTGGTGTACCGCTGGATATCTTTACCAGTACCGATGCTTATTACTTTGCCCTGCTGCCGATTGTCCGTGACGTGGTGGCATCCGCCGGTATTCCGCCTGCAGATGTGGTGTATGCCATGGCTATCGGTAATAACGCCGGTACCTTTGTCAGCCCGTTTTCACCGGCGGTCTGGCTGGCAGTGGGCATTGCCGGGGTGGATATGGGACGGCATCTGCGCTACTCCTTCTTCTGGATCTGGCTGTTCAGCTTTATCACCCTGGCGGCAGGCTGGTTCCTCGGGCTGTTCTAAGCCGGAGACAAAAAGCCCGGTCATCTGACCGGGCCTGAAACACAATATGTGACAGCGTCACATACTAATCATCATTTTCGTCTTCTTCTGCATCTTCTGCCAGCTCTTCATACAGCGCTGACAGCGCTTCACGGGTCAGAATAGCCAGGGTGCGGTAAAAGCCGTGCTGTGCATGAGATTCGACTTTCCCGAGAAATGCATCACTCCACGGCAGCAGATAGTCCGCAAACAGCGCCGTCTGCGCACTGACTTCATCTTCCTGTGCCTGATCTTCCAGCCAGGATGCCGCCAGCAGCAGAGACCCGAAACTGTCTGTTACCGCATCAGTCAGCGGCATCCCGCGCTCACTGAGAAACTGACGGACTTCACTTTCCGGCTCACCGGTATAGTCCGACCGGTGCTGAGCCACCGCCCCGTCAGCAAACAGCTGCTGATAGTCTGCAGCCAGTTCCGTACTGTCACAATGTTCAGCCAGCCGTGTCAGCAGTGCATCCTGCTCCAGCGGCCAGTGGGCTTTCAGCTGCCCCTGCTTAATCATCGTCAGAACCGGTGCCAGCACGGGATCAGCAGGAGCACGGTTAAACAGCGTTCCGAGCAGGCGGCAGACCAGTGAAAATTCATTCATACTTCAAATCCTTATTAACTGAGTTGCCGCTATTGTCCGGATTGTCCTTATCACTGTAAAGAATTAATACCCCAGTTCCATATTCACCACGCCCTGTGGTGCTTCGCCCCGCTCAATCCGCTCAATATTGGCAACAATGGCTTTCATTGCCTCTGACGGAATGGTAAATGCGGCAATGTGCGGCGTGACATCCACCCGCGGGTGGGTCCAGAACGGGTGCATTTCCGGCAGCGGTTCGGTGGCGAACACATCCAGGCTGGCACCGGCTATTTGTCCGTCATCAATGGCTTCCAGCAGATCGTTATCCACCAGATGCGAACCGCGCGCCAGGTTGATCAGGTAAGCACTTTGCGGCAGCTTACTGAACAGCGACTGGTTGAGGATCCCTCTGGTCTGCGGTGTGTCAGGCAGCAGGTTGATCAGCAGGCGGCTGTGGCTTAAGAATTCATCCAGCTGGTCATTACCGTGGAAACTGGTCACGCCCGGGATCTGTTTCGGTGTCCGGCTCCAGCCATGGACTTTAAACCCGAACTCCGCCAGCCTTTCCGCCACGGAACGCCCGAGAATACCGGTTCCGAGCACGCCGATTTCAAACTCGTCAAACGTAAATGCCGGTTGCGCTTTCCAGATACGCTGTTCCTGCTGGCGTTTATAGATATCCATTTTGCGGAAGTACCACAGCGCCTTGGCAACGGCGTATTCCTGCATCTGCGCCCCCATCCCTGTATCTTCAAGGCGGATCACCGGCACCCCGGCAGGCAGTGTGCCCGGGTTTGCCTGCTCCTGCTTCAGGATGGCATCCACCCCGGCCCCCAGAGCAAAGACCGCCTTCATGGTGGTCCGCCCGGCCAGACACTCACGCGGCGGTAACCACACCAGGGCATAATCCGCCGGCTGATTATCACCCGGAACCCATTTGCGGATATCCGCCTGCGGCAGGTGTTTTTTCATGCCGTTGATCCACAGCTCAGAATCAAAAAAAGGATGGTAGAAAATAATATTCATGCGGCGCTCCTCTGTTTTTTTACCAGCCTGATAGGATTACGCAAAGAATTCAAGCCCCGGAGAGATTTTCGTATCGTTAAAATGTTGTTATTGTTAACTGACCTGCATATTTTTCCGGCAGATGATTTCCCGCCGGAAAAAAATCAGCGGTCATTTTTCAGGCGACCGGTATGCTGTTTTCAGCGGATTTGCTATGTTAATCACCAATATGCTGTTTTTTTGGTTAAACAAGCGAAAAAACACATTTTTTTTCGTGCCGTGTATTGACGGGTTACGTCGCTTCCCCTATAGTAGCGCCCCGTTGCAGCGAGATATCAACGCAACGAACAGTACCCCGGTGAGATGTCCGAGTGGCTGAAGGAGCACGCCTGGAAAGTGTGTATGCGCGAAAGTGCATCGAGGGTTCGAATCCCTCTCTCACCGCCATCTTAAGAGAAGAGCCTGCTGAGCAATCAGCAGGCTTTTTTCGTTTCTGTCCTTTCTTTTTTTATGCTGCTATCCGGTCAGGCGGCAGAATATCCTGTTTTATTAACCCTTAACTGCTTCATATTTTTGATTTTATTTCAATATCCGCTATTGTATACAGTGTCATTTGATGTATCTCAGCTAAATCTCTCCCTGTTTTGCGTAGACTAATGTGCTTTGGCGTCTCCCTATTTTTTTCATATGACTCAGAGGTGACAGTTGTCCGGAAATGAAAATTTCAACATTTAAAGGATTATCTCTTTTTTCTGCATTAATTGACTCGTGCTGGAAACAGCCTTACTCCGTTTCCCGTCTGATAAAAGATACCATTGCAGGTATCACCGTCGGGATTATCGCTATCCCGCTGGCCATGGCACTGGCTATCGGCAGTGGAGTAGCTCCGCAATATGGCCTGTATACGGCGGCTATTGCCGGTATTGTGATTGCGGTGACCGGTGGCTCCCGTTTCAGTGTCTCTGGGCCGACAGCCGCATTTGTGGTGATCCTCTACCCCGTTTCCCAGCAGTTCGGGCTGGGCGGATTACTGATAGCCACCCTGATGTCCGGGATTATCCTGCTGGCAATGGGTCTGGCGCGTTTCGGTAAACTCATTGAATATATTCCGATTTCTGTGGTGCTCGGCTTCACCTCGGGAATTGCGATCACTATCGCCACCATGCAGGTGAAAGACTTTTTCGGTCTGACCATGGTGCATGTACCGGAAAACTATGTGGATAAGGTGATCGCCCTTGTCAGAGCGATGCCGACCATTAATCTCTCCGATACCCTGATTGGCGTGACCACGCTGCTGGTACTGATCTACTGGCCGAAATTGAAACTGCGCCTGCCGGGACACCTTCCCGCTGTGATTGCCGGGATGCTGGTGATGCTGGTGCTGTCGCTGTTCGGCATGGACGCAGCCACCATCGGCTCCCGCTTCAGTTATACCCTGGCGGATGGCACACATGGCACGGGGATCCCGCCGATTCTGCCGCAGTTTATCCTGCCGTGGAATTTACCGACCCCGGACGGCAAAGAATTTGAGTTCAGCTGGGCCACCATTACCGCTCTGATGCCGGCGGCGTTTTCAATGGCAATGCTAGGCGCAATTGAATCCCTGCTCTGTGCCGTCGTACTCGACGGGATGACCGGCAAGAAACATAACTCCAACGGCGAATTGCTGGGTCAGGGGCTGGGTAATATCACCGCGCCGTTCTTCGGCGGCATTACCGCCACTGCGGCTATCGCCCGTTCGGCGGCTAACGTGCGTGCCGGGGCCACATCACCGGTCTCTGCGATTATTCATTCTCTGCTGGTGCTGCTGACTCTGCTGATTCTGGCACCGTTGCTCTCGTATCTGCCGCTGGCGGCAATGTCTGCTCTGCTGCTGATGGTAGCGTGGAATATGAGTGAAGCAGCTAAAGTCATTGAACTTATCCGCCGCGCACCAAAAG
Source organism: Morganella sp. TYF_1 (assembly GCF_043105645.1). Classification (NCBI taxonomy): domain Bacteria; kingdom Pseudomonadati; phylum Pseudomonadota; class Gammaproteobacteria; order Enterobacterales; family Morganellaceae; genus Morganella; species Morganella sp. TYF_1. The sequence goes on along the minus strand of NZ_JBICLU010000025.1, from coordinate 252,835 downwards.
ACGATATTATCGTGCTGCTGCTGTGTCTGAGCCTGACGGTGCTGTTTGATATGGTGATAGCCATCAGTGTCGGGATTGTGCTGGCTTCGCTGCTGTTTATGCGCCGTATCGCCAATATGACGCGCCTGAGTGAGTCTTCCTTTACGGATCACGACAAGGGGCTGCTGGTGGTGCGTGTTAACGGTCCGCTGTTCTTTGCCGCTGCCGAGCGGATTTTTGATGATCTGAAAGTCAAAAGCGCGGGATATCACACCATTGTGATGCAGTGGGATGCGGTGCCGGTGCTGGATGCGGGCGGATTAAAAGCCTTCCGCCGTTTTATCGACGAAGCCGGTGTGGATACACACATCGTGGTCACCGATATTCCGTTCCAGCCGCTGAAAACTCTGGCACGGGCACGGATTGTGCCGGTTGAGAATAAAATCAGCTTTTACCCGTCAGTCAGTAAGGCACTGATTGAACTGGGGCTGATGGATGGTGTGACATCGGAGGCACGATAACCTCTGTAATCAGGCTATAATGAACAGAGCGGCGGGCGTAATGTCCGCCGTTGCTTTATCTGTCACCGGAGAAAAATCATGGCTGTGTTCCGTCTTCCTTTCCTTAACTGGCTGATTATCAATGGCATTGCGGCTGTCTGGCTGTATGCCAAAGATGCACTGGTGATCCAGTTCAGCGGCTGGAGCGGTATTTTAGCCATCTTGATCGGGCTGGAAAGTCTCGGCTGGATTGGTGCGTCACTGGTGTATTTCCGCCGCCATAACACCACCCCGAACCCGCTCGGCGAAGCCACGCATCTCATCACCGGCGGGCCGTTCCGGCTGTCACGCAATCCGGTCTATCTCGCACTGACCACCGCCTGTATCGGCTTTGCCCTGCTGACTCACTCTTACTATTTTCTCACCGGCGGCCTGATTTTCTGGCTGATCACCGATCTGTTCAGCATCCCGCAGGAAGAAAAGTTCCTTGCCGCAAAATTTAAACAGGAATGGACGGCCTATTGTCAGCAGACACGGCGCTGGTTGTGATAAGACTTACCCCGGTGGTGTTTTTTTGTTCCGGCAGAACAGAAAGCTCAACAGAAAGTCACAGGTATACGCCACCAGCGGGACAAAGAATATGCCATGTACAATAAAAGAAAAGATAAAAAAATCACCCATCTTTTGTGATTTCACTCTGACCGTCTGATTATGTGTTTCAGTTCCGTAATGATCAAAAAAATACCATACAACTACACTGGTTATATAAGGACATAGTAAATAAACTATCACTCTGAATATTTTGCTTACTTCCGTTTGTTGCCGGTAAATGATTACTGCACCGATCACGAAAATGAAAAAAAAGAAAATAAAGGATACTAATGTATTACTCTTAATAATTGCTATGTTATTTGCTGCATGTGAGTATATCCTGAAAAAAAATGCATGAACCATCTCAAGATAATAAAAAACAGCAGAAATACTGAATGATAAATACATGATAAGTGATTTATTTTTAATAAGCACCTGAAATTACCCCTCCATATTCAGGGTAATAAATACCCAATAATTTTTCTCTCAGTTGCCAGGGATTTTCTTTGAGAACCGGTGTTTCCTCGAGCACATTAAAAATTCCGCCGCTCTCTTTCAAAATTTTAAATACTGTTTTTGCACAAGAAAATGATCCTGCCATCCCATGATTATAAATCATCTCCGTTATTCTGGCCGCCTGTTCACCGGGGATAACAAACTCAATCACCATCACATCCGGCCCGTCCCACAACTGAAAAGAAAGATAATCATCCCAGTCAAATTCCGGATAGTGAAAAAACTCCCCGGAACTGCGCGGGTAACGCATTGCATTTCTGTCTTTATAACATTCACGTGACGGACATTCTGAATACCCGCCGGACGGATCATGCAATATTGCTTTTTCTCCTTCACCAATAACCAGCCCGATATGTCCTATTCCCCAGTTATAATTAACCATTACAAAGATTTTTACCGGGTCAGGCACAGACATGAGCACTGACTGGTCGGGTGATGATACAATCCTGATATTAAACCGGTTACTATACACATCATTAACTTTTGCCATTACGCTTTGCTTTTTATCTGACAGATTCATTTCTGATACTGTAACCGGACGTTCCGGCACTGATATGCTGGTACGTAATACTTTCGTATTTCAGTGAAATCGTTTCGGCAGGTTGTAAATCATTGTGGATTAGTGAATCAGGCGATTGATTAACAATCCGGATAACAGAGGCTTTGGTTAATCTTATTCTTTTATAATTAATCAACATACCTTGCTGACTAATACGATAATAATCAAAGACACAATCCAGAATCTCATTATCTGATATGGATGAAAGCAAAAGCGGAGAGGATTTATCATCCGCTTTCACCAGCAAAAACGGTGCATGTGCGACATTCTGTTGGCGGAGAAGATCATACGTTGTGGAATAAACCAGAATCTGATCTTTATGCTTATCCTGATATTTATTTCCGATTGAATCATAATTGGAGCATCCGGCAGAAATAAGCCCCTGCCGGTTACCTTTCAGTGTCAAATAGATGATATCGGCCATTCAAATTCCTTTGAATTATAGAAACCTGATTATTTCCAAACATAATCAATGATTGCCAATAGTCATGACAAAAATTGTTCCGGTAATAATGTCTGGTGAATGACCGTAAATGAAGTTGCCGGCGATTAATTGCAAAAAACAACCCTGCTTCCCCGGCACCGATCAGATTGCGCTGCCCTGACCGCCGTTTGCCAGCAGATACTGCCACAGGCCATTCATGCCGAGCCAGCGGTTGCTGCACCAGTCCGGTGCCAGTAACGTCGGACGCCGCGCACTGGCACAGATGCGGTGATAAATAACGTCTGGTGGAGTGTGGCGGATCATCTCCCCGGCGGTGGTGACATACTCCTCGAGAGAAATGGTGGGCAGGCGCCCCGCCCGCCAGGCTTTTGCCATGGTACTGCCTTCCACAATATGCAGGGGATGCAGTTTGATACCTTCAACGCCGGTGTCCAGCACACGCTCAAGTGTGATGAGATTATCGACTGCGGTTTCTCCCGGCAGGCCGGTGATCAGGTGGCAACACACTTTCAGCCGGCGCTCACGGGCGGCCCGGGTGGTGGCCTGATAACAGGCGAAATCATGACCGCGGTTGATGCGCTTCAGGGTTTTATCATGCGCGGTCTGTAGTCCCAGTTCCAGCCATACCTCATAGCCCTGCTGCTGATAGCTTTGCAGCAGATCCAATACGGCCTCCGGCACACAATCCGGCCGCGTACCGACACACAACCCCACCACATCGGCCTGTGTCAGTGCGGATTCATACATTTCACGCAGCAGTTCCACTTCCGCGTAGGTGCTGGTATAGGCCTGGAAATAAGCAAGATAACGTTTGGCGCGGGTGATTTTTCCGGATTGCTGACTCAGTTGCTCCTCGATGGAATCATACTGTGCATTTTCATCCGCAAAAGAAGCCACATTACAGAAGGTACAACCGCCGCGCCCGAGGGTGCCGTCACGGTTAGGGCAGCTGAAGCCGCCGTGGAGGGTGATTTTATGGATTTTTTCGCCATAACGGCGCTGAAGATCAGCGCCGAACATGTTAACAACAGTGTGAAGCTGCATCGGAAATTATTCGGTATCCAGCTCAGGGAAGCTTTTCACCAGATCGTCGATGGCTTTAACCTGCTGCAGGAACGGCTCCAGTTTTGCCAGCGGCAGCGCGGAAGGGCCATCACAACGGGCATTATCCGGGTCCGGATGCGCTTCCAGGAACAGACCGGCCAGACCGACTGCCATCCCGGCGCGGGCCAGTTCAGCCACCTGACCACGGCGGCCGCCGGATGCGGCACCAAACGGGTCGCGGCATTGCAGGGAGTGTGTGACATCGAAAATCACCGGGCAACCGCCGGACGCTTTTTCCATCACTTTAAAGCCCAGCATATCCACAACCAGATTGTCATAACCGAAGTTTGCACCGCGATCACATAAAATGATCTGGTCATTGCCGCCTTCACGGAATTTTTCCGCAATATTACCCACCTGCCCCGGGCTGATAAACTGCGGTTTTTTGATGTTAATGACCGCGCCGGTTTTCGCCATCGCTTCCACCAGATCAGTCTGACGCGCCAGGAATGCCGGTAACTGGATCACATCCACCACGTCCGCCACAGGCTGTGCCTGCCAGGATTCGTGGACGTCAGTGATAATTTTCACGCCGAAGGTTTTTTTCAGCTCTTCAAAAATCTTCATCCCTTCTTCAAGGCCCGGACCACGGTAGGAATTGATGGAAGAACGGTTTGCCTTGTCAAAAGAGGCTTTGAAGACGTAAGGAATATTCAGCTTCTGCGTGACAGTCACGTAATGTTCGCAGATTTTCATCGCCAGATCGCGGGATTCAAGAACGTTCATGCCGCCGAACAGAACAAACGGCAGCGCGTTGCCGACACGAATATCCCCGATAGATACGACTTTCTGTTGCATGGTATAACCTTTTGGCAGAGGCAATTAAATTGCGTTTATGAAAATATGTAAAACGATATCCGTTTATCAGTGCAGAACGATATGCTGCTGTTCGTAAGTGTGGATCTGCATTTTTATCATTTCCGATACCGGATCCTGCGGACATTGCTCAATAAAATAGTTCAGATCAGAAACCGCAATATGGCTGCAGTCCAGCTGGGCATAAATCAGCCCTCGATCACGGATTTCATACGGGTCATCCGGATCAAATAATAAAATGGTTTCGCTGACTTTCAGTGCCAGCTCCATTTTTTTCTCTTCCATCAGCGCGACTTTAATACTGTCGAGGTATTTGCGCACCACATGGCTGTTTTCGGCTTCCTCGAGATCGTCCCCGGTCAGGTGATGCGCCGGACTGACCGTGCCTTTAATCCAGACATCCAGCGTGTGCTGATCCAGCAGATCGCCGTTAATCGGGTTGATAAACAGGGTTTCGTCATCGAGATCTGCCCGCAGAATCAGCTGGGTCGGGAAAACCACCGGCACAACCGGCAAACCGATAGCCTGTGCAATATGCAGGAACAGGATGCCGAGTGATACCGGCGAGCCGCGCTGAGTGCGCAGCACCGTATCCAGCCACAGGGTATCAGACAGCGAATAAACACCGCTGGCGCCACCGAACTGCCATTTGTGGTAAAAAAGCGTGATCAGGGTCTGTAAACAGGTATGTTCGTCGGAATACGGCGGGAGGCGTTTACGGGTCTGACGGATAAGCTCATTGATGTGTGTCTCTGCCTTTTCCTGGTCAAAATCCGGGCGGACAGTTTTTAACACTAACATGATGCCGCTCAGTAACGGCGCACCATTGAATTCAAAATCGGCAATGCTTTTCATTTCTCTTCCCGTTGACCTAAAGTAACCCGATCATTTCCGCCATAATCGCGGCGGGTCTCCACCCGGTAAAATCCGTTTTCCCGGAACAGTTCGCGGACAGCGTTTCCCTGCCGCCAGCCATGTTCCACAATCAGCCACCCGCCGGGTGTCAGATAATGTGCGGACTGCGCAGCGATTTCCGCCAGATCGGCCAGACCGTTCTGCGGGGCGACCAGCGCACTGCGCGGCTCGAAACGGACATCCCCCTGCACCAGATGCTCATCATTCTCATCAATGTATGGCGGGTTACTCACTATCATAGCAAATTGATGAATCGGCAGTGAAGCAAACCAGCGACTTTCTTTAAAGGTTGTATTCGTCAGCCCCAGACGGGCGGCATTGCGCTGCGCCAGCACCACCGCATCCGGCTGAATATCCGCGCCGGTCACGTGACAGTCCGGTCGTTCAGAGGCCAGTGCCAGCGCAATCGCACCGGTACCGGTACCGAGATCCAGAATATCGCAGGATGCGGCCGGTAACAATTCCAGCGCCGCCTCCACCAGACATTCGGTGTCCGGACGCGGAATAAGTGTGGCGGGAGACACTTCCAGCGGCAGTGACCAGAACTCACGCACACCGGTGATATACGCCACCGGCTCGCCCTGCTCCCGGCGGACAAGCAGCGCCTCAAGACGCTGCTGTTCATCCCCGCTGAGCGGGGTTTCATCAAAGGCAATAATGTAGCTGCGGGGACGACCGGTGACAAACGTCAGCAGAATTTCCGCATCCCGTTTCGGGCTGTCGCTGTGCCTTAAACGGCTGACAGCCTCTGTCAGCCAGTGACGAAACGTCATCAGTCCTGCTCAGACAGCGCGGCGAGCTGATCTGCCTGATATTCGTTTACCAGCGGCTGGATCAGTGCATCCAGCTTACCTTCCATGACCTCATCCAGACGGTACAGTGTCAGGTTGATACGGTGATCCGTCACCCGTCCCTGCGGGAAGTTATAGGTGCGGATTCGATCCGAACGGTCACCGGAACCCAGCAGGTTGCGGCGCTCAGAGGCTTCCGCCTCATGACGGCGGGACTCTTCCGCTGCTTTGATTCTTGCTGCCAGTACCGAGAGTGCTTTGGCTTTGTTTTTGTGCTGCGAACGCTCGTCCTGACACTCCACCACAATTCCGGTCGGGATATGGGTGATACGGATAGCGGAATCCGTGGTGTTAACGTGCTGACCACCGGCCCCGGATGAACGGAAAGTATCAATGCGCAGATCCGCCGGGTTGATATCCGGCAGTTCCGCTTCCGGTACTTCTGCCAGCACCGCGACAGTACAGGCGGAGGTGTGAATACGGCCCTGGGATTCGGTTTCCGGCACACGCTGCACGCGGTGACCGCCGGATTCAAATTTCAGGTTACCGTAGGCATTTTCACCGGTGACTCTGAAAATAATCTCTTTATATCCGCCGTGCTCGCCGTCGTTACTGTTCATGATCTCAATCCGCCAGCGGCGTGATTCCGCATAACGGCTGTACATACGGAACAGATCACCGGCAAACAGCGCCGCTTCATCACCGCCGGTACCCGCACGGACTTCCAGGAAGCAGTTGCGTTCATCATCCGGATCTTTCGGCAGTAATAAGACCTGTAATTCCTGTTCTAAGGTTTCATTCCGCAGTTTTGCGTCTTTCAGCTCTTCCTGTGCCATTTCCTTCATTTCAGGATCATCAAGAAGCATTTGCGCGGTGTCGATATCATCCTGAATGGTCTGCCAGGCTTCAAAACATTTCGCAACGTCAGTCAGCTGCGCATATTCTTTCGACAAGGCACGGAATTTATTCTGATCAGCGATAACATCGGCGTCCGCAAGGTGCGCCTGAATTTCTTCATAACGTTCTTTCAATGCTTCCAGTTTTGCGACAATAGAAGGCTTCATTCGTAGTCTGCTACCTTAAAAATATATAGAGGAAGTTAATGATGCTCCAGCCCGAGGCTGTCGCGTAACAGCGTCAGGCGGCCGGTATCACCGTCACCGGCGGCCTGCTGAAGTGATTTGGTTGGTGCGTGGATCAGGCGGTTGGTCAGCTGCTGAGACATCTGGTTGATAACCTCTTCCGGGTCATGCCCCTGCTGAATCAGTGCCACGGCTTTTGCAGCCATGGCGGCGCGGATCTCTTCGGCCTGTTCGCGGTATTCGCGGATCGTATTGACCGCACTCTGGGCGCGCAGCCATTCCATAAAGTGCCCGCTTTCCTGCACCACAATGGATTCCGCCTGTTGTGCCGCCACCTGGCGCTGCGCCAGGTTGTGCTCAATAATCGCCTCAAGATCATCCACAGTGTAGAGATAGACGTTACTGAGTTTTTCCACATCGGCTTCGATATCACGGGGAACCGCAATATCCACCAGCAGCATCGGGCGGTTACGGCGCGCTTTCAGGGCGCGTTCCACCATACCTTTACCGATAATCGGCAACGGGCTGGCCGTGGAGCTGATAACAATATCCGCCTCCGCCAGCCGGCTGTCGATTTCCGGCAGTGTGATCACCTCTGCATTGACTTCCTGCGCCAGCACGCGGGCCCGCTCACGGGTACGGTTGGCGATCATCATATGTTTTACGCCGTGCTCGTTCAGGTGACGGGCCACCAGTTCGATGGTTTCCCCCGCCCCGACCAGCAGGATATTCAGTCTGGATAAGGATTCGAAAATCTGGCGCGCCAGGGTGCAGGCGGCAAACGCCACCGATACCGCATTAGCACCGATATCGGTTTCAGTACGTACCCGTTTGGCAACCGAAAAGGATTTCTGGAACAGACGTTCCAGTTCACGGGAGAGTGAACGGTGTGTCTGTGACTGCGCAAAGGCTTTCTTGACTTGTCCCAGGATCTGCGGTTCGCCGAGCACCAGGGAATCCAGCCCGCTGGCCACCCGCATCAGATGGCTGACCGCCTCATTATCCTGATGCCAGTAAAGACTGGACATCAGTTCCTGCGGGTTGATGTTGTGATAGCGGCACAACCAGTTGATCAGCTGATCGCGCTGATCGTTCTGTTCATCCACACTGAGATAGATTTCTGTCCGGTTGCAGGTAGACAGCACAACGCCGCCGCTCACGGACGGTTGTTCGAGCAGATTGGATAATGCCGCTTCCATACTGTCCGGAGAGAAAGTCACTTTCTCACGTAAGGCAACAGGTGCGGTTTTATGATTAATGCCGAGAGCTAATAAAGTCATATCCTGCAATACAGACCGGGGTAAGTGTGTAAAATACCGGTTAAGTATACCGGAAATCAACACCCTTACTAAGGATAACTGCATGCATTTTAGCAGCCGATCCCGCGCAATTAAAGCGTTAAACGGGAAACCGTGATAATAAGCACGTAATACGGTGCGCAACAGGCCATGTCAGCCGGGCGGATAATTGCGTAAATCAGCGTAAGAGAGGTAGGAAACAGCCACTGAAACAGGCACAATACTGTTATTGCTTTTATCAGTTGTTAAAGGAAATTACAACGTGGCCTCTATTCAATTACCGCGCTTTATCCGGCTTCTGCCCCTGTGCAGCCTGATACTTGCCGCCTGTACCCTGCCTGACAATACAGAGAAAGGCGATGTTTCCGCCACCTCTGCCGGCTGGAAAGCACAGACAGAACAAATAAATCAGTTACAGCGTTATCAGACGCGCGGCTCGTTTGCCTACATCGGCACCACCCAGAAAACCTATGCCCGTTTCTTCTGGCAGCAGTACTCCCCGGACAGCTACAAACTGCTGCTCACCAACCCGGTCGGCAGCACCGAGCTGGAACTGATTGTCAAAGACGGACAAACCCAGCTTACCGATAATAAAGGTCAGAAATATTACAGTGATGATCCGGACAGTATGATTTACCAACTGACCGGTATGACTATCCCGATGGAAAACCTGCGTCAGTGGATTGTCGGCCTGCCGGGGGATGCGCAGTCCTATGCCATCAGCAATCAGTATCACCTGAAAGCGCTGAGCTGGGCTCAGGGCATGGAAAAATGGAAAGTCACTTATCAGTCCTATGATGAAAAAGTCTCTCCGCAACTGCCGAACCGCCTGGATATCGAACAGGGCGATAACCGCATCAAGCTGAAAATGGATTCATGGACACTCAACTGACATCACTGACCTGGCCGTCTCCCGCCAAGCTGAACCTGTTTTTATATATCACAGGCCGCCGCGCGGACGGCTATCACACACTGCAAACCCTGTTTCAGTTTCTGGATTATGGTGACAGTGTCACAATTACACCGCGCACTGACAGTGAAATTCGTCTGCTGACCCCGCTTGACGGCGTACCGGATGAGCAAAATCTGGTGATCCGCGCCGCCCGCCTGTTACAGAGCTATGCCCGCGAGCATCAGCTGACAGCGGATTTACCCGGTGCGGATATTGCCGTTGAAAAAATTCTGCCGATGGGCGGCGGTATCGGCGGCGGTTCCTCCAATGCCGCCACAGTACTTATCGCCCTTAACTATCACTGGCAGTTACAGTTACCCGACGATACGCTTGCAGAGCTGGGTGTGACCCTCGGTGCGGATGTCCCGGTCTTTGTCCGGGGCCACGCGGCAATTGCTGAAGGAATAGGCGAAATTCTGCACCCGGCGTCTCCGCCGGAACGCTGGTATCTGGTTGCACACCCCGGAATTTCGGTTCCGACACCGCTTATCTTCACAGATCCGCAATTAATTCGTGATACCCCGATCCGCTCTCTGCCCGCATTATTACAGGCTCCGTACGCAAATGACTGTGAACCGGTTGCAAGAAAACGTTTTCGTGAGGTTGATGATCTTCTTTCCTGGCTGCTACAATATACCCCGTCACGCCTGACCGGTACGGGTGCATGTGTGTTCGGAGAGTTCGAAAACCAGGCAGCCGCCCGACAGGTGTTAATTAACGCGCCGGCGTGGGTGAAGGGCTTTGTGGCACGTGGTGTCAACATTTCGCCGCTTCATCAGTTCCGCGCTGGTCTACTGTAATTGCCCCTGATTTCGTCCCCGGACGCTTTCAGGTTCACAATTCAATCTCTCTGGACGCATGCCTGAGGTTTTTCTCGTGCCTGATATGAAGCTTTTTGCTGGTAACGCCATCCCGGAACTAGCACAACGTGTTGCCAACCGCCTGTACACTAACCTCGGAGACGCTGCGATCGGTCGTTTCAGCGACGGTGAAGTCAGTGTTCAAATCAATGAAAACGTGCGTGGTGGTGATGTTTTCATCATCCAGTCCACCTGTGCGCCGACCAACGATAACCTGATGGAACTGGTTGTTATGGTTGATGCGCTGCGCCGTGCTTCTGCGGGTCGTATCACTGCTGTTATCCCGTATTTCGGCTATGCCCGTCAGGATCGCCGCGTCCGCTCCACACGTGTGCCAATCACCGCTAAAGTGGTCGCTGACTTCCTGTCAAGTGTGGGTGTTGACCGTGTGCTGACAGTGGATCTTCACGCTGAGCAGATTCAGGGCTTCTTCGATGTTCCGGTTGATAACGTCTTCGGCAGTCCAATCCTGCTGGAAGATATGCTGCAGAAAGATCTGGACAACCCGATTGTGGTTTCTCCGGATATCGGTGGTGTGGTCCGCGCCCGTGCGATCGCCAAACTGCTGAACGACACTGATATGGCTATCATCGACAAACGCCGCCCGCGCGCGAACGTTTCTCAGGTGATGCATATCATCGGTGATGTTGCCGGTCGTGACTGTGTACTGGTTGACGATATGATCGATACCGGGGGCACGCTGTGCAAAGCGGCGGAAGCACTGAAAGAACGTGGTGCGAAACGTGTGTTTGCATACGCCACTCACCCTATCTTCTCCGGCAACGCGGTCAACAATATCCGTGATTCTGTGATTGATGAAGTGATTGTCTGTGACACCATTCCGTTATCAGCGGAAATCAAAGCACTGAATAACGTCCGCTCTCTGACGTTATCCGGAATGCTGGCAGAAGCCATCCGCCGTATCAGTAATGAAGAGTCTATCTCCGCGATGTTCGAACACTGATTTCATAATCAGTGTACACATTGCGTGCTTAAACCCGTTGTGAAGACAACGGGTTTTTTGTTGGCAGGCATTTAACCGCAGCAGGTAATAACCGTTCCCGGTTATTTTATGACACTCGTGTTACGGCATCCGGCGGCGATAGCGGCTGTGGAAATGACGCAGCCAGTAATATTTATCCGCGATAGATTCACGACGCCCGCTCAGACCGGCTCCGCCCAGCCACACCAAGGCACCGATAAAGATCCCCATCAGAGAGGCTTCGGAATAGATATCCGGTAGCGGGAGTGCGAAAATAAGGACACTGACAGTAAAGGCCATGCTGCCGACCATCAGTAACATACCGACAACCATCAGCAGGTTACCGAGTAATAAGGATAATTTACGTTTCATAGGGACCTCCGCCACTCTTTTGTCTTTTAACAACTCAAAGTACGAAAGCAGGAATTCCTTCTTGACACAGAGTATAGCCCGAATTGATACGTATATGTTGCGTATGAGATCACATAGACCAAAAATAAAACGTTTTATTTGGCTTATTGTGCCAAAAAGCGAAACTTAATAATTCATCACTAAATTATTGCACAAATAGTCACATCCGTCCGGGAAGGACGTTTCTTTTGTACTCCGCGCGGGTGACGGGTAGAATAGCCCTCTTTGCAGTCAAACCTGCCTGAACAACAAGTGATACAAGTGTGAGTCAGATAAAATTAATTGTGGGGCTGGCCAACCCCGGTGCAGAATACGCCCAAACCCGCCACAATGCCGGTGCCTGGTATGTGGATGAACTGGCCCGCCGTTATAATCAGTCATTAAAATCAGAAAGTAAGTTTTACGGTTATACTGCGCGCCTGAATATTCAGGGCAATGATGTCCGCCTGCTGGTGCCGACCACCTTTATGAACCTGAGCGGTAAAGCGGTCAGCGCCCTCGCCGGTTTTTACCAGATTGCCCCCGATGAAATTCTGGTGGCGCATGATGAACTGGATCTTCTGCCCGGCATAGCAAAAATGAAACTCGGCGGCGGCAACGGCGGTCACAACGGCCTGAAAGATATCCAAAGCAAATTGGGTAACAATCCGAACTTTCATCGTCTGCGTATCGGCATCGGTCATCCGGGTGATAAGAGTAAAGTGGTCGGCTTTGTGCTGGGCAAGCCCCCTGCCTCCGAACAGCAACTGATTGATGAGACCATCGATGAAGCCGTGCGCTGCACCGATGTGCTGATGAAAGACGGCATGGCAAAAGCCATTTCGCGTCTGCATACATTTAAAGCCGGTCAGTGAGCCGCAGGTATCGTCTGTTTATCCGTAACCGTGTATAATCGGCGGCAATTATTTAACGTGCTTGCAGGCCGTTTTGGTCTGCTGTCATTTTTAAGGTGAAGAATTTATGGGTTTCAAATGTGGTATCGTCGGTCTGCCGAACGTCGGGAAATCAACGCTGTTTAACGCGCTGACCAAAGCAGGTATTGAAGCGGCGAACTTTCCGTTCTGTACAATTGAGCCGAACACCGGCGTGGTGCCGATGCCGGATGCCCGCCTGGATGCACTGGCGGAAATCGTAAAACCACAGCGTATTCTGCCGACCACCATGGAATTCGTCGATATCGCCGGTCTGGTGAAAGGCGCATCCAAAGGTGAAGGTCTGGGTAACCAGTTCCTGACCAACATCCGCGAAACAGAAGCTATCGGCCACGTTGTCCGCTGCTTTGACGATGATAACATTGTTCACGTTTCCGGTCGTGTTAACCCGGCTGAAGATATTGATACCATCAATACCGAACTGGCGCTGGCTGACCTCGACACCTGTGAACGTGCTATCCACCGTGTGCAGAAGCGCGCCAAAGGCGGCGACAAAGACGCGAAACTGGAGCTGGAAGTTCTGGAAAAATGCCTGCCGCTGCTGGAAAACGCACAGATGCTGCGCACGCTGAACCTGAACAAAGAAGAAATGGGCGCGATCCGCTACCTGAGCTTCCTGACCCTGAAACCAACCATGTACATTGCCAACGTCAACGAAGATGGCTTTGAGAACAACCCGTATCTGGATCAGGTGCGTGAAATCGCAGAAAAAGAAGGTTCTGTGGTTGTACCGGTATGTGCAGCCATTGAATCCGATATCGCTGAGCTGGAAGATGGTGACCGCGAAGAGTTTATGGCTGACCTCGGTATCGAAGAACCGGGTCTGAACCGCGTGATCCGCGCCGGTTACGCCCTGCTCAACCTGCAGACCTATTTCACCGCCGGTGTGAAAGAAGTCCGTGCATGGACCATCCCTGTTGGTGCAACCGCACCGCAGGCAGCCGGTAAAATCCATACCGACTTTGAAAAAGGCTTTATTCGCGCCCAGACTATCGCATTTGAGGATTTCATCCAGTACAAAGGCGAACAAGGTGCAAAAGAAGCCGGTAAAATGCGTGCAGAAGGTAAAGATTACATTGTGAAAGACGGCGACGTGCTGAATTTCCTGTTTAATGTGTAATCTGTATTCTCAATAAAATATAAGATAACGCTCTAGCGAGGGCGTTATCTTTTACTATATATCTATTAATTTTCGTTACCTCTATTTACTTATTTTCTATAATTTCGAGTTACTTCACAGACAATATCAATCATACTAATTAATCTGGTATGCTAATTTTCATCACTTGGTGAATTGAGTAATACATGTTAAATCTGATTATGGTTTCTAATGATGACGACTGGGATATCCCTATAGATCGGATTGGATACAGTACATTCCCTTTATCTCGTTACCTAGAACATACAAATAATGAAATTGCTTATAAATTCAGCAAGCTAGATAATGCTACTTTAGAAAATCTAAAATCATTACCTTGTGTCTTTATGACAGAATTAGAAAACAATCAATCTCACATCCGGATAGGTGAGATTACCAAAATATCAGTAGACAATATAAATATATCTTATGGCTTCAAATTTACAAAGGATTTTTGACTAATAACCCTGGATGAAGATAATTTATTTCGAAAATTATTTTTATCCGGCCGCTGGGAAATACACCGGACTCACTGGGCGATAAAAGATTTAACTATTAATGAACTTTTTAAATCTCTTGATTTATCACCTGATAACTTAGTAAATAAAAAAAAGCAATCTTTAATAAAATCCAATAATGATAGCCCCACAGTAAGTTCTGTTGAAGGATTCCTTCGTCAGCTAAAAAAAATAACAATGGATAATGGAACGGAAATATTCTATCGTGGGCATGGCGATATTAAGTACAAATTAGAACCATCTATTCTTCGAAAGAATGAAAATGGTGATTACCTTTATCTTCCAAATGAAACACAAGCTATAAATGAATTATTAACTGCACATCCGAATGAGTTCCACACTGACCACTTTATGTTGGATAAGTTGGTTAGAATGCAACATTTTGGTTTACCTACAAGACTTTTAGATGTTACTGCCAATCCATTAGTTGCATTATACTTTTGTTGTTCAGACCCTGAGAAAAAAGAAGTTGATGGTGATATAAAAATATTTAAGGTAAAATCTAAAGATATTAAATTTTATAATTCAGATACCGTAAGTTGTATAACTAATCTTTCAATGCTTGGATTGGAGATGAAAAACTCATTGACTATTAATAATGAAAATGAACAAATAACAAATGAAAATAAGAAAAAATTACTACATTTTATCCAGGCAGAAAAGCCTTATTTTTCAGATCAGGTAGACTTTGCTGTTTTGAAAAAAATAATTCTCGTCAAAGGGCGTAATGCAAATCCAAGAATATCATCGCAATCTGGTGCTTTTTTGTTATTTGGACATGATGCAGTTCTTCCTGATACCGGCCACAGTAATTTAAATGTAGAAAATATAGTTGTAAAAAACAAAAGTAAAATTTTAGATGAACTTGAACAGTTAAATATAAAATCCAGTACAATCTTCCCCGGAATAGAACAAACCGCCCGTGAGATAGCTAAAAAATATAAAATTGAGTAGATAAAAATCACTTCATAAAAACAGTGGAGTGATATTTTTATTTAGCAAACAAGATTGAATATCAATATCACAATATGATAACGTACAAAATAGCATAAAATATAGAGAAATCATCTGATTCTATGCTATTTTACTCCTCGGACGCTACCCAATATTATATTAAAAATTAATAAACATAATCATAATTAATTTCCGCATGATGCTTATAGACACCGTCCTTTTCACCATTCTCACTTTCAATTAACACCGTTATATCCTGTTCTGCACGTGTACATCTGCCGAATTTATTCCAGTCCTTACATGTTGTCACGGTTGTTTCGGTTGTGGAAAATGTCTGAACCATTGTGCTGCCTGATTGCTTGCCATCATCTGTATAGGTATATTCTTTCGTTGTGGAGTCAGACTGAGTCCGTATTAAGCGGTCTTTATCATCATAAAAATAGCGTGTATTTGAGCTGTCATTTGGTTGTGTACTGACTCTGTCCAATTTTGACAACCGTCCTTTATTATCACTTAAAAAGCGGGTCTCCGCTTTGAATTTCATACGTTCATCACCGATCGTGGCATAAGACGTATCTTCCGATTTTGTTATTTTCCCGTTGCGGTCAGTCAGGAATTTCCCGTGCTGTCTTTGAACCATAAATGTGTTATCAACACCATGCTGGTCAATATCAGACAGTTTAAATGTCATATTATAGCGCCAGTTTTCATCCTGCTTATTTATCCTGATGTTAAAGACATTGACGATAACATGCTCTTTTATCCGGGATCTAATGATTTCGCTGTTTTCCAGTATCAGCAATCCGCCGCAGCCATCAAATTTTGCATACGCGCTATTATCAATATAGTCATCACTACTTTTTATATGTACTTTCATTTCTTTCACAGAGTCGTTAAAAGGCCGCTCCTGAATAAAAATAAAATTATTAAATGCGTTAACGGCAGCCGTTTCTGCTGAACAGGTATTTTCACCGGCATACATATTATAAGAAAATCCACATATCAGGCTTAACAGCAATAATCTTTTCAACGTACAGCCCCCCGGTAATATAATAAAAAATTAATATTTAAAGATTATAAATTGATGGCCGCTGACTGCAAGGTGTATTTCTGTTCTTCATCGGATATTTCACTCACCGGTTCATTGCGTTCAAAATCTTTGACCCGGTTAAAAGATATTATTTTTCACTACGGTACATTGACCCTGTACTTAATAGGTCCTATTAGTCAGGAGATAACATCTCCATAACGGAGTCATACAATGTCCGCAACAAAAATAATTATCATCATTTCCGGTATTATTATAGGGATCAGCGCTGTGCTCCTTGGTATATACGGAAACCCGCCAAATATGGGTGTTTGTGTCGCTTGTTTTATCCGGGATAGTGCAGGCAGTATGGGATTGCATAATACCGAAACCGTCCAATATCTGCGTCCTGAAATTTTTGGTTTTATTCTCGGTTCATTCGGGGCTGCGGTTATTTTTAAAGAATTTCAGTCCAAAGCCGGTTCCGCACCGGTTATCCGGTTTACACTCGGTTTTCTGATGATGGCCGGTTGTCTGGTCTTTTTAGGGTGTCCGCTGCGGATGGTCCTGCGGATTGGTGCCGGTGATTTAAATGCCGTTGTCGGGTTATTCGGCCTGGTTGCCGGTATTGGCATCGGTAGTCTGTTTATTAAAAAAGGCTTTTCATTACCGCGTAATTATCAGCAGTCTGCCGCTGAGGGCTTAATATTACCGGCCGTGTGTCTGGTGTTATTTGTGCTGTTTATTATCGACAGTTCTATTTTCACATCCAGTGTCAAAGGGCCGGGAGCTGCTCATGCTCCGGTCTGGATGGCAATAACAGCCGGGCTTATTATCGGTGTGATTATTCAGCGCACCCGTTTCTGTTTTATCGGGATGGCAAAAAATATCTTCCTGTCACGCAATTACACCATTGCAATCGGCGTTCTCGCTCTGCTGCTGGTTGTTATTGCCGGTAATATGCTCACCGGAAAAATTAATATCGGCTTTGATAACCAGCCGATTGCGCATAATGACGGGCTGTGGAATTTCCTCTCCATGTCGCTGGTCGGATTATGCGGTGTTTTTATTACCGGCTGCCCGCTGCGGCAATTAGCCAATGTCGGACAGGGTAATACCGATGCGGCGGTCAGTGTGCTGAGAATGCTGACCGGTGCGGCCTTTGCACATAATTTTTTCTATGCCTCAAGCCCTGCCGGTGTGACTGAAAACGGTAAACTGGTTGTTATTATTGGCCTGGTACTGACCGTCGCCGTCGGCCTTATTTACACCCGGCTTGCCAATAAAAAATCCGGAGCTGAGAATGTTTCATAATTATTTGTTTCTGTTCCATGTGCAGCACGGATTAAAAAAACTGAAAATCCGTTTACAGGAAGATTCCGTGGCGTCATCTGTTATCGATGCACCAAGAAAGATAACCACGGAGTGTGAAACGGCACTGGTGGTACAGTTTTCTGCTGAACATGATTATCTCAATTATACCGGTGAGAATATCCGTGAAATCTGGCGGGTGAACGGTTCGGATTATCAGCGGGTATGGGCTGACGAAACGATGTAATATGGCTTTTTTGTATCGTTATACTGACAGAAGGCTGCTGCCGGTTGCAGCCTTTTTTGATCCTGCTGCTCTGTTCAGCTGAAAACAATTTACAACCGGCTGCGATCAGTTCACTATCAGGAGTTAAGTATTATCTGCTATTTATTTTGGAAAAACCGGTGGTCGCTCTGTGATATCAACCCGTTCCCGAGTCATTATCCATCTGAGCAGTTTTCTGATAGTGATTTACAGCCTGACATTATTATTACCGATGCTGGTTGCGCTGATTGCGCAGGAGCAGAGTTTTTTCGCGTTTGCCGGTAGTTTTCTGATTTTCTTTCCGGCCGGATTAGTGTGCTGGTACCGCAGTAAAACCACCGGCCTGCAATTACAGACGCGGGACGGCTTTCTGGTGATTGCAGTATTCTGGCTGTTATTTTCTGTTATCAGCGCCATGCCGTTCTGGCTGGATGATCATCTGAATATGGCCTTTGAGGATGCCTTATTTGAAGGTGTTTCCGGTATTACCACCACCGGTGCATCGGTATTTCACAATGTCACCGATTTACCCCGCTCGGTTTTATATTACCGTGCCCAGCTCAATTTTATCGGCGGCCTCGGTGTTATTGTTCTGGCAGTGGCGATATTCCCGTTGCTGGGTATCGGAGGGATGCGTTTATATCAGTCAGAAATGCCCGGCCCGTTTAAGGATGAAAAATTAACACCCCGCTTAGCCAGCTCGGCCCGCAATTTATGGTTCACCTATTTATTACTGGGATTTTGCTGCACCGTTGCCTTTAAACTGGCGGGTATGACCTGGTTTGATGCCTTATGCCATGGGCTGTCTACCGTCTCTCTCGGCGGGTTTTCCACTTACAGTGAGAGTATCGGCTATTTTAACAGCGCCGCGATTGAGTTAGTGGCGGGGACTTTTTCTTTATTATCTGCCGTCAACTTTACCCTCTATTTTGTGGCGCTGGCAAAACGCAGCCTGAAGCCCTTATTCAGTAATACGGAATTACGGTTTTATTTTGCTGTGGCCGCCTTTATTATCGCGCTGGTCTTTTTTGAAGTGTGGCGGGCAAATATGTATTCGTCCGCAGAAGAATCCTTTGTCCATGCTTTTTTCCTCACCAGCTCCATGCTGACAGATAACGGACTTGCCACCGGTGATTATGCGCAGTGGCCATCCCATATTATTGTTCTGCTTCTGTTTGCCAGTTTTTTCGGTGGTTGTGTCGGCTCCACCTGCGGCGGAATAAAAGCGATCCGGTTTTTAATTCTCTCCAAACAGAGCTGGCGGGAAGTCTATTCCCTGATCCACCCGAAAGCTCAAACCCTGATTAAAGTCGGTGATACGGTTGTGCAGCACCGGCTGATTAATTCCGTCCTGAGCTTTTTCTTCCTTTATGTTATTTGTACCTGCTTTTTTATCTGGTGCCTTAATCTGATGGGCTACGATTTAATGACCTCGTTTGCCAGTGTCGCCGCCTGTATTAATAATATGGGGCTGGGATTCGGGTTAACCGCACCGGGATTCGGGGAGATCTCACCGGCAGCAAAATACCTGCTCTGTTTTGCCATGTTATTAGGCCGTCTGGAGATATATACCCTGCTGGTGCTGTTATCGGTCAGTTTCTGGCGTAACTGGCCGTAGTTCACATCACATTCCGGACGCAAACACATTGGTTTTCCCTGTGTTTTTGATTAACGTGATCGGTAATCACAATCAATAACAGGGAAAACCGCATGTCTTCGTCCGATAGTATCCTCCGTAAAATCACCACCCTTCTGGATAATCACCACGCCCGTTATGAAATCATGAGCCACGATGCGCTCGGGTTTACCTCTGATGAAGTGGCTCAGGTGCGCGGCGTTGAATTAGGGCAATGTTCCAAAGCCGTGGTTTTAAAGGTGAAGGGAAACGGCGTGAAGAAAAATGTGCTGGCAGTATTACCCGGAGATGAAAAAATTGATGGCGAAAAACTGGCCGGTTTTTTCGGTGGTAAAAAAATCTCTTTTGCCACCGCCGAACAGGTGAAAGCACTGACAGACTGTGTCCCCGGGGCGCTGGCACCCTTTACCTTTAACCCGGCACTGGAACTGGTGATTGACCCGGTTCTGTTTGAACGCTACTCCGATATCGCCTTCAACGCCGGGACGCTGACAGAAACCATTGTGCTGAATGCAGAGGATTACCGCACGATTGTGAAACCACAAGAGTTCAGTTTTATTCTGTGATACCTTCCAATAACCCCAGACGAAAATCACAATAAAATCAAATAATAAGAAATTCACAGCTGTTATTTGTGTTGTTTTATTTCAGAATCAATATCACCTGTGAATTTTGTTTTGTGAAATAAATCACATAAAAATGAAACAAGATATATTATTACATTACAAACAATCGGTTCAGCGCGATTTTATCATAAGTCATAAGTGTTTTTACAAATGTCAATGAAAATACCTTCCGGATAGCAATAATAAAACGCACAAATTGTTTTTATTTATGGTTTATTTTGTTAATTTTATGTTTCGTTGATATGGTTTCATGTAATTTAATTACATGAAATATAAAATCAAACATTAATGCATCAGATAATTAACACAACCATATCAATAATAGGCACAGATCACATTTTTCAGTTCTCCCTCCCCTTTTTATCATCCCTGCTCCTATAGTCAGGCTTCTATTTGGTCTCCCTGCAACACTCTCTGTATCCATATAAAAAGGGTTATTACCGATGAAGAAATCATTTTTTAAAGTCGCTGCATTATCTGTTGCGCTTTTCTCTGCCAGCGTCATGGCAAAAGAATACGAAATCGTCAACGTTGTCAAAGTCTCCGGGATTCCGTGGTTTAACCAGATGGATAAAGGGGTTCAGCAGGCGGCAAAAGATCTGGGCGTGAATGCGTATCAGGTCGGGCCTTCCACGCCGGATCCGGCTCAGCAGGTAAAAATCATTGAAGACCTGATTGCCAAAAAAGTGGATGCCATCACCGTGGTACCGAATGATGTGACTGTTCTTGAGCCGGTCTTTAAGAAAGCTCGCGAACAGGGCATCGTTGTGCTGACTCACGAAGCACCGGACGGTCATAACGCTGACTGGGATATCGAAACTATCGATAACGATGCCTATGCCAAAGCGACCATGGATGAACTGGCGAAAAACATGGGTGGCAAAGGCGGCTATGTGATTTATGTCGGTTCCCTGACGGTACCTCTGCACAATAACTGGGCGAACCTGGCTGTTGAATATCAGAAGAAAACCTATCCGGAAATGTTCGAAGTGACCAGCCGTATGCCGGTTGCCGAAAGCATCGATGCCTCTTTCGCGGCAACCAATGACCTGATGAAAGCCCATCCTGAAATGAAAGGGATTGTCTCTTACGGTTCACTGGGCCTGATCGGTGCCGGTGAGGCAATCAAGAAAAAACGTGCGAAAAACAAAATCAGCACCGCGGGTATTCTGATGCCGGCTCAGGCGGCACCGTATCTGAAAGGCGGCGAAATCAAGAAAGGTTTCCTGTGGAACCCGGCTGATGCGGGTTACGCGCTGGTGTCGGTCTCCAAAGATATGCTGGACGGCAAAAAAGTGACTGACGGTGTGGAAGTCAAAGATCTGGGTAAAGCTGAAATCGATACTCAGAAACAGGTGATTAAATTCAATAAAATCCTGGAAGTTGACAGCAGTAACGCCACCTCGCTCGGTTTCTGATCCTTCTTTATTTTTTGTTAAAAAGGGCAGCATCCGTGCTGCCCTGTCATGGGCTGGTATATGTCAAAAGACGCACTGATTACCTTAAAACAGGTTTCCAAACACTTCGGCTCCGTCATTGCACTCGATAATATAAATCTGACGTTTAACCGGGGTGAGGTTCATTGTCTCGCCGGCAAGAATGGCTGCGGCAAAAGTACCTTATTCAAGGTGATCTCCGGTGTTCATCCGCCGGAAAAGGGCGCAGAAATTATTATTAACGGGCAAAGCTACAGTAAGTTAACCCCGCAGCAATCTATTGAGCAGGGTATCCAGGTGATTTATCAGGATCTCTCGCTCTTTCCTAATCTGACTGTTGCTGAAAATATTGTGATTCAGGAACATGTCAGGTGGTACAAAGGGCTGGCTAACCGCCGCCGCCAGATGAAACAGGCGCAGGAAATTATCAGCCGTATTGGCTTGTCCCTGCCCCTGCATAAACGTGTTGAACAACTTTCCATTGCTGAATGTCAGCTGGTCGCTATCTGCCGCGCGATGGCAAATGATGCCCGGCTGGTGATTATGGATGAACCGACAGCCTCACTGACACGCAGTGAAGTCAATCAGCTGATCCGCGTGGTCGCTGATCTGAAAGCCAACGGCGTCACTGTAGTGTTTGTCAGCCATAAGCTCGATGAAGTGATGGAAATTTCCGACCGGATCTCCGTGATCCGTGACGGAAAACTGATCGGAACGTATGACGCAGATAAGATGAACAGTGATGAGCTGGCCTATCTTATGACGGGTCAGCGTTTCGAGTTCACACCACTTTCTGCGTACAACACCGGGGGACTCTTACGTCTCAGCGCAGAGAAACTGACAAAGCAACATCAATTTTATGATATTGACCTGAAGCTGCATGCCGGTGAAGTGGTCAGCATTACCGGGCTGCTCGGTTCCGGACGCACAGAGTTGTGTCTGTCACTGTTCGGCATGACGAAACCTGACAGCGGCACCCTGCTGATCAACGGTTCACCGGTTCAGCTGCACTCCAACCGGGATGCGATTAATCACGGCATCGGCTATGTGTCGGAAGACCGCATGAGCACGGGACTGGTGATGGCGCAGTCTATTCACGACAACACCACCTCGGTGGTGCTGCCGCGTCTGACCCGCAAAGGCGGACTGCTCGATCACACCCGGGCGCATGAACTGGTCAGCGGACTGATTGAGGCACTGCAGATAAAAGTGTCCGATCCGGCGCTGCCGGTCACCAGCCTGTCCGGCGGGAACGCCCAGCGTATTGCGATCGCCAAATGGATAGCGGCGAAACCGGATATTCTGATCCTCGATTCCCCGACGGTCGGCGTGGATGTCGCCAACAAAGAGAGTATTTATCAGATCATCAGAATGCTGGCTGCCGAAGGCATGGCGATTTTGATGATCAGTGATGAAATTCCTGAAGTATTCTATAACAGTCACCGGGTCATTGTGATGAAAGAAGGTCGTTTTACCCATGAGTTCAATCCGTTAACCACAACGGAGCAGGCAATTACGGAGGCGGTTAATGCTTAAGTCATGTCGTCATCTGTTTGCACATCATGAGTTCTGGCTGGCGGTATTAATTGTTCTGCTCAGTGTGTTTCTCAGCATCACCAATGAAGATTTTATGACATTGGGCAATGTGTTTGATATGACCACCAGCACCGCTATCCTGGCGATTATGGCCTGTGGTCTGTTTGTGGTGCTGGTCTCCGGCGGGATTGACATCTCCTTCCCGGCCACAGCGGCCACCGCACAGTATGTGATGGCAACGTATGTGCTGTCACAGGGTGGTAACTTCTTTATCGCCTTTGCTATCGCGGCGGTGGTGGGTCTGCTGCTGGGGCTGATCAACGCCCTGCTGATCTACCGCCTGAAAGTGCCGTCTATTATTATCACCATTTCCACTCTGAACGTCTTTTTCGGCCTGCTGATCTATTTCACCAACGGCGAATGGCTGTACGGTTTCCCGGAGTGGTTTATGGATGGTGTCGAGGTGATGTCATTTACCGGCAGTGACGGTTATGACTACGGTTTGTCCCTGCCGATTCTGACTCTGATTGCGGTGGTTATTTTCACCGGTTTTCTGATGAGCAAAACCCGTGTCGGCCGTCAGATTTATGCGGTCGGCGGTAATGCGGATGCCGCAAAGCGTGTCGGTATCAGTATTCTCGGCGTGATGCTGTTTGTATACGGCTATATGGGCGCACTGGCGGGGATTGCTTCTGTGGTACAGACACAAATCACCCAGTCCGTTGCACCGAATGCCCTGATGGGCTTTGAACTGACGGTGCTGGCCGCCGTGGTATTAGGCGGTGTCAGTATGACCGGCGGCAAAGGCTCTCTTACCGGGGTTATCCTCGGGGTTGCGCTGCTGGCGATTGTCAAAAACGGCCTGACTCTGGCTGGTGTACCATCTTACTGGCACACCGTGCTGACCGGGCTTATCATTGTTATCAGTATCAGTTTCACCGCGTATAACGAAAAACGCCGTGCCGCTGCGGGAGGTCATCTGTCATGATGTCAATGCTGAATCTGCGGAGTGACCGCAACATTATTTACCTGCTGGTGATCATGGCCGCTATCCTGCTGTTGCAGGGGGTGTTTAATGCAGGCGCGTTTTTCTCTGTCTCCAACTTCCAGTCCATGACCTCCCAGATGCCGCTGCTCGGTATGCTGGCACTGGCGATGTCTGTCTGTATGCTGACCGGCGGAATCAACCTGTCCATTATCGCGACCACCAACGCCTGCGGGCTGGTGATGGCAAGCGTGATGGCGATGAGCCCGGGCGATGGCGCAATGTTACTGCCTGCCCTGCTGGCCGGGCTGGTCACCGCCGTAATTATCGGGCTGATTAATGGTTTTCTGATTGCCTTTGTCGGTGTGTCTCCGATCCTCGCCACCCTCGGGATGATGACCTTAATCAACGGCCTGAATGTGCTGATTTCCGGCGGTACGGTAATCTCCGGCTTCCCGCCGTCATTACTGTGGCTGGGTAACGGCACCCTTCTCGGCATCCCGATGCCGCTGATCCTGTTCCTGCTGTTTGCATTCCTGCTGTGGGGATTACTGGAATATACACCGCTTGGGCGTACCGTTTATCTGATGGGTTCTAATGAGAAAGCAACGCGCTTTTCCGGCCTGAACACGCAGAAAACCATCATGGCGGTGTATGTGATTTCGTCCGTCCTGTGCTGGGTGGCTGCGATTATTATGATGGCTAAGTTTAACTCCGCCAAAGCGGGATACGGAGAATCTTATCTGCTGATCGCCATTCTGGCTTCCGTGCTCGGCGGCGTGAACCCGGACGGTGGTTTCGGGCGCATTATCGGTATTGTTCTGGCCCTGTTTGTCTTACAGATGCTGGAAAGCGGCCTGAACCTGCTGGGTGTCAGCAGTTACCTCATCATGGCGCTGTGGGGCGGTATTCTTATCTTATTTATTGCATTGCAGAAAGCCCGGTCATAAGGGAGCGGATTATGAGTGTCTATTTTATTGGTGTGGATGTCGGGAGCGGCAGCGCCCGGGCCGGGGTTTTTGATGCAGCCGGACGCAAGAAAGGCGAAGCAAAGCGGGATATCCGTCAGTTCAAACCACAGGCGGATTACGTGGAACAATCCTCTGATGATATCTGGCGCAGTGTGTGTCTCGCGGTAAAAGATGCGGTGGCACAGGCCCGTATCGATCCGATTCAGGTCAAAGGCCTGGGTTTTGACGCTACCTGCTCCCTGGTGGTGCTGGATAAACAGGGTCAGCCGCTGACGGTCAGCCCGACCGGCCGCAGCGAGCAGAACATTATTATGTGGATGGATCACCGGGCTATCAGCCAGGCGCAGCGGATCAATGACACCAAACATCCGGTGCTGGCGTATGTCGGTAACCGCATCTCGCCGGAGATGGAAACGCCGAAACTGTTATGGCTGAAGCAGAACATGCCGACCACCTGGGCGAAAGCGGGCTATTTCTTTGATCTGCCGGATTTTCTGACCTGGAAAGCAACCTATACCAACAGCCGGTCACTCTGCTCCACCGTGTGTAAATGGACCTATCTCGGCCATGAAGATCGCTGGGACACCCACTTCTTCCGCCAGATTGGCCTGGACGATTTGCTGGAAAACGATGCGCAGATTATCGGCCGTGAAATCCGTCCGATGGGTGAACCGGTCGGTAACGGCCTGACACCGAATGCAGCGGCAGATCTGGGGCTGATCCCGGGCACGCCGGTTGCCACCTCTATTATTGATGCCCATGCCGGCGGGATCGGCGTGCTGGGTGCTGCGGATGCTACCGGCGCACAACCGGACTTCAACACCCGGCTGGCGCTGATCGGCGGTACCTCATCCTGTCATATGGCGGTATCCAAAAATGCCCGGTTTATCGACGGGATCTGGGGTGCCTATTACAGCGCCATGATTCCGGGTTACTGGCTCAATGAAGGCGGACAATCCGCAACCGGCGCGCTGATCGACCATATGATCACGTCACACCCGCAGTACAATGACGCGAAAAAACTGGCTGAACAGAATCAGCAGACGGTGTATCAGCTCCTCAATGACCGTCTGCTGGCACTGGCGGGTTCAAAACAGGATATCGCCCTGCTGACACGGCATATTCATGTGCTGCCGTATTTCCACGGCAACCGCTCGCCGCGGGCGAACCCGAATCTGCGCGGTGTGGTGACCGGTCTGCGTATGACCCAGACCCTTGATGATCTCGCGCTGATTTATCTGGCGACCATTCAGGCGATTGCGCTGGGCACCCGACATATCATTGAAGAAATGAATAAAGCCGGATATGCCATTGATACCATCATGGGTTGCGGCGGTGGCACCAAAAACCCGATCTTTATTCAGGAACACGCCAACGCCACCGGCTGCGCCATGCTGCTGCCGGAAGAGAGCGAAGCGGTTCTGCTCGGTTCTGCCATGCTCGGCTCGGTAGCGGCGGGCTTCTATGCCTCGATTCCGGAAGCGATGCAGGCCATGAGCCGGATCAGCAAAACCGTGACCCCGCAAACGGAGAGTATCAAACAGTTTTATGATGCCAAATACCGCGTATTCCATCAGCTGTATCATGATGATCAACGTTACCGGCAACTGATGTCAGAAGTATAATATGCTGGTTTTATCCGCAGAGGCGCGTTTTTTAACGCGCCTTTTTCTTTGCCTCTGATTTGACTCTCATCACAAAATCGCTGCGCAATCCTGTTGCTTATAACCTGCCTGACCGCACAATTCTGTTGCGTTTCGTGATAACCCTCACAGTTTACAGGGGTAACGCGTGTGTCACCTTCAGGGTTTCCATCGGCACTTCCGTCTTAACACTTTGAATACTTGGTATTTGTGTCAGGTGATCGGCATGGAAGCGCCGGTATGAGGTCAGGTCTTTGGTCACAATGCGGATCATGGCGTCACATTCACCGGCCATCAGGTGACACTCAACAATCTCCGGCATTTCATTAATGGCGGCGACAAAATCATTGATAGTCTGTGCGTCCTGCCCCTTAAACCAGATACGGGCATAGAGCATCAGCCCCGCGCCTATCTTGCTGCCGTCCAGAATCGCCGCATAGCGCCTGATAACGCCGGTTTCCTCCAGCCGCCGTACCCGTCTCAGGCAGGGTGACGGCGAGAGCCCCACTTCGCGGGCCAGCTCCACATTCTGCATTCTGCCGTTACGTTGCAGCTGGTCCAGGATCCGCCGATCCATCTTATCCAGTTCAATTGACATTAAAATCACCACCTGACAGTTTCAGCGCAATAATATTGCTAAGAATAGTTTTTTCGGGTCAATTTAACAACCTAATTTCCCGCGAAGCCCCGTATAATTTGCATAACAAATCAGGACGTCACAATTCTGAATTAAATTCTTAATATTCAACAAATTGTGAATTATTCATCTATTTTTTAACTTGGGGTGTCGTATGGTCATAAATACATTGATGGTGTTTGGCGCAACCGTGTTACCCATTGTATTTGCTCCCGGACCCGATATTTTATTCGTTTCATCACAAGGTCTCGCCAGCGGTTCCCGCGCGGCCCTGAAAGCCAATATGGGTGTGCTGCTGGGTTACGGTATGCATTCCATTCTGGCGGCATTCGGGCTGGCAGCTGTGGTGGTGGCATCCCCGGTTCTGTTTAACGGCATGCGCTGGTTCGGCGTGGCCTATATTGCTTACCTGGCTGTCCGTATGGTGATGTCCGCCATGCACAAGAGCGAAATGCCGCCGATGCAGCCGGCAGCAAAATCGGTTATTACCAAAGGCTTTTTTACCAGTTTTCTGAATCCGAAAGGCTTGCTGGTCTACTTTGCTATCCTGCCGAACTTTATTTCCGGCAGTGAAAGTGTCGCGATGCAGTCCCTGCTGTTATCCGGGGTGTATATCGCCAGCTGCGCCATTGTTTACAGCGGTGTGGCACTGATTTTCGGTCAGATGAGCAAAGGGGAATACAACGACAAACGCCGCCGTCTCGGTGAAGGTGTTGCCGGGGGATTACTGGCTACTGCGGCAATGAGCCTGGCGTTCAGTTAATCTGCGGAAAGTCAGCGTAATCAGCAAAACGGGCACTGAGAAGTGCCCGTTTCTAATATCCGCCGGTTGTCTCTTCAAGCAGATCGTTGTGATAATCGGACAAGACCTTGAGAACAAACGCCGCGGTATCCCGTTCCGCTTCTCCGGTGGCTGCCAGTATGGTCAGCTTGACCAGCTCCATAGAGACATTAAGTTCAACACCATTCAGTATCAGAAATACACTGGCTGCCTGGAAAGCTGTTCTTTTGTTTGCATCATTAAAAGCATGCGCTTTGGCAATGGAAATCAGGTACATGGCTGAGAACTTAAAAATATCCTCACACTCCTCATAATCCCGCAATGCCTCAATACGGGATAATGCCCCTTCCAGTTTGCTGATATCCGGTTTACCGCTGTTGGGCAGCGTTGAACGTTGTATTTCAACCACTTCATCAACTGTCAGAAATCGGATAGTCATTATTTGTCTTCCAGCGCTCTGATGATGTCAGCGTGTTTGGTTTTCGTTCTTGCCAGTGCTTTCTGGAAATCAGTCAGATTTTTACCGGCAATATCCGAAAGCTGCCCGGTAATACGCAGCATCTCTTTCACTGCATCTGAATTCACCGCAGCTTCAAGCTGAGCCGATGCTTTACGCACCGTTTCGATAAAATCCGGAGAAGGCAGAACAGCCGTTACCGCTTCCTCCGTTTGCCGGCGCTGATTTATCATATCCGCCGTAAGCAGCATCTCCGGTTTACCGGCAACATACTCAGCCGCCGGTTCCTCTGCTCTGCATGATGACAAAACAGTGCCGGAAATCACTACATCCGGCTTTCCGCGCTGGGTAATTGTCACATTCTCACCATTTCTGAGGCTATCCAGGATAGCGGAAAGCTCCGTTCTCATCATGGTATAGGATACATTTTTCATCACCATAACCTGTACATGTACACAATTATGTTCAGATAATAGCCCGGATCCTGAGCTATGGCAATGTATACCAGATGTTCAAATCACCCCTGTGTTTTCTTCAGCACATGACACAACTGCCCCAGCACTTTCATGGCGTTATCCAGCCGGTCATTCCATTCAAATGAGCAGTTCAGGCGGAAGGCATGATTAAACTGATCGCTGGTGGAAAACATGGAGCCGGGTGCAATGCTGATCTGTTCATTGAGTGCCATGCGATACAGTTTGACCGCATCAAACGGCGGTTCAAATTCCAGCCAGAGGAAATAGCCGCCCTGCGGGCAGTTTACCTTCACGTCTGACGGGAAATATTCGCTGATGGCATACAGCATCCGGTGCTGGCGCTGTTCCAGCTGCTGGCGCAGTTTTTTCAGATGTGCATCATAACCCCCCTGACCGAGGTATTCCGCAATCGCCTGTTGTGTCGGCATACTGGCGGATACGGTACTCATCATCTGTAGCTGCTGCACTTTGCGGGCATGTTTTCCTGCCGCCACCCAACCGACCCGGAAGCCCGGCGCCAGACATTTGGAAAAGGAGGAGCAGTGGAAGAAATTGTTATCCTTGTCCAGGCTTTTCGCCGGTTGCGGAGCATTGCTGCCAAACCAGAGCTCACTGTAGACATCATCTTCAATCAGGGCGATTTCATGCTGTGTCAGGATCTCCACCAGCCGCCGCTTATTTTCCGGCGGCATGGTACCGCCGAGCGGGTTCTGGAAGTGCGTCATCAGCCAGCAGGCTTTGATATCATAACGTCCGGCCACCTCTTCCAGCGCATCAAGGTCGATCCCGGTTTGCGGATCAGTTTTGATCGCCACCGCTTTCAGGCGCAGACGCTCAATCGCCTGTAATGCACCGTAAAATGCCGGGGACTCAATCACCACCCAGTCCCCCGGTTCCGTGACCGCCTGCAGGCTCAGCGACAGGGATTCCATGGCTCCGGCGGTGATGACGATATCATCCGGCGAAACATGGATACCCTGTGCGGCATAGCGGCGGGAGATATTACGCCGCAGTTTTTCATTCCCCGGCGGCATATTGACCACGGCACTCTGTGGTGCGATACGCCGGGCCACTGCGCCCAGCGCTTTGGAGAGCTTCGGCTGCACCAGCAGCGAAGGATCGGGGAATGCCGACCCGAACGGAATAATAGCCGGGTCTTTGCAGGCCTGGAGTACATCAAACAGCGAGGCGTTGATCTCCACATTTTCACTCAGGTGCATCCCCAGGCCGCCTTTGGCCGGGGCAAACGCCGGAGCGCGTTTGGCAACAAAGTAACCGGACTGCGGACGGGCTACCACCCAACCCTGACTCTCCAGTAACTGGTATGACTGTACGACAGTCATCAGGCTCAGCCCCGACTGTTTTGCACTTTCCCGCAATGACGGCAGCCGGTCACCAACCTGCCAGATATCATCTTCGATCTGCTGTTTTATCTGCTCTGCTAACTGTTCATAGCGTGTCATGGAGCGCTCCCCGCAAAACTGTTATAGTCATTTCGTTATTAATTGTCACTATTATACTTTAGCAATTCATGGTGTACTGTGCCACACATTTCATCTGCGTAATTATTATTTGCATAGTTATAATAACGAGAGGTCACTATGTTTGGGTTAAGTGCCCTTGAGCTTGCGCGAATTCAGTTCGCCTTCACTGTGTCGTTTCATATCATTTTTCCTGCGATCACCATCGGTCTGGCGTCATTTCTGGCGGTGCTTGAGGGGATGTGGCTGAAAACCCGCAATGAGGATTACAAAAAGCTCTTTCATTTCTGGTCAGCCATCTTTGCCGTGAATTTCGGTATGGGGGTGGTTTCCGGTCTGGTGATGGCCTATCAGTTCGGCACCAACTGGAGTTTCTTTTCTGAGTTTGCGGGATCAATCACCGGTCCGCTGCTCACTTATGAAGTACTGACCGCGTTCTTCCTGGAAGCCGGTTTCCTCGGCGTGATGCTGTTCGGCTGGAACCGTGTCGGTGAAAAGCTGCACTATTTCGCCACCTGCATGGTTGCGCTCGGTACACTGATGTCCACCTTCTGGATCCTGGCGTCCAACAGCTGGATGCAGACCCCGCAGGGACATGAGGTGATCAACGGTGTTGTGGTGCCGGTGGACTGGTTCGCGGTGATTTTCAATCCGTCCTTCCCGTACCGCCTGCTGCATATGACAACCGCGGCATTTCTGGCATCCGCCTTTTTTATCGCTGCTTCTGCCGCCTGGCACCTGCTGCGCGGCAACAAATCCGGTGCCATGAAAAAGATGTTCTCCATGTCTTTGTGGCTGATTGTGGTACTCGCACCGCTCCAGGCACTGATTGGTGATGCACACGGGCTGAACACGCTGAAACATCAGCCGGTTAAGGTTGCGGCAATGGAAGGTCACTGGGAGAACAAACCCGGTGAGGCCACACCGCTGATCCTGTTTGGTATTCCGGATAATGCACAGGAAAAAACCCGCTATGCCGTGGAAATTCCCGGGCTGGCCAGTCTGATCCTGACACACAGCCTTGATAAACAGGTGCCTGCACTGACTGAATTCCCGCCGGAAGACAGGCCGGACAATGTGTTCGCCGTGTTCTGGTCATTCCGCGTGATGGTCGGCCTCGGCATGCTTATGCTCCTTGCCGCCGCGCTGAGTCTGTGGCTGCGCTACCGCGGGCGTTTATATGATTCCCGTCCTTTCCAGCGCTTTATGTTATGGATGGCACCGTCCGGGCTTATCGCGATTCTCGCGGGCTGGTTTGTGACTGAAATCGGTCGTCAGCCGTGGGTGGTTTACGGATTGCAGCGCACAACGGATGCCGTTTCGGCACACGGTGAGATACATATGAGTATCAGCCTGCTGATCTTCTTTGCTGTTTATGGTTCTGTGTTTGGCATCGGCTACATCTATATGATGAAACTGATCCGCAAAGGTATCGCGCCGGAGGTGTCTCATGGGCATTGATTTACCCCTGATTTGGTTCGTCATTATTATATTCAGTACGCTGATGTATATCGTAATGGACGGCTTTGACCTCGGTATCGGCATCCTCTATCCCTTTGTGAAAAGCAATGCTGACCGTGATCTGATGATGAACAGTGTTGCGCCGGTCTGGGACGGTAACGAAACCTGGCTGGTGCTGGGCGGTGCCGCGCTGTTCGGCGCTTTTCCGCTCGCTTATGCTGTGATTCTGGATGCGCTCGCCATTCCGCTGACACTGATGCTGGTGGCGTTAATCTTCCGTGGCGTGGCTTTTGAGTTCCGCTTTAAAGCGGATGAACATCACCGTTATTTCTGGGATCGCGCGTTTCTGATCAGCTCTGTTATCGCCACCTTTGTGCAGGGTGTGGTCGTTGGCAGCGTGATTGAAGGTTTTCCGGTCGCAAACCGCGCCTTTACCGGCGGTGCCTTTGACTGGCTCGCGCCGTTCCCGCTGTTCTGCGGTTTCGGTTTGGTGATCGCCTATGCCCTGCTCGGCTGCGGCTGGCTGGTGATGAAAACAGAAGGTCATTTACAACAGCAGATGTATAAGGTGCTGAAACCACTGACCCTGGTGATGCTGGCGGTGCTGGCCGTGATCAGCCTGTGGACACCGCTGGCGCATGACGCCATTGCGGCACGCTGGTTCAGTTTCCCGAACATTCTGTTCTTCCTGCCGGTGCCACTGCTGGTGCTTGTCTGTGTCGCTGCGCTGTTCCGCAGTGTCAGCCGTCATCTGCACTATACGCCGTTTTTTGCGGCACTCGGCCTGGTTTTTCTGGGCTTCACCGGGCTCGGTATCAGTATCTGGCCGATGATCATTCCGCCGGTGATTGATTATGAAATGGCCGCCGCCCCCGGTGAAAGCCTGAGCTTTATGCTGGTCGGTGCTTTATTCATCATACCTGTGATTCTGGTATATACCTGGTGGAGTTATTATGTCTTCAGAGGAAAAATCACCCATGACCAGGGCTACCACTGATCCTGCCGCAGCGGCACCCTGGTGGAAAAAAGCCGCCTGGATGGTCGCTATCTGGGCAGGCAGTGTGCTGGCACTGTTTGCCGTCTCATCACTTTTCCGCTTATTAATGACGGCGGCGGGAATGAAAGTAAGATAGTCGTCATGTCTCATCAGTAAGTACCTCATCAGTACATCATGCACTGTCTGAACAGCTGCATTGCCCGGCACACCGTACCCCCATACGGTGTGCTTTTTTAAATAATTTTATTGATAATGATTACCATTCTTCTGAATTCCTGATACACTCCGCGAAATAGATATAACTAAACTGATAACAATAGAACGGAGAATTGCGCATGAGCCGGGAAAAAAATATCTACCGCCCTGCACCGCCGCGTCTGATTCAGGTGAAATCCTTTACCGACGTTACCCCCAATCTGCGCCGCATCACCTTTACGGCAGAGTCGCTGGATACCTATCCGGCAGATTGCGAAGGTGGTCACCTGAAGCTGTTTATTGCCAAAGATGCACCGAATCCGCCTGCTCTGCCGGTACTGTCCGATAAAGGACCGGTCTGGCCGGAAGATAAGCCTCGTCCGATCGCCCGTACCTATACTGTACGTGCAATCCGCCCTGAACGGAAAGAAATCGATATTGAATTCGCTATGCATGATGATGCCGGTCCGGCAGTGGATTTCGCCAGAAATGCCAAACCGGGTGATTATATCGGTATTACCAATCCCGGCGGGCCGGATCCGCTGCTGCCGGCGGCGAAACACTACTATATGGCCGCCGATTTAACAGCACTTCCCGCTGTTGCCGCACTGCTGGAAAAAATGCCCGCAGAGGCGCAGGGCAATGTGGTGATCCGCATCGACCACGCGGATGATCAGCAGATGCTGAACAAACCTGCGGGCATCACCCTGCACTGGGTGACCGGCGGTACAGAGAAAACCGGTGAGGTCACCGCGCTGTTTAAAAGCTGGCCGGTCGCCGATGTGACAGAATGTACATTCTGGATTGCCGGCGAGGACGCAATGGTCAGGGATCTGCGCCGCTATGTGCGCCGTGAGCTGAACGGGGAACACAGCCAGATGTATGCGATCCCGTACTGGCGTTTCGGTTACGATGAGGAAGGTTATCACCGCCTGCGCCATGATGTGATGGATGCTGACGACTGATAATAAACCGGCTGCGGCGGTGTTTGCCGCCGCAGCCACGATACTCAGTTATAAGCCTGCAATGCCCGCAGACAAAGTGATGAACGCACACAGTCATCCTGTGTGAAGGACACCACCGACACCATATCGTCATCCCGGAAACGGCGCAGTACATCAGCCAGCCCTGACGGGACATTACCCGGTAAATCACACTGACTGACATCCCCGTTGACGATCACGGTCACATTCTCCCCCATCCTGGTCAGGAACATTTTCATTTGTGTGACAGTCACGTTCTGTGCCTCATCGAGGATCACCACCGCATTCTCAAAGGTTCGTCCGCGCATATAAGCAAACGGCGCGATTTCCACCTTACCTATCTCCGGACGCAGACAATACTGTAAAAATGAAGCCCCCATACGCTTCACCAGAACGTCATACACCGGCCGGAAATAGGGCGCAAATTTTTCACTGATATCCCCGGGCAGAAAGCCCAGATCCTCTTCCGCCTGTAATACCGGACGGGTGACAATAATCCGCTCGATTTCCTTATTGATCAACGCATCTGCCGCCAGTGCGGTACTGATAAAGGTTTTTCCGCATCCGGCCTCGCCGTTGGCAATAATCAGCTGTTTATGCGCTATCGACCTGATGTATTTATCCTGTGCATCATTTCGCGGTAAAACAGCACTGTTGTCGCGTTTTTCCCGCGCCATGCCGATAGCTTCCACCCCGCCTGCCGGGATAAACACCGCCACATTATCATCGTTAAAACGTGCCCTGCGCGACTCTTTCCGGCTCATGCGTTTTGCCTCTTTGCGTGCTCTGACTACCGCTTTTTGTCTGCCCATAATCTTAATCCTGTTGATTTCTGACGACGGAATAACTGAAACAGTGAGTTGGCAACCGGCGGCTCCCTTCAAGCCATGAGTGAACATTCAGATAAAAAAAAGCCGGTGATAAATCCGCCCTGTTGTTCAGGGGATTTATCACCGGCCGGGACTGTCGTTCGTCTGTATGTCGCATTCGTTATCCTCAGATGACAAACTAAAGCGAACACTAAACTGACTTTGTGACAGTATAATGACAATACTTTCTTTTCAGCAATTAAAATCGGCGGATATTTAACATTTTTGCCACATTTCTGTTATCCGCCGCACATCAGCGCGCTTTGCAGTTCTTCGCCATGCTGTAGCCTGCGGCCTGTGCAGAAGAAGCATCCGCGAACATCTCAACATTTTTACTGCTGATCCGGTTATAACCCGGGCAATCCGGAAAGTGGTATATTTTACTGTTGCGGTTACCACGAATACGCTGATCCGTTGCTTTTTTTTCTGCTTTCGGCGGCACATTCACCGGTGTCACCGGCGCGGACGGCAGACGGGTAAAAATACCGTCAGCACTGTTGATATGCCCCGACTCCCAGCGGCGTTCACCGGTCACAAACGGATTTGACTGCCCGGTCACCGCCCGGATACGGCGATCCCGTTCCCGCTCGGCGGCAGACGGCGGAAATTCGCTGTCCCACACCATCAGTAATTTTTGCTGCTGCTCTGACATCGCCAGATCATAGCGGTCATGCATATAAAACCAGACCCGTGCCACTTCCCCTTTGACTTCATCCCGCGGCTCGAAAACCCGCTGTTTGAAATCCACCCGGCTGGTGCACTGCCCGTAGCTTTGTGAACCCGCACCACGTGCGATCCCGTAGCGGAAATTACTGCGATCGCCATTGACTTCACCAACAGACGGCGCGAGATTGTGGAGGTCGGCTTCCATCACACGGAATACCGGATCCTCACCGACACAGTTTTTGCGCCCGCCGTTCTGCCAGCACTGACGCTGGTGTCCGAACACCCAGGCGGGGACGATATGCTCCCACTCAATCCGCTCTGCGCGGGTCACCTGAGAGCGTACACGATAACCGCAGCTGTTCAGATCAATCCGGCCGCCGGATTTCCCGGTCCACTCCCACTGACAACCGCAATACAGTGTCCCTTCCCCTTGCGGGTTTCGGTTCTGGTCGTAATAGATTTTTTCACGGGCAACAATTTTTGCTTCGTCGAACCGTTCCGGTGCAGCTGCAAATGCAGCGGACGAAATAATACAAAATAAAAATAATGAAAAACGAAATGATTGAAAAATGCGCATATAAATCATAAACCAACAGAATGCCAGAGGGGGGCAATTATGCCACGCCATGCGGGAATTATCGCCTCAGATTTTTTATTCATCAGCCAATCCGCCGGATAAGACAATTTCCGGGCGTTTTTTTACAGAATGATTTAAATCTGAAACTTTATACTCTGCTGACATTAATCATAAATCCGGAGAATAATCATGCATCCGCTGGTCGATGAAATGATAGATGAGCTAGTCGGCACGGCCTGTGCCTATGATGACGATGAAGTTGATGTCCGTGTGCAGGAGAGCAGTAACCGGGTGCAGATTCAGATTAGTGTGACCGATAAACCGGTCATGGATATTATCCTGAACCTGACCCGTATCAGTTAAACGCGCGGACGTTTGCGGTACAGCCACAAACCGGGAACAGACAGCCCGATAGACAATGCGCCGACCACAAAAGCCGCGCGCAGGAAATTGCTTACCAGCATCTCCAGCAGTTGCGGGGTAAAACCGGACTGTGACAGTTTAATCACTGCCAGCATTGCCATATAGGCATTAATACCGGGAAACATCGGGATAATGGCGGCGACGGTAAAGACTTTCGGGTGTGCCAGCCACCAGCGGGACCACTGAATACCGATGATCCCCACCAGCACCGATGCCCAGAATGTGGAAGCAACGATGTCAAAACCGGCGGCAATCAGCATAAACCGGCTGCCGTGACCTATCGCCCCCAGCAGCGCACAGTATTTCAGTGCCCGCTTCGGCACGTTAAATACCATGGCAAACCCGGCCGCCGGAATAGCTGCCAGCAGCATGTCCTGTGCCAGTGCGGCCAGAAAAGAGAGTACCGTCATCATATCCAGTCCCTCAGGCTGCCGAGTGTGATCGCGGTAAAGATACCGATACAGGTTGCCAGGGTGAGCAGGCTTGCCATCGCCCAGCGGGCCAGGCCGGTGTTAACATGCCCTTTGAACATGTCCGCGACTGCGTTGATCAGCGGAAACCCCGGCACCAGCAGCAGCACACTCGCCGCCATGGCAATACCGGACGTTGCCGAAAACAGCGGAATTTTCAGCATCATTCCCGCCACCATTGTGGCAACAAACGCCGTAAAACAGAAATTAATCAGCGGGTTCATATGCCGGGCGGTCAGCACCTGGCGGACGTACATCGCACAGCCGCTGGCGGCAAAGGTAATCACCGCCCCGTCCCAGCCGCCATTATTCAGTTTGCAGAAACAGGCGCAGGACAGCGCCACCATCAGCACCATTACCCAGCGCGGATAGCGCAGCGGTTTCATATGGGCGAATTTTTTCTGCACCCCTTTGCAGTCAAGATGTCCGTGCTCCGCGAGGATCACCACATGCTGCACTTCTGTGACGATATGCATATTAATACCGCGGTCAACCACTTTACGGGTGGATGTCAGGCAGTGTCCGTCAATAATCGTGGTGAGCACAATGGCATTCGCTGAAATGGCACAATCCACCTGGTCAGCCCCGAGCGCCTTTCCTGTCCGTCCCGCCAGCTCCTCCACCAGCATGCTTTCCGCGCCGTGCTGTAACAGCAGCAGCCCGCACTCAATACACAGACGGGTGATAGTCCGCTGCATATCCTGTGTAATCTCTTTCCCCTGTCCCATAGTTTTACCGTTAACCGTTGATGGTCCGACTTTCCCGCTATTCTAATTCTTTGTATTAACAACTCACTGGGTTTGATCAATAGTTTGATAATAAATAGTCTTACTATGCGTAATTGCAGTATGTCAGGGAAACACCCTATTGAGCAATACGGCGCAGCGTGGTTAAATCAGGACTTGTCACTATCACCGGAGCCTTTATCTGTTATGTCACCCACCCCGTCACCATTAACCCCGAAAGGGCAGCGCCGCCGTGATGCCATTCTTACCGCCGCTGCGGATGTTTTTATCTGTCATGGTTACGAAGGTACAACTCTGGATAGGATTATTGAACAATCCGGCGGGTCACGATCCACTCTGTATACCTCTTTCGGCGGAAAAGAAGCGTTGTTTCTGGCCGTTATTGACCATCTGATCAGCGGAATTTTTGAGGATAATGAAGAGGAAAAACCGGAAGCAGCACCCGATGCAGAAACACTGTTATATACCAGCGGCAGACGTTACCTGTACAGCATCGTTCACCCGCAGTCACTCGGCTTATATCAGCTGATTCTGGCGGAATCACAGCGCTTCCCGCAAATCAGTGAACAATTTTACCGCGCCGGTCCGCTGCGCGCCGCGCAACAACTGGCAACCGGACTGAAAGCACTGCCCGGCATCACTGCGTCTGAGGAAACATTACTGGCCGTGGCTGCCCGTTTTCTGGAAATGCTGAAAGCCGACCTTTATCTGCCGGTTTTCAGTCAGCGCCATGACAAGCCCACGGCGGAATTTATTGAAAAACAGCTGCCGTTATCCGTGGAGATAACCGCCTGTTACCTCCGCCACGCATTAACATCCCAATGAGCAGCGGTTACCATTAACCGCTGCTTTCAGGCGGTCATCTCTGCCGCCTTTACCCGCGCCGCTGCCATGTCATCAGCAACAAATACCGGCACACCGTAGACCGCAGCGGCCATCGGCGCGAATTTCTCCAGCTGTTCTTTATCCCCGGTTTCCTGATTAACGGTCAGGATCATCATACTGCAGTATGCCGTCATTTTTTCTTTTCCGGTTTTCAGCCAGCGACGGACATACTTACGCGCATCCATATCTTCCTGTGTATCCGGTTTTTCCGGTTCTTCTTTCGGCGGGTATATTAATGCGAAGGGTGTCTGCTTATCCAGCAGTGCATCCAGCTCATTCACCCACTGTTCTGTTTGTGCCCTATTTTCCGGGAATGACTGCATAATCACCACCGGGAAAGCACTGGTATCCATATGAACAACATTAACGGCTGACATAATGACTCCTTATTTTTTGTATTCATTGGTACATTATGATGCCGTCAAAAACCTGTCAACAAATAAGAATGCGTTTCAATTGCATCCGCACAAATTGTTCATTGCCTGCCCTCTGTGCCGGATTGCGTTATTCTTATGCGAAAAGTAAGTAGTTCTTCTGATATTCATCTTATTCTTATATATATTCCATGATATTTCAGGGCATATTGATTAATTATTTATATCCGTTCCTGCCTACAACATAAGGTTTATAATGAAAAAGCTGACACTAATTACACTGGGATGCCTGTTCTCTGTTACCGCCTTTGCTGCCAACGCCAGCAAAGTCTGTGATGAATATTTCACTGAAATCGACGAAATGGTCAAAGTGGCAGAGCAGGAAGCCAAAGGTGATGCTGATGCAACTGCACAGATCACAGCCATGAAACAGCAGCTGGAAACCGCAAAAACACAGATTAAATCTGTACCGGAAGAGACTCAGGACATGGCGTGTCAGCAGGGCCTTGATGCACTGAAGGAATTCAAAGCATCGATGGCAAAACAGTAATTCTGTTTTCATAAAAAAGGTCCGCGAACGCGGACCTTTTCGTTTTTATCGTTATATTCAGCGGACAACCAGCACGGAAACCTGTGCATGTGCCACAATCCCGGAGGCGGTTGACCCCAGCAGATGGGTTGAGATACCCGGCAGGCGCGAACCGACAACAATCAAATCAGCATGGATCTCTTTTGCTTTTGCCAGCACTTTGTCTCTCGGTGTGCCGTAATCCACAAAATAACTGACCTGCTCCGCCGGTAAATCCACTTTCTCCGCAATCGCTTTTAACTCGTCTTTTGAGCGGGCAATCGCTTTTTCCGCAAATGAATTCAGTAACTCATAGTGGTAGTTATAGCTTATTGAGAATTTTGAAATATCCGGTACAGAGTGAAACAACATCAGTTTCGCCTGTGACATCTTCGCCAGATAAATCGCGTGTTTCAGGGCATTACTCGTCAATACATCTTCTGTCACATCAATAGGAACTAATATCGTTTTATACATACCATCCCTCATTGTCAGTTCACTGTGTATTTGATTTAAGTATAGGCAATAAACCGGGAAGCACCGTGCCGGGAAACAGCCGGTGACACCGTATGTCACCGGAAAAATATCAGAGACGTGCAAAACTCAGCGGACAACCATCACCGAGACCGGTGCATAACGGACAACACCACCGGCGGTCGAGCCCAGCAGATGGGTGGAGATATTCGGACGGCGGGAACCGATAACGATAATATCGGCTTTAACCTCTTCCGCCGCCTGGATAATTTCATCACGCGGGGAACCGAAGGTAATCGTATAAGCAAGGCGCTCCGGCGGCAGATCAATAGAATCCATCAGCATATGGATGTCTTCTTCCGCCTTAATGGTCGCTTTATCTTTTATTTCCATATAACCCAGCGCATATGCATTAATAATCGCGGATGAGATCGGCAGGACATGGACAATATGCAGCTTAGCCCCTGTTTCTTTCGCCAGATAAAGCGCATGGCGGACTGCCTTGCTGGTCAGTTCTTCTTCTGAAATATCGATAGGAACCAAAATTGTATTATACATACTGCCTCCTTGAATAAATCATGCGGGATGTTGTCACTATATTAAACAGTGCAGAAAATATCTGTGAGATTGATACCGTTAACTCTTATTACCTGTGGTTTCTGTTATCAGACGGTTACGGATTAACCGCACATAATCAATAATTTCATGAGCGGTTAATCCGGCAGGACCAATACCGGCAGCCACACATTCATCTGCCGCCGCCCCGTGCAGCCAGACACCACCGCAAACCGCTTCCTGTACCGGCAACCGCTGCGCCAGCAGACTGCCGATAATACCGGATAACACATCTCCGCTGCCTGCGGTAGCCAGCCCGCGGTTGCCGCTGTGATTACACCATAACTCACCGTCCGGTGAGGCAATCAGGCTGCGGTGCCCTTTCAGCACCGCCCAGCAGTGATACCGGGCG
Organism: Morganella sp. TYF_1; assembly: GCF_043105645.1. NCBI lineage: Bacteria > Pseudomonadati > Pseudomonadota > Gammaproteobacteria > Enterobacterales > Morganellaceae > Morganella > Morganella sp. TYF_1. Next base: position 211,569 of record NZ_JBICLU010000025.1, on the reverse strand, counting down.
GCCAGCGCCAGCGCCGCTGCAGGGCGATCCGCCTGAATATCCGCCACGGTGGTATGCAGCAGACGGGCGGCTTCCTGCGGATGCGGGGTTATCACACATTTATCATCCAGCGCGATGCCCGGTGTGGCGGCCAGAATATTCAGTGCATCCGCATCCAGCACCTGCGGTTTACCGGTCTGCATAAACGCCGCTTCCGCAAGGGCACGGCTCTCTGTATTCTGCCCCAGTCCGGGGCCGGTAACCTGTGCAGTCAGTGCCGGATCATCCGCGAGCGCGCGGGCAGTACGCAGCATCAGCTCCGGTGCATTCTCAACAAACGGTACCGGCAACTGCGGCTGATTAAACCCCAGGATCACTTTTCCGCACCCGGTTTTCAGTGCGGCGCATCCGGCCAGAATAACCGCGCCGGTCATACCGGCCGCGCCGCCGGTGATCCCGAGCGTACCGAATGTACCTTTATGGCTGTCTTCCGGGCCCGGCATTTTTAATACCGGGTAATCACGGGTTATGGCATTGATATCAATAATATTCATCTGATTATTTTGCCTTTTTCAGCGGATAATGAATACACCCTGTTTATCAGCATAACGGGAAAATAAAAAAGAAGGTAGAGCAGTGACGGGCAGATCTGGTATTCTTTGCGGCTGATATATCCGGGACTGATAAATATAACGGTTGAGGTTAACCATGAATCACGCATTTAAAACTGAAAACGATACTGAAAAACTGGCTGCGGAAGTGACCTGTTTAAAAGCACTGGTGACATACTTACTGAAAGCGGTCGGCCAGGCAGACGCAGGTCGTATTATCGTCAATATGGAACGCCAGATCAGCGAAATTGATGATGAGCATCTGTCCGGTACATTTAAAGATACCATTGCCCAGATTAAAACAGAGTACCGGAAATAATCTCCGGCCCGGCAATTAATGCTGTCCGGGGATAATGCAACGAATCGCTAAAGAGAAAGTGTACTGTTTGTGTCAGGATGATGTTCCTGTACTAAATACCCTTTCTTTTTTATTTTCGTTTCTGTCCGCACGCTGTTATACAACGTGCGGACTTTTTTTATACTGTACGGTTATTTCTGTTCCGTTTTCACTTCTTTCAGCAGGCGGACAGCAAAGAATCCGAGTATTGCCACACCGGCCACCAGCACACCCCACAGCAGCCAGGTTTTCCAGGCAAACGGTGGCGGGGTTTCCGGTGCAGGCAGTAACTTCGCTTCCCCGCCCAGTGTAACCACTTTTTCTGACACATCCGCCCGCGGAATCGCATCCTGATTATCCAGATTATGGCCTGGCAGAAGCTGGGACAGCGGTAAAAATGCCGCACTGGCATCATGCGCCCCCCACACCAGCAGATAAGGTGCGGAACCCTGCGCGTTAAAGGTCAGATATTGTGCATCTTTAACCCCGGTGACCTTCGGCGGACTATCACGCCAACTACTGTTAATCGCCGTCAGCCGTATCTGGCGGACAGGCAGATCATTGAGCCGGATACTGCTGTTACGGTTTTCCGCATTATCCGATACCAGTGAATAAAGTACTTTGTTACCCAGCGGCAGCCAGTTGCCCTCCGTACCGCTCCGGTACTCTGCCCGCACCGGCAGCACGGTATTTTCCTGGTCAATATGAAAATCCAGACGGCTGAGACGCTGTGTATTCGGCAGACTGTAAATCATACTGCCGTCAGTGTCCGCCGCGGGCACAAAATCAAAACGGTTCACCTCACGGCGCTCCACCGTCCGGGAACTCACCCCTTCGGCGGTGGTGATCTGCGGCGGTGCCTGATTGTTATCTCCGGTCACAGAAAGCAGCCAGTACTTCGCCCTGCTTTCATCACCGCTGATGTAGTCCGGAATTTTTATCTGCTGTGCCAGCAGCACATCCTCACCGGATTTCAGATCCATCAGCGGCACATCGAGGATCACCGGTGACCAGTTCTGTTTGTCATCACTGCTGAACAGTGAGGCTTTGGCCTGTATATTACCGGCCTGCTGCGGCCAGTTCAGTGTGACTTCCCGCAACGGCAGCGGGAGCTGCTGTTTGTTATCCGGCACCAGCAGATACGTCGCGGTGGACGGACGCGCCAGGCTGTCCGCATTATCATTGTAAATCGTCAGTTCCGTGCCGTTATCCGCTTTCAGGCGGATTTTGCGGTGGCCGTCCTGCTCTTCTGCCCGGCTTTGCGACAACGGATAAATCACAAAACGAATGCGCGCACTTTCATCTTTTATCTGTTTTGCCACCGTCAGCGACATCGGCACCGGGGTGCCGGTGCTGTCAAAGATACGGATATCCCGCAGATCCGGCCAGGCACTGTTCAGCCAGACATTATCCGGCACCGTCAGCCGGTAAAACGGTGAATTTTCTGCCTGAAGCTGTAACTCCGCCCCCTGATTAAAATCATTCAGTGTTTTCACCGGGGTGTCCGCCCGGGAAAACGTGGCCACCGATGCCAGTACCGCCGCCAGGAGCACCGCCCCGGTATGCCATTTGCAGCACAGTGCCGCCTTTTTACCTGTGATCATCCGTTATTTTCCTTATTATTCTGTATGTCAGTGCCCGTTTTCGGCGGTAACGGCGAAAAATATCCCACAACCAGTATCAGCAGTGCCACCCCGATAAAGGCACCGGCTCTGGCAAGCCCGCTGCTCTGATTCATATCAACCACAAAGAGTTTAAGAATCACCACGGCAAAGACAGCCGCCCCGGCCAGCCACAGATGGCGTTTATGCCTGCGGGTTGCGGTGGTCATCAGGATCACGGCAGTCAGTGCCCAGACAATCGCCAGCGTGGTCTGGATAAGGCGGGATTGCAGCAGTGCCGCAGTAGTCCAGGCAGTGCCGTCTGCAAAGGCCAGCGCGCGGATCAGAATACCGTTCGCCCACCAGATACCCAGCGCGGCAACAGCAATACCCAGACCATACACCACATCTGCCCGGAAACGGACTTTCGGTGTGGTCCGTATCAGCGCATCACGCAGGCACCACAATGCAGCGAGCCCGAACAGCCCCGCTTCATCCAGCGGGTTCAGCAGCGGCACATACTGCCAGAGCGACAGCTGACCATCCTGCATATTTCCGGCAAACAGCGCCAGCCCGAGCAACACAGCCAGCGGATAGGCACTCTGCCAGTACAGCGCGGCATGGTTATCCATCGGCGGCCAGCGCAGGCGCTGCATGGCGTAAAGCACAAAAAATACGCCGCACGCCGCCAGCATGGCAATAAAGTAGGCCCACTCTTCCATGCCCCACGGCAGTTGTCTTTCCGCCCACAGGACTTCGGCGGCGACCAGTCCGATGACAGTCCAGAGTGACGCGCCGTGCATCAGATTACTGACAATCCGCGGTGCTTGTTCCGGCAGCAGCCGGATAAAGGTGATCATACTGCCGATAATCAGCAGCCAGATAACGCCGCCGTACAGCGAACCGGCCGCATGTGTTCCGGTAAGCATATAGTCACACAGTATCAGCAGACTCACTATCCACAGCGCACTGATGCAGTAATACAACTGAATCCACTGCACTTTACGCGCCAGGAAGAACCAGCTCCAGACCGAGATCACAAGCCCGGTCAGTACATATTCCTCACCGGACAGCCATTCACCCGCCGGTGATAACCACGGCAGCATCCACAGCCACGAGAGCCAGGTGATCATAGCCGGGATAATCAGCAGTCCGGAAATCAGTTTGCTGCGGTTCATCAGTCGGAAATGGTGATGAAGTGCCCCGGCAACCAGCAACCCGACCCACTGGAAGATATACATCAGGGTGCTTTGTTCCGACCACCAGATGAAGTCCATACTGTAGAGCAGAGAGGCAAACCCGAGTAATACCAGCCCGGTGGCACTCCAGCCGACAATCCGCTGTTTTTGCAGACAGGCAAACCACAGTATTGCCAGCCCTTCAATCGTCCAGGCGACCGAAGTCCACTGCGGCGACAATGCCAGCGGCACGGCCAGTGAGATAAAGCCGATACTGAGCAGCAGGAAGCCAAGCGACAGGCGTTGCCCGTCAGCGCGGAAGCGACGCAGACTGACTACCGTGAGCAGCAGATAAAGCAGTCCGAAGGCCAGTGATGATATTGCGGTACCGAGATAGAACGGCTCCGTAATGGCATATTGCAGGGAAAACGCCAGCACCGGCGGCGCAAACAGCAGTACCGGATCCACCATCCGCTGTTTTCGCCTGTCGTCGGTCATAACATGATGGCGTGCATATTGCTGCGTCATCAGCCCGTAGACCACCAGATTCAGAATAATGAAGATCTGACAGTTCAGGTAATACTCCGGCCGGTAATTATCGATGCCCCAGATCACGCCGACCACAAAGGTAAAGGTAAAACCGACAATATTCAGCACCCGCCAGCCCTGCCGGTAATTAATGACCAGAATGGAGACGGAGAGCATCAGATAATAGGAGAACAGCGCGATATAGTTACCACTGCCGGTGGAAAGCAGCACCGGTGCCGCATAACCGCCGATCACCGCCAGAACCGCCAGGCTGACAGCGTTTTGTATCACCGCAAAGAAAACCGATGCCAGGCAGATAACCACCATCAGCGCCAGTGCAAAGGCCAGCGGCAGGAACTCATAAAGCTTATAGGCGGCAAATATCGTGATATAAAATGCACCGAGGCTGCCGCCCTGAACTATCAGGCTGTACAGCCGGTTTTTATGACGGACACACCAGCCGATAATAAAGAGTGTCACTGACAATATCGCCGCGCCGATCAGACGGACTTCCGGGGTCAGGATATTATTTTCAATACTGAATTTCAGCAGATACGAAAGGCCGATAAACAGCAGCAGAATACCGATTTTGGCCGGGAGGTTGCCGTTAAGCAGCCATTCGAGAATATTGGCCGCCGGGCTTTTGCGCTCCGGTGCTGCTGTATCCGCCGGGAGCGGCATTGCCGCCGCCGCGATAACCGGTTCCGGTTCAGAAACAGGATCTGGTTCCGGCTCTGGCACCGGTTCATACTGCACTTCCCGCTCCGGCTGTAACGGGATCGCCTCAGACAGCGCAGCAGCCTGAACAGTGCTTTCCGTCGCCGGCTGACCGCCGGTCAGGGCATCCAGCTCGCGGCGCAGTGATTCCGTTTCCTCTGTCAGAACGCTGACCTGCAACTTCAGCAGCGTTGTGCGCCGCAGCGCCGCAACAGCAATAAACGGCGTCACAACAATGAGCGCCACTAACACAAAACCCCAGAAGAGTAATGAATCCATGTTCATCCTGTTTTTCAGTCTTTAACGTATAGTGCAGATAATTTTTAATTTCCGTTATCTCACATACTGCCTGTTATGCTGCTAAAAAGCAGGTGAATAAATCTGGGTATTTAACAAATACCATAAAATACTGTTTTACCCCGTTAATCCATTGTTAAAACACCGGAAACATCTGCGGACACACGGGTTTCACACCTGTTTTGACTGAAAATCATTTTTCCGGATTTTAGATATTGACTGTTATCACAAAAAGGGGCAATTTTGGGATGCAGATCACAACAATATAAGGACACTCATTATGCGATTTTTAGCCCGCTTCTTAAAAGAGTTAGACAACGTCACCGCGTCCTTCTGTGTGGTCGCGTTTTACCGCAACCGTCTCTGACGGACAGGCTGAGCATTTTTTTGCTGTACCGTTTCAAATCAAATTTAGTTTAAATGTTAAATTTAATTTGTAAGAAAGATTGACACTCATCAACAAAGTGCTAAAGTTATGTCATCGAATTGTGAGAACACAATAAACAAGAACGCAATTATGTTACCTGCAATAAAAAATATCAGACGTTTTATCTCAGAGCTCAATAAAATCGCCCGTATTATATTCTGAAGATAAACGCACATCGTTTTCAGGCTCCCTCTGCGGAGCCTTATTTTTTTCTGCCTGTACCCCATCCTCCTCTGAAAGGTTTATACTGACCGCATTATTTTTTATGCAATAAGGAGCAACTGTCGTTATGCAACATGACATCCAGCGTCTCAGAAGAATTCGCCAGACCCCGCAGATGCGTGATCTGTTCCGGGAAACCACATTAAGCCTCAATGACCTCGCGTTACCGATTTTTGTCGAAGAAGGCGCCGATGACTATAAAGCCATCGACAGTATGCCGGGCGTGATGCGCATTCCGGAAAAGCGGCTGGCCTATGAAATCGAGCGGATCGCCAATGCCGGGATTAAATCCGTGATGACATTCGGTGTTTCACATCACCTGGATGCAACCGGCAGTGATGCCTGGGCGGAAGATGGCCTGGTGGCGCGGATGTCCCGTATCTGCAAAGAGACGGTGCCTGAAATGGTGGTGATGTCCGATACCTGTTTCTGTGAATACACCAGCCACGGGCACTGCGGTGTGGTGCATGACGGCGTGGTGGATAATGACGAAACCCTGCATAATCTCGGGTTACAGGCGGTGGTTGCCGCGCAGGCGGGTGCTGACTTTATCGCCCCTTCTGCCGCCCAGGACGGTCAGGTCCGGGCTATCCGTCTGGCACTGGATGCCGCCGGGTTCCATCAGACCGGAATTGTGTCCTACTCCACCAAATTCGCTTCTGCCCTTTACGGCCCGTTCCGTGATGCTGCCGGTTCCTGTCTGAAAGGCGACCGCAAAACCTATCAGATGGATCCGATGAACCGCCGCGAAGCCATCCGTGAATCCCTGATCGATGAGCAGGAAGGTGCGGATATGCTGATGGTCAAACCGGCCGGGGCTTATCTGGATATTTTGCGTGATGTGCGTGAGCGTTCAAATCTGCCGCTGGCGGCCTACCAGGTGAGCGGTGAATACGCAATGATCAAACTGGCTGCACAGGCCGGTGCGATTGATGAAACCCGCGTTGCACTGGAAACCCTCGGCTCCATCAAACGTGCCGGGGCGGATTTAATCTTCAGTTATTTCGCCCTGAGCCTGGCAGAGAATAAGATCCTGAGCTGATAAGCTGAATTATCCTCTTTGCTGAAAAATCCCGGTTCGCCGGGATTTTTTTGTGCGGTGACGCTTCCGGTACAGGCCGCAGATATATCATCAGGATAGTTTTTCTTCCAGAAATGCCTTCAGCACTTTTGCCTGGTTATGCTCTTTATCTTTTGCCGCAAACAACAGTGTCAGATTGCCCTGCACCGCTTTTGCCACCAGTGGTTGCCAGCTTTGCGGCCTGCTCTCAAGCTCCTCACGGTAGCGCCGTTCAAACTCCGCAAACTGATCACTGTTAGCGTGGAACCACTTGCGTAATTCTGTATCCGGCGCAACATCCTTATTCCATTCATCGTAATTCAGATCGGTTTTTTTAATTCCGCGCGGCCACAGCCGGTCAACCAGTACCCGGTAACCGTCACTCTCCGCGACCTCATCATAAACCCGTTTGCAGAAAATCATATTGCTGCTCCTTTAACCTGTTTTTCATGCGCCAGTAACCAGGCTTTGCGGTCCATCCCGCCGGCATAGCCGGTCAGTTCACCATTTTTACCGGTAACACGGTGACACGGCACCAGCACGGAAACCGGATTCATCCCGTTGGCCCGCCCGACAGCCCGGACAGCACGCGGGCTGGATAACAACTCAGCCAGCATACTGTAAGTAACCGTACAGCCAAACGGCACTGCCAATAATGTATCCCAGACTTTTTGCTGAAAAGATGTTCCCGGCAGCACCAGCGGAACCGTAAATTCTGTCAGTTTACCGGCAAAATAGTCCTGCAATTGTGACTCCAGCAGTGCCAGATGAGGATGATTTCCGTCTGTTACCGGCATGTTCAGCCGTGCAGAGACCCGCTGTAAGGTATCTTCGCGGCGGTTGTCTTCCGTAAATTCCAGAAAACAAACACCCTGCTCCGTTGCTGCTGCCGACATTTCACCCAGTACTGTGCTGAATTGTGTACGAAATATCATCAATATTCCTTTGTTCTCCGTACATCACCGGCAGATGTACCGTTTTCTTTACGAAACTGTCTATTTTATGAGTTAAAATTGATTTTATTATGCTCAACTTCTTTTGAGTGAAAACTTGATTGAACTCACACTAATGAGTAAAGTACATCCCATCGATACAGCACATTAACTGTACCCGTTCAGATTAACAGATAAACACATTCACCTGAGTATTAAACATTATTTTCAGAAATAATGGAGGAATTGTTATGGCTAAATTAATTAAATCCACAAAAACAACGTTTGATCGTATTACCAATGCAGTTATGACAATTTCTGTACCGCGTTTCTTTTAATTAATTCGCGACAAATTGCCGGTGCCGCTGTGTTTATGCGGCACAAAAAAAATCGACAGCCTGAATGCTGTCGATTTTTTTATTGATGTTATTCCGTAAAATAACCGGTCACTGCGCGCTATTTGCGATATCCGGCACTTTTGCCAGATCGGCTGCAATTTTAACGGTTTCATCAAGATACGCATCCGGCCCTTCATAATCTTTCGGCAGTGCCTCGAGATTCGCCAACGGTTTCTTACCTTCACGGGCATAACGTTCATTAATCCGTTTCAGCCTGATCCCTTCCAGTTCTTTGTCTTCCTTATCACGCTTCGCATAATTCAGGGAAATAATATACTGTGTCGGTTTATTGGCTTTAAACCGTGCCAGATCTTCGTAAATATACGCGAATTCCGGATCGGTTTTTGAGCGTTCCTGATATTTCTGTGCCAGTTCAGGTATCGCTTTACGGATAATATCCGTCTGTGAATACTGTGCCGGGGCAATGCTGTCCCACGGCAGTGCGTTATCCTCGAAACTTTCACCAATATCGTCGTTATCAAAGCCGGTCGGCATAATAATATCAGGCGTTACCCCTTTGCGCTGGGTACTGCCGCCGTTAATACGGTAAAATTTCTGGATAGTATATTGCACAGAGCCCAGATCCGGCCATTCAGGGCGCAGCATCTGGTCGTAAATACGGCTGACCGGACGGTGCTGCTGCACAGTACCTTTACCGAAGGTCGGCTCACCGACAATCAGCGCACGACCGTAATCCTGCATTGCCGCAGCGAAAATCTCAGACGCGGATGCGCTCAGGCGGTCAACCATCACCACCAGCGGACCTTTGTAATAGATAACATCATCGCTGTCCGCATCTTCACGGACACGACCGTTATTATCCCGCACCTGCACCACCGGACCACTGGAGATAAACAGGCCGGACAAATCCACCGCTTCTGTCAGTGCGCCGCCGCCATTACCACGCAGATCGATAATGACCGCATCCACTTTCTCTTTTGCCAGTTTCTGCAACTGCGTTTTGGTGTCATTGGTCAGACCCACATAGAAGCCCGGAATATTGAGCACCGCGACTTTCTGGTCACCGACCTGTTTGATAGTCATTTTCACCGCTCTGTCTTCCAGGCGGATCTGCTCACGGGTCAGGGTCACAATACGTGGTTTGGCCCCTTTGGTATCACCCAGCACTTCCAGGCGGACTTTGCTGCCTTTGGCACCCTTGATTTGTGATACCACATCATCCAGACGCCAGCCGACCACATCCACCATCGGCTTGCCTGCCTGACCGACAGCCAGAATTTTATCCCCGACCGCCAGTTCCTTGCTCTTCAGCGCAGGACCACCGGCGACCAGTGAATTAATCACGGTGTAATCATCATCCATCCGCAGCACGGCACCGATACCTTCCAGAGACAGGCTCATTTCAGAGTTAAACTGCTCGGTATTGCGCGGGGAGAGATAACTGGTGTGCGGATCGATCTCACGGGCAAACGCGGTCATGATCAGCTGGAAAACATCCTCACTTTTCGTCTGCGTCAGACGTTTAAGCGCATAGGTATAGCGCTTGGTGAGGGTTTCTTTGATTTCATTGTCATCTTTGCCGGACAGTTTCAGGGTCAGCCAGTCGTATTTGACTTTGGCATCCCACAGTTTATCCAGCTCGGCTTCTGTCTGCGGCCACGGTGCTTTACTCCGGTCCACATCAATGACATCGTCGCCGTCAAAATTCATCGGCTGTTTCAGGCGGTTCAATGCGTACTGAAAGCGCTCAAAACGGCGTTTTTGTGACAGGTTAAACAGGTCGTATAATGGCTGTAACTCCCCTTTGCGGAGATAGTTGCCGACATCTGCTTTGTTTTTACTGAATTTCGCCACATCAGACGCCAAAAAGACGTTGTGGCTGTAATCCAGCAGATTCAGATAGCGTTCCAGAATTTTCGCTGAAAATTCCGGGTCCAGCTGAAACTGGCGGTAATGGGAATGCAGAAACCGGGATGTCACACGTTCACTGACCGTGGAGTGCTCCGGTGCCTGCTGAGTATCCGGCAGCTGGCTGATTTTGACATCCGGCAGCGCTGTGGTGCCGGTTCTTGCCATCGCATTACCGGTTAAACTGAATCCGATGAGCAACGCCAGGGGTAAAAATTTGTTCATGCCTCGGTTGACTCCGTATCAGAATTTTAAGTGTTCCGCACGCACGATCATTGCCAACCCTGAAGGCAGCTGAACACGTACACCATCTTTTGTGATCTCGAGAACCTGCGCATCCATAACGCCGGAACCGACTGTCACCTTCAGTTGCTGCCCCACCTTCAGTGCCTGAATATCAGTAATTGGTGTCAGTGCAGACTGAGATTCGGGACGGGGTGCCCGTGGTTTACGTGGTGCATCGGCGGATTTCGGCGACGGAGCTTTACCGGTACGCGGCGCTTTAGGCTTATCCGTACGGCTGCGGCGGGAGTCAGCGGCGGCTTTGTCTGCCGGGCGCGGTTTTTTCTCACCCTCCTGCTCACGTTTCTGCGCACGCTGCGCCTGGACTCTGGCTTTCGCTTCCGTTAACTGAGTGCGGGCATGTTCAACATGTTCCGCTTCCAGATCGCCGCAATCGTTACCATCCAGATCAACACGTTTGGCCCCTTCTTTGACGCCGTACAGATAGCGCCAGCTGGAGGTGTACATCCGCAGTGCGGTACGTAACTGTGTTTTACTGATACCATCTTCTTCAGTGATACGACTGACGATATCGCGGAAGATGCCGATTTTCAGCGGACGGGCCTCGCCTTCTGCCACAAAGCATTGCGGGAAGCGCTGAGCCAAAAATGAAATAATTTCTTTACTGCTATTCAACTTGGGTTGATTTTCCATGAATTTTCCTGATTACAACGGTGCTTTGCCAACCAGCAGGCATGAACAGGCGTCATTATAATAGTGTTACAGACAAATGCTATGCTCCCGGAGGCCTAACTTGCGATCATTTCACGATATTTCGGCATAAAGCACGTTGCCAGATGTACGCAGAGCGCGTCATTCAAGGCTTTAAGACCAATTTCATCATTATTATCAAAACGATTAAAAACCGGGCTGTCGATATCCAGCACGCCGATAATCTGACCATTTACGATAAGCGGCAACACAATTTCTGAGTTACTGGCCGAATCACAGGCAATATGTCCGGCAAAATCATGCACATCATCCACCCGGATAACCTGCCCCTGAGCAACCGCCGTTCCGCAGACACCACGGCCAACCGGAATACGGACACAGGCCACTTTTCCCTGGAACGGCCCCAGTACGAGAGTATCCCCCTGAAGGAGATAGAATCCGGCCCAGTTTATCTGTTCCAGCTCGTCAAAAAGGACGGCACTGACATTAGACAGTGTCGCGATGACATCTTTCTCATCACTGATAAGCGATGTTAAACGGCGGGTTAAATCCTGATAAAACGCGAGTTTATTCATGTGTCACACTACAGTTACGGGTTAATTATCCGGTTAAAGTAATGTTTAATTTATATCAAATAACGGGGCTGCCCTATAGGATTATTACAAATCCTTGCGCATTTTTCGTGAAAATGAGGGAAAAAACGGCGGGAATAAAAAAGAGACCGGATAAAGTCCTCTATCCGGTCCAGGGAAAAAGGCTCATAGCGAGCCGTGCGCTAAAATTGCCATTGAAAATATCGTACAACCTACATGATTAAGATTAGTCGGTTTGGTTACATATGCAAAATATTTATTTATCAAATCGTTAACATGCATCTGATTTAAATGGCTTATATTTCAGTTGGTTAATTAATAACCGAATATTAATCGTTAAATTTCATAATTAATATGTGTTATTTATCACCACACAGCGCACCGGCTGCTTCAATGATCGGGGTAAGATCCATGCCTTTTTCCGCGTCTCCGGTTTGTTTTAATGTGATAACTGAGAGATCAGTCACCTTTATTTTTTGCTCTTTTGCCTGTTGTGCTGCCACATCATTCAGCGGATACGACATCAGTGTGGACGGATTAATCACCCACAGTGCATTTCCGTCCCGGCAGTTGATCATCACTTCCTCACGGGTAAACGGCCACTTTTCACCAAACTCAAACTTGCTGATGGTTTTCAGCGGCGCAGCCTGTGCCGCACCTGCCAGTAAAAGAGGAATTAATGCCAGAGCTTTCTTCATAGTGTGTCCCGGTTGTCAGCCTGCCCGGCGTTATGCAGGCTGATAAGTTGCAAAAATCGCCACCATTAAAATGGCCAGTGTGCCGAGAATTATCTCAACCCAGCTGTTAATCATCAACAGGCGGAAGCGGCCTGATTGTGCGATTTTAGGTACCACCGCATAACGGTTTATCACCGCCAGCAGCACCATCGTCAGCACCAGCCCGGTTTTCAGCCATAACAGTGCCTGATAATCACTGCCGCTCCACTGCGGCCAGTCCGGCAACAGCAGCATAGTGCTGATAAGGCCGGTTACCAGTACCAGAAAGACAGCGAGATGCCCCAGGTTTGAAAAACGGATCAGGGTTGCCACCACGTCTTTCGGCAGTCCCTCTGCGAGGGTATCACGCCGCAACAATATAAGCAGGCAGACCAGGAACGGCCACAACCCGCCGAACCAGTAAGCGGCACTGAGCAGATGAACAACCTGATTAAGCTGATAGAGCCGCCCTGTCCAGCCGCTGTACAGCATGCCGTGGCCGGTAAACGCATGCAGCACCAGCATCACTGCGGCACAGCTAAGAAACAGACCGCTTTGCGTCCGTCCGGACGGCAGCAGCAGCCCGCTGCAGAGAATAACGGCAAGCACCAGCTGCCAGCGCCAGATCTCCCCGAAAGAGGTGGAAAGCACCGCGAGGATAATCTCCGGGTCCCGCATATCCGCCCAGCCGTCCCCCATCAGTGCTGCCTGTAACAGCAGCCAGAGGAACGTTGTCAGGACGGTAAACACGGCTGCACTGCGGGCAGTATGACGCAGACGGGCCCGCAGCAGCAGTGCCACCCGGTTACCGGACAGCAGAACAGTAAACAGACCGCAGCCCGCAAGGAGCATTACGGCCGTAAAATGAATGAAGCGGCAGATAATCAGCAGCGCTTCCGGTGTCAGTTCCATAACCGGCTTATTTCACCGTAAACTGATAGTCACCATTAGTTTTGTGCCCGTCAACAGAAACCACTTTCCATTCAACGTGATAGATACCGGCCGGCAGCGTTTCTGTCAGCGGCAGGATCAGACGGGTATCATTCCCTTCGGCCAGTTCCGGTTTTCCGGCAGCAACCGGTTTATTCTGTGCATCTTTCACACTGATTTTACTGAATTTCAGTTCAATCCCTTCGGAAAAGTCCAGAGAGATATTTTCCGGTGAACCAGTCACCGCAGTATCTGCCGCCGGAACCAGGGTTTTGACATGAGCGTGAGCGAATGCCTGCTGGCCGGATAAACCGACAAATAAAACAACAACAGCAGATAATTTGCGCCAGTGCGCGGTCAGGTTGGTTAACATAATGGTATGCCTCATTTTTGCAGGTGATGTAATTATGCGGGACATACTAGCGCAACCGGGGGCATTGCGGAAACCTTCACAGGCCGGAGAGTGTTTTTTGTGATCGGTAACACAAATAAAAACCACACAAATATCAGTCTATTATGATAATTGTGTGGTTATATTATAAATAACAGTGCTGTTAAAAATGATTAGCTTGCTGATGGTTCACTTGCCATACGGCCCAGATCTTTATCCAGCAGGAACATCGATTTACCACTGTCACCCACCATCGCAAATTTATCGAGGACAGATTTAAACAGTTTTTCTTCTTCGTGCTGTTCAGCCACATACCACTGCAGGAAGTTAAACGTGGAGTAATCCTGTGAGGTCAGCGCGGCATGCACCAGTTTATTAATTTCATCAGTAATTAATTTTTCATGTTTCAGCGTCAGGGTGAAAACCTCACTCACTGAACCGAATTCAGTCGGTGGTGCATCAATGGCCCCCAGCAGCGGCATTGCCCCGGTATCGCTGAGATAATTAAACAAGCGCTGCATATGCTCCATTTCTTCTGCTGCATGCGCTTTTAAAAATGCGGCAGCACCTTCGTAGCCTTTATCAGCACACCATGCGCTCATCTGTAAATATAAATTTGAGGAATAAAATTCGAGATTCAGCTGGGCATTCAGTTGGTCAACCATATCCGGCTTTAACATATACAGGCTCCTGTGCAGTCGTTTATTTCATCATCTGCGGTCATTATGCACACTCCTGCCGGGAAGAAAAGTGCTATTTAATAAATTCACAACATATTGAAAACAAAATGATTTTGTAAAGATAATCAGAATTAATCGTATTCTCTTTATGGGAAGACTGAATACCCCTCAATCCGGGCTTGCAGTCAGGCGGCAGCTCAGTTAAGTTAAGGCCGTCAGCCGTTACAGGAGCATATCGTGGGTTATAATCTTGCCGAACTCAGTCAGGAAGAGATGGATAAAATCAATGCGGATTTAGCCGCATCCGGTGTCGCGTTTAAAGAGCGCTATAATATGCCGGTAATTGCCGAGCAGGTGCAGCAGACTCTGCCGGAATCCCTGCGCGCCTATTTTGCAGAACGTCTGGTGTTTTACCGTCAGCGCAGTGCCGGATTATCCCGCCTGCCGTATGAGCCGAACGCCAAACGCTGAATACAGAAAAGGCGTGCTGTGCTGCACGCCTTTTTACAGTTTAACCGTCAGTGTCATTACTGCGGCAGACTGTAGGTCATGGTCTTCGCCGCACAATTAACATCCACGGTGTAACTGACCTGTTTTTTCGCGCCGCGCACAACCAGCGGTACGCTGTAATTACCGTCTTTCTCAGTCACTTCCGCCACATTCACCCAGGCAACCGGCTTGCTGCCCAGCAGCGCTTTGTCATCCTGCCAGCGCGGGTAGCGGCTCTGCACAAAGTCATATTTTACCTGGGCCGCTATCTGATCTTTGTTCAGCGATTCACACGCCGGGAAAGTCACCATACGCTCATTTTTGACTTCCGCCGTGGCCGGAGCCTGTGCGCTGACGGTGAATGCCAGCAGAATACCTGCACCTGCCAATCCGGTACGGGTGAACAGATTCATTGCCTTCATAAAACCTCCTGTTTTAATCCCGAAAGAGACTAAATGTCATTTTTATACAATAGCGCTTAATTAAATTTCACTTAATGCTTATTGCTGCAAAGTAACATATTTATTATCAGGAAATTGTGACACTTGTTAAATATTTGTTTCTATTATTCACTGTCGTCATCTTCTTCATCAAACAGCGCGCGGATCTGCTCACCGCCGTGATGCCGTTCGCGTAACTCTGCCGCGACCTGCGCGATAGCCTCACCACTGCTCATTCCTTCCTGCATCAGGGTGTGGATCCGCTCAACAGCGGCCTGCTGTTCTTCATGACTTAACGCGGGCATTCCGGTAAACATAATCACCTTCTATAACATTTCAGTAAAAAACACATTATACTCATAAAGATGGCGGGACGCACCCGCCTGTTTTCCGATAAGATAACCGGCAGTTTCCGGACACAGATTACTGACAGACTGAATTATGACATCACATTCCGTACCTGTACTGACACCACTTGACTATCATCCCGGTCTCGCCCTGACCCTGTTTGCCCCGCTGTCACATCAGCCGTGGGCCATGCTGCTGCACTCCGGCAGTGCTCAGCACCAGCATAACCGTTTTGATATTCTGACCGCCGATCCCCTGATGACACTGACTACCCGGGGCGATGAGACCTTAACTGAAGATAGCCGGGGGCAGCGCGTCCGTCAAAATGATGACCCGTTTCAGTTACTGGATGCGGCGCTGGCACAGTGCGGGCTGGATCCGCAACCGCTCGATGACTATCCGTTTGCAGGCGGCGCGATGGGATTATGGGGATATGACCTCGGGCGGCGCACTGAATCCCTGCCGTCACTGGCACGTAATGAGCTGTCTGTGCCGGATATGGCCATTGGCATTTACGACTGGGCGGTGATCGTTGACCACCGGCGTCGCTGCGCCACATTACTCACCTATACCGATCCTGCCGCTCGTCTGCACTGGCTGGAGAGTCAGAAAGCGCCTGACAGCCGGCCTTTCGCCCTGACCGGCCGCTGGCAGTCCGACATGACCGAAGCGGAATACCACGAAAAAATTGCCCGTATTCATGACTATCTGCAGGCTGGTGACTGTTATCAGGTCAACCTGTCCCAGGGATTTTCCGCCCCGTATGAAGGGGATGAATGGCTGGCATTTCTGCAGCTGAATGACGAAAACCGGGCACCGTTTTCCGCGTTTCTCCGTCTGCCGGAGGCCGCCATTCTGTCTGTTTCGCCGGAACGTTTCCTGTGGCTGAAAGACGGCAGCGCAGAAACCCGGCCTATTAAAGGTACCCGTCCGCGTCATTTGGATGACCTTCAGGCCGACGATGCTGAAAAACAGGCACTGGCGGCATCAGAGAAAGATCGCTCGGAAAACCTGATGATTGTGGATCTGATGCGCAATGATATCGGCCGGGTGGCACTTCCGGGCTCTGTCAGTGTGCCATCACTGTTTGCGGTCGAGCCATTCCCGGCGGTCTGGCATCTGGTCAGCACCATTACCGCACAGTTACCGGCTGCATGCCGGGCGGCACAGTTGCTGCGCGCCTGTTTCCCCGGCGGCTCCATTACCGGCGCCCCGAAAATCCGCGCAATGGAAATCATTGAAGAGCTCGAGCCTGTCCGCCGCCACGCCTATTGCGGTTCTGTCGGCTATATCAGTGCCTGCGGCACCATGGACACCAATATCGCAATCCGGACCCTGATTGCGGAAAATAATCACCTCTATTGCCGGGCGGGCGGCGGGATCGTCGCAGACAGCCGCGCCGCAGACGAATATCAGGAAACATTTGATAAACTGGGCCGCATACTGACCGTTCTGCCGGAGAAAATATCATGAGCCCGCTTGAGCGCTTTATTCCCCGGTTTCAGTTAACCCGCCCTTCCGAAGCGGAGATTGCCGGTGAGCGGGATCGCCGGGCGGCGGTTTTGCTGCCTATCACCAATAAAGCCCGGCCCGGGATCCTGCTGACACAACGGGCAGCGTCACTGCGCTCCCATCCGGGACAGATTGCCCTGCCCGGCGGCGCGGCGGATCCGGGCGAAATTTCCCCCATCGCCACCGCATTGCGCGAAGCCCGTGAGGAAGTGGGTATTCCGCCGCAGGCCGTGCAGGTGCTGGGACAAATGGCCCCGGTGGACAGTGTGACCGGTTTCCGGGTCACCCCGGTCGTCGGGATCATCCCGCCGTCTCTGCCGCTGGCGGGTAACCCGCAGGAAGTGGCGGATATCTTTGAGCTGCCGCTGGATGCTGCCCTTGATCTGAGCCGCTACCGCTACATTGATATGACCCGCAATACCGTTGAACGCCGTCTCTATTTTTACTTATATGAAGGACGGATGATTTGGGGATTAACAGCGGGTATTTTATATCGCCTCGCAACGCAAGTGAAAAATGATTGATTTGTAACCAATTTCACACTTCTGCCCTATTTCCCCCTGTTTTTTTTCATCAGGTATGCCTGAATTTTATCTAAAATCGCTGTTACGCAGTGAAAAATGCGATAAACTACTTTATCCGTGTGAGCAAATAACAGTAAAGTAACGCGCTTTACGATAAATCACTATTACATTGTTTTTTTAAGGAGTCTGACGTGATTAGCGTTTTTGACATGTTTAAAGTGGGTATTGGTCCTTCCAGTTCCCACACCGTAGGGCCAATGAAAGCCGGGAAGCAGTTTGCTGATGAGTTGGTTGAGAAAGGTCTGATTTCCCGTGTGACCCGCGTTTCTGTTGATGTCTACGGATCACTCTCCTTAACCGGGAAAGGTCACCATACCGATATCGCCATCATTATGGGCTTGGCCGGTAACTTACCGGCAACCGTGGATATCGATGCCATTGACGGTTTTATCCGCAATGTGGAAGAGACTGAGCGTCTGTCACTGGCCAATGGTCAGCAGACCGTGGATTTCCCGCGTGAAGGCGGCATGAATTTCCACACCGGTAACCTGCCGCTGCACGAAAACGGCATGAGCATCACTGCATTTGCCGGTGATGACGAGTTATACACCAAAACCTATTACTCCATCGGCGGCGGGTTTATCGTCGATGCAGAGCATTTCGGTCAGGATAACGCCAACGAAACCCCGGTGTCCTATCCGTATGCCTCAGCCGAAGAACTGCTGAATCACTGCCATCAGACCGGGCTTTCCATCTCCTCGCTGATGCTGAAAAATGAACTCGATATGCACAGCCGTGAAGAGATCGACGCCTATTTCGCCGATGTCTACAAAACCATGACGGACTGTATCGCTCATGGTCTGGAAACCGAAGGCATTCTGCCGGGGCCGCTGCGTGTCCCGCGCCGTGCCGCTGCACTGAACCGCCTGATCAACTCCGCCGGTAAACTCTCCAAAGATCCGATGAACGTGGTTGACTTGGTTAATATGTTTGCTCTGGCTGTCAACGAAGAAAACGCCGCGGGCGGCCGAGTGGTCACCGCACCGACCAACGGTGCCTGCGGTATCGTCCCTGCGGTGCTGGCATATTATGATCACTGCATCGAAAAAGTCACTCCGGATACCTATCTTCGCTACTTCCTCGCCTGCGGCGCGATCGGCATTCTGTACAAAATGAACGCCTCTATCTCCGGTGCGGAAGTCGGCTGTCAGGGCGAAGTCGGTGTGGCCTGCTCAATGGCGGCTGCCGGTCTGACTGAAATCCTCGGCGGCAGCCCGGACCAGGTCTGTGTGGCAGCTGAAATCGGCATGGAACACAACCTGGGCTTAACCTGTGACCCGGTTGCCGGTCAGGTTCAGGTGCCGTGCATCGAGCGTAACGCCATTGCTTCTGTGAAAGCGATCAACGCCGCCCGTATGGCCATGCGCCGTACCAGCGCACCGCGCGTTTCTCTCGATAAAGTCATCGAAACCATGTATGAAACCGGGAAAGACATGAACGCCAAATACCGTGAAACATCACGCGGCGGTCTTGCAATCAAGGTTCAGTGCGACTGATTTTGTGAGTTAACTCACAAAACATAATTCGATAACATTAATATCCCTGCAACATTGCAGGGATATTTTTTACCTGAAGCGCATCAGCACGGGTTGTTTTTTAATCTGCTTGTGCCATTTTCAGGTAAAGATGCTAACAACATGTAAAACACCCCGATATATCACGCTGCCAAATAAGCAAAAATCGCCCTATCACTCTGGCAAATAATACATTCAACACAATAATTAACTATAATTGCGTCTTCAATGTTTCTGTTTTGTTGTTTTCTGACAGAAAGCAAGTTTTTTTACCTTCATAGAATGTTACCCTCTGATTTAATTAGTGCCCCGAAATTAATTATCGCTGTTTAAACGTAAATAATTAGCGGTAACCCGGGCCTGAGACTATCTTTACACCGGAGTCTTACGGTTTTTTTCTGACCCATAAAAGATTCTGTGTAATACACAAGAACCATCCTGACTGATGTTAAGGGGGAACAGAGGTGAGTATAGCCATTATGATTGGCACCCACGGCAAAGCCGCTGAGCAGTTACTGCGCACAACGGAAATGCTGATCGGTGAACAGGAGAACGTCTCCTTCATCGATTTCGTACCGGGGGAAAATGCCGATACACTATATGCGAAGTACAATGAGAAGCTGCCCGGTTTATCAACCGCTGACGGGGTATTATTCCTCGTTGATACCTGGGGCGGCAGCCCGTTCAACGCAGCAAACCGCATCGTGACTGAGCAGGATCAGAGCGCAGGCGGCAACAGCAATTATGAGATAGTCACAGGCGTTAACGTACCGATGCTGGTCGAAACCTTTATGTGCCGTGATGATAATCCGTCATTGCAGGAACTGGTTGCGGTCGCGCTGGAAACCGGCCGTGAAGGGATTCGTGCCCTGAAAGCACAGGATGAACCGGCACCAAAAGCGGCTCCTGCACCTAAACCGGCCGCACAGCCGGCGGCACCGGCAGGCCCGGGCGGACACATGACTATCGCCCTCGCCCGTATCGATGACCGTCTGATCCACGGCCAGGTCGCCACCCGCTGGACCAAAGAAACCAACGTCAAACGCATTATTGTCGTCAGTGACGAAGTTGCCAACGATACCGTCCGCTCAACACTGCTCAAGCAGGTTGCGCCTCCGGGTGTGACCGCACACGTGGTGGATGTGGCGAAAATGGTGCGCGTCTGGAATAACCCGAAATACGCCAATGACCGCTGCATGCTCCTGTTCACCAACCCGGCGGATGTTCTGCGCCTGGTGGAAGACGGCGTGGAGATCAAATCGGTCAATATCGGCGGGATGGCCTTCCACGAAGGTAAAAAACAGGTTAACAATGCGGTTTCTATCGATGAAAACGATATCGTGGCATTCAAAGCGCTGAATGACCGCAACATCGAGCTGGAAGTCCGCAAAGTCTCCACCGATTCAAAAATAAAAATGATGGATTTAATCAGCAAAGCTGAAAGTTAATTTGACCCATTACTCAATACAAAATTTGTTGTCTGCAAAATGACTGGTTAAAGGAGAAACACAATGGAACTTTCCGTTGTACAAATCGTCCTGGTCTTCATCGTTGCCTGTATCGCGGGTATGGGGTCAATCCTCGATGAATTCCAGTTCCACCGCCCTCTGGTCGCCTGTACGCTGATGGGGATCGTACTGGGTGACATGAAAACCGGGATCATGATCGGCGGTACGCTGGAAATGATCGCACTCGGCTGGATGAACATCGGTGCGGCAGTGGCACCGGATGCCGCGCTGGCATCCATCATTTCCACCATCCTGGTTATTGCCGGAGGTCAGAATATCGGTGCCGGTATCGCGCTGGCTATTCCGCTGGCGGCGGCCGGTCAGGTGCTGACTATCATCGTCCGTACCATTACCGTGGCCTTCCAGCACTGGGGTGACCGTGCGGCTGACAAGGGCAATCTCACCGCTCTGGGGATGATCCACGTCGGTGCGCTGCTGTTACAGGCAATGCGTATCGCGATTCCGGCAGTTATCGTGGCCGTGTCTGTCGGGACAGATATTGTCCGCGAAATGCTTGACTCGATTCCGGTCTGGGTCACCAGCGGCCTGAATATCGCCGGCGGCATGATTGTTGTGGTCGGTTACGCCATGGTTATCAACATGATGCGTGCCGGCTACCTGATGCCATTCTTCTATCTGGGTTTCGTTACCGCCGCATTTACTGAGTTCAACCTGGTTGCGCTGGGTGTGATCGGTGCGGTGATGGCTGTGCTGTATATCCAGCTCAGTCCGAAATACAACAAATCGGAAGTCGTTGTCGCTGCCGGCAGCAAAAACGACCTGGATAACGAGTTAGACTAAGAAGGTGAGCAACATGGTTGATACTACAAGCAACGTAACCGGCAGAAAACAGTTAAGAAAGAGCGACATCCGGGGTGTCTTCATCCGCTCAAACCTGTTTCAGGGTTCATGGAACTTTGAACGTATGCAGGCAATGGGCTACGCCTTCTCCATGGTACCGGTGATCCGCCGTCTTTATCCGGAAAATAATGAAGAACGCAGACAGGCTATCAAACGCCATATGGAGTTCTTTAACACCCACCCGTATATGGCTGCACCTATCCTCGGTGTGACCTGTGCGATGGAAGAACAGCGCGCTAACGGTGCGGCTATCGACGATGGTGCCATCAACGGTATCAAAGTCGGTCTGATGGGGCCGCTGGCCGGTGTCGGTGACCCGATTTTCTGGGGTACCGTGCGTCCTGTCTTTGCCGCCCTCGGTGCGGGGATTGCCATGACCGGCAGCCTGCTCGGGCCGTTACTGTTCTTCTTCCTGTTTAACCTGGTCCGCCTGGCAACCCGTTACTACGGTGTGGCTTACGGCTACAAAAAAGGCCTGGATATTGTTCAGGATATGGGCGGCGGCTTCCTGCAGAAACTGACCGAGGGGGCGTCAATCCTCGGCCTGTTTGTCATGGGGGCACTGGTAAACAAATGGACAAAAGTGAATATCCCGCTGGTGGTGTCGGAAATTAAAAACCCGACCACCGGTGAGATGGAAATCACCACTGTCCAGACCATCCTCAATCAGCTGATGCCGGGCCTGATGCCGCTGCTGCTGACATTCGGCTGTATGTGGCTGCTGCGACATAAAGTGAATGCCCTGCTGATTATCATCGGCTTCTTTATACTGGGTATTGCGGGTTATGTCTTTGGTTTCCTCGGACTGTAACCGGTAAAAAACACGTTCTGACGAACGCGTATTTTCAGAAAGAGTATGATAGTTTAAACGGGAGGCTTGCCTCCCGTTTTCTGTTTCATTTCAGGGGAAAAGAACCACAATGAGTGTAAATGATATTGTTCTGCTGGCTGTGATTGTGCTGATGCTGCTGTTTGCCGTCTACGACGAATTCATTGTCAGCACACTGAAAGGCAAAACACAGCTGCGGATAAAACTGCGCCGTAATCACCGTGCGGATGCCGTGATCTTTATCCTTCTTATCGGTATTGTTATTTATAATAATATAACCGGGCACGGCAGTCCGTTAACAACCTATTTACTTTCCGGCTGTATTATCATTGCTATTTATCTGGCTTTTATTCGTTCACCGAAGTTATATTTTAAACAGGACGGATTTTTTTACGCCAATGCCTATATTAAATATGACCGAATTAAAACCATGAATTTATCAGAAGACGGTATTCTTCTTGTGGGTTTGGAAAATCGTAAAATTTACATCAAGGTGATGCATCTTGATGATTTACAAAGGATTTATAATTTTATGATTAATAATAAATAATAACTCCTCCTTTTTATCCCCCTACAAAAATAAAGACTAATAATAATATTAGTCTTTATTATCTTATTAAAATACCATGTAATGAAAATCATTCTCATTAGCATCTTTTGAAATCAGAATATATATTCTTGCCTTTTTTATTTTCTGTGATATCTTTCCGGTCACGTCATTGGGGAGTAGCCTGTTCTGTTATTAACCTCTCAGAGAAATAACAGAAAATCCGTGTCAACATACTTGCGTGATATTATATCAGCATGGTACGGATGCCGTTTCGGTTGGCAAGACCATAAACACGCAGTTCACCGGAGGTCGGGGTTGGATTGTGTGTATATGGATAAGCTACCCGACCGAGACTGAGTTTATGAGTTTTTACGCCACCCTCGTCCTTGCCCTGGCCCTGTCTATGGATGCCTTCGCCGTTGCCGTCTGCAAAGGCGCTACCCTGCACAAACCACCTTTACGTGAAGCCCTGCGCACCGGTTTTATCTTCGGTATAATCGAAGCAGTCACCCCGCTTATCGGCTGGGCCATCGGTATTTTTGCCAGTCAGTATGTTATTGAATGGGATCACTGGATTGCCTTCGCACTGCTGTTTATCCTCGGCGCACGTATGATTTATAACAGTATCACCGCCGGTGATGACTGCTGCGAACGTCATGAAAAACCGCAGCGCCACAGCGCATTACATCTCGCCACCACCGCCGTTGCCACCAGTCTGGATGCGATGGCAATTGGTGTCGGCCTTGCTTTCCTGGAAGTTAATATCGTCCATACCGCCATGACCATCGGGCTGATGACCATGATTATGGCCACCACCGGAATGATCCTCGGGCGCTATATCGGCCCGCTGCTGGGCAAACGGGCAGAAATTATCGGCGGGATTGTCCTGATCCTGATCGGATTTACCATCCTGTATGAACATATTGGTTAATTGGTTAATCCGTTCTGATGACCCGCTGCGGCGGGTCTTTTTGTTTCTGAATTATGCTTCCCGGCAGTAAACCCGGATCAGAAAATCCGTTTCACAGGAAAATGCCGTTTCTGCCGCCAGCTGATGTTTAACTGCCTCTGTCGCTTTCCACGCAAACGGTGTCATTGACAACAGCGCCAGTGCATCCGCGCCGTTCAGCACCATCGGGTAAGCCACCTGCTGCTCCTGCGCCGGACCGAATCCGGGGAAATGCTCTTCCTTCAGCGGATGCAGATGCACTTCATCATAAATAAGGGATTTCAGCTGATACAAATGACGCGGGCCCGGAGTTACGGTTATCACAATGCCGCCCGGTTTCACCACACGGGTTAACTCATCAGGATTACATGGTGCATAGATCCGCAGCACACCGTCCAGACTGTTATCCTCAAACGGCAGCCGCTGGCTGGATGCCACACTGAAGCTGACCTGCGGATAGCGTTTTGCGCCGTAACGGACAGCAACCTTCGCCACATCCAGCCCGTACACCGTCACCTGCCGTGCTGCAAGGCTTTCCGCCAGTGCGCCGGTGTAGTAACCCTCACCGCAGCCGATATCCAGTACCTGCTCCGTCTGTGCCGGTAAATGCTGTTCAAATGCCGCGATTACCTGCTCCCGCATCGGGCGGTAATGGTGATTATCCAGAAATGCCCGGCGCGCCTGCATCATCTCTTTACTGTCGCCCGGTTCTTTTGAGCGTTTGAACTGAACAGGCAGGAGGTTGATATACCCCTCTTTCGCGAGATCAAACTGATGATGGTTTTCGCAGCTGTAACTGCCGGGGCGGTGCGTCAGCGGGTGCTGGCAAAGCGGACATTGGTAAGACATAATCATTCACTGTGAAATAATGTAAGGGTGCAACCGGCAACGGCCTGTGCCGGTGACGGAAAATCTGAGGCGAAACCATACCATGAAAACCTACTGGTGGCAGGATAAAATTGATGATTATCAGCAATGGCACAGCCTGCTTGTCAGGGTTAATCCTGAAACAGTAAATGACGATGCTCCTGCGCTGCTCAGCGGCCATAACAGCCGGATGCAGTTGCAGTTGAGCGGCAATCCGCTGTTCTGGGCAACCGTTCTGAAAGATCACAGTGGTGTCTGGCTGATTTATAATCAGAACCATCCGGCTCAGCAGAATCTGTTATCGCCGCTTCGCTCACAACAGACTGAGAAAATTTCTGCTCTGCCGGCAGAACAGCAAACTCCGCAGTGGTGCCGTTACTTCGCCTGGGATTTGCAGGAACGGTCTTCCCCGCTGCTCACCGCCGGAGAGTGGTTGCTGCGCCCGATGAATATTGCACCGCCGTCCGCCCCTTATATTGTCAGCGCACCGCATCCCCGCGAAAAATGGTGCTTCCGTTCGCCGTTCACCAAAGATATCAGTAATGCGGACTGGCAGTTATACCCCGGTGATTTACCTGATCTGCAATCCCCCGAACGGGTTATGTTTGTGGACTGGTGGTTCGGCGGTTACCGGCTGCTGCCGCGCTATACCGTTGAACCGCAGAGCAGCCGCCTGAAATACTGGCGCAAAGTGGCCCGCGAAGGAAAACTGCCGCCGGTGCTGCTCTGGTATATCAGCGGTCTGGCATCCTACATTATACTGGATGGTCATCTGCGGTTGCAGGCAGCGTATGATGAAAATATTCCGCCAGCCTTTATTGTGCTCAGCCAGTACCATGAATGCAGCTATGAGCCGGATCCTGCCGCGATTGAAAAAGTACAACGGGCAATAGCGCATCAGATGGATAAAACCCCGCGCCCGGACGTCCGCAAGGTCAACCAGACATTAATCAGCCTGTATCAGAACCGCTACGGACGCCATTCCACCCGCAGCCGGGCAATACTGGGTGACGGTCATTTATGGGAAGAGGCCGTTTCCCGTTACCTGCGCCTGCATCAGGACACCGGATATCTCACCGCTATTTTGCAGCGGACGGAAGAAACAGAGTGACCCGCTAATCGGATAAATCTGCTGTGAATATTTTTTGTTCACCTCAGAATACATCATTATCCGTCGTGTTATCCCGTCAGAAAATAGTATAAGGAATATCTATGTTCAGACTCTCCCGCACCTTTATTGCACCACTCCTGCTGTTATTTTCCGCCTCGCTGTTTGCGGCCACAGAAACCAAACCTGCGGCACCGGCAGATTTGGATCTGGTCTTTGTTCTGGATAAAAGCGGTTCCATGTCCGGTTTTGAACAGGACACCATCGGCGGTTATAACGCCGTTCTTGCCGAAAACCGTAAAAAAGAAGGCAATATTTACGTCACCACCGTTTTATTCAACCACGAAAACAGCACGCTGCATAACCGCGAGCCTATCAGTAAAATTAAAAATCTGACATTGGATGATTATTCTGTCGGTGGTAATACCGCATTACTGGACGCTGTCGGTATCACTATTGAAAAAATTCGTGAAAACCGCAAAATCACCAAGAATAATAATGTGTTATTTGTGATTATTACTGACGGTGAAGAAAACAGCAGCCGTAAATACAGCCGGGACAAAATTAAATCAATGATTAATTCTGCGGAAAAAGAAGATAAGTGGGACTTTATTTTCCTC
The DNA here is from genome assembly GCF_043105645.1 of Morganella sp. TYF_1. Taxonomy (NCBI): domain Bacteria; kingdom Pseudomonadati; phylum Pseudomonadota; class Gammaproteobacteria; order Enterobacterales; family Morganellaceae; genus Morganella; species Morganella sp. TYF_1. The sequence goes on along the minus strand of NZ_JBICLU010000025.1, from coordinate 184,970 downwards.
GGTGCCAATATTGATGCTATTGCAGAAGCCGGTAATATCGGGATTAAAAGTGATAACGCCACCGGTTATGTGCAGGATAAAGCTGGTTACGGTAAAGCATATGATGCTGTCAACAAAGCCGTTGAAGTAAAACAGCAATCAAAACCGATTACTTCCGAATGGAAAGCGGAAGTCGAGAAAGATAACAACGAACGCAGTAAAAAATAACACACTATTTCTTATTTATTCACTAAAACAGTACGGTCCGCCGTGCTGTTTTATTTTCTCATCCCGTTCCGTTTTTTCCTCTCAACGCTGCTTACCATGAACATGATATGACTGACGTTCAGCCGGATAAATACGCCAAAGTGACTGGTGGCAAAAGCCGGCTATGATAATGCTTACCGGCAGACGGATTTATTTCCCCGGAAAAACCAACCGCAATCCGGTAATCAATTGCGGACAACGACACCCCGGTGAAATATAAAATTTAAAATACCGCCACCTTATAATAAAAACAGCATTAAACACTCACAGACAGCCCGAAAAAAGATGCTGCCGGTGCCATTCACAGCACAGAAAAGAGAATAACCGGCAATAAAAACGCAATTACAATCAATGAGAGTAATATCCTGAATATCCCCTTAACTGTCTGCTCAAGAAATACCAGTCCGTGTTTGTTACCCATACTGCTCAGAATCCATCACGTTGCTCATTATATTTTAGTTATGTGAAAACCATCGCATCATAATGATATTACTTGGCTGTTTAGTCAATAAATATACTGTTACCGGACTCTTTTTTTGATGACTGTTAGTGTCTTTCACCTTATCAGCAGGATAGTGCCCTTCATTATTTTTGTTATCAGTACCTCCCGTTTTATTCCTGTTTTCCGGCAGTCACTGAATATGAGAGATAATGCACAACCGTCTTACTCCGGATAATGGCATTTAACTGACTGTCAATCCGGCGATCATCCACGGTTGCCCGTTTATGCTGACGGTGATGTTCTGCCGGGGATGACACCATAAATGTCTCCATAAATTCATCCTGCGTGCCGGGAACCGAAAACAGCCCTCTGGAATAACCGCCATCCCGTAACCGGATCCGTTTTAATTGCTCCATCAGTGCAAAGAATTGCGCCTGATGTTCCGCATCCACTTTATACTGAATACACACCATCACCGGTTTTTTATCTTCCTCAGAATAAAACGGTAATTCCTCCGGCATTGTCAGATGTTCCGACGGTGATAAATTGATAGTGTCGTGGTCAATTTTCACTTTCAGCACACATAACCAGACAACAATAATTCCGGCCGCCGCCGCAAGCAGTGCGATTGTTATTGATGTGTGTGAGGCTATCTGCCCCCAGATTAATGACCCCAATGCCATTGACCCCGAGAATACGGTCAGATACAGCGCCAGTCCTCTTGCTCTGACCCAGTCCGGCAGTGCTGTCTGCGCTGATACCATCAGGGTGGAAAGTGTGATCAGCCAGCTGAACCCGGCAATAATACTGCCGGCGATTGCCGGGTATTTTGATGTGGTCACGGCAAATATCACCAGCACAATGACCGTTCCGGCAGTCCCTGCAGTCACTAATATTCCGCTACTGAACCGGGCCCGCAGCGCAGATAAACTGAATGCCCCGGCAACCGCCCCGATACCGATACTGGTGGTTAAAATCCCGTATAACGTGGCATCCCCCTGAAGCGACACTCTGGCAACCAGCGGCAGCATCGCCCAGTACGCACTGGCGAACACAAAGAAGGCAGCGGCTCTGATAATGGTTTTAATTAATGCCGGACTGTAACGGGCATAACGCAGCCCGGAAATCATAGCGGCGACAACAGATTCCGCCGGTAAGGTATTTTCTTTGTGTTTCTCCCCTTTCCACCACCATACCGCCACAATAATGGCAATAAAGCTGAGTGCATTAAGCATAAAGGGAAGATAAAGCCCCACCTGTGAAATCAGCACACCGGCCAGTGCGGGACCGATGGCACGGCTGATATTAATCCCCATGCTGTTCAGTGCGATCCCCGCTTTTAATTCTTGCGGTGCCACAATCCCCGGGACAATCGCCTGCCACGCCGGGCCTAAAAAGGCAGCACCGGATCCGAGAATAAAGGTAATTAATAATAACCAGCCGATACTGACCACATTGAAATAAACCAGAACAGCCAGTAATGCAGCGGCAAAAAACATCATGATATTGACAACAATAAGCAGCTTACGCTTATCAAAAATATCGGCAATCGCCCCGGCCGGTAAGGCTAATAAAAAGACAGGTAAGGTTGTCATCGCCTGAATGGCGGCAATCATGACAGGATCAGGACTCAGATTTATCATCAGCCATCCCGCACCGACATCATTCATCCATGTTCCGATGTTAGAAAATAATGTCGCCATCCATAACACAAAAAATATACGGTTACGCAGCGGCGACCAGGCTGATGATTGCGGATTAGTCATATGAATATGATCTCCGGTTTAATATGGCCGGTGTTTTACCACCAGCCACAGTATTAACATGTACAGCGATAATTAAAATGCAAAACAGGAACAGCCCAGCGCCCCCCAGAAGGCATTATCATCCGCAACCGGCACAGACGATTTACGGGCGATATCATGCTGATGTCCGTGAATATGACACGAACCGCAGCACTGGTGTAACTGATTCAGAATCGCCGCTTTATTTTCCTGCTGTAAATAAGAGTAGTGTCCCGGCACTTTAATAACCGGTGACCAGTCCGGTAAAACCGGAATTGACGGCGGCGCCAGCGGCCCGAAAATACCCTTACCGTAAACAATCTCCCCATTCACCACGGTCAGCAGAGATTCAATCGCTTTAATTTCCGCTTCCGGTACACGGAAATAGTCGTCAGACAAGGCAATAAAATCTGCAAACTGTCCTGATTTGATCTGACCTTTTTTGCCCTGCTCATCAGAAAACCAGGCGCTGCCGATAGTCCATAACTCCAATGCGGTATCTCTGTCTAACCGGTTATTGTCGTCATACATCTTCATGCCGCCGACTGTCCGGCCTGATACCAGCCAGTAAAGGGCTGTCCACGGGTTATAACTGGCTACGCGCGTCGCATCTGTTCCCAGACCGATCGGCACCTCTGCATTCAGCATTTTCGCCACCGGCGGCGTGTGTTTCACCGCTTCATGACCATACCGATCCGCAAAGTATTCCCCCTGGAAGGCCATACGGTGCTGAATTGCCAGTCCGCCGCCCAGCGCTTTTACCCGTTCAATATTTTTTTCACTAATGGTTTCTGCGTGATCGAAAAACCAGTGCAGGCCGTTAAACGGGATCGCTTTATTTACTTTTTCAAACACATCCAGCATACGGCTGATGGATTGGTCATAAGTGGCATGCAAACGAAACGGCCAGCGGTGCTCAACGAGGTGGCGGATCACGGCTTCCAGCTCCGCATCCATATTGTCCGGCAGATCCGGTCTTGGTTGCAGAAAATCCTCAAAATCAGCCGCAGAAAATACCAGCATTTCCCCCGCACCATTGTGACGGAAAAAATCAGTTCCCTCTCCCGGCGATACCATCGATGTCCATTCGCGGAAATCCTCCAGCTCCTGTTTCGGACGCTGGGTAAACAAGTTATAGGCGATACGGATAGTCAGCTGATTCTGTTTTGCCAGTTCCGCGATCACCTCATAATCTTCCGGGTAGTTCTGAAAACCGCCACCGGCATCTATCGCACTGGTTACCCCGAGGCGGTTAAGCTCGCGCATAAACTGACGGGTTGAGTTAACCTGATAATCCAGCGGCAGTTTCGGGCCTTTCGCCAGCGCGGAATACAACAGCATGGCATTCGGTTTCGCAATCAGCATACCGGTCGGGTTACCGTGCTCATCCCGCTGAATTTCACCGCCCGGCGGGTTCGGGGTATCTCTGGTATAACCAATCACCCGCAGTGCTGCCTTATTCAGCAGCGCACTGTCATAAAGATGCAGTACAAAAACCGGGGTATCCGGTGAAACGGCATTGATCTCGTCTAATGTCGGCATCCGTCTTTCGGCAAACTGGAATTCACTCCAGCCGCCCACAACGCGGACCCATTGCGGTGCCGGTGTCACATCGGCCTGTGCTTTTAACATCGCCAGGGCATCCGATAATGACGGCACCCCTTCCCAGCGTAATTCGAGGTTATAATTCAGTCCGCCGCGGATAAGATGAAGGTGCGAGTCATTCAGGCCGGGAATAATCACCTGCCCTTTAAGATCAATAATCTCTGTTTCTTCATTCCGGAACTGCATAACTTCATCGCTGGTTCCGACAGCAATAAATTTGCCGTCACGGACAGCAACAGCCTGAGCAACGGGATTTTCACGATCGAGTGTATGAATATCACCGTTGATAAATATTTTTGATGCGACGCGTTTATTCATGATGATGTGTTTCCTGTTTATGAGGAATTCACTGCTTATCAAATACTGTTGCGGCAAGCGGTATAGGAAAAATAGCCGGTGAGTGACCTCACCGGCTGTCACGCTGTTATCTGATGACGCGCTGAGGTGCTTTATGAACCATAGTATAGGCGTAATCTACACCCATACCGTAAGCACCGCTGTGCTCCTGAACCAGCCCCATCACTGCGTCATAGGTTTCTTTGCGGGCCCAGTCGCGCTGATACTCCAGCAATACCTGCTGCCAGGTCACAGGAACAGCCCCGGCCTGCACCATACGGTCAATGGAACGTTCATGCGCATCAACTGACGTACCGCCGGAGGCATCAGTCACAATATAGACTTCATAACCGGCTTCAATCGCCATTAAGGTCGGGAAATTTAAGCAGACTTCTGTCCATAATGCCGCCATCACTAATTTTTTACGCCCGGTGGCTTTAACGGCTTCGACAAATTTCGGGTCTTCCCAGGAGTTCATGGACGTACGTTCGATAGGTGTTGATTCAGGATGGACGGCGAGTAATTCAGGCCAGATATATCCGCTGAAGCTTTCTGTTTCAACGGAGGTATAAATTGTCGGCACATTGAAAATTTTTGCTGCTTTTGCCAGGCCAACGGTATTATTTTTCAGTTGCTGGCGGTCAATATTAGCTACACCGAAAGCCATTTGCGGCTGATGATCAATAAAAATAACGGCGGAGTTTTGCGGACTTAACAGTTCTAATTTAGACATAATGTGTTCCTGTTCAATTGGTTAAATTGATAAAAATAAATATTAATCTTGCTCACTGACAGGAAACATAATAGGCCGGTACCGGATAATGACCAGATGCCAAATTTGACTTTAGAAGTCAAAAATAATGAACGACATTTGTTATCTGTTGATTAGGTTGTCCTTTGTATTGAAGAAAGGGAAAACCATTTTCCGTTAATCTTGACGCAGGTTGCATCAGGTTACCGGAAGGAAACAGCCCGAATAAATTGATATTTTTTGAGTTTTTACGCAGCACACACGCATATTCGATAAACCAACGATAAATGGCTGCACGATGAACGGAAATTCCCCTTTCAGCCAACATATCGCTGCCGTTGACATAGCTTAGCGGTGCCGGGCCATACCATCGAAGGCACCATTGAACTTTTCTCTGAAAGAGACGCCGGCTGCAGTGTTCATCATCAGCTCAATTTTTACTGCAAGCCTCCATGGATTACCCGATTCACAACGTATATTAGCGACTGCTACAAATTGAGTTAGTCACAAACGCTTTTTGAAGGAGGTACTATGTCGTTTTGTGTCGGTTCACGTTATTTTCGTGCCAGCATAAGTCATGATCAAATTAACAATATACTCAAATCAGATATTCCCCCTAAGATGAGTATATGGGAAAAAAATTAAAGATTTTTTCTGCTTTACTCATCAGGCTGAAGCTCTGAAATGTTTTCATCAACTCTGCCATCCCCCCGCAGGAACAACGAAAGACGATGTAAAGATACTGTTTGAACGTCTGCAGAAATTAGCCCATCCGGGGAATGCGGGTAATATTCAGATTTTCCGTGATGGGTTGAACCATTTCAGTATCACAGATAAAGACGGTAAGGAAATATTGTCGGTAGTGTTTGCCGATAAGTATACCGTCACAACGGGGGGAGGTATGACTTACTGCGATGACGGGAGAACGCTCAGTTACCCTTTAACTAAAAATAAATGTGTAAGTAATGTTCAACTTGACAATACACTCATATCGGAGATTCCCTCTGGTTTATGGAATAAAATTAACGATTTTTTCTGCTTTACTCATCAGGCTGAAGCTCTGAAATGTTTTCATCAACTCTTCCATTTACCCGAAGGAACAACGGCAGACAATGTAAAGATGCTGTTTGAACGCCTGCAGGAATTAGCTCATCCGAAGGATGTGGATAATATTCAGATTTCCCAGGGTGGGTCGAACCATTTCAGTCTCACAGACAAAGGAGGTAAGGACATGTTATCGATAGTGTTTGCAGATGATTATGTCGTCACAACATGGGGGCGGATAACTTACTTCGATGAGAAGGGCTGTGCGCACAGTTCTCCTTTAACTTAAAGGAATTGTAAGCATCACATCAAAAATTCTCTTGAAAAAACCGATCATCCCGTCGCTGACAGTGACCAGAAAGTGCCAGACACAAAAACAAAAAAGCCCGCAGTTACGCGGGCTTAGAGGTACTTTACTGCTTTTACGTGCAGGCTGTTGCCAGACGCGAAATTATTCCCACTCAATCGTCGCCGGTGGCTTACCGCTGACGTCATACACGACACGGGAAATACCGTCAACTTCATTGATGATGCGGTTGGAGACACGGCCTAACAGATCGTATGGCAGATGTGCCCAGTGAGCGGTCATAAAGTCGATAGTTTCGACGGCGCGCAGTGAGACAACCCAGTCGTATTTACGGCCGTCGCCCATAACGCCGACAGAGCGTACCGGCAGGAAGACAGTGAATGCCTGGCTGACTTTGTGGTACAGATCCGCTTTGTGCAGCTCTTCGATAAAGATAGCATCGGCGCGGCGCAGGATGTCACAGTACTCTTTTTTCACTTCGCCCAGTACGCGGACACCCAGACCCGGGCCCGGGAACGGATGTCGGTACAGCATATCGTACGGCAGACCCAGTTGCAGACCGATACGGCGGACTTCGTCTTTAAACAGTTCGCGCAGCGGCTCAACCAGCCCCAGCTCCATATGTTCCGGCAGGCCGCCGACGTTATGGTGAGATTTGATCACGTGCGCTTTACCGGTTTCAGAGGCGGCAGATTCGATCACATCCGGATAGATAGTGCCCTGTGCCAGCCATTTAACCTGCTTCTGTTTTGACGCTTCTTCATCAAAAATTTCAATGAATGTATGGCCGATAGCTTTACGTTTGGCTTCCGGGTCCGCAATGCCTTTCAGGGCATTCAGGAAGCGGTCTTCCGCTTTGGCGTGGATAATATTGAGGTCAAATTTGCCCGCAAACATCGCCATAACCTGCTCTGCTTCGTTCAGGCGCAGTAAGCCGTTATCCACGAATACACAGGTCAGGCGCTTGCCGATAGCACGGTTTAACAGCATAGCAGTCACAGAGGAGTCCACACCGCCGGAGAGTGCCAGGATGACATGGTCGTCACCAATCTGCTCACGCAGACGGATAACGGTGTCTTCGATAATGGCTTCCGGGGTCCACAGCGCTTCACACTGACAGATATCCAGCACGAAACGTTTGAGGATTTCCTGGCCCTGGTGAGTATGGGTCACTTCCGGGTGGAACTGTACACCGTAGAAACGTTTTTCGTCATTTGCCATGATCGCAAACGGACAGGTTTCGGTGCTGGCGACGGTCACGAAATCAGACGGGATAGCAGTGACTTTGTCACCGTGGCTCATCCACACATCCAGCAGCGGTTTGCCGTTGTCATCCAGCATATCCTGAATACCACGGAACAGTTCGCAGGTTTCGCGGATTTCAACCTGTGCATAACCGAACTCGCGCTCGTCAGAGGTTTCCACTGCACCGCCGAGCTGCATAGACATGGTCTGCATGCCGTAGCAGATGCCGAGAACCGGCACACCGGCGCTGAAGACATATTCAGGTGCGCGCGGGCTGTTGTGTTCAGTGGTGCTTTCCGGGCCGCCGGAGAGAATAATACCGTTCGGATTGAAATTACGGATCTGTTCTTCAGTGACATCCCATGCCCACAGTTCACAATAAACACCGATTTCACGGATACGGCGCGCGATCAGCTGAGTGTACTGCGATCCGAAGTCGAGGATAAGAATGCGGTGCTGATGAATATTCGTTGTCATTAAAGTATGTTCCAAAAGCAAACAATTATAGGCTGGCGGTCCGCAGACCGCCGCATGAATCAGAGACCTGAACGGTAGTTTGGTGCTTCTTTGGTGATAGTCACATCATGAACGTGACTTTCCTGAATCCCGGCACCACTGATACGGACAAACTCTGCTTTAGTATTCAGTTCGTGAATAGTTGCACAACCGGTCAGTCCCATGCAAGAGCGCAGGCCGCCCATTTGCTGGTGAACGATGGTTTTCAGCACGCCTTTGTAAGCCACACGGCCTTCGATACCTTCCGGCACCAGTTTGTCAGCGGCGTTATCGGTCTGGAAGTAACGGTCAGAAGAGCCTTTGGACATCGCACCGAGTGAGCCCATACCACGGTATGATTTGTAAGCACGACCCTGATAGAGTTCCACTTCGCCCGGAGATTCCTCGGTACCGGCGAACATCGAACCGACCATCACGCATGCCGCACCGGCTGCCAGCGCTTTCGCGATATCACCGGAAAAACGGATACCGCCGTCAGCGATAACCGGAATACCGGAGCCTTCCAGTGCCTCAACAGCATCGGAAATAGCGGTTAACTGCGGTACGCCCACGCCGGTTACGATACGGGTGGTACAGATAGAACCCGGGCCGATACCTACTTTCACTGCGCTGACACCCGCTGCCGCCAGGGCTTTCGCGCCTTCGGCTGTGGCGACGTTACCGCCGATAATTTCAAGTTCAGGGTATTTTTCACGGGTTTCACGGATGCGCTGTAATACGCCTTCGGAATGGCCGTGGGAGGAGTCGATTAACAGAACGTCCACACCGGCAGCCACCAGCGCATCAACACGCTCTTCGTTACCGGCACCGGCACCGACTGCCGCGCCGACACGCAGACGGCCGTGCTCATCTTTACAGGCGTTTGGTTTGCGCTCTGCTTTCTGGAAATCTTTTACGGTGATCATGCCGAGCAGATGGAAGGAATCATCCACCACCAGCGCTTTTTCCACGCGGCGCTCGTGCATTTTTTTCAGAACCACTTCGCGGGCTTCGCCTTCACGGACGGTCACCAGGCGCTCTTTCGGCGTCATAACGGCAGTCACCGGCTGATCCAGGTCAGTCACGAAACGCACATCACGACCGGTGATGATACCGACTAATTCGTTATCGGTCGTGACCACCGGATAACCGGCGAAACCGTTCTGTTCAGTCAGGGTCTGGACTTCGCGCAGTGTGGTGCACGGAGTAACAGTCTGCGGATCAGAAACAACGCCGCTTTCGTGTTTTTTCACACGGCGGACTTCATCAGCCTGACGCTCAATGGACATATTTTTGTGAATAAAACCGATGCCGCCTTCCTGGGCAAGGGCAATCGCCAGACGGGCTTCCGTTACGGTATCCATCGCCGCCGAGATCATCGGGACGTTCAGACGGATTTTCGCGGTGAGTTGTGTCGATAAATCGGCAGTGTTGGGCAGAACAGTGGAGTGAGCAGGAACTAAGAGAACATCATCAAAGGTTAAAGCTTCTTTTTTAATACGTAACATGTGCAATATCTCACCAGGCAGCAGGATTGAAAGAAGATAAAATATTGCCGCGGCATTATACAGGTGGTAATCGGTTGCGCCTAGCCTTTTTTTCAAAAATTCGTTGCTAATCTGTCAGAAGGCGGTAGTATCGGACAATTAAGTCCTTGTTTTATTATTTGATCTGGCTCACATGTTGCTACCTGAAAATACCGCAATTTTTACTGTTACCCGGTTAAATACAACTGTCCGGCAGTTACTCGAGCTGGAGATGGGCCGGATTTGGATCAGCGCGGAGATCTCCAACTTTTCGCGTCCGTCTTCCGGTCACTGGTATTTTACCCTGAAAGATGAAAAATCCCAGGTGCGGGCAGCCATGTTCCGCGGCAATAACAGCCGTGTGACATTTGCGCCGCAGAACGGGCAACAGGTGCTGGTACGCGCCGCGATCACGCTGTATGAGCCGCGCGGGGATTATCAGCTGATTGTTGAATCTATGCAGCCCGCCGGTGAAGGTCTGCTTCAGCAGCAGTTTGAGTTGCTGAAAGAGAAACTGAAAGCCGAAGGACTGTTTGATACCCATTTGAAAAAACCGCTGCCGGTGCCGGCCACCTGTGTCGGTGTGGTGACATCCGCCACCGGGGCCGCCCTTCACGATATTCTGAATATTCTGCGCCGCCGTGATCCGTCACTGCCGGTGATTATCTATCCCGCTCAGGTTCAGGGTGCTGATGCACCGGCACAGATTGTCCGCGCGATTGAAACCGCCAACCGCCGTAATGAATGTGATGTGCTGATTGTCGGGCGCGGCGGCGGTTCACTGGAAGATTTGTGGAGTTTTAATGATGAACGGGTGGCGCGGGCTATTTTTGCCAGCCGTCTGCCGGTGATCAGTGCCGTCGGTCATGAAACGGATATCACTATCGCTGATTTTGTCGCGGATTTACGGGCACCTACACCGTCTGCGGCGGCAGAACTGGTCAGTCGTGACCTGACAGAGCGCCTGCGGCAGATCCAGTCAGTACAACAACGGCTGGAAATGGCGATGGATTATTTTATCGCCAGAAAACAGCGGTTGTTCAGCCAGTTACACCACCGGTTACAGCAGCAACATCCGCAACTGCGTCTGGCACGCCAGCAACAGCTGATTCAGCGCCTGGAGCAACGGCTGGTTCAGGCCGGACAGCTTATGCTGACACAAAAGTCCCGTCAGCTGACACAAACAGAACAGCGTCTGATGCGCCGGGATCCTCGCCCGCAACTGCAACAGCAGCAGCGCCATGTTCAGCAGTTGCAGTACCGTCTCTCCTCCGCTATGCGTGAACAGCTCAGTCAGCAGCGCGAGCGGTTTGCCCGTCTCTGTTCAACCCTCGAGGGTGTCAGCCCGCTGGCAACGCTCAGCCGGGGCTTCAGTATCAGCCAGACGGACAGCGGTGAGGTGCTGAACAAAACCCGTCAGGTAAAAGTCGGGCAGAAAATCACCACGCTGTTACAGGATGGCAGTGTGGAGAGTGAAATTATCGCCGTACACAAAAAAGCGGCTGCCCGTAAACGGAAAGCCGCTGAGTAATATACGATTTTATCGGTGACATTGTCACACATTTGGTGACAGTGTCACGAAGGCTCTTGCTCATCCACCATCAGCAGGAACACATAACCCAGTGCCACATCCCACAAATAGTTGAACCGCCCTGACTTACCGCCGTGCCCCGCTTCCATATCGGTATAAAGCAGCAGCAGATTATCATCCGTCTTCAGTTTCCGCAGTTTTGCCACCCATTTTGCCGGTTCCCAGTACTGAACCTGAGAATCATGCAGGCCGCTGGTCACCAGCATATTGGGATAGGCTTTCGCCTCAATGTTGTCATACGGGCTGTAGGCGCGGATATCCCGGTAAGCTGATTCATTTTCCGGGTTGCCCCACTCGTCATATTCGCCGGTGGTCAGAGGAATGGACGGATCCGACATGGTAGTCAGTGCATCCACAAACGGCACCTGTGCCACGATACCGCGATACAGCTCCGGCGCCTGATTAATCACCGCGCCCATCAGCAACCCGCCTGCACTGCCGCCGGTGGCGTAGATCCGGTTTTCCGCGCCGTAACGCCGGGCAATCAGTTCGCGTGTCACATCAACAAAATCATTAAAGCTGTTGATTTTATGCTGCATCTTTCCGGCATTGTACCAGCGTTTACCCAGTTCACCGCCGCCGCGGATATGTGCCTGAGCATAAACAAAACCGCGATCAAGCAGGCTCAGCCGGTTAGCGTCAAAATCCGGATCCATACTGGCACCGTACGCACCATAACCTTCAATCAGCAGCGGATTGAATCCCGGCTGATAGTGATCTTTATGCCAGACCAGTGAAACCGGTACCTGTACGCCATCACGGGCGGTGATCCAAATCCGTTCACTGTGATAATTATCCCGCTGAAAACCGTTTACCTGCGCCTGTTTCAGCAGTATCCGTTCGCCGCTGACCATATCCAGCTCATACACCGATGCCGGTGTCGTCATCGAGGTATAACCGTAGCGCAGCAACTGACTGTCCGGCTCCGGATTCAGCCCGAGCCACGCACAGTAAGCACCATCATCAAATGCAACGTGTGTTTCTTTCCCGCTCTGCCGGTGAATAATGCGGATCTGCGGCAGTGCGGCGTGCCGTTCCTGTAACACCAGCCAGTCACAGAACAGTGTGAAATCTTCCAGATCGGTATCCGGCTGCGGCGCAATCAGGGTTTGCCACGGATTTTCCGGTGCATTCGTCTGATAGAGACCAAACAGTTCGTTTTCATGATCAGAGCGGATATAAAACTGACCATCCAGATGATCGACGTGATACTCACGCCCGTCCTGACGCGGTGAGAAACAGACCGGTGACTGTAGCGGGTCATTAGCATTGATCAGATGAACTTCAGACGTTACCGGGCTGTGACAGCCGATAAAAATCCATTCACGGGAGGATGACAGGGATAACCCGGTATAAAAACGGTCATCGTCCTCGCGGTATACCAGTTCATCCAGTGTGCTATCTGTGCCGAAACGGTGGCGATATACCTCAAACGGCAGCAATGTCTGCGGATCCTGACGGACGTAGAACAGCACCGAACCGTCAGCAGACCAGACCAGATCGTCAGCCACTTCAGTCAGCACGGATTCCTGCCAGTGATTATCGGTCAGATCACGATAAGCCACCTGATATTCACGGCGGCCGACTTTATCCTCGGCAATCGCGATGCGGCGGTTATCCGCACTGACCACCAGAGAGACCAGCTCATAATAGGCCAGCCCCTGTGCCCGTTCATTGCCGTCCGCCAGCACTTCCCACTGGTCGCTGTTTATGTTGCACCGCTCATACAGCGGATACTCTTTGCCCGCTTCAAACCGGGTGCGGTAAATATAGCCATTGTAAGTGTATGGCGCGGATTCATCCGCCTGCGGCATGCGGGCGACCATCTCCTCATACAGCGCTTCGCGCAGCGGCGCTGCCGCCTGCAATTTCTGCTGCGTATAGCGGTTTTCATCCGTCAGATACTGAATCACCTGCGGATCACTGCGGGTATCATCCCGCAGCCAGTAATAGTTATCCGTCCGGGTTTCACCGTGTGCGGTGAACGGTACCGGGCGTTCCGGGGCGTGCGGGATAGTCATTCCGGCTCCTGATAAGATCTTTTTTTGTTGTGATGTCATAAAAATTTACTAAATGTTGCTCTCTGTTCTGCGATTCCGCACTATGATAATAACGTTTTTATTTGTTTTATTGCTTATTTATCGCCGGATTATCACCGGTTCAGGAGGTTACAATGAAACAGTACCGCGTTGCTGTTGTTGTCGGTTCGCTGCGTGAGCAGAGTTACAACCGTCAGCTGGCGCATGCTCTTGTCTCTCTTTTCCCTGCACACATTCAGTGTGAATTTGTCAGTATCGGCTCACTGCCGCTCTATAATCAGGACTGTGATGCGCAACCGCCTGCTGAGGTGCTGGCATTCAAACAGCAGATTTCACAGGCTGACGGTGTGATTTTTGTTACACCGGAATATAACCGTTCTATCCCGGGTGTGCTGAAAAACGCGCTGGATCAGGGCTCCCGTCCGTGGGGACAAAACAGCTGGGATAACAAACCGGCCGCTGTAATCGGTACTTCTGCCGGCGCGATGGGTACTGCAATGTCACAGCAGCATCTGCGCAATGTGCTGGCATTCCTGAATATGCCGACACTCAATCAGCCGGAAATGTACCTGCAGTGGTATGACGGCATGATAGGTGAAAACGGTAAATTCAGTGAAAAAACCGGTGCGTTTGTGCAGAAATGGGCAGATGCCTATGTCCGTTTCCTGGAAGCACACCACGAATAAAACCGGCGGGCAGATTCAGCGGAATGTCAGCTGCTGCCCGGTATTAAAATCGTCCGCATTCAGGGCATTACGCCCTCTGGCACCGGTACAGTGACAGCCGTACACCCGGGTTTGCGGATCCACTGCCTTCTGTGCCCGGCGCAGTGCTGCCGGTGTTGCCCGGCGCAGATGCAGCCCGCCGACCACCGCCTGCACCGGCGCATTATCTGTCAGAGCCCGCGCATGCTGTATCACTGACTCAATGCCTGAATGACTGCAACCGGTGATAATCACAATACCCTCCTCCCCGTGCCAGATCAGAAAACTGTCATCACGGACATAGTCCGCCTCTCCGTTACTGAGCAGAACCCCGTAGCGGCGCACCACTGCCCGCTGCGTGATTTCTCCGGCGAACAGAAAACGCGGTGAGATAGCATACGGTTTTTCCGTCAGCACAAACTGATAGTCACGGCGTAATGTTTCTTCACAAAACGGCGGTGATAACCGCTTAAATTTCAGCGGGTAACTGCCCAGCCACAATGCCGCCCGGCGCGGCTCGAAAATATGCGGGTGTGCAATCACTTTCAGCGGTGACGGCAGATTATGCCGTTCTGTGCGGCTTAATCCGCCGAAGTGGTCATAATGACCGTGCGACAACACCACGGCATCAATATTGTCCAGTGAAATTCCCAGTGCCTGCGCGTTACTGATATAAGTATCATCCGCTCCGGTATCAAACAGCAGCGAGGTTTCCCCGTCCTCCAGCAGCAGGCTGAGACCGGCGTGAGAATCCAGTTTCGGGTCAGTATTCGTATTTTCCAGCAGTGCGGTGATACGTAACATGGATGATAATCCTGAAAGATAAATGTATTCTGCCGTTATATATAACACAGTACTTTCCGCTATAACGTATCAGTATTGTACCGCAGAGCGCAGATTATGATTTAATTCAGTTAATGTTAATAAATCAGCATGACCGGGCTGTAAAATTGTTAAATAATAGCCGCCGGCACAGACTTTCAGGAGTTCCGCATGGGAATTATTACCGCTTTTGCAAAAAGCATCGATAACAGCCAGCTCTTACGCCTTTTGCATCAGCAAATAGAAAAACAGGACGCACCGGTAGCCTGCCGTGACGATCTGGATGATCAGCTCACCGATATCGCCGCCTATATGCACGATGAACATTATCCCGCCCTCGCGGCACGCCGCAAAAAGGTCAATATTCTGACCGGGTTACTCGCCCTGCCGGTATTACTTTTCTCTCTGCTGCTGTTCTCACAGAAGATTGCTGATACCCTGTCACTGAATATTGATATCAGCTATTTCTCACTGGCCCTGCTGGATTACAGCCTGACTTATATCTGGGCCGTGTTTATTTATGCTGCTGTATTGTTCGGTACCATTTTTTATTTTTATTTTCTGCAAAGGCAGACCGAAAAATATGCCGGGCATCTGATTGATGATTTTATAAACCGGATATCACAGTAACCGGGATTAATTAAGGGTAGATTAAGCCCCGTTGCCACACTAATTTGCCTGCGTTGTCACAGTAATCGTCAATGCTATACTGCAATCCGCTTTTACAGAGAGAGAAAAAACGTGCAAATTCTATTAGTCGAAGACGATTTACAATTAGGCAAAGCTCTGTGCCGGGGACTGGAACTGGCCGGTTTCCGGGTGTGCTGGCTGCGTTTACTGGCCGATGCCCGTAAGCGACTGACAGAACAGCATTTTGACCTGATGCTGCTGGATCTGGGATTACCGGACGGCGATGGTTTTGACTCTCTGGTGGAGTGGCGTAACAACGGAGAACAAATCCCGATTATTATTATGACGGCCCGCAATCAGCGCGATCATCTGGTGAATTCCCTCGATTCAGGGGCGGACGATTTTATTTCCAAACCGGTTGAACTGCCGGAATTAATCTCCCGGGTAAAAGCGGTTTCCCGGCGTATTGCCGGTTTTTCCTCGCAGTTATGGAAAGTGGATAATATCACCCTGAACCCGATGAACCATCAGGTGACACTGAACGACGAGTTATTACTGCTCTCCGGCAAAGAATATCAGCTGTTATATGAATTAATGCGCAATACCGGCAATGTGGTGCGTAAACATGAGCTGGAACAACGATTATTCGGGCTGGACGATAAAATCGAAAGCAATTCCCTGGAGGTGCATATCCATAATCTGCGCCGCAAGATCGGCAAAGAAAAAGTGATTACCGTCCGCGGAATCGGCTATCTGCTGAAAAAGGACAGCGAATAAGTGAGAATCCGCTCATTCTTTGTTTATACCGTCCTCCTTCAGACCTTTTCGATGCTCCTGCTGTGGGGCGTCTGGATAGCCTGGCTGAAATACGCATATCTGCCCGGTTTAAGTGAAGATTTTAATGCCCAGCAGATGGTGATTGCCCGCGGTGTATCTGACACGCTGCGGGAAACCCCCACAGATTCCGCCACTTTTCCGCAGATTGCCCGCGCCCTGGAGAGTATGTACGCCAACGCGATGAAAAGCGGGCTGGAAGAGGAGAATTATGATCCGCTGGTCGCGATTCTGCACAGCACAACCGGTGAGGTGTTATACAGTAATAAGCCGGATGTTCATATTCCGCTGAAACCGGACGGCATTGAGCGTTTCAGCGAGAACGGTGAAACCTGGTATCTCGCTTACCATACCGACCCGGATATGCAGCGCACTTCAGTTATCGGAGAATCCGGCACTGACCGCCATATGCTGATCGGCGACCCGGCAACCGGCACCGCTGTCCCGCTGCTGTTTATTCTCGGCACTATGCTTTCGTCCACGATTATCACCACCTACCTCAGCCTGCGTCCGCTGCGTGAAACCACCCGCAGTATCGCCACCCGTAATCCCGGCAACCTGACACCTATCAGTATGAAGTATCAGTACAATGAAATGCGTCCTGTGCTGCATGCCATCAACCAGCTGATGCAGCGGGTGGATGCCGCCAATATGCGGGAAAAACAGTTTATGGCAGATGCCGCCCATGAGCTGCGCACCCCGATTGCTGCTGTACTGGCACAAATTCATCTGCTCAAACAGATTGATGACCCGGCAGAACGCAACGAAATTACCGCGGATATGGAAATCAGTCTGGATCGCGCGGTATCGCTGTCACGGCAGCTGATTGATCTCGCCCGGCTGGAAACGGAAGATTATCCGCTGAAAATGGAAGAGATCGACCTGACCCAGGCGCTGAGCCACGCCATTGCCATGCTGGTGCCCTACGCCCTGCGCAAAAATATTGAGTTTTCTTTCGACGGCCCGGACAGCTGCATTGTTGTCAGCGATAAACAGGCGCTGTTCTCCATTATCAACAATATTCTGAATAATGCGGTGAAATACTGCCCGCCGGACAGTCAGGCAGAAGTTTCGCTGGACACCGGCAATCCGGAGGAAGTGCAGATTATTATCCGCGATAACGGCAACGGTATCAGTGAGCAGTACCGTCACCGCCTGTTTTCACGCTTTTTCCGGGTGCCGGGCTGCAGTGAAAACGGCAGCGGCCTCGGCCTTGCCATTGCACAGAATCTGGCGGAAAAAATCGGCGGCTATCTCTCAGTAACGGAAGGATTGCAGCAGCGCGGTATCGGGTTTGTGATCCACATTCCGGTAAAAAACCGTGAATTACCGGCTGCTTCCCATGACAGTTCTGAAACATAAGACTATGCTGAAAAAAGCCGGAACAGGAGGGACAGATGAAACAGGCTCTGATTATTATCGATCTTATTAATGACATTACCGGGAAACACGGGCTGTCAAACGCCTGCCATGAGCAGACCGCCGCCCGTAACCTGATTACAGCCACACGGGAAACCGCCCGTCAGGCACGGCAGCGGGCGATCCCCGTGGTATGGGTGCGGGTCGGGTTTGCGGATGACTGGCATGATATCCCTGCCGGATCACCGATGTTTCAGCGGGCAAAAGAGATTGGTGCCCTGAAACTGAGCGGCAGCGGTTGTGACTGGGCAGACGGTACCGATGTGCAAAAAGAGGATATCTGCTTTGTGAAAAAAGGTGTCAGTGCCTTTGCGGGAAATGATTTGCTGGTCTGGCTGCGTAAAGCCGGAATCGGACACCTTGTTCTGGCTGGCGTCAGTACGGTGATGGCCATTCAGAGCACCGCGCGTTATGCCCACGACAGCGGGTTTTATGTCTCGGTGGCGGAGGATCTGTGTGCCGCCCCGACAGCGGAACTGCATCAGATAAGCCTGGAGATGCTCCGCCCGATGGCAACTATCACCACATCCGCCGCCTGGCTGGCACAATAACGTTTCATTAATCCGCGCAGTGATGCTGCGCGGTTTTCTCTGCTTACCACAGCGACAGCAGATAACGCAGCAGCGCAGTCACAATCGCGGCAGCCAGCACAATCACCAGGAACGGCTTTTTATACCACGTCAGCAGCCCTGCGACTGCCACACCGGCCATTTTCGGCCAGTCAGATAATTCCTGCCCGCTGAAAATCGTCATCGTTACCGCGACAGCAAACAGAATGACAATTGCGCCCATGGAAAGCAGATTTTTAACGTGTGATGACACCGAGAAACGCCCGCTGAGCAGCGCCCCGGAAGCCCGCATAGCATACGTACCGACCGCCAGCAGCGCGATCCCTGTCAGAATGGATAATGTATCCGGCATTACGCTCTCCTCAGGCTGACCACCAGCCCCAGCAGTGATAACAGCACCGGGATCCCCGGCGGTAAAAATGGCGTGGCCGCCAGAGCAATAATTGCCCCCAGCAGAGCAGCACGGCGTGTTTTCGCCTCACGCAGTGCAGGCAGACACAATGCCAGGATAATCGCCGGAAACATGGCATCCAGCCCCAGTGCTTTGGTATCGACAATAAAGGTGCCGAGAAACTCGCCGATAATCGTCCCCAGCGGCCAGCACAGAAAAATCCCCAGCCCGCACAGCCAGAAGGCGGCTTTCTGTTTGTCTTTTTGTTTTTCTGCCAGACCGAACACCACACTCTCATCATTAAGAATATGGAAGCCCAGCAGTTTTTTCGGGCCCTGACCGGCAAGATCATGCACCGCGAGGCTGAACGGCACATGACGGGCATTAACCAGTAACCCGGCCAGCGCCGCAGACACCGGACTGCCGCCGGCCGCCACAACGCCGATAAACAGAAACTCTGACGCCCCTGCCAGTACAACCAGGGACAGTGTCAGCGGTACCCAGAGCGGAAAACCGTTGGCATGCGCCAGCGCCCCGTAGGAAACGCCGACAATTAAATCCGCCACACAAACCAGCAAAATATTGCGGATCATGGCATTATCGAGTGGAATAGCGAGTTTCATTGCGATAGACTTATAAATTGAACGATACGTTCATTATGTCGAACGGTTTAAATTACGCAAGTGTTAATTCCGGGTTATTTCCGTTAACCAGCAGAGAGTGTATTTTATGGATTCACCTATCACCCCGCCCCTGCAGATTATGGCTGTCAGGCTGACTGAAGAGCGTCAGCGTCAGGGGCGTTCTATCGCTGATGTCGCGCGCAGTGCCGGTATTGCCAAATCCACACTGTCGCAGCTGGAGTCAGCACAGGGAAATCCGGGAATCGAAACACTGTGGTCACTCTGCGTGGCACTGAATATCCCGTTTGCCAGTCTGTTTGAAACCCCGAAAAGCCGGGTGACCGTGCTGCGGCGCGGTGAAGGTATTCAGGTCAGCGCCGAGAATGCCTATTATCACGCTTTTCTGCTCTCCTCCGCCTCTGCGGTTAACCGGCGCGACCTCTACACCATCACCGCACAGCCCGGCAAAGACCGCGTGTCCGAGCCGCATATGGCACAAGTCACTGAACATATCCTGCTGATGACCGGCAGCGCCGTTGTCGGTACCCTTGATGAGCCCGCCACACTCCTGCCAGGTGACTATATTTCCTACCCCGGTGATGTCCCGCATATTTTCAAAGCGCTGGAGCCCGATACCACAGCGGTCATGATTATTGAGCACTGATTTTACGTATTTGCTATTCACAAATGCTTACTTATCGCAAATAATGTAAAGTGAAGTTTATCATTTCGGGTATATTCCGCATCCGGTATCAGACTGCTTTGCCTGCACTGATACCGGTACAACGGGCTTACTAAGGAAAAACCATGCTTGATTTTAACCGTCAGAATTTAACTCATATGACAGCCGGTGCCCTGAAAAAACAACGGGGCTATTTGTGGATCGTCGCCATTCTTCTGCTGGCCGGTGGTGTGGCCTGTCTGATGAATCCGCTGATCTCCGGTGTCACACTCAGCTATATCATCGGGGGACTGCTCGTGATAAACGGGCTCTCCATGTTGTTTGTGACACTCAGCAGCCGGCTTTACAGCGGCGGCAGTAAGCTGTTTTCCGTTCTGGTTGCGGTGGCCTATCTCCTTCTTGGCTATGTTTTCCTGACCGAGCCGCTCACCGGGATGCTCAGTCTCGCTATTCTGCTCGCTATCCTGTTTATTACCGGCGGGATCCTGCGCCTGGGTTCAGGTCTGCGTCAGATGTCTCAGGCCCGCGGCTGGCTGAACATTATTATCGGCCTGCTTGATCTGTTTATCGCTTATCTGCTGGTCGGTAACGGCCCGATTGTGTCTGTCACCCTGATAGCGACACTGGTCGGTATTGAACTGTTGTTCAGTTCTTTCGGGCTGATCGCCGCCGCCTCTGTCCTGAAAAAGAATAATTAACCGCATCCGGTGGCGCGGGCACATAATTTGCCGCGCCACATCCCCCTTTTTTCCTTTTTTTCCGCTTTTATCGCAACTTTACATACCCTTTCAGTACCCGTGCCTGAAAAATGGTACAGTATTCAACGTGATCCTATTTTTTAACCTTTTGCTGCTCACGAAGGAGTCTGTAAAACCACGTCACAGGAGATATTTTTTATGGAGCAACAACTGCGACTATGGCTGCAACAACAATTTGAACTCAGTAATGACTACGCCTCATGGGCAGCCATTACCGGGGTAATTGTTCTGATTCTGGCTATCGCTGTTATTCTGCATCTTGTCCTGCACAAAGGCCTGCTGCCGTATATTGAACGCCGTACCGGCGGCGATCAGCGTCCGTGGGGGGCATTGATCACCCGCACCAAACTGTTTAACCGCTTTGCATTTCTGATTCAGGGTATTGTCTTTAATATTCAGGCACTGGTCTGGCTGGGGCGCGGCTCTGCCGCACAGGAAATTCTCACCACCGGCGCACAGGCCTGGTGCCTGCTGTTCGGCATGCTGCTGCTGTTTTCAGTGATGGACATTCTTCTGAACCTCTCCCGCCATACGCCGTCGCTGAGCCGGCTTCCGCTGCGCGGTGTCATGCAGAGCCTGAAACTGATTGTCGCGGTACTTTTCAGCATCCTGATAATTTCACTGCTGATCGGAAAATCCCCGCTGATTTTACTGAGCGGACTCGGTGCCATGACCGCCGTCCTGATGCTGGTCTTTAAAGACCCGATCATGGGGTTGGTGGCCGGTATTCAGTTGTCGGTCAATGACATGCTGAATGTCGGGGACTGGCTGGAGATGCCGAAATACGGCGCGGACGGTGCAGTAACAGATATCGGGCTGACCACGGTCAAAGTGCAGAACTGGGATAACACCATCACCACCATTCCGACTTACGCCCTGATTTCCGACTCCTTTAAAAACTGGCGGGGAATGACGGCATCCGGCGGACGGCGTATCAAACGCAGCATGAATCTGGATACCACCAGCATCCGCTTTCTGACGGATGAGGAAATCAGTCAGCTGCGTAAATCAAACCTGATTGCCGGTTATATCGATGCCAAATTACAGGAAATCGCAGAATACAATGCGCAGGAGCCGGATGACACGCTGCTCAACCAGCGGCGGCTGACCAATATCGGGACATTCCGTGCCTATGCGGAGGCGTACATCAAAGCCAGTCCGCATATTCACAAAAAAATGACCACCATGGTGCGCCAGCTGGCACCGACACCGGACGGGCTGCCGGTGGAAATCTACGCTTTCACCAATGTGACGGCGTGGATAAGCTATGAGCAAATCCAGTCCGATATTTTTGATCACCTGTTCGCGATCCTGCCGCAATTCTGGCTGCGGGTGCATCAGACACCAACGGGCTTTGATATGCGCGGGATTGCCGCCCATTTTGCCCGTGAGTGTGAATCAGAACGCCGAACCGGGTTGTAACAGAAATTCCGCCTCTTCCGGGGTGGAGTTCCGCCCCAGAATCTCATTGCGGTGCGGGTAGCGGCCGAAGCGGTCAATGATCGCTTTGTGCCGCCGCTCAAAATCCTCTGTGCTCTCATCGAGCCCTTTAAACAGTAATTCTGCCTGCTGATGGATCAGCGCAGATTCCGAATGCATATACGGCATCAGCACAAATTTGCGCTGCACCGGAGGCAGCTGCAGATAATCCGGTGTTTTCACCGCTTCCTGCGCCAGCACCAGTGCCATCGGGTCCTGTACAAACGACCGCGCGTCACCGCGCCACAGGTTACGGGAGAACTGATCCAGCACGAGGATCTCCGCCAGACGTCCGCCGATATGCGCCCGCCAGCTGAAACACTCTCCGGCGGCCGCCTGCTCCCACACGCTGAGAAAACGGCGGCGGATCAGATCATCAAATTGTGTATCTTTCTTAAACCATTGTTCCGGTGTGGCTTCATTAAACCAGAAATCCAGAATCTGTTGTGCTTCCATCGTCAGGCTCCTTATCAGTCCGGCCATGAGGATCTCTCCCTTTGCCCGGCGGTCATATCACGGTATGCTGGGAAACCATTATTAGTTTAACGCATATATTGTCAATTATTTATCACAGGCCGATATTCATGGGAAAACTGTCCGCACACACCGCCACATTCTACGGTGTTCTGGCCATTCTGTTCTGGAGCACCATTGTCGGATTAATCAAACGGGTCAGTGAGGATTTCGGGCCTGCCTTCGGTGCGGCGCTGATATACACCCTCGGGTCAGTGATGTTACTGCTGGTGACCGGTTTCCCGGCCATCCGCCGCTGGCCGCGCCGCTATCTTATCTGGGGCACGCTGTTGTTCGTCAGTTATGAGGTCTGCTTTATTCTGGCGCTCGGTTTTTCGCAGAACCGTCAGCAGGCAATTGAACTGGGTATGGTGAACTATCTTTGGCCTTCCCTGACCGTCGGGCTGGCTGTACTCATGGGCGGACAACGTCTGCGTCTGCCGCTGATAGCCGGTCTGGTGCTGGCAATACTCGGTATCAGCCGGGTGATCGGCGGTGAGAACGGGTTATCACTCAGCTCTGTCGCCGCAAACGTTGCACTTAACCCGCTGAGTTACGGCCTCGCGTTTGCCGGTGCGGTGATCTGGGCCTTCTACAGTAATTTATCACGCAGGCTGGCGGACGGTAATAACGGCATTACCCTGTTTTTTATCATCACCGCCGTAATGTTGTGGGTGGTGACCGCCTTTGACGGCATCACACTGCCCGCTGAATTTTCCGTTTCGACCGTTCGTTTTCTGATTGCCGCCGCTGCCTTGTCCTGTGCGGCTAATGCACTCTGGACCGTTGCGGTTCTGCGCGGTAATGTCGCTCTGATAGGCACACTCTCTTATTTTACCCCGGTACTTTCCACCGCGTTTTCCGCATTATTACTCAGCACCGCCCTCTCCTTTGCATTCTGGCAGGGCGTGCTGATGGTCACCGGCGGTTCTTTATTATGCTGGCTCGCCACCCGCCGGAAATAACACAAAAATGAACCGGCAGCTTTCCGGCGGAATATGCTAAATTAACGCCATGCTATTATTGGTTGCCTGTCAGGAAATGTGATGTCCAAAAAATTTAAACATAAACTGGTTAATTTATTCTTACGGCTTTATACCCGCCGCCGTGATTTTTCACACTCCGTCACGGCTTTTAAACAGCTGGAGACCATCGACTTCCGCAATATTGTCATTTATTCGACAACGGCACTCGGGGATTTTCTGATGAACACCCCGGCTATCCATGAAGTCCGGAAGCGGTTTCCCGACGCCAGAATTACCGTTGTTGCCGGCAATAAAATGGCCGCCTATATTCGTACCGGCATCGGTAAAGACTGGGATGACGTCGTCTGCTGGAACAGTAAAGTCAATACAGTGACTAAACTGGTCAGAGATTTGAAAGCGCACGGAACACCGGATCTGATTCTGATTATGCACTCACATAACCCGTATGATTATCTGAGTGCGGTTATGACCGGCGCACCGTTTGTTTTCCGCTGTAACCATCCGGCAAGTCCGTGTTCACTTATTGAACCCTGGCTGACCAATTATAATGGTCCCGGTCATCGTCATGCTATTCAGTCCCGCCTCGATCTGATAGCACCGCTGCAATGTCAGTTCACCGGCAAAAGCATTGAGATGCGTGTCCCCTGTGAGGTCACCGCAGAACCTTCCCCGTGGCACAACGTGGGCTTTCAGATGGGCGCATCCAGTGAAGAACGCTGCTGGCCGGTATCTTACTTTGTGCAGCTTGCCACCGCCCTGATGTCCGCAGATGATAAAATCCGGATAACCCTGTTCGGCGCGCCGGGGGAAGTGTATCTTTCAGAGCAGTTTATGACGTTACTTCCCGCCGGGTTTCATCACCGTACGGAATCCCTGATCGGCAAAACCTCCATGACAGAGCTGACTCAGGCGGTGAATAATATTGATGTGCTGGTCACCGGAGATACGGGTACCATGCATATTGCTATCGCGCTGAAAGTCCGGACGGTCAGTCTGTTTGTCAGTGCCGCAGCTCACGCTACCGGTCCTTATCAGGATCCGTCGCTTCACCGGGTGATCTCCGGTTTTACCAGCCCGCTGTTAACACCTCCCGGAAACCATGAAATGACAGCGATCAGTACTGACCGGGTTATTACTGCTGTGCAGGATGCGCTGGCGGATGTTTATCCGGACACCCGCAACCCCTGATACGTTAAATTACTTACGCAAAAGCACGGTCTCACGCCCGGCCGTAAAATACAGTAGACTGGCAGAAAAAGGAGGATCTATGTCAGAGAGTATGAAAAAACCGCGTATGACACAGGAAGAAGAGGACGAAATAGAGACCCTGACAAAAGGTCTGGTCATGCGGGATAAAATGAAACTGCCGAAGATTGACAGAGAAGTCGAGCAACAGCGTCCGGCGCGTTTACGCCCGTGGTTCCGGGAACGTCTTAAATTCCACCGTGATGCGGTCAGAAACAGTTAACCATAAAACAGCACCTGCCGGCAGCAGATAAGCCGGCAGGCTGAATAGGGTTATTTCGCCATCTCAATAATTTCTTTTGCTGTTTTACCCTGTAATTTCTCTTTCAGTCCCGCCATCATTTTTTCTTCATCACCACCGCTGGCAAATGCCACCTGGAAGCTGATTTTAGTAATAGCGCCTTTCAGTTCACGGGATTGTTCCGGACTCAGATCTTTTTCCATTTTAGCAATGGATTCCTGCGCTGTTTGCTGAGAAGACATATCCAGTGTTGCATCACCGCAAGCGGTGAGTGCAAAAGAGAGCGTGATAACTGCCAGTAATTTTTTCATTTTTCACCTCGTTAATAATATCTGCGGTATTTTACATTGCCGTACAGATAAAACCATGTTTATTACAGGCGGAGTTCATCGTTTATCAGCCTTCAGTATCAGAATGCCTTCCGAATACCGGTTACTGAAAGTGCCGTTATTCATTTGTGTTATGGTGGTTGGTGATAACTATCCGAAACCCAACCTTTCACCTTATTCATGAAATGACAGAAACGTATTTTAATAGCCGGTAAATTATTTAATGGAGTAATGTTATGGCTGGTTGTTTTGGTCCAAGTCCTTTATCCGCGGGTATCAGTAGTCAAACAATAACTGAGAACCATTTTTCTGATACTTCCCTGCCACCGATTCCATGGGAAAATATTAAAGATTTTTTCTTTGAAAATCAGCATGATACTGCACACCCTTTCTTCTCGGAGTTTTCCAACCCTGACCAGAAAATATCCAGAGATGCCCTTGAAGGCCTGTTTTTTCAGCTCATAGAACTGGCGGCACCAGGATATAAAAACCACTTTACCGTGGAAGAAAACAGTTCATCAGAAAAGTGTTATTATCGTATTACCGATAAAAAGGGAAACTATATTTTGTCAATTTATCATGGACCTATAATAATTAGTAATGCTAAATCCTCATGGGAGCAGGTAATATGCTTACGCGTATCCCTGATGGTAAAAACACAGTACAGAATCGCATAATTTGTTATTGTAAATCCGCTGTTTTTCAGTATTTGTGCCGATATAATACCTTCGTCTGAGAAATACACGGAAAAGCTATGTTTAACGAATGTGTTGTTGATGAAATTTTAAACTGGATAGAAAATAATCTTGAGTCTGATCTTTCATTAGAGGCCGTTGCCGGGAAAGCCGGGTATTCCAAATGGCATTTTCAGCGTATTTTTAAACAGCAGACCGGTTATACCCTGGCAAGTTATGTCCGTGCCCGGCGCCTGTCCTGTGCGGCCATTGCCCTGCGCCTGCTGCCGCTCAACCTGATGCATTTATCCATGAAATACCGTTTTGATTCACAGCAAACATTCTGCCGTGCCTTTAAACAGCATTTTGGTATTACCCCGTCAGGCTACCGTAAAAAAAACGGCTGGCAGCCGGGTGGATTTGTTCTGCCGAAACGCTATGCCGGAAAACTGCACTCATCAGTTGAAATGACAACACTGCCGGAAAAAGTGCTGACCGGAACCGCACATAGTTACCAGGCTGCATCCGATACCTGGAATATGCGCCTGCCGCAGTTGCGCAAATATTACTGGCAGCCTTTTTTACAGCGGCTCGCTGCATTACCGGATGCGGTTTATGCCATACACGGTGTCAGTAAATCGGCAGGGGATACGTTCTCAATGTATTATGCCACCCTGGCCGAAACACATTGCCTGAAAAATACCACGCCGCAGGATCTTATTTATACATCCGGCCATGCCCATTACTTAAAAATTATTTTTACCGGTGATTTTTCAGGTATTGATTTTCAGGATATTACTTACGATATCTATAATAATATTCTGCCGGAAATGAATATTATCCGCCATCCCGGGCATCCCGATACGGAAGAATACGTACTTCAGGACAACATCACAGAATTAAACCCGGAAAACCCGAAACTGGCGGTCCGGGCAATTAATTATTACATTCCGGTAATGACTGATACCGCAGGCTGGTGATCATTCTCTGCCAGCGTCATACTGTTATGGCTATTCTGCTCTGCGGTCTTCTGTGCAGTAACAGTTTGTTGCCGGGTATCATTAAATCCGAGAATAAAAGTAAACAATACAAATCCGTAGACGACCTTTCGTTTTGACGGCACCCGTTTACTGATTAAAATATAAATAATCAGAGCCGCCGAAATAACCACCCCTGATATGTATACGTAGTTTCCCATAATGGTAACTCCCCTGATTATATTCCAATCGTAGTTTATCTTATTCACCCGTACATTATTCTGATAATCGTCTTAAAATAACAAAATTAGGAATTGACTGTTATTTATTTTCTGTTTTTTACACATGAACCGGTTACTATGAAAAAGAGTATCTTCTGATTTACGGAGGTAACCAATGTCATCATATGCAGAACATATCATTACAGCGCACATTCAGTGCGATGCGGAAGAAGCGCTGCTGCCGCTGCTAAAAGAACTGACTGATAAGCAGATGCTGGGCGGCTGGCGGTTGCGCAAGTATGAAATACTGCCTGCCGGTGCCCCATCCCCCTGGTATCTGCTGAAAGATAGTGCACAAATCGCATTGCTGCCGACACATCCTTTCGCTGCTGTTTCTGTCGCGGATGCCGCTATTGCGGATGAAACCGAAATCACGGCGCATAATGAGCGGATTGAACATCTCAGTAATGCGATAAATTCCACTTACGGAATTTTATATTGCCATCTTTCTTTTAAAACACTGACAGTATAAAAATCTGAGATGGTATACTGGGATTGTTACGTATTTCCCGATTATTCTGATACAGGCGGATCCCGAACAGGACTATGTTGTAACACGCCTATTGTTCAGGAGTTTATAATATGAAGATGAATATTAAGAGAGTCAGCACAGTGACGTTGTCTGCCGTTCTGCTGCTTGCTGTGGCCGGCTGCGCCAATATGTCAAAGCGTGACCGGAATACGGCTATCGGCGCGGGTGTCGGTGCTGTCGGTGGTGCTGTCCTGACTGACGGCAGTGCGCTGGGAACCGTCGGCGGCGCGGCAATCGGCGGACTCATCGGCCACCAGGTGGGTAAAAAATAGTTTCCGGAGCCGGCATACCGCCGGCTTTTTCATTCCTTCCCTGCTTTATACCGGTAATGCCCGGTGATTTTCCAGCTGAACAACACATCCTCACTGACCTGTCCGCCGCCGATATTGTGCATGATCAGCGGGTTTCCGCTGCGTTCTGCTGTTTTATCAGTCACAATGCCAATGTGCGGACGGCCGTTATCCAGCTGCCAGGTCACAATATCACCGGGCACATAATCCGTTGCATTGCGTGTGACGGGTTTGGTTTCCCCTTTCCGGCTGAAAAAAACCATCAGGTTGGGCACCCGGCGGTGATCAATATTGGTATCCGGTCGTGTTTGTCCCCATAATTTACGGCCAGGATAGCGGGAAAACGCTGTTTTGATATCTTCGTGAACCTCTTTTTGCAAATCGATACCCATTTTCCGGTAACTGCGGATCACCACATCCGAACAAACCCCTTTCAGGGGGGAAACATCACCGCCGGGATAGGCAATTTTTTCATAGGACGGATCATACAATACCAGCCTGTCAAGCTGCTGAGCAGCCTGATTCAGGGATTCCGCACTGTAACCGGCAGGTATTATCACAGTAAACAGCAAAGCCGTGCATACTGCGGTAATCGTGTTGCGCATTCTTTCCTCCGCAATGACTCAGAAAATCCCGTTGTTACCCCAGATATAACGTAATACCCCGGCAGCATCCTGCGGACTGAGCTGTAATATACTCTGGTACAGCGCTGTTTTTATTTCGCAGGCCAGAATGACGTCTTTTTCCAGCGTTTCCGCTTCTTCTGCATCGAGCAAACGACCATAGGTATAGCGCAACCGGAGAAAGATACTGAGATATAATGCGTCAGTTTCTGCCGGAGATAAATCCGGCGCCGTTTTTTTTACGGGAGAAAGATTAATTCGGGTTCCGGTATCCGACTCTGCCGGATAAATAAAACTGAAATAACGCAGCCCGGAAGGATCTTTATCCAGAGCACAGTCAAACAATGCCAGCCGGTTTACGGCATATTGCAGTATCAGCTCATCAGATGTGTGCTTTAGTAATGCTTTCCGTTCCGCCGTATTACCGGAATACATTTCCCGGTAAAAATTCCGCAGTGTAATGCCGGATAAAAGATAATATTTTCCGGAGAAGCTACAGCACCTTGCCTCAGCAGCAACGGGTTTCAGTGCCGGAAAAAAAATAAGAAGAAAAAACAGAAAGAAGACAGAAAAATACACCGTCATGCGCTGCAGAAATATAATAGCCAGCACCCTGTCAGCCCCCGGCAGCGGGGTAAAATAGCCGGGTAAAACACCTGCCGGGCTCTGCACCGTCATATCAGAAAATTACCGGCATTATTCCAGCACCAGCTTATCCTGCCCGGCCCGTTCCGCCCAGACATTATATTCTCTGACCAGCGCCATCACTTCATTATTGGAATCTTTCATTTCCCGCATATGCGCCTGGAGTTTTTTCAGATCGCCGGGAAACTCCCGCTGAATTTGCTGTGTTTTTATCCGCAGACGCTGCATCTCTTTATTTCGCCTTTCCAGTGCGGCCATCAGCATATCCCTGATTTGATTACACTGTGCAATAGCTTCAGAATCAAATTCTGAATATTCCCGCATATCGTCGTTGTCAGTCATAAAAAAGATTACCCTTATCTGCAATATACCGGACACCGATTATAGCGTTTTACCCGCACGATTGCCCCCGCACCTTCGGCCTGAGAGAAATATTACACCCTGTTTCTCTGGCATCATATTTTCACCTGCAGCAAAATTCACCGGTTACGCATCTGATGATTAAAAAAGGTAAAAATGACGCTGTCTGTATCCGGAATAATACCATCGGTCAGCCTGCCTTTACCGCAATTCGGTTCCGGGGTGAATGCCCTCCCCGGCCTCAGGTCAGATTGGTGTTAACAAAAACAAATGATATCAATATATTACATTTCTTAGTGTCAACTCTTAGTTGTCTGACAACAGAGAGGGTTGTGACACGACTTATTTCAATGTATTTCTCCTTGTTTTGGCAATATAATGTAACAAATTATGCTTTGTATCTAAGTACATAGCACAAGAATGGTATGATGTTACGATAGTTTTACACAAAACAACGTAGTTTCAGACTGTCTTTCAGAAAAGTGTTAAATGGCGGAGGTCACCACCATGACTGGGAAAAAAATAAAGGTTGGATTGATTGTTGACGAATTTTTCGGGGCATTGAATACCCGGTTTGGTGGTTATGGGTACCTGGCCAGATACTATATGGCGAAATATCTTCCGAATGAAGAATTTGAGTTTGACATTTTACTGGGTAAAGGTAAAAGCCATTTTTTTGCAGAAAAATATACTGCGGACGGGGTTAATTTATATAAATTACCACGAAGAAATTGGTTCGCAAAACAATGGTTAAAGAAAAAAAATTATGACCTGTATTTCAGTGTGGAGCTGACATACGAACATGTGATAAAAAATGAGCCTGATCCGAATAAAAAACTGATTTTGTGGGTACAGGATCCCCGCCCGATGTATGAATGGGATGAAATTTTTACCGTTAAGCTTATTTCTGAAACGTCATATTACAATCAGCGTATTTATGATCTTGTTCATGACTGGTATAAACAAGATCGGGTTAAATTTGTTACACAAGCAAGATGCCTGAATCAAAAAGCCATTGACCTCTACAATCTGGATCCGGATGTTGATATTACTTTTTTACCAAACCCTATTGATATTGATTATAATTTCGATGTCACGACTTTTCATAAAAAGAATAATATCGTTTTCTTAGGCCGTATTGCATCAGTGAAACGCGGATGGATGTTCTGTGAAATAGCAAAAAAAATGCCACAGTACAACTTTTTTGTTTTAGGTAAAATATTCCGTGATGATGATAAAAATCATGAGATCATGAAGGAATATGAAAATATTCCAAATCTTCACTTTACAGGTCATGTCGAAGGTGAAGAGAAAAATAAATACCTTCGTGAGGCAAAAATTCTCGTAAATACCTCGATTCATGAGGCATTGCCGGTTTCCTTCCTCGAAGCGTTATCATTCGGAACGTTACTGGTCAGCAACCGTAATCCTGACGAATTAACCTCTAAATTTGGTATTGATGTCGGTGAAGTGCTTGGTGATGGATTTGATAAAGTTGATTTATTTGTTGATGCTATTGATAAACTGATCACCGGTGAAGAAAACCGGAAAAAATTATCGGTTGAGGCAGTGGAATATATCAAGACCTATCATTCTGTCGATAAATTTGTTTCAGACACACATACCATAATCAGAAACGAACTTTAATAATGATATATTGCTCAGGATAGTATCCTGAGCAATAATCCTCGCCATGCAGCAGATGCTTTAAAACGATCGGCACATATACAGATGGATTGTTTTGTCTTCAGCAAACACTGCAGATATATCACGGAGTAATTGTTCCAACATTACCTCCCCGTTCTCTTTAACTTTTATGATACTTTTTTTTGATTCCATTGCTAAGTTAGCGTAATTAATTTGCGATTCATGATCAAAACTTATAGCATAAGACTCAATGCTCTCACCGCCTTTTTTAATTTCCACCTCATTAAACTTTCCATTCACTAAATCTTGTAAATCATCAACATGACCATGAAGAACCTTTCCTTTTTCGGTATAAAATTTCAATTCCAGGTTATCAGGTATTCTGCCGGAAAAATTAATATTTCTCCCGGCGTGTGCTGCAAGGTATACATCATGTGACGTCTTTTGAGGAATATACAGACTAAAGTTTTTAAACTCTACTTTATATAATTGTTTATTTAGTTTATTTACTGAATGAACAGGGATATTAACCAGATCATTTTTTATTTTATCAAATTTCATAACGTATGTTTTTTCTGATGACATATCTGAACTGATATATACGTCAATATCTTTATTGTACATTAATATGGACTGATTAAGGCTTTCACCGATTTTTTTTAAGCTGCCGTCTTCTGGTTTGTATATACAAGCGAAACGGATTTCATTTGGTGAGCCAATAAGAACCACCCTTCTATCCTTACCCGCAAATTCAATCGGATAGTATTCATTATTTAACTTTATATAAAAACTGCCATTATCTGTAACGTAAATATTTTTATATTCAGGAATAGTGTGAACACCCAGCCCGGATATATCTATGCTCGCTACTTTTGTAGCATCGAATCTATCTGTAACTTTATTTTTATGTAAAATAAATTCATTTTTTTTAAAATCAACAAATATATTATCATTATTTCTATCTTTAATGCAGTAACGATGTTCACATTTATGAATATTCACAAAGTGATCATCGACTTTAATAAATCTATTTCCATCAGTATCATATCTTAATCCCTGATGGTCAGGCGCAGAAAGCTTGCCTGCATTCACGTTGTCAGAAATCATTTCTGGTAATATGAGATCTTCTAACTCTTTAGATACATGAACAGAGGTTTTTCGCTCAAATAACCAGCGATTACCATCCCATTCAATCAGATAGCCATTTTTTTCAGGAAACTTCAGGTCATAAACTTCATAATGGATGCCATGTTTTGGTGTTACGACTGTTTTAACCGGAACCAGTTCACCGTTCATTTCAACATATTGTCCCCAGGAATAATGACCTGATTCACCTATCTTTTCCTGTGAATATATATTACCACTTCCATAGTAGTCCGGATTATTATTTCCCATTGGTGTATAATAGAATCCATCTTTTTTACTTACTTTTATTTCCTTTATAATATCAATCTGCTGATTACTGAAGACAGCATGTTCATTATGCGTACTGAGATGCCATGTTCGTGATAAGGGCTCCATATAAACCGGGATAAATTCTTTTATTCCTGAGACTTTATTCACAACAATTTCATATTTACCGGTACCATTCTGATGAAGATCAAAATTAGTACCATGCAGCCTTATTTGCCGTTTTCCCTCACTGATTTCAACATTGAGTTTTGATGAGTCAAAACTGTCGGCATAACGCCATGAAAGGTTACTCTCATCAACAATAACTCTTCTTTCCAGCCGTTCCGGTTTTACCGCATCTGGATAATACGTAAAAAATTCATTCGGTTTTTCAGTCGGTTTGAGATAAACCTCCCGTCCATTATCATTTACCGCGCCTTTCAGCTTCAGCAGAATTTCATTTTTGATGCCGGTATGCGGATTTCTGGTGTAGAAAGCGGCTCTGTCCTGTGCCGGTGCGATATGAAGGAGTTCCATGGGCTTTATACGCCGGGAGGCTGCACGTGATGCAGATTGATACGACAAACCACCATCATCAAGTGAGGTTAACACCTCCGCTATAAACAACCTTCTGAATCGTTCCGCACATATCTTATCCTCCTGATTTTGATAATATGCCCGTCGTTTGGCATGCGCGATAAGATTCCCGATTAAAGGCTTAATCCCCAGTGTAAAAATGTTAGCCACTATGTTGAGGCCATCAGCGGCTCCCCGTTCCTCCGGAGAAGGCCGGCTATCCGGACGATTATCATAAATCATACGGAATGGATTTTCGGCTCTCTGGGCCTCGAATAAAAGCAATTTGCCCTGATTTTCACCCTGCGCATCCAGCACCTCTTCTTCAAAAGCGCAGTGTTCTTTTATATGTTCTCCGGTTCGGGGATCCAACTCCGGCATCAGTGCCCGCTTCGTTCGGTTTGTGCCCGAACCGTTATTATCCAGACGGGCAGCAACCATTGGCATGCCGGCAGCTTCCGCCCGCAGCCACAGTTCAACGTTACTACCTTCATCTGCAGTCAGCTGCCCGTCAGATACCAGATACTGCACCACGCCGGAAATCAGTTCATTCTTCTTCTGCTCACCTGTAATGATATAACTGTCGCTTTTCAAATTCCGTGTGATAGCCGGCGTTATTGCCGATTCTGTTCCGGCCTGTGGTACGGGTGATGCATTCGCCGGCGGAAATTGCAGTGGATCATGACGGGCGATAAACCGGCCTGTTTCATGCAGTGCATTCATAACCGGATTTAGCACAGCAGTGAATCCGGTATCACGGTTATCCGGATACGCGCTATCCCGGGAAACTGACGGAAATACACGTCTCTCTGAG
This sequence comes from Morganella sp. TYF_1, assembly GCF_043105645.1. NCBI lineage: Bacteria > Pseudomonadati > Pseudomonadota > Gammaproteobacteria > Enterobacterales > Morganellaceae > Morganella > Morganella sp. TYF_1. Next base: position 150,523 of record NZ_JBICLU010000025.1, on the reverse strand, counting down.
GTAAATACAGATATATTGGTGGTTGCTGCGGGTAAAATATCATCAAATCTGACCTGGCTTAACAGCATTAACAGCGGTGCAACTGCGCCTTGTCGCGCAGATGTGGCCGGGGTCGATGGTGCGCTCAGTTCTCCGCGAGAATTGACGACGCTGTCAATACTGCGTCCTAAGCGGTATATTTCATCCGGAATACCGGGGCAGTCCGGATTGATGCCCTGAGTTTGTGTTGCGGAGTTTAGTCTGAAAGTATTGTGAAACTTATTCTGGTAAGTCCCGGTTGACACTCTGTGCTGCGATGCTGATACCGGCATAATTAAACTCTCCTGCGTGTGAAAATGATACACTCGCATATCCCGGCTATATCGCTATCAATGAATAGCCCCATTACGGGGCATTTTTGTAAAAAATAGGGTGCTGAAAGTACATCTTGTACTGTGATCATCAGGCAAAAGAAGAAATGGACAAGGGTAACGCTGAGATGAGTCATGATGCCATGGGGATTCATGGCACTAATAGGGCATGCGCACTAATAAAGGCAGTCTGGTTATGCATCATATACAAAAAAAACCCGCTAACTGGTTGAGAGTTAACGGGTCTTTATATGGTGCCGGCTACCGGAGTCGAACTGGTGACCTACTGATTACAAGTCAGTAGTTTTGTTTTTTTAATCAATTAGATACCGCATTAAATCACGCTTTCACGTCCCAACAATTAAAAAGATTGAAAAGGTATAAAGCACATCTAAAACCATTTGTGTCCCAAATATGTCCCACCACTCCTACCAACAGCTATACACCCATCTTTTAAACAAACTGCATATTTGCAACAACTCTTTATCTCACTGGTGCCACATTAACTTTTCACCACCGGTAACTGACTAAAGTTTGTTGTGTATGCCGGTGACAACATTTCGCGCTTCATCTTGTACCCGCTATCACTGCCTTTACCGGCAAACCACACACGGCCCAGCCCACTGTTGTTTATTGTGTCCATAGTCTTCATCAGCTCGTCGCTGTTTTTAAATGGCTGCCGGGTGGCGAACATATCGAACTGGGTAACAGCTGAATCCGTGAAGTCTGACAGAATGATACCGGCCTTATAATACCGGTACCCGTCACACCAGATACTATCCAGTGCTCTCATGGCGGCATTGATGATGTCCCGCGTGTCGCAGCTGGGATACTCGAGTGAAATGTTTGCACTGTTCGCATAGTCCGGCCCGTTAGCGTGTCTGCTGGTCTGCACAAACAACCCGATCATCCGGCAGCGCTGTTTTTCTTCCCGGAGTTTTTCCGCTGACCGTTCGGCATATTCACACACTGCCTTTCTCATGGTAACAATGTCCGTCACTTTGGTACCGAATGATCGGGAGCAGAGGATCTGCTGTTTCACCTTTCTGACTTCTTCCAGCTTGATGCAGGGTTCTCCGTTCAGTTCCCGCAGCGTACGCTCAGTAATAACACCGAAAGTTTTACGGATAGTCGCCGGTGCGGCGTTCGCCAAATCTAATGCAGTGCGAATCCCCATGGTGTTCAGTCTGGCCGATATTCGCCGACCGATACCCCACACTTCACTGACCGGTATCAGTGCCAGTAACTTACGCTGGCGCAGCCTATCAGAAAGGTCGACCACTCCGCCGGTTTTTTTCCATGTTTTTGCTGCATGGTTGGCAAGTTTTGCGAGTGTCTTTGTCGGTGCAATGCCAACACCGACCGGAAGGTGTGTTTTCTGCAGAATAGCAGCCTGTATCTCACAGCCGTAATCTTCCGGGCTGAATATCCTGGTCATGCCGGTAAAATCGAGAAAGGCTTCGTCGATAGAATAGATTTCAGTGGCGGGTGCGAAGGATGAGAGCAATGTCATCACACGGCTGCTCATATCGCCGTACAACGCATAATTTGAGCTGAATACTGTCACATTGTTTTTATAACAAAAATCGCGACACTCATAATACAGCGCCCCCATTTTGATGTCGAGGGCTTTCGCCTCTGCTGACCTGGCGATCACGCAGCCATCATTATTGCTCAGGACGATAACCGGCTTACCTGTCAGATCGGGCCGGAATACTCTTTCACAGCTAGTGTAAAAGCTGTTTACATCCACCAGCGCAAACATCACTGCGCCCGGTGGATGATGTAGGTGACCACACCGAAAATCTGTAAATCCTGCTCACTGCTGATTACGATAGGCTGATAATCCGGATTCATCGGGATCAGCATAGGTACCGGTGACAGTTGCAATTTTTTGACAGTAAACTCTCCGTCAAAACTGGCAATCACAATATCCCCCTCCGCCGCAGTTACCGCGCTGTCCACGATAACCACATCACCGTCAAAGATATTCGCATCTATCATCGAGCTACCTTCAACCCTGAGTAAATAGGTACTTTCCGGGTGTCGGATCAGTTCACTGTTCAGGTTTATGCGTTCCTCGATATAGTCCGCCGCCGGTGACGGGAACCCAGCGGGGACATGCTCGAGGAACAGAGGCAATGTCAGAATTGTATCATCGTTGATCTTGACAAGTTTCATACTCAGAACCGATTAACTGTATATACATACAGTTAATGATAGAGAAGTTTGGCTGTCTCATCAATCTGATTTTTACTAATCTTATGCGTCACATGCATTACTCATTGAAATCAAAGCCGACAGTCCGCTATGAGCGATGAGCGATGAGCGGACTGAGTTGACCAAACCGTCAGGGTCAAAATGATGATATGACCAGCAGAAATATGTATTAATCAACGGGGAGCAGGTCAAGGTAGCTCTATAAACAACTTGATTTTACTCTTTGTCCTTAATCAACAATGTGTTTTCGAAGGTAAATTCAGGTATGGGAGCAACTCTTTCTTGGGAGAAAATAAATTTTTTAATTACATGTTTATTTTTACACTTCTTGCAATATAACTCTGCTCCATCCTCCATGTCGCATAATGAGATGTGTTTTTTTTCACCACATATAAAGCAAGGTACTCCAGCAGATTGGAATGATTCATATCCACCATCCGGGGCAAGTCTAATAATAACAAAATTAGGGCAGCCAGCATTTTGGCAATCTATTTTATTATATTTTTTCACGTAATTTTTGGTAAAAATAATTTCCTTTTTACATTTTTCGCATTTTATTTTCTCATAACCTCGATGAAATGTTATGAGCTGTTGATCGCACAGCTCAGCTAATTTCGATAATATCGAATTTAGTTTATTTTTATCTACTTGAAATTCTTGTTTTTTTATGATTGGCTGATGTAAAAAACTCCCAAGGGTATTATACCATTTATTAAGGTCCTTATACTTAATATTTTTATAGCTTGCTGTTATCTCATTAGAGTCATCACCAGTTATCGTTACTTTTAAATCCTGATCTGCTGTTTCTTCAAACATGCACAAGGATTTTATTGCTTGAGGTGGTTGCCATGTGTTAATTACCGTCTCTGGAATTGTTCCTAGCCCTGCTCTTAATTGAATATATACATGACACTCAATTGCAAATCTCAATTCCAATGCACAGTATCTTAAAGAAGCGTTATCCCCAATTTCATATAGCCTCTTAGCATTGCTAATATGCTCTTTATAATCATACCCCATATACTCCCTCCTACATCTCCGGCTATATTGTAACTTATATAGTGTATATTAGATCATCTCACTATCTAAGTAAGATATCATGGGGTATCGGAAGTTCAACTCCTCTTGTTTAGGTCAATAATTTCAATAAAACCAGACTATTATGGCTTGATTCATTGTTTCCCTGACATCCTCCCCGTTGATTAATACACGCGCCATAGTCAACTAAATCGGTTGCGACCGGGAGAAGCGGTAGCAAAAATGTTGCCACTATACGAGTACTTGCCAGAACCCCTCAACTTCCGCTTTTGACACTAAACCGCCCGTCAACCCTATAAATATTAATGAACACATTTAATAAACCCTAGCTAATTATCCCATCTAATCAAATAAATCAGTTTGCATTATGATTTCCCTAAACAACAGCTGAAGGATGACCGTCATGCAAACTGTAAAACTGAACAACGGTATTGAAATGCCCCTGCTGGGCTTTGGCGTGTTTCAAATGTCTGATGCCACTGAATGCGAAAGAGCCGTTATTGATGCCATCGATATGGGATACCGTCTGATCGATACCGCCGCGTCTTACCAGAATGAAACTCAGGTCGGAAATGCTCTGAAACAGACCGGTATCGCCCGTAACAAACTTTTTATCACAACCAAACTTTGGCTGCAGGATACCAATTATGAAGGTGCTAAAGCCCAGTTTGAGCGCTCCCTGAATCGACTGCAACTTGATTACGTTGATCTGTACCTAATTCACCAGCCTTACGGCGATGTCCATGGGGCATGGCGTGCCATGGAAGAATTGCAACAGGCAGGAAAGATTCGTGCTATTGGCGTCAGCAACTTCCATCCGGACAGACTGGCCGACCTTATCGCCTTCAACAAAGTAGCCCCTGCGGTAAATCAGATTGAAATTAACCCATTCAACCAACAGCTGCATGCCGTTCCATGGAATCAAAGCCGCGGCATTCAACCGGAAGCCTGGGCACCATTTGCTGAGGGTAAGAATGGTCTGTTCCAGCATCCCTTGCTAACGGCAATTGGTCAGAAGTATGGCAAAAGCGCGGGACAAGTTGTACTGCGTTGGATCTTCCAGCGAGGCATCATTTCACTGGCAAAATCGGTGCGAAAAGAACGCATGGAAGAAAACATCAATATTCTCAATTTTGAACTCAGTTCTGAAGATATGTTGCAAATTACCGCCCTCGACACCGCAACCAGTGCTTTCTTCTCACATCGCGATCCTGCGATGGTCGAATGGCTCGCTGGCCGCAAACTGGATGTTTAGTCATACAAGCAATCTAATTAATTATCAGGACATAAATCATGGAAAAACGTTTTCTCGGTAATTCAAAACTTGAAGTTTCTGCACTTGGATTAGGTTGTATGGGGCTGAGTCACGGTTATGGTCCCGCCACAGATAAACATCAGGCCATTGAATTACTGCGTACAGCAGTAGAGCGTGGGGTAACTTTTTTTGATACCGCAGAAGTCTATGGGCCATTCATGAATGAAGAGGTGGTAGGTGAAGCGTTAAAACCCTTTAGAGACAGAGTGGTTATTGCGACGAAATTTGGTTTCAACTGTAGTAATGAAAACAAACAACAGCTTTTAAATAGCCGTCCGGAACATATTCGTGAAGCCGTCGAAGGTTCATTACGTCGGCTTAAAACTGACGTTATTGATCTTCTATATCAACACCGTGTTGACCCTGATGTACCGATTGAAGATGTTGCAGGCACAATAAAAGATTTGATTGCTGAAGGTAAGGTAAAACACTTTGGCCTTTCTGAAGCCAGCGCTCAGACAATTCGCCGAGCACATGCTATTCAGCCTGTCACCGCACTGCAAAGCGAATATTCACTTTGGTGGCGCGAACCTGAAGATGAAATATTACCTGTGCTCGAAGAATTAGGTATTGGATTTGTACCCTTTAGCCCATTAGGGAAAGGATTTTTAACAGGTGCAATTAATGCTAATACAACATTCAACAATGATGACTTTCGTAGCAAAGTCCCACGTTTCAGCACAGAAGCTTTAGAGGCAAATGCACAACTGGTTACTTTGTTAGCAGATCTCGCCAGCCAAAAAAGCGTGACTTCAGCACAAATTGCACTGGCTTGGTTATTGGCGCAAAAACCGTGGATTGTCCCTATTCCGGGCACAACTAAACTGCATCGTTTAGAAGAAAATTTAAATGCTGCCAATGTCATACTTAGTAATAACGATTTACAAAAAATCGCACACGCGCTGGAAACAGTGAAAATTGTTGGAGAACGCTATCCCGCTGCGTTACAAGCACTGATTAATCGATAAATTTACCTTAGGCTGGTAAACTCCAATGTATTTATTTCACACTACCAGCCTCTGCTTCTCACTATAACGCAGTGCATCAATCAATAATGCAAACGCAGGAGGGTGCTGTTTTCGATTTGGATAATAAAGATAATAGCCTGAAAAAACCGGGCACCAATCACTTAAAACTTGGACCAGCTTTCCTGATTTGGCGGCCTCTTGGATGGTATCCTCGGGGACGCAAGCAATACCAAACCCAGACAGTGCCGCATCAATTCGCTCGGACAATAAATTAAAGGTGAGTTGCCCTTCCACTCTAACCCGTAACGATTTGCCCTCTTTTTCAAACTCCCAATGATACAACCCTCCTGCGGTAGGAAGACGCATATTGATACAACGATGATGCTGTAACTCATGAGGCGTTTGCGGTATGCCCTGAGATTCAAAATATCCCGGTGAACCAACAATCGCCAACCGCATATCAGGGCCAATTCTAACAGCGACCATATCCTTATCAACGCTTTCTCCCAAACGCACCCCCGCATCAAAACCTCCATCAACAATATTAACAAACCCATTATCAACTACCAGTTCGATATTAATATCCGGATATGTACGCAGAAACGGTTTTAGCTTAGGCCAAAGAAGGCTGCGTGCTGCATGCTCCCCCGTTGAAAGACGGATATTGCCAGAAGCCACGCCATTAAGCTGAATGATTGCCTCTAACTCATGATTAAGATCAGCCAGTTGGGGTTCAAGACAAGCAATAATCTTTTCCCCTATTTCTGTAGCCGCGACGCTACGTGTTGTACGTCTCAAGAGCCGAACATTTAAACGGTCTTCCAATGCCCTGACTGCATGACTCAGTGCAGATTGAGAAACCCCCAGTTTAGCCGCAGCTTTGGTAAAACTTTTCTCCTTCGCAACAGCAAAAAAAATTTGTAACTCATTAAAATTATCTTTAAGCACAATGTATTCCTTTGCGTATCTTTAAGTTATATATCCTTTTTAACAAACCAGTTCACCATACTGTATATATACATTATGTGCGTGAATCTTGCTTTTATGTTCACAAACTGTTTTACAGATAAATCTCTCGTATCTGCTTTATTAGTTTGTGATGTTTATGAAAAAACATATAGCCTAACTGAGTTTTTTAGCTTATGTGAAGATACACTAAGGCTTAACCCATGAACAATGTATGATGTCTGCTTTTAACATGATACCCTCGGCAATGTCAGGTTAAATTTTGGTGAATACATATAAATATTACGCCGCCTAATATCCACGAGTGCGGCTTTGTTTTATTCTTCCGTGTCTCCGGCCTGCTCCACTATTTCCTGAACCTTCCGTTCTGCCTGCTCACGTTCCATCTGTTCAGCCAATTCACGTTGCTTCACATTCCACACAGAGCCCTGCGGCATTTCCACACGCACATCGAGACGGGTGGATTCAGGCAGATCACACGGTTCGCCGTCCTGATAGAAAACACGCTCACCTTCCGGGGTGACCTCTTTCAGCCGCCAGTTCTGGAAACGTTCCGGCAAATGCGCATGCTGACGGTGACAGGTTTCAATAATCAGACTGCCGTCACTCTGCACCCTGTCATCGACATAAACCAGCTCAAGGCCGTTATTGTCTTTCGGTACCGAGATACCGCCGTTTACACCCCATGCACCATCTGAGTTGTAACCAAGGATACCGGTAATGTGATACTGGCCGGTGCCGGTGTGACTGACTTCGGCACCTTCGGATTCGTCGTTGGTGTCGTAATGGCCGTCCGGATTGATTTGGATAATTGGGGATGACCTTTTAAGATAACCGCTGCCATCAAATGCAGTATTACCACCAATGACAGCCATCGTACCAGACCCGGTTTTGGCTATATTGATATTTGACCAGCCGGAAGAGTATGAAGATAGTAATACCCGTCCATCGTTATACGACCACAGACCGCAGGAATACATGCCGCTGGGAGAGGGTACTTCTACTTTTGAACTTGTATCACCAGGCTTCTTAGATTTAACAACAAGTCCGCTGCTAATCGTTGCTCCATTATTAGGATGTATATTCATCATCCATCTGGATGTTCCGGTATCCCACATTCCGGTATTACCGTCAGGATTGACAGCTATAACTGATGGACCTCCTTGAGCAACCAATTGAGAACCACCACCTTCTGATCTTGTCACATATTGGCCAACCCACTTTTGCGATGCAATCATCCCGCTTTCTAACGGAAATTGTAATTCTCCCGGCCATTTTCCGTTAAGGTTAGCTGATAGAAAAATCCGACCTTTATTGCAATAAAAATGCGCAAAAGTATTGGGGGTATCCATATCAGCGATAGACAATCTGTGAGTACAGTTTAAAAAACTTTTAACTGTCAGTTCCCCGCCTTTCGTCAGAAATAAGGAGTTATATTCATTACCTGATGCTTTCGCATACAGATAATCATTATGTGCACCCCACCACATTGTATTATCGGGATTCATTATCCCAGAGGCTTTTGCCGTTTTGTCACCCACACCAAACAACACAGTGTTAACCCATTCCCGCGAAGCTAACCCTTTTAAATCCTCCAGCGTCACCTTCTGGCCGTTCGGCAGTTCGATTTCCACCTGGCCGGTGTCTGTCATCCACTGCTGCATGGCCCGGAGAAAATAAACGATATAGCCTTGGTTCGCTGACATGGTGCGGGCTGCATCCGAAATGGTATCCGGTACCGTGGTGGCAATGGAGTATTTCGCGCCGCTGAGCGTCACCGGGGCATTGAATGACAACACCAGTTCGGTATCACTGTTTACCGCGCGGATCATCATACTGACCGGTGCTGTGCCGTTCTCGATGCTGATGAGTTGGCCTGGAGCCACGCCGTAAATGTTCTTTTTCCACTGCGTACCGCTGCCGGTTACGATCGGTGAACCGGCATTAATGGCTATGGTGCCGTCTGTGTAAATCATGGGGTTTCCTTAAATTTCAGACGAAAAAAAACCGCCGGAGCGGTTGTTGGAGGAGATTATTTATTTTGATTTTAGTTTTTGCGGGTCGAAGTAAGCGACGGTAACGCCAATAATCAGTCCTCTGTACCCTTACCTTTAACACATGTAATTTTGTCAAATGCATCCATACGGATCCAACCATGTAACCCTAGGACAGGATCACCAGTGCTGAAAAACCGTTTACTGTCCGGTGCATATTTTGTCAGCTTAGCTGAGTAATGCCGGTTATCCAGCCCCTCAAACATATGCCCGGTGCAATCCACTGGTTTGGTGTATACGTTATGGCTGCAGGCTGTCAGCGTGGTTATTGCAGTTAATGTGATTAATTTTAATATATTCATTCTTATATCCCCGTTGTATCTATTATCATTATATATAGCGGTATATCACATGACTCAAAAGATTGTGACGCATGCGGTCTGGAATACGTATCAACCAACAAACGCACCTCCAGTTTAGATCCATTCATTCGCCAGAAATAAGACTCGAATTCCATAAATTCTTCATAATCTGTTCTTTTCTGAGCGCCGCCACCAAATACAACTGCACAGTTATTACCATTATTAGGCATTGTCATAGACCACATTGTATCAGGCCATAGTTTTAGCCGCTGAACATGCAGTATATTTGCAACACCCCAGTTAGTATTATATACCACCTGATTGGTTACCGGGTTTATCACAACTATTCCCATTTTTTGATTACGTACCTTAACAGGGGCGTTACCAAACTCCCAGACTTCTATATTTCCGCCGGAGCCGTCGCGAAAAGGCATAGAGACAAAAGCATTATTATTCGTATTGTCAAACGCCTGACCGCCTATTCTGACCCAGAATGATGCTCTGGCTGCGATCATTTGTGTTTTCGGATGAACTCTGGCAGGAAAATAAACCTCTTTGATGGTTCCCTGTCCGGCATCCTGTACTTTCGGACAATGAAATGACTGTTTTCTGATTAACCCTAACGCTATATTAGTACCGTCAATTTGCATCCGGCCGGTGTCACCAAAACATATAAAACCGTGTTTCATGATTTTACACCATATAATATACGCATATAAGTTTCCCTGGCTCTCTGTTCGTCGTTTCGCCTTAAATTACCCTCAAAAATAATAACGCCATTTTCAACCCGGCAATCGCACCAGCCGTTATGATTGAACCAAAAGCTCGGATTAACCCAGACAAAAATCTCCCCCATAGGGAGCAGGTTCCGGTGATCCCAGCTGTATTTAAACTGACCGACCGGTGCAGGATTAATATCATGCCAACCGACGAACCGACCGAGTCTTTTACCGGAATCTAATATTTTATTACCGCGATCATCATATACAATAATCCCGTGAGCCATATTAATACCCCGATATATCACCAATAATGACCGTCAGCAGGTTATTGTCATATACTTTAATACCGCCCGCTGTAATACCGGTACCGTTTGTTGTTGTTCCGTCAAAGAACTCAAATTTATTAGCCTTTGCATCCAGAATAAAACCCTGTTTACCCGGCACATAGTTCTCCGACTGCATTTTGTCAGTGACAACCACACTGTTAAGCCATGCCTGATTAATGAACGCCTCACGCATAAAGACCTGTCCGTCCTTCATGTACATGAACATGTCCATCGATTTTTTCACCGGATTATAAAACGCAAACTGCTGAGCGTTAAAACCGATAAGGGTGTTCACCTGACCACCTTTCAGCTCAGCCCCGATCACCATACCGGCGGAATAATCCTCACCGTTATAACGGATCCGGACTTTCATATCGTGGACCACGGATGCCTGACCGGATGCCATATCCCACTGCGCGCGGATGGAGTTCTGCGCCAGCGCCAGTCCGTCTTCTGCTTTAACCTGTACCGCGTCCAGTTTCTCCGCAAGTGCCGTTGTTTCCGTAACCGTGTAGTTGCGGACATCGATGATTTCTGCTTTCATAACACCGTTTTCACGCTGCCAGTAACCCCACTGACCGTAAACGTTATTGGCGTTGTTGATAATGGCCTCGAAGTTATCATTCGCCTGAGACTGCAGGCCTTTAATGATGGCTGAGTCTTCGAGCTCTTTTTGCACTACATCGAATATTTCATCCGCATGGTTATTGGACTGACCTTTTTCTTCAATAAAATGAGATTTACCATACTCATTAATACTTCGGATATAAAACCAGTAATCATGTCCGGGCTTTAACTGACCTTTTGACCATACTTTTGCTCTGCCAAGGAATTCAGCCTCCTGTTCAATGTTATTAATGTTGGTAATTCTTTGCTCGCCGGAAAACCAAAATTCAAACTCAGTATTCAGTGTGTGCGGGGCACTGATATGTGGTATCAATTTCACCTCAAAGAAGCCTGACTCAACGCTGATAAACGAAGGGGCCGCTGGCGCACCAATAACCATCAGCACTTTCGACTCGCTTCCCAGCATTCCATTTTTATCTTTGCCGCGTACGCCAACCAGATATTCCCCAGCGGCCAATCCGTTGAAATAATATTCAAGATCAGACGTTTCACCAGTAAGGACAACCTTGTCATCTTTATAAACAGAAACAACGTAAGAAATATTGCGGTTAGCTGTTGTCATGGCCCACATAACTCTGGCCTGAACCTGAGAGCTGTCATTGATATAAGCTACGGAAAGGCGTTCAATGTCAGGGATTCGAACCGTATTTTGTGCAGACGGATTACCGGTGAAATTAACACCATCATCTACAATGCGCTCCTTTTTTGGTTCATGGAGAATACAGTTAAACTGATAGTTCCCGTTTTTATCTTCAGTAATAGTCAGTACCCGGAACATTCGCGTAATCAGCGTGTTTTTCGATACAGAAAACACACCGAATTTTTGCAGTCCGGCTGGTTCGCTCTTCAGGATAACAATGTCGCCATCTACTGATGATATTTCTGTTCTGATGAACTTCCCGCTGCCGCCGAGGTAAGCAAAATATCCCTTATCACCAGAAGACCATTTTATAGGTGCATCTGTTTTTACTCTGCTGCCAACAACATCTAAAACCCGGCCACCGACTTTTGAACCCGCAAATGAATCATCCGCTATTTCAATGATGTCACCCGGAAGACAATTAATACCCTCCCTGAAAGTCGTGAATGTTACACTTTCAGTCTCAAGCTTCTCTGTTTCCAGAATCCATTTACCAACACGATGAGCCTGCCCCCTGCTGGTGCAACCGAAAGCCGTTACTTTCTTAACATTCAGTCCGCCAAATCTTATGATCTGACCATCATCCTGTATAAACTCCCTCTCTTCCTTCCAGCCGTTATCCGGGTTAATCCATGAAACTTCAACTGCATTATGCCTTGCACTTTTAGCTGTTGATGTATAATTGAATTTCCCGCCGATAACATTTGAGTTTGTGTATGTCCATTCCGGATCTGCGGGCCTGTCCTGAAAGCAGGTTAACTGCACTCCATCCCATAAAGGCATTCCGCGAAATACGGATGCCAAATCATCAATAACGTCTTTCGCTTTCCGCTGTGAGGTAATATAGGCATTGAAAGTAAATCGTGGCTCTTTGCCGCCAAACCCATCCGAAACCATTTCATCGCAATACCTGGCTATCGCATACAAAGCAAACCGGTCACAACCAAAACGCCCCATCACGGAACCAATCCCGTAACGCCCATTGGTCACCAGATCGTAAAAAATCCATGCGGGATTGTCTGTCCATGCAGGCTTAAACCTCCCCGTCCATATACCGTTATAGCTGCGGGTTTCCGGGTCATAATTATCCGGGACCTGAACAATCAGCCCTTTGATATGATATGTACGTTTAGGCGTGTCACCATACTGAGATTTATCAATGCGCATACCAACCACAGCGGAGTTTGGGTATGAAAATTTAGCATCCGTAATTTCTGTATAGCTGGCCCACACCGTCCCGTTTTTAAGAAGGTCACTTTTACTGTCATCAGTGAGGCGCGATACTCTTATCTGAAACGGCTTTTGCTTTGGCGCGTTAATAATATGTGATTCAAGGTACTGACCACTTATTTTCCCGGGACCTATTGTGATTGTTTTTTCTGTCACCCATCCGCTGCCAGCATTAATCTCGACAAGCATCTGAACAGAAGTGTTTTCCTGGTTGCCTTTGTTGTCCTGTTTTACCAGCGCCGAAACACCTAATGTAAAGCGAATGCGATCGACTTCCTGATCAGATACCGTACGCAATATCGGTGTTTCTTTTTTCACTTCCACGTTTACAGGTATTTCTTTCTCAACAAACGGGAAACCATCGAGCGGAGACTGAGACTGCGTACCCGATCTCCACTGAACTTCGACCCCGCGAATATTCGGATTACCTTGTTTATCGACTATAGGCGTTCCGTTCAGCAGGAATCCCTGCATTCCGCCAACCGGTCCTTCAATAGGACCTTCTGACACCAAATCAATAATGTTCAGAAACTGCTTATTTTTCAGGTTGTCATCAACCAGACTCGGCGTGCTTCCGCCACCACCACCTTTGCCCATTTATACTGTCTCCAACCCCTGTGAAATCACATTTGAGCCAACCACCATCTCTCCATAACAAAGCGGAACGGGATATCCTTGCCCGATTCTGTTGGAAAGTGAGCTGAAATACTGGTTACTTTCTGAATTGCCTTCACTGAAATTTGGTGCGCCCGGTGTTCTTGCCAGCATCGTTGCCACCCCTGCTGCCGCTATTCCGACACCAGCAGCAAACATAGCCGTCGATGTCATCGTTGCCAGAAAACCGCCCGGAATAAAGAATGCCCCGGCAATTAGCGCTGCGCCGCCGATAATGCCAAGGAAACCACCTGATTTTGCGCCACCTATAACCGGCACTATCGTGATAACATCATTGTCATTAAGTGGAGTGTGTAATCCTGCCACTATGCAGTCCTCTGTCATATCATGACCGGCAACGCGTACCCTGAACTGCCCACGGTTTATTTCCCGTTTTAATCCGTCAATCTGATAACACAGACATCTTAACGCCTCACCTGCACTGCTGACCTCTAATTCAAACCGGCGTCCATATCGGCGTAAATAGCCAGCAAACTGTAGTCTGACCACTGTTTGTGCCTCCATATGCTGTGTGTGAATTTAAACCAGTAGCCACCGTAAACATCCCGCTTACTCAAACGATCAGGGCGATGATGAAGAATCTCCTGATTACCGATATATAGCGCTGCATGACAAGGTTTTGATGTACCCAGGCAGATAAGAATAACGTCGCCATCCTGTAGTTCATCAACCTGATAAAAACCCTGTCCGGAAATGTTATCCAGATACAGATTGTCACCGGTGTACCACCAATTATCATGTCGCTCAAAGTCATCAAGGCTGATGCCGCACAAATGGTAAGCATCCCGGATAATGCTGTAGCAGTCCTGCACACCGTGATTAAACTCACGCCCCAGCAATCGCGGAACAGGATTAAATTTCAGTAACCGGTCATCACAAACGAGCCACCACGGTAATCCGGTTTTAACCTGCATATCCCTGTCGCCCGCGCTTAAAAATGGCAGTCCAGCCGGATGACTGTGCACGACAGCTTCCACTTCTGCATGACTCTCAGCTCTCAACCATTCCTCTGAGCTGATTTCAAAATAATTTTCCGGGTCAGGGTGAATATTGGTACACGGGAAATAAATTCCTCCTGAAACCAGCCCACACGACTCCCTCACACCTTCCGTTGTTGCATGTGCGATAATGTTACTTTCAATCATGGGTTAACCTAGTTTGTTGGAGCCGAGAAACCCACCGAACGGCAATACTGAGGAGTGGCGAAGTTTGCAGCCACGGTACTTATGAGAGCACTGATCTTTTGTCGGGTCATTGGTCGGCTGATCCTTTTCGTCTGCGACAGGAGGCCCGTCATACCCGCAATCCTGTCCACGATATCGCCACGGGCATATATCAGCCTGAATAACCCGGGCGGGAATTTGTGCATTATCTGTTTCTGTCGGCAGCGCCAGCACATATGTAACGAAATCTGAGTCTGAATTTTCACGTTGCTCAATGACAAATTTCTGTACAGCCTCACGGGACGGATCTGCCTGATTGTTTCCATCCGGAAAATTTACCGCATCAAGATATTGCTCCATAACCTGCCGTCTGGTAACAATCGCCCCCAGTGCGTCGTCATAATCGTTATTGATTGCAGTCAGCAACCCATCAATGTTGGCGAATGTCATCTTCGGCCTTGCTGACGCTCCCTGCGCTGTCATGCTGAGTCCGGTTACCTGAACCGGATACGGATCATATCGGTTACCCTGCCAAATCACCGGTTTCAACAGGCCGTTCATTCCGTCATGAAAGCGGTATACATTCCCGCCGAAGCGACTTAAATCCACCTCATACAAATCAAGCATTGCTGATTGTTCAATCTGAGTAACCGCAATCCGCATATCTGCCGGAATATCTCTCACGCAACCACCTCCTCAAATACACAATCAATCTGCCAGACAGACTGTTTCCTCGTTACCTGCCAGTTACGGCACACGAATGTCCGCAGGGTTCTGTCATCCCCTGTCAGCCACAGGAATGATTCCACTGCCCCACGCTGACTGAGAAAATTATCTATTTCACGTCCGACAGAAACCGGTTTGATGAATGCCAGGTTATATGTTTTAAGGTGATTATTGATTCCGTCTTTGGCTCTCTGCTCGTAGCCATTGCCGAATTTTGCAACCCTGACCTTCGGTTCATTATTAATTTGGCAGGCATCCTCAGGACGCCATTTAAATTCATCCATTTATCGGTTCCATTAAAAAAGCCACCGTACTGGTGGCTGTTAATAGCGCTGATTACCTTGTATTGCACCGCTTCTGATTTCTGTCATCAGAACGTCATATACAGTACCTTTAACCATCCTGGTTATCATTGTTGCTTCCTTTTCTGTCATGCCATTGGGAGCCTGAACCTGAAAATTGAAGTGCATATCCCCTATGCTGACACCACCATCGCCACCCATCTGCCGGTTACTGATTACTTTTCCGCTGTCACCGGGGATCATGTACTGATGACCGTTCGACGCCTTGAATATTTCAGGCTGCCCGTTCTCACCAACGCGATACATTTTGTTAGCGTCAACGGGGCCACCGTTATAACGGGCACCGGCGACAGCCATTGTTTTACTCGCCGCCATGGCTGACATGTAAGACGCTGAACCAGCTGTAACCGCCGCCCCCATCGTTGCAATAGCAGCACTCATTGCCGCTGGAGCCCATGCTGATTGTGCTGCCACGGCCTGAGCAACAGTAGATGCCTGCGCTGCTGTTGACATGGCCTCACCAACAACCATATTTTTAATCTGCTGCATCCCCATCTGAACTAACGCCCCTACAGCCTCATCAACAATGGTTGATGCTACATTACGGAATGCATCATTAAGACTCTGTGCGCCGGTAATAAGCCCTGTCAGTACGTTGGATGAGCGCTGACCGAGAGCATCAAGACCATCTGCGAGAAACTGATTGGCCTGACTCTGATTACGCCAGATTTCCCACTGAGCATTCAGTCTTGCTTCCTCATACTCAGTGTTTGCTGCATTTATCAGCGCAAGACTTTGCTGTGCCGTAATAACTTTCTGATTTTCAAAATTTTTAATCAATGCCAACTTCTGAGCGTGCTCATTAGCCAGCGCCTGAACAGGATCAACCTGAGCCGCCATTTCCTGGACAGGAGATACAGCAGATTTCGCATTTATTTCCGCTGTTTTTCTGGCGTGTTCCGCTTTTAACTCAATGCTGCGTTTCTGATACTGTTCTTCGGTGATGAGGTTACCTTTCAGTTGCCGTTCGAGTTGCTCTCCGGCCAGTTTCATATCCTGATCAGCTTTTGCCTGCGGGTTCTGCTCAAATGCCTCTTTGCGGTCTTTGATTTTCTGCGTAAGGTCGTACTCTTTACCGGCCAGTGCTGTAACTTCGGCGATCTGAGCGGAATTAGCTTTTGAACCAAGCTTCTGTACTGCTTCAAGAATTGCAGCCTCGCGGGACAGCCCTTTTGTTTCCAGCTCTGCAACTTTCGTCGCATTAGCCAGGTCGGTTATCTTCTGTTTGAGTTTTTCCGCTTCTGTTGCTTCTTTTTTTGCTTCGGATACCGCCTCCCTTGATATTTTAATACCGGTTTTTTTTGCTTCGCTTGCCTCGCCAGCTTTAGCAGCTAATTCAGCAAGTTTTTCAGCTTCCTGCTCTGATATCCCTTTATCTTCAACATAATACTTGACCTGTAATTGACGTCTTACTACGTCATCCTTCGCTCCAGCCATTTCAATTTCACGTTCAAGCGTCTTTTTCATGTCAGCGCCAGCATCTGACCATTCAACTTTCAGGCTTGCTGAATTGAACTTTTGTTTTGCTTTTGTGGCTTCGTCAAGGTCAAGTCCGTAAGCGCGAAGTGCTGCTCCGGCATTAGGTAGCAAAGTACTCGCCTCTCGCTTTAGCAGCTCCTCGCCCTGCAACAATTCCCCGTTTAACTTCGCTTGCGCTGCACTGATAAAATTCACAGTCTTGCTTCTGTCATTTTGCACGCGCTCAAGATTGGCTTCTGCTTTTGCTAATTTTCTGGATATTATTTCGAGGTTCTCCTGGGTACTACCAAAGTGTAATACCCCATCAGAATATGCTTTGTATGCTGTTTTGAGATTTTTAACCTCCTGCTCTGCAGAGCGCTGAGCATCCGTCAGAACTTCGAGCTCGTCCCTGGCATCTGCTATTTTTGCTGCCAGTTCGGTGCGAGACATTTTATCCATGCTGGCACGCAATTCATTTAGTGAATCAGCAAACTCTTGTGCTGATCTTTTTGCTTCTTCAGCTTTTTGGAAAAAATAATACACAGCGGCTCCGGCCAACATCGCAGCACCAACCGATCCACCAATCAAGGATAGAGCTTTGCTTGCCAACCCACTTGCAACGTTAAGTCTGTTCTGTGCCGCAGCGAGACTATTTGTGGCTGCGGTTTCCTGCTGTGTTAATCCTGTTATTACTGCTGAGTTTACTGCCAATTCACGGCGAATTCTGGTTCTCTGCGCTTCAGTAGTGGCTGCTGCCAACTGCGCACCCAGCGACTGCTGAACTGTCACAGCCAGAGTCTTCTCAGCTGCAATTCTGTTGATTGTTGCCGTGGCGGCTTCGATCTCAACTCTGACCGCTTGTTTTGTCGCCGCCATATCGGCAAGTGTCTCTTTAACTTTCTTTGCCTGAGCGGTAGCTGATAGCGTAAGAGCTCCAACATATCTAGACCCCATGACACCGGCTGCAATAAGCAATACGTTAGTCAGTGATTCCAGATTGTTGCTGGCAGATACGGTAGCGTCGTTGAAGATGTTTATAAATGTCTTAACAGTGGTGTTCTCGCCAAAGAATTTAGTAATATTATTACTGGCGATCTGAAGAGACTGCGACATTGTTTGTGTTGTATTCGCAAACTCCTTCTCAATAGCTGGTCCCATTTCACGGAATGCTTTTAACAGTACATCCGTGGTTAATTTGCCTTCTGCGGCCATCGCTCTCAGCTTGCCGATGCTGACACCCAGTGAATCCGCAAGTCCTTTCATCAGTGCCGGAGCCTGTTCACTCATTGAGTTAAATTCCTGCCCGCGCAGCACACCAGATGCCAGTGCCTGTGATAACTGGACAAGTGCACCTTCTGATTCTGCTGCTGTGGCACCTGAAACGGTCATTGCCTTTGAGATAGTGGTGGTTATCTGCCCTAACTCTTCGCCACTGAGCCCGGCACTGCGCATCGCTCTTTCCAGTCGTGAATACAGCGTTGCGATACCGTCAAGGCTTGAACGACTGTTCTGAGCAATATCAAACACGCGCTGATTCACCACCGCCAGCGTCTCTCCGGTCTTTATGGAGTTGACGAGTTTGTTATTCAGCGCCGTCCAAGCTTCCGCGTAGCTGGTAACGGCTGACACAGACAAGTAAGCAGTCAGAGATGCGGCAACCCGCGACAGCGAGGCCATTGAGCGCTCAGTGCCATTGACGGCGGTCGTTGTGCGGTTAAATCTGCCTTCCATATTCCGCAGCCGCTGATCCAGTTGACGCTGTGATGTCAATAACTGAGCAACATCCATCTGCACCTGATATACGATTTCACCGACGTTTGCCATTTACCGGCTCCTTAAAATGAAAAACCGCCAAATGGCGGATATGTTAAACTGTCTTCCTGCTCACCAACCGGCGCTTGCCCTTAATCAGGTCATCGTTACGGACATCATCGGCATTGGTGATAGCCTCATACTCATCTTTCGTGAAGCCTTTCTCATCCGGATATTTCGCTTTCAGCATCATCACGAACTCGGTCATTGTGAGTTGTTCCGCTTCGCTGCGGGTGATGTTGAAATGCACACGGGCGGCACTGATGTAATCGACGGCGTGGAACTCGTCGGAGTATTCGTCTTTACCTTCGTTGCGCTGGAGTTTGCGCACCTTAGCTTTACCGATAATGCCGTGGGTCATTAGCTCGCGCGCCAGCAGGATGATATCGCGATAATGCATAGCGCCGCGCCGGTACACCATGCCGGATTTGCCAACCCGCCATTCACCGATAACCTCAGAACAGTCATCGTTACAACATGCCTGCATCACGTCCATTGCTGTCGATAAAATGCTGCGCCCGTAAACCGGTTTATTTAACAGTACAATCAGCCATTCAGGAACCATTCCGTAAGCGTCTACAGCAGACGCTATAATTTGTTGTACCTCTGCGCCATTTAATTGCGTAAACGCACTCACAATCTCTTTAGGCTCACCGATTCGCGTCATGGCATCCAGCGACGGGCGGAACAGGTAATCATTTTCGGCAGTGGATATCACCATCTCGCCGTATTCTAAACGCGGTGTCATATATCCTCCTGAACATTATCAAGGGCACCCGGAGATACCCTTTGTAATATTTAGGCCGCAGTGACTGTAACGACACATTTCGCCGCCTTACTGCCATCTTCCGATGTGACTGTAATATTCGCGGTACCGGCGGCGACAGCGGTGACAGTGACAACATTCAGTAGCTTACTGACGGTAGCGAAGTTAGGCTTATCGCTGACCACTTCGTAATTTTTGTTTGTCGCGTCAACAGGATTAAATCCGACCGTGAATGTTGCAGTTTCACCAGCTTTCACAGTCAGTGTCGCGGGGTTGGCTGCGATGCTCTGAACCACGATTTCTTCCTGCAGCCATTCAAAGCTGTCAGCGTCTGCGACTTTCAGTTCACCGGAATACGTGGAGATTTCTTTGGTCGGGAACTCCATAGACCATGATGTGAAGTTCATGTAACTCTGAATCACATCACTACCATCGCCTTTCATGTCAAGCTGCACCCAATATGACGGCTGACGGCTGGCCTTGACTTCAGCAAGGATTTCTTTGGCGATATCAAAAGCAGACGTGGAACCATCAGCACCTTTGCGCTTCAGTTCACCATCAAACTTAATGGTTAAATCCAGACCGGTCACGATGGCCTCAGTCAGGCCTTTCGTGTCATCAGCCTTGGATGTAACTGTTTCAGTTCCGTAATCCACGCTTTTGCTGGTCAGTGCGCCGAGACGCAGAAATGCGGACTGTTCAGGAGCCGTACCGGGGCAACCGGACGCGATGCGGAGAATTCCCGCATTACCCATCACCAGGCCTTTATCATCAGGGCATTGTGCCATGTTGTAACCTCTTTATATGCAAATAAAAAAGGCCGCCGAAGCGACCTGTTTGAAGTGTGTTTGTTTATGATGTGCAGCGGAAGGTCAGGGGAATCCAATACCTCCCCTCTGCCGTCTGAACCGGATTCACGAACCCGGAAATATTGATAATGAAATTCAAGCCATGAGACTGAGCATGGCACCTGACATAATCAAGTATTTCATAGGCTCTCTGAGCGACAAACTCCACCCAATTCTTACCTGAAATTAACGACACTGTGAAAAAATCGTCACCACCAAGATCATTGATTCTTCCGGTTCCGTCCCGCTGCTGAAAAACCATGTACGCATCCAGGTCGTGTCCGCCGGATTCTGACCATTCATAGTCCTGAATGATAAAACCGTCAGACAGCCCTGACTCGGAAAAATAACGCTTAACCTGCTCGATGGTGGTCATATGCGCATTTCCTCCGCGACAGCCTGGTCAATCATCTGCTGTGTTTCCTCAAAGCCTTTAGTGAGGAATTCTTTCTTCGCTGTCGGTCTGCGGAAGCTCTGCTTCACATTCGGGTCGTGAACGAAAACAGCATAGGATGCTGAGTAACCCACACGCCCGGTAAACAACGTTCCTTTCACCTCCACATCACGGAACTGAGAGTTGATCAGTGTCTTTGTATCAATCGGTGTGTATACCGCAGCCTGTCTGCCACCGATATCCAGCGCACGATGCATGGCCCTGCTGACTTTCTTTGACGTGATATTACCGACCAGCGCATTAAAGTCAGCAACAGCACGGTTAATACCGATTACTTTTGCTCCCATGTCACACCGCCGTTGTTAGAGTGTAGTCATCTTTGCCGCCGTTAATATCGCGGTCACGGTCAACGGCTTTGATTCTGCTGGCTCCGACCACGAACGGATCTTGTCCGTCATGCTTGCCGATAGCGATGTAATCATCTTGTGTGGCTTCGCTGTATTCCGTCCAGATGACATTTTTGATGACAATTTCAGTGCCTACCGTTTTTGTTCCGTCACTCATCCTGCTTCCGTAGTCACACCGGATATGAATGGGCTCTGAAAATTTCGGCTTGCCGTAACTGTCTTTGCCTTCAATCTTCCAGATAGTTGCCCATCCCTTGCAGAACCGGCGAAGGATTTTACCCATATCACCCCCGGTTCACGTCAAACTGAATAATGCTGACCGGCCGGTCAATAGGCAGGTTATCTGTGCATCCGGCGGTATCCAGTGCGGATAACAATTTCAGCAACGATTTTCTGCCGTCAGCAAAATACTGGTACGAAACTGAAGCACCGGACGGTGCATGTTCTGATGCAATTTTACGGACATCAGCCGCAGACAGGATGAGGATGACGGAATACACCTTGATAAGCGTCATCACCGCATCCGTATACCCTGCCTTATCAAGGCATCCGTCAATGCTGTCCACTACAGATAATGCGGCGGCAACCGCAAAATCAGGAGCCTCAAACCCCATCATTTCCAGTTGCTCGCCTATCTGCTCCGGACTGATTTGTACTGCCATATCACCTCCGGATTATTACTGCGATTACTTCGCAGATTTAGCAGCCTTACCGCCTGCATCAGCATCTTTACCGAATGTCACCATAACCCCGGCAGTGTCTTTGATGCTTGCAGCAATTTGTTTCCAGTTATCAGTTGCGGCTACCTGTTCGTTAGTCGGTGACTTGATACTGTCCTTCGCCCACTGATAACCACGCAAACCGATGGTGAAATCATATTCCCCCTGCATCAGAGCCTTAATGTTTTCCTGTCCGAGAACGTTCTGCGCTTTCATGATCAGCGGTGAGGTCTGTACAGCCGCCGCACCGGTAACCAGACCGAGTGAATGCTGCTTATTACCTTCAGACAGAGACGGAATATCAGAAATTACAAAACGACGCCCGAATCCGTCCTGCTTGATGGCCACGTTACCAATCTGGAACAGGTTACTGGAGTTGGTTAGTGTTTCGTCCATAAAGTCATTGAACGTTGCACCGTCCATCAGCCAGGCGATAATACGGGAATACGCATCACCAAACGGACGGGTGCCTTTGTTTAACCCGCGCAGTGATGGTGCGCTTCCTGCTGCTGTCAGATCAGTAACTGCCGCAGCGTTGCCGGAGATTGCCGCTTTCAGTGCCGCACCGGCAGTGTTCAGATAATCCTGAAGCATCGCTTCTGCAGCCTGCGCAGATACTACCGCTGCCGCTTCTGCTACGTCTTTACCCAGGCGCTTCATCATCGTCGGAGTGACAGATACCGGCCCGATACGACCATCGACCTTAATCATCCGGTCGAGAATTTGCCCTAACTCCTGCGGTGTAAGATTACCTGATCCGTATGCATTACGACGCTGTGCCAGACCACCAAGTAACTGCCATGATGTCTGCTCGATGTAATCACCAATATGGTCACCATCACCGAAAACCAGCGCACCGCCGGATGCTTCATTAAACTGCTGTACTGCCTGAGCCACCAGCTCTGTCGCTGCCAGAGATACCTGGTGCTGAAAAATATGCAATGTCATAAATCTTATGCCTCTGTATTTTTTGCAATGATTTCACGTGCGCGATCCACCAATGGATTCACACTTTTGGGTTTATCACTGCCTCCGGCAGGTGATTTGTCTTTGCCTCCGTCACCCCTGGTTCCGGTTGCCTTACTGCCGATAATGACCGGCGCAAATAACTGATTATTTCTGAATTCTTTTTCCAGCTCATCGATAGTCAGAGCTGATAGTTGCCCAGTTGCGTCCACCACGCGGGTTTTACCATCTTCAACGGCAAGGCGTGATTTGATATGCGGCACAATCAGCGCGGCACTGTCACCCGCAAGTTTTGTCGCCAGCGACTGCGCGACGTTATCAACCAAAAGTTTTTGCAGGCTGGCATCTTTTTCCTGTAACTGTGTCAGTAACTCTTTTTCGCGGATGTTGAGTTTTTCAGCCCAGCTCTTTTCCAGTGATTCGATATCACCGTTTTTACGGGCCTGTTCTTCTGCAGCTTTCTTTGCGGCTTCTTCAGCCTGACGGCGCTTTTCCTGTTCTGATTTCTTCTCAGATAACAGTTCATCGACTTTCTTCTGAAGACCGGACACATCCGGGATGTCAGGCATGCCATCAATCTGGATTTGGTATCCGTCACCGGCTTCTTTGTACATGGCCTTATGCTCTTCAGTCAGCACGTCAAATTCTTCTTTGGTTAATTTCCACTTAAACATCGTCAACCTCTGGTTTTGATGGTGTAGTCACTGACTACAGGTAATAAAAAACCCGCCGGAGCGGGTCATTTGAGTTCGATATCGGCCTTTCTGAAGGCATCGGGTATGATTTTCTGAAGTTCCTTCAGTGTTATTGGTCTGAAGTATTTATCGAGTTGTAATTTTGCGAATCGTTCCGGTGATAACCCGCCCTCACGGAATAACTGCGCCCTGGTCTTACCAAGCACAATGTCCTGCCTGTTCGCTGGCTGGCGGTAAAGCCACTCATAATAAGTTTCTTCGCCCCATTCAGAATTACCGACCGGCTCTGTGACAAACAAGTCTGCATATTTTTCATCAAGCACCGGGAGCAAGCGACTACGGCAGTTAGGGTGAAGCGGAGGCCTCGGTCCTTTACCAAGCGGATAACAGCGGCCGGACAGAGAACGGCACACTGCCGATGTTTTGTTATCCAGTATTGCACTGAATTCCTCATACTTAATCAGATCAGAATTCTCTTTATAGAAATCCGTCGCCGCCACACTGTGAGCATGTTGTAATGTCGTTCTGGCAACAGTCTGAAATCCCCTGACCACCCTGCCAACCACTGCCGCTGCGATTATCAGCGGTTCCGCTGAGGTTCCGTTAATAGCCGATTGCAGGTCAGCCACACCCCCGCCTGACGACAACGATATCACCACCTGATTCTCTATCTGCTGCATGGCTGTATCGGCCCACGACTCAATGAATTTGGCGAGAAACAGGGAGCTGTTCCATCCCGTCAGAGAGAGCGGTATGTTTTGCACATCTCTGCGCACCTTGTCAGCATCAGCCGGATTAACGTTTTTTACCAGTGAGTTAAACCCGTGATATTCAGCATCTGCCATCACAACAGCGGCGTTGATAATGTCATCAAGTAACCTGTCAGAATAACCGGAAAGAACTGGCTTCAGCGTTTTTCTCAGCGCCAGCGCAATTGATTTCGCTCTGCTGACTGAGGAAACACTACCGGAATATCCGGATAATGCAGATGCTACAGCAGCGCGAATATCTGACACCAGTTCACGTGTGTCAGCAGTTGATGATTTGAGCCTTTCCAGCATAATCTGAATCATCAGTGCATTATCAAAAATGAGACCCGGCCGCATATTTTATACTCCCAGCATATTTGTACCTCTGATCAACTCCAGCTCTTCAGCTACATCCTCCGGTTTCTCATCCTGCGGGACAAGGTTCGCCCCCTGCATATACCGGATAAAATCTACAATCCGCATATTGCCGGACTGCACAGATGCCAGAAGTGCAGTAATTGCTGCCGAATCAAACTGCGCAATCTCGTATGTCTTATTGAGTTCAACAGAAGCTTCTCCAGCTCCGGCAAACTGAATACAGAAAGCCAGCGCACGATTAAAAGCCTGCTCAACATTACCGGCGCTCAACGATAAAACAGAGTTATCCGTCTGTGCTTCATCCAGTGCCTGTGTTGCTGTTCTCGCCGATGAGCCTCGCTCAACCAGCTTTGCTCCCAGCATTGCCATCTGCTTTTCCCGGCGCTCTGCCACAATAATCTGCATGGTGCGTTCTTCCGGCTGTGCAAACTTCATCTCGCCACCCTGAGGCAACAACACTCCTTTGCGGGAACCGACTGTGAACCCGCCTGACATGTGGTTTTTCACCCAGTCATCTGTCAGGCCTGACAGCGCAACCATCGGCTGACCGATAGTGTGTGCTGACTCTGCAATATCTGCCTCAATCTGGTAATGCTTTATATTCATATAAGCTATGTCAGCCAGTGGTGGCGCATCAGGAGTATGGTCATTGTTTTTTGACCCAATCCACGACCATGGCAACTCAGAAAGCGGCTTTCCCTGCGCATCAGTGAATTTTATCCACTCGCCAGAGCTGATTTCACTGTCCTTCTGCCACCGCCTTGAGTGTGCCAACCCGTCGATCAGACGTAACTCAATCCAGCGGTCCTGCATTTGCAGTTCAAAATCATCAGACTCAACCGGTTCCTGATATTTCACAACAACTAGTGATGTTTTCCCGCCGGTGACCCGCCAGTTGATAATCTCCTTCGCCGTAAACAACCGGACGTATGGTCTGCCTTTGTCTGCCTCAGTCTGGATACCTGCCCCACTGAAATCACTGAGCAGTCCGGCACGGCCACGCTGCAATACCTGAGACAATGCATCGCGGATCATCTGAGTCAATGGTTGCCCCTGACCATCAATATCAGCTTCAAGACTCTTTGTTCCACCCGATATACTGATTTTTACCGGCTTACTGAATGCAATACCGAGTAATCCGCTTAATGTTCGTCCGGTTGCATTCAGAAACGAAGCACGGAGAAGATATTTTTTGTATCGCTCACCATCATCGTCATCCCGCTTTTTATCTGCGGGGTGCGGCAGGTACTTTTCACCGCGGCTTTTCACTACGCGCTCACCGTCAACGCAGTCCCCGATCATATTCCATTCCGGTAAAAATTCGGTGTATGCCGGATGTTTGTAATCCACGTTTGTATTCATGTCAGTTCCAGTTGAATGTCAGAGACTTTGTCAGACATTTGACGTTGCGGCGACTGACCGCAAAATAACGGAATCCGTCAGCATCGTGTGATGTGTAGTCGTGAAGTGGTTTATCTTTCCAGCACCCGCGTTTGTCATCCCATTCTTTCCGGTACGCCTCAAGGTGGGTAATGCCTTCGCCACACTTGTTCTCATCGAATACACAGAGCGGCAGGATTTCGCGCACTGCCTCAATACCCTCATCAACGGATAGCTTCGGCACCACCTCAAAGCGGATGGAGTAGGTTTGCCCGTCAATTTCGTACCCTTCCTGCGCCAGTTCCCGGCGTGATTTCGCGTCTGAACCGAACTCGCGGTTGTCGATATCATGCGGCCCGTTGTGGCTGGCATATTCATAGCCTTTGTCTTTCAGTACTTTCATGTAGTGCCGCAGACCTTCGCCACTGTTTGAGTAGTGATCGATGATGTGAAATTCTTCACCGACTTCACGCACAAACCAGATTGAAGTGGAGTCACCCACACCGATATCCCAGTACGTATGCACCGGCAGATGTGAGTTATCAGGAATTTCGCCAATGCGTTTATTCTCGTACAGCCAGCGGAATTGCTTGGCGTAATACGCACCATCCACAGACTGCTGAAATGCCTCTGACGGTATCGACGGGTATTCCCTCTTCATATCGTCGCCGAGTGTTTTTTCTTTGGCGTAGTACCAGGCTTTCTGCCGGTCGTTGAGCGTAATTCCGTACTTGCCGGATAGCTCAGCAAAATAGTCAGTCAGGCGCTGCGGTAGCTGCTCAACAGGGTCGATTGCGTACTGCGGATTCTTCCACCAGGAGAAGAAGAAAAACTTCCAGTCCAGCGGAGATAATGATTTGCCCTGCATCAGTGCTTTTTCAGCCAGCTGGCAATAATCGAAGAAATAACCAGCCCGACCCTCTGCCGTGCTTTCAATCGTAGTGAAACATTCCGTTGATACTGCCTCAAACGCCCCTGTGACAATCTCACGGGCCTTTTCCGGCTGCCTGGCGCATATCTTTCCGAACTCCGATACATGCAGGTAACGCAGCGTGCCGCCACGAAATGATACTGACACGGTCACTGATCCGCCTTTGCTGAATACCAGCTCACCGGCTGAGTCATTACTCGCGGGGTTGGCTGCTTTGATTTCGTCCGGCAGACGTTCGTAGGCGTATTTAATCTTCTCCCGGAACAGGCGCTTTGCATCCGGCAGGGTGTGAGCTATCAGTGCGCACTTGGCTGACTCAAATATTGCCGCGTCAAGCTGGATGATGCAGACCTCTGTCGTGAATCCAAGTTGACGGGCTTTCAGGATGATATTGCGGTTGTGGATGCCTTCGAAATATTCAGTTTGCTCAGGCGTCATTTTAAAGCGAACCGGGCGACCTTCTTTATCGGTGATCCAGTACAGATTATTCAGACGCCATTGCTTATTACGCAGTAACGCTAAATGCTCTGGCTTCATGTTATTTGCCCGATAGTTCGTCCATCAGGTCGGATAGCTGGCTGGCTGTTTTATTCGGCTGCATGTCATCAAGTCCATACGCCTGGCGCTCAAGACCGATAAGGTTCTTCAGTGTTTCGCTCAGCGCTTTGGCTGACTTCACGCGCTCAGGCAGAGAGATAACAGCATGATAAAGCTCGTTCAGCTTGTCGCGCCCGTTTTCGTCAGGCTCAATCATCAGCTCGCCGAGTTTCTCCAGCGCGGCCACATCGGCACACTCTGAGCTCAGTTCATCAAACAGCACGTTAGCCAATTCACGCGCCCGCCGGATATCCCCGCGATGCTCCATGCGAACATTGGTTATTACCTCTGCGGTAGCTTCGATAAGTACGCGTTCTGACAGTGATGTTTCTGTGCGTACCTGTCTGCGTACTTCCTGCTTGCGTACCATGTCATCAGACTTGGCTTTTATCTTCGCATTCAGGTCACGCGACCAATCATCACGCTTTGCTCTCTTTCTTATCGCCCCTTCGGATATGTCGTGCTGTGAGGCGATTTCACGGAGTGACATCACGCCAGCCCTGTAAGCCGACTCGATGGCCTCCCAGTCTGGTCTTTTAGCCATTCGTCACCTTTATTAAATTTGATTAATGATATATTGGATCTTCATTCATATTAGGAGGGCACAATGAGTTACTCACAGGCTGAGAAATTACAAATACTAATGCTGTGCGATATATACCGAGCATTAGACATAGAAGATGGTTTTAACCCTGATGTAGTAGAACAAGCGGTGTCAACAGATAACTACTGGGCTTTATCTTGGGAGTACCCATCGCTTAGTGATCAAGACGATACCCCAGAGAGTGTTAAATTATTTGTTGATACTGTAGATATGTTTGATTTACTTGACTATACATACAAAAACTTACCTGATGAACACAAGCAGGAAGTTGCAGAGAAAGTCGAGTTCTTTTCGCCTGAAAGCTCTTTCGTTTTCCCTGGATTCGACGGGAATAATGAAATTGAATACCTGACAATTGGCTCTTTATTAAAAACAATGGATAGATTCTCGGGAAAAGATCTAACAAAAAATTCGCATCGACCATGTGTTGATATGTACCGCAGAATGCTTGAAGTGTTCTTGCCTGCAAGACGTAATTTCAAGCACGGTGAAGGCATACCAAAAGACGATTTAATTAATACTCTTTTGGCCAAAACTCACCCATCAAACCGATAAGTGATATATGGCTCATTCTTTATTTTGAGCCATACTTACTCCTTACTCTTTTCCTCAACCACCGGAATGTATCTGATGTCGCTGATTTCATCCGGTGCGATATATGTCCATGAGCCATCCAGACCGGCAATGCCAATCAGTCCGTTAGTAATGCGCGGCTCTTTCGTTGTCATCAATCCGTGATATGTCGTGCCGTCCTTTTTGGTTGCTGTGACTTCGTATTTTTCAGTCATGTTCGCCTCAGTTGATTGATGTTCACCATTTCTTCCACCACGGCAGGTGTCGCCGCATATGAGGGTGTCTTTATCCCGGTGTTGCCGATTATTCTTGATGTCCACACGCTCGCTGTGAGGAGTGGCACAGGTCGTGGCTAATGTGGCAGAGGAGATCGGCGGCTCGGAGGTAATAAAAAACCCGCCGGAGCGGGTTGTGTTTGTTACGGTCTTTGCCAGGTTGCCCTGTGTTTTTTGCATTCCCGCATTACGGTGCTTATACTTCTTCCCGGTGGAGATTCCATTACCACAGTCTGCTGGAATGCCCCTCTCTTTGGCGGGTCAAGGTACTCAAATGTTAACTCTCCGACTTTAGCCCACAGATAACACTCTACTCCGCCAACTACTGACTTAATTTCCGCTGACACGATCGCTATTGTTACATCACCACCGTGTTCCCCCATGATTTCATATTTCAAAAAATCATTGTCGCCATTATCTACGTAGATAGTTTTAAGCACATTATGCAGAATCATTCAATTTCTCACCATTGTGGCATGTCCACCGATACTACATGATGACAGCAAATTTGCATAAATCTCTATCAACGCCACTCGTAAGTGACGTTTGCAGAGTTTTATAAAATGCAGATAATAAAAAAGACCGCCGGAGCAGTCTATCTGGATTTTTCGATGTCTTTTTCAATCTCATTCTTAATGCCTGCTTTGCACATCGCGCCTATCGCAAAGGTGGTTGCCAGAACAAACCATCCGAAGTATGCGAAGAAAGCCACAAAAGCAACGTCAGTAAGCACGTCATAGCTTCGTCACAACAGAGATTGATGCGTGTAGGTTTCGGCTATTTTATCCTTGCCGATAAGGCCAACCAGAACATTCATGACTGCGAACAGCCACCCGGCGAAATACCCGACATTAATCAGGCCATCCATATTCATGGTGATGCCAAAATAAAAAGATCCCGCGATTGCGAGGTCGAGTGTGATAGCCGGTAATCTTTTCATTGGTGCGCCTCCATCAGCGAAACCATATCCGGGTCCATCTGAGCAATGATATTTGCTCTGGTGTCTGTCAGTGACTTCTTCCGTCCGCCAACGCCCCAGCTATTCATTCTGCGGGCGCAATGACTAATCTCCTGCTTTTCAGTGGCAATCAGCAGGTCAAGGCGGTTAAGCATGGTCATGTTCGACAGTCCGTTAAGTGTCGCCTCTCGGAATGTCTCATATACACTGATTTCAAACTCAGGCTTAATCCACGCCGCATAACGTATCGCCAGTAATTCAGCAGCCCACACGCCTTGCTCATTACCGCCGTTAACTACCTTAAGTGATTGATTTTCTTTCAGAGGACTTTTTTGTCCTCTGGCATCGAGAGCAGAAACAAAACGCTTAACTCCGGCGCTCCGGATAAACTTACCCGGCCTTTGGGACTCATTGGCCTCGCCTTTGAGAACTGCCGCCGCATGTAAATCATTCAGGCTGTAACGCCCTTCGCTATCAACACGAACGGCCACGCCGTTAACAATAACTTTTGGATATTGCATGATGTCTACCTTACTTAGTAATGAATCCTGCCACATAGGAGATCAGCCCACCAAAGCGACATCAGCTATAACTGATCGCCTCAGGACTCATTCCTAAATATTGGCTTGGTGTTTAAGGATGTGTGCATGTGGTGCACGGGGTGAAATGCGTAGAGTCGCAACCTTCGCCACGTTACCTACGTTGCTGGGTCACTACCGGTCTGTTCCCGGTGGTCAAGATGTGGATCATCCTCCTTGCCGATATAGTTCGTACTATATGAGGCTATGAGAAATCAGATATTAAAAAGCCCCGCTATTTAGCGAGGCGTTATTTATCTTTCGTTTAGTTTTTGTTTAATTTTATTTATGTTAAGTCTGTATAATTCACTGATAGTAATGTTAAGTTTGTGATTTTGTTGTCCCTTCCGATCTTTCTTGCCCCTTTCCTTGGTTATGGGGCTATTTTTTTGCCCTCTTCGCTTCTATCTCTCGTATTGATCGCTTATCCAAATTGCATGCTTTATGCTATCGGTTCAGCCAGCTAATCATCGGATAAAATGTCCGTTTGAGACTCAAGCCACGGCACCAACCTGTTGTCAGCAGTCTTCATGCAAATGAACCCAACCGTCTCATACCCATCTACGCCATCAATGTCTGTTTCAAAGTCTCAATGACCTTTCTGAATGGCAAACAGGAACATACCTTTACCGCTCCAGCCTTCACGATCAATCTTTGCGCCAGCTTGGCTGGCTTCTAATGCTTGACTGAAATTCATACAAACCTCTCTGTTTGGATATAAAAAAGCCCCGCTATTTAACGAGGAGTTACCTCCTTATTTGACTAAGTATTATCCTGGATAATTTACCTAATATTATTTCCCTAAAATCCGAGTATTCTGGAGTGGCAGTTATTTCAAACTGTAAAAAAATGTTTAAACCTTAAATACTATTTGAATATGCTATTAGCCCCTTTTTATTTTAAGGGGCTTTTTTTATCCTCTCCGCTTCAATCTCCCGTATTGCCCTCTTATCGTGATTGCAGTTGGCAATGTATTTCATGGCATCAGCCAGCAGCTCAACTGCACCACCGAACGTCAGATCATCCGGTATATCTACCTGCTCACAATCAGCGGTCAGTTGTGGCGGAATCGGTATCACCGGTGCGGGTATTAATTCCGGTCGCGTATCTGCGCAACTCACTGACAGCATCAGCGGGAACAGGAGCAGCAGCGCATTCGCTGTCCTTAAATACTGTTTTGATAACTGTCTTAACGTTGACATGCTCTGTACCCTCGGTCTGTTTGGCTTTGATGTTGTCGAGTAATACGCGATGATTGGTGGCGATGGCTGAAAGCGTGGTGGTGTTTATCACCTGCTGGGCTGATAACTGGCCTGAGAGTACTGTGTTACTCACTTTCAGCTGTTGGTTATCCCGGTAGGTGTCATATACCCACCAGGCGGCAGCAATAAACAGCGCAGCAATTACCGCTTCTTTCCGGTTCATAACGCTTCACACTTATAATGGATCACACCACCCAGCGGGTTACCCGGCAGAGGCTTACAGTGATTCGGGAGTGAATACAGATAACAACCCGCCAACAGGGCAGTAGTCAGCAGGATGATAGCAATGATGATCAACGTTAAGGGGTTCCGTGGCATACCGCGTTCTCCGTATCCCGCCGGTTAATCAGACCCTGCCACCGCTTACCACCGGAAAATGTCCAGCGCTTCATTTCGTCACACGCACCGGCGATATCACCGGCGTTGAGTTTACGCAGCATAGTGGAGCGCGAGAACGCGCCGGGGCCGACGTTGTAGACAAATGAATAGATGGCCGCCCGGGTATTGTCATCAATCGGCACTTTGATCATAGGATCAACCGCGCGCCGGACTTTCGTCAGGTCGTCATGCAACAGGGCCTTGCATTCAGCGTCCGTGTACAGCTTGCCGGGCTGAATATCACTGCCGGTATGGCCATAACATACGGTGAGCACTCCGGCCACATCACGATAAGGCGTATA
Organism: Morganella sp. TYF_1; assembly: GCF_043105645.1. NCBI lineage: Bacteria > Pseudomonadati > Pseudomonadota > Gammaproteobacteria > Enterobacterales > Morganellaceae > Morganella > Morganella sp. TYF_1. The sequence continues at coordinate 117,806 of NZ_JBICLU010000025.1, read as the reverse complement.
CTCAACACCTTCATATGCGGGGATCAGCACCAGCGCACCGGCAATTGCCCCGGCAGCACAGGCGGCCATGACCTTTTTAACCAATCGCTTATTCATGATGTTCTCCGGCTTTCAACTGGAATTCCTTCCGTTTGTAATACCAGTTAACCAGGAACGTACCGATGGTACAGATGATCCCGGCAACAATAGCCCACTGATCCAGAGATAAAATGCCAAAGGCAGAGGTTATAAGCCCCCAGGCGTATGCTGTAGGGCTGGAATATTTGTCAGACATGCGCATATCCACCCCCTGCGGAGTGTTCCGTATGTTGAGTGATAGGAAAATGCTGCAACCGGGTTATATGTTTTAAACAGGTTAAAGTAAGGTGGCTGCGGCATTATTCAGAATCCCACCAGCGGCGGGAAAGCAATAAAAAGAGCGCTGTGTCCGAATACGGATTAGGTAATGAGCCTGTCGTATTCCAGTGCTCTTATTATTGCCATGGATAAAAAACCGCGTACAGCTCTTATGTTAAGTGATAATAAGGTAATTGATGCTGCGGCAATATAAACTAAAAAGGCCGCAAAAGGCGACCTTTGGAATTTAAATAAATATTATACAACCTTTCTTAATCTAAATAACGCACTACAATTGTAAACAATACATCTTAGTTATGTTGTTGGTATATACTTATTCTTTCCCCGGTTGCTGTTTGCGGTTTTTTCGTACACAACTAATGATCTATCCGGTGATTCAACAGAATTGAATATGTGAGCTATCATTATGGTTTTTTATCATCCTGATTCAGGCATAGCGAACATAAAACAACAGGCCCTTTTGCAATAACAACAGCCTGCTGAATAGCTGCATGCTCTCCCCAGAAATATCCGACATACGCTGTACTTTTGGCCTGCTGTAACTTTTGACATGTAATTTTATGTAAAACAAAACTACTATCACTGTCAGTCAACGTTAAATAATAATCCATATACCCCGCCTGTTATTCTTTATACTTATAAAAACAGGAATAACATATTAACAGGGATTTTAAAAATTAAAAAATCTACTGATTCCCTGCCATAAGAATCCAGCCAGACAACTGATCCTGCCACACCATGGATCTGGTACATCTTTTTTTAAACAAAAAAACAAAATATTATGCATTACAGTTCTCTTGTTTATTCAATTCAGCAAGCGCTAACTCTCTCATCCAATCTGAAAGCAGTGGTTTAGTTTTTACCGCATCCATGAGCGCTCTCTCTTTTTTGGTCAGGCGAACAACAATTACTTCTGTTTTCATATTAGACACAATAATTTTCCTCTATTAAGAAATAATATTGACACAAAATAAAAACAGAGATGTCGACTTTACACGTATTTACATAATAAAAAGCCCCATCATAACTGATGAGGCTGAAAAGACTCTGGTGGAGCACCTAGTCTCCCCGTCTTCATCTTTTACTCTTTAAGTATAGCAGATAAAATCAATACGACCCCCAAAAAACAAGATAATCAAATTTTAATTTAAAAATATAATGGCCGTTTTATGGATGGTGATGTTTTGTATCAATTTATTCCTGACATTTACATAACACAAGTAATCTGTGGATAGTTTTACACATACTTCAAATGTGATTTATGCAAAGTAAACAACCATCAACACAATGGCTAACACCAGCAAAGCAGAAACTGATAACCATTGAAATAAACGGAACACTGTATCAAATTGAAACGGGTTAAACATAGATACTCCTCTGGAACATAGTCCCGTGAGTGCCGCTCATTTCTCTGATTCACCGGTAAAGAAGATAACCTTACGGTTGTAAAGTCAGCTCCCAGACTGAGCCAACGGCACGGTATTGACAACACTACTATACCACATCGTCTTGGCACGGATTTTTTATTTACCTGATATTACTCAGCTTCGCAGTTTACCTTTTTTCTTTTAAGAATTGGTTTTTCAGTATTAGCTACATAAAGAGCAAATACTAATATCAGAATTGTAATTGAATATACGATTAATAATGATGGTTGTTTATGTTCGACTACTACCAGCCTGATAACCGCTGTTATTGCTATATATAAAAAATAATACAGCGGAAAATGATAGTTTGATTGAAAGTACTTGATTATTAATGCAATAAATTCAAAATATAAAAAATATATAATTATCCCATCAACTAATGAATACAGCGACACCGGGTCATTTTTTTTAAATAACAAAGCAGCAAGGATAATTGTTTCTTTTATCAAAAAAACAATCAATATAATTGCCAAAAGTAACAGTGCCGCACTGCTGATCCACTGAAGCAACCGACTTATTAACTTTGATTGGCTCAACCCTGACATGATGGCTCCTGAGGTTTCCCTCTTCAATATCACATCTATTTTTTATAGAATACAAAAATAAAGAACCGAAGGTACGGAACTTGCTAAACGTCAGCTGATATGAAATGTGTTTATACAGTTTACCACATTCTATTTCTTTAACTGTCTTACTTACACGTGATTACAATAAATAATCAACTTCATCAACATGAGTATAAAAACCCGCAATACGAAGTTTTTGTTTATAAGCAATGTGATACAGAGATCATTCAATGACAATCTTTGTAACTTATTTGTACAGAGAATTTTCTCCCGGAGGTCTGGTCTTAAACCTTCTGTGTGCCCACAAGTATTGGTCCGGAGCATGCATGATTTCTGCCTCAATAATCTGATTTAGTTTCTCAGCATCTGCCAGGTCATCTCCACACGGAAAATCAGCAATTTCTTTACCAATTATTAATTCATAAGGCCTCTTACCACTTTCATTATTTCTTATCATCGTTGCAGTAAGTATCGGCGACTTCGATAATTTGGCTATAGCTGCCACTCCTTTTGATGTAGAAGCATTAGCTACCGAAAAAAAAGGGGCGAAGATAGTACCTTTAGTTCCAAAGTCCTGATCCGGAGCAAACCAAATAGCCTGCCCGCGTTTTAGTTCCGATACCATAAACTTCAGATTCTTACGGTCGATCATCCCGCTTCCGGAACGGCTTCGGCATCTTGTTTGTATATACTCCATTGCTTTATTGTTGTGGGGACGATACATAGCATTTACAGGAAAACACAGCCCCATAACTCTGCCCCCAAGTTCCAGCGACATGGAATGAATACCAATAATTAAAACACCATTATTTTTGTCATATACATCATTAAAGTTATCACAACCCGTTACTCTAAATATTTCATTAATTTTTTTGTCATTCCAGAACCAGGCAATACCGGTTTCAAATAATGCAATCCCTAAAGATGACAGGTTGCTTGCAACCATACTCTCTATCTGGATTTTATTTCTGTCAGGAAAACATAATTCTAAATTTTTTTTAATTATGGATACCCGCCTTTTCAGGAACAAACCAGAAAAACGACCTAACTTATCGCCTAAAAACACAAGCCATGGATAAGGCATCTGAACCAAACAGAAAAGCAACAGGATACCAATCCAGGTTAAAATGTACCTTGGGTGAAGAAGCCTGATAGAAAATTTATTCAGAGAATACATTTTTTCCTGATAAGGAATAATTACTGCATAATAAAAAGACCTGATAATATTATCAGGCCTTGGAATTTAGTTTTTCTATTGCCTGGACAACAGCATCACCGTTTTACAAAAAATGCATTTTGCACCATGCGGATTTGATGCAGAAACATCAAAGTGCGAAGTCCGGTATTGTGTTCCACTGCAACAGGGGCACTGAAAAAACAGTGCTATTATCATTGGTGCGCCTTAGAGACCCACCACATTTGATGCAGACGGACCTTTTGCCCCGTCTTCAATATTGAAGGTAACATTCTGACCTTCAAATAATGTTTTGAAGCTGTCACTCTGAATCGCAGAGAAGTGAACAAACACATCTTTGCTACCATCTGCCGGAGAGATGAAGCCAAAACCTTTCGATTCGTTAAACCATTTTACTGAACCAGTCATTGTATTAGACATAGAATTTCCTTTAATTTTTTGATTGCCATAAGGCATATGAGGTTTGTTTTTTATTTTTACTTATGGGAATTAATTAGAAGGAATTCGCAATGAAGTGGTATCGAGGATAACGCTAAATGGTGAACGACTTTAAACTGACTAGCATAAATAGGCCTGTACTTCCAAACCAGTGACCCCATTAAGCCACAGATGATCACAAATAGCAAACTTTATTATTTTATCCCTCAGATGTTACGTATCACTACACGTAAATCACGACTGATTTTAACCAATTATCTTATCTGTTTATCAACATAAAAAAACCCCGTAAAAACGGGGTTTCAGTTTGTAATCAATACGACACAGAAATAACTCTGATCACAATAGCGTCTTTTTTACGATCGTAAAGCATTAATTTTTAAATCATGTAATTTGTTCATAAATGTCCGCATACCTCCATGATGTGATGTACCGTCCATTTCCAGTTTTACATCTCCCATTATGAGCATTCCTTCCACCAGCCCTTCTGCCTTCTGGAGTTTTTTCCCTATGTGAGTGTCTGAGCACCCGTATTTCTTGGCCAACTGAATAAACGTCTTACCGAAAACATAGTAATCAAAAAGCAGATCATGCATATCGCTGTTGCGGATGTTCAGTTTTGCCATAATGCCGGATATCACCAGAGCATCATTATCAGTACATTGCTGACGACTCTTAACTTTTTCAGGGATCAGCCCTTTAAACCCGGCAGCAATTGGTGACCAATATACTGATTCCTGATTATCAACAACCCAAGCCCCCCACCGTTCTAACACCTGGCGAATATCACGCATACATTACCTCGTTATTTTGCAGGCTATGAGGTTTAATATCTTCCGATAAAACAGAAATGACGCTTCCCGTATAGTTGCCCTGAAGAGTAGTGTTGCTCCAATGTTTCTCTCTCATTGTTCTCACTCCTGTATGCCTTTCATCTCGAACTCGGTCATAAGCACACCGATGTAGATTATGTACGCTTCGCACCAGGTATCCCGGTGAAACGTCCTGACTGTGTACCGGTTTATTTTCAACTCAGTCGCCAGTGTCGCCTGATTACCGTAGTGTTCAGGTATCGGTGTAATTTCAGGTCTTACGCTTTAACTCCCTCACTTTCGCACGGTACTCATCGCGTATACGGATATAGTCCTCCCGCTTCCAGTGCGGTATCTCATGCGGACCGCGTAACCAGTCAACTAACTCCTGTCCAAATTTTTCAATCAGCCGTAACTCGTATTTCTGCGTTACAGTGTTATTTTTGTGTGAGAATTTACCGGCCCCCGCATTGCATGATTTACATTGCTTATAGGCATTTCGCTCCTCAAACCGCAGCTCAGGATGTGACCCGACAGACAGAAAATGACCGCAGTCCCACTGCCCACCATGTAAATCAGGCGGATTAGGTTCACCACAGCTGATGCATGGTTCATCGCGGTCTCTGAGTCTGATGAATTGGTTAAACGCTGTTTGTGCTTGCTGCCGGAAATATGAGGTGGGTTTTACTGCTAACTTGCGGATTTTTAATTTATCTTTTGCTTCACGTTCTTTTTGCTGCTGCTCCTTTCTTAATTTGGCTTCAGCCTTTTCCCTTTCCCTGCTTCGTCGCTTTATTGCCAACTCAGCGCCATGCTCCGGACAGCACCACCATTCGTTACTGAATTTCGGGTGAAACCATTCTCGGCATATCAGGCATTTTCGCCGCGGTTGCTTTGCCACTCTCACCATCTCCTTTTATCTTCTCGACTACTTCAAGATGCGGACATTCACCGGCGCACTGGTCGCAAACATAAACTTCATCGTCGGCCAGTCCTTCGCCGCATATTGCGCAGTTCATCAAACCCTCCCCTGTAATAAATAATTACGCGAACCCACCATGCTTTAGGTGCAAAGTGGAGTTTTTTCCGAAGATCATTGATTAATAACTGCCGAACGTTTTTTGCTCACTTTTTAGCCAATCTGGTCTATTATTAATCTGAGTGAATAATGAATATCGGAGGAACTATGTACAAAAATATCCTTGTTCCGATTGATGTATGGGAAAAAGAACTCACTGATATGGTTACTCCTCATGTTGAAAGCCTCGCTAAACTTGAAGATGCCCGTATCCATTTTCTTGCGGTTATACCAGCATTCCCATATGGTGGTTTTGAAAGTGGTTTGTCTGTCGCGGATCTGGAAAAGCGACTGATAGATTCCACAAAGAAAGAATTAGGCGAGATAATCAGGAAATTCAGTTTGCCGGAGGACAGAGCAGACAGATATATCGTAATTGGTCGCCCAAAAGACAAAATACTTGAACGTGCCGAAGCTATTAGTGCAGACCTGATTATCATCGGCTCCCGTCGTCCGAGTATTTCTACCTATCTACTCGGCTCCACTGCTGCGGCAGTCGTCCGTTATGCCAAAACCTCAGTTTTAGTTGTCCGCTGACACCAGTCGCCCGCTCCGGCGGGCTTTACCATTTCTTCTCCTGACTCCCTGCACTAGCGAGTCGAACCAGGTAACATCTGACCGACCGAACCCCGGCTCAATGTATGCCTTGCTGACCACCTTCCCGCAAAATTCGATTAGCTTTCTCTCACCATGCCCGCTAACCGGCACTAACTCACCACTGGATTCACGCATGTAGCGATACAGTCTGGTGACAGCATCTGGTGATATTGCAAATAACTGACTCACATGGCGATTGTGCCTCGTTGTACCAACCTTTCGCAAACATCCGATATACAGCATTTTGTTGGTAAACCACTTAATGAACTCTGTCGAGTTTCCTGTGCGCAGCCCAGCTTCGTGATTGGTGAACGAATCCAGATCGCGACATGCCCTGATTATGTCAACGCATACTTTGAATTGTTCGTCATTCATCGCCATATCCTGTTAATCATTGCCCGTGGTGTTGGTTTCAGATATCTGACTACCGGCAGATACACGGTGACGTCGAAATACTGAGGATTGATATTCAGTGACTTCACCGGGTTATATCCCTTACGCCTGTAGTAAATGCAGAGATTATCGGCTTCGTCATTGGTGAGAAGTCGGTGTATGTGCGGTTCTTTCATACGTCCTGCTCCTATTCCTGATGTCCGTAATGATTAAACCTATATCGTGCGGCGCGGGGTTTTATACCTTCACCTATAGCCCACGCCTGCGAATATTCGATTAAGCTTGTCATGCGCTTCTTACTCATGTTTGCGGTACTTTCTCTTGCCAGCGGTACAATCTCTCCCTCAAGTCCCGGAATAAGCGTCCCGTCACGGCCTGTCGCCTTTGCATGTCCGGATACGAAAATACATTTCCAGTCCTGCAATCCCCACGTATTGCCAGCCCATACAATGCCCTGCTCTGCTACATTGCCGCACAGCGCATGAAACATGTCATTTTGGGGAAGGGTTCGCTTCGGATCGGATATTTTTACTTCGAGGGGGAATTCTTCGTTAAGCGGGAGATTGTCGAGCTCTGCCTTGAGATTTCTGAGTATCTGTATATTCCTGAGAAGGAATGTCTGTTTTTGCATTCAACCTCCTGAGGTTATCGGTTGCCGTTAGTTTCTTACGGGTGTATTTTAATTTCTTCGGGTCGTTAGCTCAGCCGGTAGAGCAGTTGACTCTTAATCAATTGGTCGGGAGTTCGAGCCTCCCACGACCCACCATTGCGGTCATCGTATAATGGCTATTACCTCAGCCTTCCAAGCTGATGATGCGGGTTCGATTCCCGCTGGCCGCTCCAATCATTTCAAAAAGTCTCCTGTCCTGGGTTATGACGCTACTTAACCTGCCTGCGGAAGCTTTCCCATGTGAAATTGATAACGGTCGGCGAACCCATTCTCAGGCGGTCAATAACCCGATCACCCAATGCTTTTGCCAGTTCGTCAAAATTGAGATTGGTCAGCACACCTACCGGTTTTTTATTCGATAACCGGCGGTCTACCACCTGAAAAATAATCAGTTCTTCGTTCAGGTTATTGCGCTGCACGCCAACATCATCCAGCACCAGTAAATCCACTTCACACAGGTCGCTGATCAGCTGCGACTCAGTAGTTTTTGCCCCTTTCTGGTATGTCTCACGGACACGCATCATCAGGTCTGGCAGAGTGGCAATCAGAATGCTTTTCCCGTTCCGGATTATCTGGTTGCCGATAGCTGCTGCCAGATGGTTTTTACCGGTGCCGGGATTACCGCTGAAAATAAATCCGCCAAATGATTTACCAAACTCAGATGCGTACTGCTGTGATTTACTGAGTGCCCGCTGTTGTTCCGGCGTTGTCACCAGATAGTTCTCAAACGTGCATTCCTGGTGTAACGGGCTGATACCAGAACGCCCCATGATTTTATGCAGTCGAGCCACACGGTTTTCGTCAGCAATCCGTTTCGCATCGATAGCGCCCTGCTCACGCTGCCACGCCATCAGCTCAGCGGCATTCGTGAATTTTGGCTTGATGTGCTCCGGCTTCATGCGGTTAAACCTCGCCAGAGTCTGTGCTGCTGTTGCCATCAGAAGTCCTCCGGTATGAATTGCTGAACACGCTTAGGCCGGACAATGCGCGGCCGTGTTGGTGGTGATTTCGGCATAAACAAGCCAGTCCAGCCGTTTGATATCGATTCGTCGATTACGCTCTCAGGTGTATACCCTGCCTCGTAAAATTTAGTCAGCCTGGATATCAGCCCGTTTAGTGTCTGTTTTGTCTTGATCGGTTTTTTCAGATCTTTCCGGTAGGTAACCCAGTTCACCCAGGTATCACGGCTCAACCAGTCAGGCAGCGGGTGTGCATTTGCATCAAAGGGTTCTGGCTTTGCCGGTTTTTCAGGTTTAGGGGATATAGGGGTATATATATTTTCTTTTTTCTTTAAAGTATTTCTTTTGTGTGTCTCCAAACCAGAGACATCATTTGTCTCTAACTTAGAGACTTTTTTTGTCTCCAGATTAGAGACAGTGTCTCTAAGTTGATTTTTCCACGCCGAAACCTCCTTGTTAACCCCAATCTTATTGCCATCTTTCACGATGTAATTCATTGAAATTAATTCGTTCTTTGCCTTGTTAACGTTCTGACGGGACAGGCCGGTAATTTCTGACAGCTGAGAATCTGCTATCCGGTCATTTTTCTTCCCGAACCCGTATGTTTTTCTGATCAGTGCCAACATTACCCGGAACTGTCTGGCTGTCAGATTGCAGCATGAAAGAGACTCCAGCAGTTCGTTGGCGAGTTTAGTGTAACCATCGTCCAGGTCTGCCACTCGTGGTTGCTCCTGCTTAACAGGGAATTCATACACTTCCGCTGTATTCATAGCGACCTCCATATCTTTGTTTTGTAATTACTTTCATGTATAATTACTCCGTTAATTGCTGTATCAAAAAAGGGAAACTTTATGTTTCCCTCTTTTCAACAACACTGGCTATTGATACAGTATAAATATTAAGTGCTTTTCTTAATGCGCCTCTGCTGCTCCAACAGTCGGGGCATTTTCTTTGATTCTCATCTGAGAGAGTTCACCAATCTGCTTCCACAGAAACCGATACTCCTCCTCACTGATTTTTCTTTCGCCAGGCAAAACAAAATCCCTGATACCGGCTGCGGCCAATGTCTCGCATATCTCCGGTAACTTTTCTGTTCTGCGCAGGATTGTTGAATCGTGAACACCGAGTAGTTTTGCAACGACCGTCTGTGTGGTGTTTCTGATTGCCTGATGAGCGGTTGTCATCAGATGATTTGACACAAACCGGTTGAACGATTTGCGTGGATTTGCATTTTCCATAATGTAAATTCCTTTTGGTATAGATAGTCCGTAGCTCACATCCTGTGAGGTAGTTTTATATGTAAATCGTCACTTTATCAGTGACTCCGTAGCAGCTAACAGCTCTGCGATTGTTAAAGAACCAGGGTAACTACATATACCTCTGCGGATACAAAATCTGCATTTCAGTGATTTTTTTTTCGTAAAATTTCACCAATTTTTCAGCAATCTCAAGTGATGCCGTCTGAGCGCCACGCTCCAAACGACTGAGGTTCCCGACATCGTAGTTAATTGCGGCCGCCACCTCTGCAATTGTTAATTGCTTTTCCAAACGAATTTTCCTTAAAGGCGTTATTTGCATATCTCACTCCACCTTGAATGCGCCATACGCATATTACCATATACTTTGATATGCGCAATACGCTTTGTGTGAGACGCATAAATAAAGTTGAATGATAATATGAAAATAGGAACAAAAATTAGAGCTCTCAGAAAACAGAAGGGATTAACAATCCTGCAATTAGCCACTGCTATTGATAGCGACGTGGGGAATATCTCTCGCCTTGAAAGGAATATCCAAGGCTACTCCGAGAGCACATTAACAAAAATTGCGGCTGCTCTTGGTGTCACGGTAGCCGACCTATTCTCCGATACCACTACACAGCAACAAGATGATAATGTTGAGTTTGTTGGATTCGTCCCCAATGGCATGGTTAAAGTAGTTGGGGAAGCATTCCTGGGGATTGATGGCGCAGTGGATATGATAGAGGCCCTTGAGGGATGGGTTCAAATTTACAGCGATGATAAGGACGCTTATGCCCTCAAAGTTAAGGGTGACAGTATGTGGCCCAGGATTCAGTCAGGTGAGTATGTGGTTGTTGAGCCCAACACAGTAGTCAGATCCGGCGATGAGGTCTTTGTGCGCACTGTTGAAGGTAAGAATATGGTAAAAATACTGAATAAAACCAGAGATGGTAGTTACCAATTCACCAGCGTCAACAATACTCACCCGCCAATCACAGTTGATCCACGTGAAGTGGAAAAAATGCATTATGTGGCAGCGATTGTAAAGCCGACTAAGTTTATCGATAAGTGCGAACAATCATAAGCCAGTACTGATAATCAAACGAGTTCTAAGGACAAACTATGGCATTCAATGACACTGAAGTCGTACAAATTAAACAATGTATGAACTATTTCATGGAAAAGCGTCGCCCACCAAAACATATCCGGGATGAACATGACCTTCAGTATCGTATTGAAGACGATAGCGTAATCATTTTCGAGGTTAGACAACTGTCTTGGAGCACAGGGCGTGCAGAAGAAATGCTTGCCAAAATAACAAACAACAGAAACAGCAACTCGTGGTCCCTGTTCTGGTCTACTGAGAATAATGAATGGCGACACTATGACGGTCGAATGATAGGCAGTTTTTCTGACGCCATAAAAATTATTGATGAAGATGCAGATCATCGATTCTTTGGCTGACAGTCTGATGAAACGTTTTAGAGTATAGTGGTAGGTGTAGAAATACATTATGAGGATATGACAGTGATAAGAGTTGGCAGACTCCATCCTGGTGGTGAACGCATAGGTGAAGGGCAGCACAATCCAATAAAAGGGGTTGCATCTTTCCAAGCGGGTGATGACATAGAAGAACTAGTCGTATTCGCAAAAGAATTATCAGATAGAGAGATGTCTATTGAAATAATTTGTGCAACATTAGGTAGAAAAATTGGATTGCCGATACCAGAGCCAGTTATTCTTTTTGATAATGATGAAAAAATATTTTTTGGCAGCATTGATGCAGAATACCCTAGCCTTGCGCATTACATAAAAGATACAAAAGACCCATCCATCGAACTTAAGCTATCGACATGGGGTGGACTAAGCCAAGCTGCATTCTTTGACGAATGGATCGCCATGGACGATAGAAATAACGGCAACCTGCTGTTTGATGGCGAGGGTTTCATTCTTATCGATCATGAGTCAGCCATACCTTCTGGCCTTCAGTCTGACCAGTCCGGAATTGATTTTTACTTCAACCAATTACTTGACATACTCCTATGCAACCTAGATAGAAACAACGAAATCGAAGTTCAAAAATTAGCTAACGATGCCAGGGCATGGTCACAACAAAATTCAGAAGACCCGACTAGTTACACTGATAATTTTTTAGAGAAAACAATCAACGAGAAAAACAGAAATCAGTTGATTTCTTTTTTATCATCCCGCATAGAAATTTTGGGAACCATGCTTTATCATCAAATAAAGCCAAATCAAATGCAGATGCAATACGATGCTAAATCTTAATGAACTCTTGAACACAGCACCAAGAACGCCAGCAGTCACTGGCGAGTGGGCATCAGTGTATCTGGAACCAATGATTGGTTCTGGAGAGAGGCTTACGATTGTAGTTGCTGCAAAGTGTACAGATAAATTAATTGATGTCAGACCTGCTATACGACAAGAGATTATAGATATTATGTATGGCCAACGTAGTGAGGCATTTTCCTCTATGGTTGACGTCATAGCAACAAGCCTCAAACTCCATTTAGAAAAAACAAGGTCATTTCACACTTGGGTTCCTCCTGTAAGTGGAGTGACATTAGGTAAGGTAAGAAAAGCTGCATCTAAAGATTTGGTTGGCATTTTAAGACAGGCAATAACATTATCATCCAGCCTTTCAAGTCTATTGGATGATAAGTCCGAGTTGAATTCCACCAAAAAACAAACCAGAACAGAAAAAGACAGGTGGACAACACAATTACAACAGGCAGTAATAAGGTCTGATGCAAGGCGACAAGGCTACTTTAATGCAAAATATGATTTTAAAAACAAGCGAATGGCAGCATCCGTATTTTATTTAAGTGAACATGCGGCAATCAATACCGGTAAACTTCTTCCAAGCTCACTCAGTAATTTGGTCGCGCATAGTAAGGCTAAAATAGCGGATTTATCTCTGATAAGAAGTCATCCAGACCTGTTACCTAGAGAAACTCATGAGTTTATAGTGTTCAAACCAAGTGATGATGACCCACGTTATCAAGACAGTGAAATCGCAAAAGTAAACAGTGCATTCCTTATTCTTCAGGATCTAGCCGAAAAGGATGAAATAACACTGACCGCTGTCACAGATATCCAAGAAGGTGCAATGCGCATACTAAGAACAGCAGCATAACCCCAGCCCTCCCCGCGAGAGCTTTTTGTATCAGTTATCGCTCATCAGGTCGATAGCAACCTCATAGACCTCATTCATAAACCTGTCTATTTCTTGTTCTTTATGGGAGTACAGCAATTGCCTGATATTTCCTTTCGTTATCATCTGCCGTGAATCCAGTAACATAATAGCCGCTCTGCCTGTTACTCTGCATACTTCACTGTAAATCAGTTCTCGTTCGTCACTCATTCATCACCTCTGTATATTTATTCAACAATAACATCCGCAGCAGCGCTTGGACAGAAAATAATTGTATATTTTTTGTTCCGCCTCATGTGATCTACGCCAGATTTTGACGATTTTAAAAAAGATAAATCATTAATAAAATCAACAATATAAATATATTAAATCTTATCTAACATTACCCAAGCCTAAATATGCGCTTGACGCATTTGCGTAAAATGCATATTGTCATATCCATCAACGGAACACAGCACGTTGGCGCTCTTTAAAAACGATGATAGCGAGCTGTGCATTGGCTGTCAGAACGGTGACGCTGATAAAGCGTCAACCTTCTCAGAAGGTTTCGGGATTGAAGCAAAGCATGATTGTACCAATCACCAAAGCCGACTGTTTGGAGGAAATATGGCAATAATCATAGTGAAAAAATCACGCAAGCCTGAATTTTTACGTGGCAACTCAGCAAACAGGCGTCACGCCAGGAGAAAGGCTGAAGCGATTGCCACCAAAAATGTAAAAATGAAGTTGGAGGAAATATTCAGAACTGAACCGGACAAAAGCCCAATGAGCCGAGTAGAAAAAGCCACATCAGCATGCAGTACACCGATTTACGATTCACCGGATAACTGCTGCTTAAACACTACTGCCCTGTATTCAACTAAGCGATATAATTCAAAACCAAAAACAGAATTTGGCATCACGGCCAGAGCATAGCCCATCCTATGAATGGGCTGACCAAGTATTACTTAAGGTAGAGCAAGTCCAGTGCTGCTTTCTCTGCATCTTCTGGCTCATCAAATGACTCCAGAATGTGCGGGTACCTTGCTGCCTGACTCAAACTTTTAATATTTTTCTCAATTTCGGATTTTTGCTCGGTAGTCAGCGCGTCAAAAATTGATTTCAGCAAAATATGCTGCGCGTCCAGACGCTTTGCTATCACTTCATTATTCATCTTATTTATCTCATTTTATAGGGTTAAAAGCATCTTAACGGATTTCTATCTGTAACACACTGCACCTCATCTGATATGGTTAAAAGCAGACACTTCACCCCATCACATTTACGGGGGATGTTAGGTTAAATAAAACAGGAGATGGATATGACATGTAGCAATAAGTACTGCATCGACTGAATTGAGCTCATCACATGTTGCTCAGGCAGAGGCGTATGCCGGAAGCTGCTGCAAAGTGTGCAATAATGAGAACATAGAGCCAACAGATAAAAGCATTTTTGATTATCTAAAATATATCGAGTGTCTTGGCGTCTGACAGCCCAGGAGACGAGCATCCAGTCAGTAATCTGAAATTTATATTTTCTGCTTCAGAATAGAATAGTAACAGTCTGATATCTTAATTAGATTAACTCCGGGGCGGACGCTGGATTCAACAACTTCCAAAACATCTTTATCAATCAAACGCTTTGCTGCTTTTTTATAAATTCTGATTTTCCTTTTTTTGTATTTTCCATTAAGAAAATATATCAGTAATGCGCGTTCTTCATCATCGAAATTTTTTATTACTTTGGGAGCTTTTATGAATCGAAAAATTACTTTTTTTATTAGCTCACTCATTATCTCTCCATAATCCATTGAACATCCGAATAATATTCTAGCATAAATTAACATATGATTTTACTGAAATTTTAACTTTTCTCTCAATGCTGGGATAACTATTCAGACATCACGTAGCACAGGGAAGTGTATAGGAGGAAGTAACATGCCGATGTTTAAAGTAACGTGTAAATGGAACGGAAAGCCATGGGAAAAGGATATCGAGGCCGAGGATGAGGCCGACTGTACAGAACACATGTATCTGTTTGGTGTACTGATTGGCAAAGCCGATATTCAAGACCTGCAATTAACTGAGATAAAGGAGAAAAAAACAATGTCAGGGCACCCACATGCAGACCTGATGGCTAAAGCCGCAGAGATAGCGAAGACGGATAAAGAGTGGTATTCACAATTTCAGCGCCTGATTGGCGGTGAATGGCAGTCCCCTATCGCCGAGTTTGTATTTCTACCTGAAATAGAATACCGCATGAAGCCGCGCTATATCGACATTAATGGATATCAGGTTCCAGAACCGGTGCAGGAGTCACTGGAGTACGGAACGGGTTACTGTGTTGTGGGTCTCGATGGTATTGATTATCAACGCTGGTGCGATGATGAAGACGATGAAAATCTACTTAAACAAGGGCGCATTCACCTAACCAGAGAAGCGGCAGAAGCCCACCGTTCCGCCCTGATCTCTTTCACACAGAAGTAATCCCCCTATCCCACCTCCGGATATCAGCAGGTAAACAACATGAAAACTAAACCTTGTCGCGCTGCGTGCGGTTCTGACGTGGCGTGCATCTCTATGTCATTTTTACGCCTTGCCCGATGTGCGGCAAGGGTAGCGATATCCACCGGAAAGTCCCGTATTTGGGATCTGGCTAACCAATTACAGATGAGAGCTTACGGGAGAAAGATATGTCGCTGATGACTGCGAAACAAAAACACACCAAGGAACAGGTTATTGAGTTGTTCAATCAGGCTGACATGGATGAAAAGCAGATTGAGCAGATTGTGTCGGAGTGGCGTTGGCGCAGGGAGAACGCCAAAACAAGCCGCATTCTCCATCAGTGCAGAATGAGGCTACCGGCATGAAGACATACACAATACAGGATGCTCAGGAAGAGCGGCAACGGATTGCCGAACAGCGCAGAAAACAAGAGCAGAAAGAAAAGGATGATTACTGGTTTCGTGAAAGTGTCGGATTGCCAAACGGACGGGTACCGGCAGAATTTTTAAGCGGAGAATTCACATGATGGAATATCCACGCCGCATAGGGAAACGCGCAGGCTCCGGCGGGACGTATGAGGACAATTATCAACGCGCCCTGAAATCAGCAATTGAGCAAATGGATTTGCAACGGCGGGGGAAATCGACCGGAGAGCCTTCACTGTCAGAGCAACGGGTTGCCGAGACACTTTACAACATCTGCCGTATCACCGCCCTTCACTATCCCCCACTACCCGAAAACATCAAAGCAGCACGGAATGCTGCTGAGACACAGGCGTGGAGAGAATGGAGGACAGAACATGGAAAAGCTACCGGTGTCGGTGGTGTTGATTATTACGGCGGTGGGCGTGCGGAATCACGCCCTGGCCAAAGATTGGGGGATTAATCATGTCTGAAGTCTATAAGGCAATAAGTGCCGTAGCCAAGGAACTGGCTGAGACAGGCATCAAAAAAGGGAGCCGGAATTCACAACAGGGGTTTATGTTCAGGGGTATCGACGCTGTATACAACGCACTTGCCCCGGCGCTGGTTAAGCATGGCCTGATTATCCTTCCCCGCATTATGGATCGTTCTGTCACGGAGCGACAGACACAAAAAGGCGGTACCTTATTTTATGTCGTGGTGAAGGCTGAGTTTGATTTCATTGCCACGGAAGACGGCAGCAAACACACAGTGACCACCTTTGGCGAAGCTATGGATAGCGGGGACAAGGCAACCAACAAAGCAATGTCTATCGCTTATAAATACGCAGCTTTCCAGGCATTTTGTATTCCTACCGAAGAAACTGCGATTGATGCTGACGCAGAGGTTCACGATGTTGTTCCACGTAATCCAGAGCAGATTTTGGGTGACTATACCGAATTTCTTAATGTCACAAGTGACACAAAGACGATTGAGGCTGAATACCGGAAAGTATGGCGAATGCTGAACGGTAGCGACAAACAGGATGAATGTAAGCGCCTCACCGGCATCAGGATCAACGAACTTAAGCAGGCGGCATAAATGGCAATTAACGTAATTACAATCAGCGGCAATCTCGGAAAGGATTGTGAGCAACGATGGACTCCGGCAGGGAAAGCCGTTGCATCGTTCAGCCTACCGGTGAAACAGGGATATGGCGAGCACGAAAAGACATCGTGGGTTATCTGTAAAATGTTCGGCGCGAAAGCTGAGAAATTGCCAGAACACCTGAAAAAAGGAATGAAGGTGACGGTTACTGGCGAGTTCATCATGGAGGAATGGACAGGTCAGGATGGCAATAAACGATCAGCGCCGGTGATTATCGTGAACCAGTTGGATTTCAGCAACAATCAGGCAGGAAGCCAGAAGCCGCAGACGCAGCAAGCTCCAGCACGGAATGAGCCACCGATGGATTTTGACTATGATGTTCCGTTTTAGGATGAAGCGTAATGCAGGGATGATCAGGTAGACGAAAGCGTTAAGTTATAACACCACAGAAAGCAGAGAACGGACGCAGACGAATAGCAAGGGATTGCCTTACGGAATTAATGCAGCACACATCAGACGAACAACACACCGCAATACTCGGCAAATACACACCGAAATTCAAACCACTTAATCACCCGTGCTTTCCTGAGAAGAAAGTGCCCGGGTATTACGTGCGTACGTTACAGCAGGAGGATGAAGTATGGGGGTTGCAACTAAACCCACTTTAACCAGAGGCAGAGCCCTAACTTTATATTGGCCGACCGTAGACGCCTACCCGATGGATAGCCGTGAAGCCTGTGCCTTCATGGGAATATCTTACCCTACCCTGAAAAAATGGATTGATTCCGGCAGGCTTTCCGGCTCGAGAAAAGATCCGCTTAAGCCCAAATCGCCGTGGCAGTTTACCCGTGCAAATTGCATTGCAGCCATCAACTACAAAATGCACAATACGCCGGAAAGCGTGATTAGTGCGGAAGAGGAAAGGATATGTCAATCTTCCGGAGAGGCGAGATATGGTACGCCAGTTACTCGCACAATGGTAAAAGAATTAAGGAGTCGCTTGGTACAACGGACAAAAAACAAGCGCAGGAGTTGCATGATAAACGAAAGGCCGAGCTGTGGCGCGTAAACTCACTGGGTGAAACTCCGAAGGTTACTTTTGAGGTTGCCTGTACGCGGTGGCTCGAGGAAAAATCAGGCAAAAAATCTCTTGATGATGATAAAACCAAAATACTGTTTTGGCTCGATCACTTTGAAGGGATGCACCTGGCAGATATTGATGAGATTAAAATCTATGATGCTGTCAGTAAGCTGAAAAATCAGAAGCTGAAAGAAAATTGGGAAAAGCATATTTCCGGCAGGAAGCGGCGTGCAGTCAGTAAAAAATCAGAGCCGGTTTCTGTAGCAACCAAATCTGCTTACCTGGCTTTCATCAAGTCACTGCTCCGCGCCGCTGAACGCGACTGGAAGTATCTCGATAAAGCCCCGAATATCCGGGTGCCAAAACCGAAGAATAACCGGGTCCGATGGCTTGAGCCACGGGAAGCAAAACGCCTGATCGATGAATGCAGTGAACCTCTTAAATCTGTTGTGACATTTGCTCTGGCTACCGGCCTGCGGCGCTCCAATATTATTAACCTGGAATGGTCACAAATAGATATGCCGAGAAAAGTAGCGTGGATTCCCCCGGATCAGACCAAATCAGGGAAAGCATTGGGTGTTGCTCTTAACGACACTGCGTGCCGCGTCCTGCGTGAGCAGATAGGCAATCACACAAAGTATGTTTTTGTGCATACGAAGGCTAAAAACAGATCTGACGGCTCAATGACTCCGGTTGTCAGAAAAATGCGCGTTGACGGTAATACTGCGTTCAGGACTGCACTTAAACGTGCCGGTATAGAAAACTTCCGTTTTCACGACCTTCGCCACACATGGGCGAGCTGGTTAATTCAGGCGGGAGTACCGCTGTCCGTATTGCAGGAAATGGGGGGATGGGAATCAATAGAAATGGTACGCCGGTATGCTCACCTGGCACCGGGTCATCTGAGCCAGCATGCGCAGCAAATCGATGCTGTTTTTGGTGAGGATGTCCCAAATATGTCCCACCCGACCCTGAGTGTGGTTGGTGAGCACAAATGAAAAACCCGCTAACTGGTTGAGAGTTAACGGGTTTAATATGGTGCCGGCTACCGGAGTCGAACTGGTGACCTACTGATTACAAGTCAGTTGCTCTACCAACTGAGCTAAGCCGGCTAATTTGGCGGAAGGATAGAGATTCGAACTCTAGGACGGTCTCCCGTCGGCGGTTTTCAAGACCGCTGCCTTAAGCCACTCGGCCATCCTTCCATGGGGCGCGATTATGCTGAAAAATGAGGAACCTGTCTACCCCTATATGCAAAAAAAACCGATTTTTTTGTCTGCCTGCTCAACATTCACACACCGTACCGGCCTGAGGGCGAAAGACAGCTGTTATTGTGGCAGGAATTAGTATGATAGAATTAATTCCCGGTGAATTTACAGTCAAGTACTTACTATAAGGTTGCAACGGAACATATGTACAGACAGTCACATTCCAGGCCTTATGCGATACCCGGCTTTTATGCATCATTTATTTCGTTATTAGTCTTATCTCTCTTTTTATACGGATATAACTATTACGATGCCTGGCTGGGAAGCAAGAAAGGCGCACTCTACAGTTTCAGCAGCCGGATAGAACATCAGGTTGAAACCTACCGCTATCAGTCCGCTGAGCTGTTCCGGCTTGCCAATACCACGGATACCGATAAACGGCCCGAACTCGTTCCCCCGCATAAGATCCTGAATGATATTTACTGGATTGACAGCCGTGTACCGGTGGTGGATGCCATTTTATTCGGTCAGACCAATGATGAGACGTATGCCATTGCACGGCGCTTTTCGGATTATCTGACCATTTTGTGGGGCGGCGAGAATCAGTTTAATTCCATGTATTACCTTAACGGTCTGGATAACAGTCTGCTGCTGGTCACATCCCACTCCGCCCTGCGCCCGGAACTGCGCTATCGTGAAAGCCAGCTGACGCTGGGAGCCGATGAGAAACGGGCAGAAATGCTGGCGGATTCCACCGCGCTGGATGAACGGGAGACACTCTCCTCTTTTACCAAGATGCCGTCAGAATCAACGTATTACTATACTTACCGCGCAATGTTCAATAACCCCGGTCAGCTGACCAGCGTGGTCGCGTTTGATTTACCGGTGAATAACCTGGTACCGGACAATCTGGATCTGTCCAATCTGTCACTGATCCCGGCCGGATCCCATACGCTCAGTAACCGCCCGAATGCGGTACAAATCAGTATTAACGGCCTGTCACTGAAACTCAGTTACCGTCTGCGTGAAATGCCGTATCAGGTGGTTTATCAGCTCTCGCTGCTGGCACTGGCCGAAGAAATGCTGTCGGCGAATATCTGGCTGTTAATTTCTGCCTTCCTGTTCACTGCACTTTCCGTCGGCGGCCTCGTTTATATCCGTAAGCGATTTATTTCTCCGCTCAATACATTGGTTCGTCAGGCCAGAAACAGTGAGGCAATAACCAATGAGATTGTGGCTCAGGTGCCTGTCGGGCTGGCGATTTATGATTTTGCCGCCAATAAACGGCTGGTCGGTAATACGATTGCCACCCAGCTGCTGACCCTCAGTGACCTGAACAAAACCCGCGATATGGCCCGGGAGCATCACGGCCGGATCCAGACCACCATTGATAATGTGGTCTATGAAGTCAGTATGAATCCGGTCCGTGATATGAATGATACGTACCTGATCCTGTTCCGGGATGTG
The DNA here is from genome assembly GCF_043105645.1 of Morganella sp. TYF_1. NCBI lineage: Bacteria > Pseudomonadati > Pseudomonadota > Gammaproteobacteria > Enterobacterales > Morganellaceae > Morganella > Morganella sp. TYF_1. Next base: position 97,151 of record NZ_JBICLU010000025.1, on the reverse strand, counting down.
GATCAGGAGGCACTGACCGCGCGCCGTCTGCAACTGTCTGACCGCGAGTATAAGAAAAGTATCAAAGCCCGTCAGTCCGTGTTATCGAATATCCGTTCCGAGCTGGTGGTGCCGGTCAAGCAGCTTGGTAATGATCTGCATACACTGGCACCGTATGTCACCGACCCGGCCGGTGCTCAGCTGATGGATAAAGTGGTGACAGAATCCGGTCATCTGTGTGAGTGGATTGAAAACATCATTCTGCTGGCTGACCTGGAAACCGATGACTGGAAGCCGACCAATGATGAATTCCTGTTGTCACAGATGGCTGAGGATATTGTTAAACAATTCTCACGTCAGATAAATGACAAAGGTATTCCGCTTTATTTTCATAACGGAATTAACAAGCAGCTGAATTATATTGGTGACGGTCCTGTTATCAGTAAGATTTTTTTATTATTGCTGAATTACGCCGTCAGCAATTTAAGATACGGGAAATTAGTTATTCGCCTTAAGAATATATTCAAAGATGAACATAATAATATCAAATTTGAAATAATCGCCAGTGGTTCGGGTCTGCCGCAATCTGATCTTGTTAACCGGCATGATCCATTTATGTTTCAGGTCGCGGATAGTGAAGGTCGTCCGAACTCCGGACTGGCATTCTATTTGTGTGATTTATTATGTAAGAAGCTGAAAGGTGAACTGAAAATAGACAGTAAACCGGATATCGGTACTCACTATAGCGTTGAGCTGCCGCTGCCTGCCACTGAGATGATCGGTGAGCCGTCAGAGGTGCTGGAAGACACGCTGTTTAAGATCAATATCATTAATCCGAGCATTCGGGAAATAATTAACACAATTATAATTGAAAATGGCGGAATTTTATTTGATAAAAATCGCGCATTATTGCAAGATGAATATGACATCCTGATAACTGACTTTGATAAGAAAGCGAGAAAGCCAATTCTCTTTTTACGAAATGATATTATTGAACATAAAATGATTACACCTTCCCTGGTGGAGTGTAATTATAATTTCAATGATGAAATTCTGAATGCTATTACGCTGCTTATCGAACAAAGCTTAACTTCGGATGAGTTTGATGATAGATTCTTACCCGGGAATCCGGGTATTAATACAGCAGCACTTTCCGTCGGGGAAGTTGTTGCATTATATAAAAATCAGCTGGCACAAAGTACGTATAAAGATCTATTTGCCACCACAGTACCTCCTGATATAAGTAAGATGTACACAGAAGCAGAATTAAGTGAATTGCAGCCACTGGCGCTGACAGTACATCGGGTCAAAGGGGTCTTTGCTGTACTCGACTTTGATTATCTGAAATCACGCTGTGAAGATATAGAACGCTGTATCGCTGACAAAAACAAAATGAAAGTGGATGAAGGTATCCGGGAAATTGATGCCATTGTCACTGAATTGCTGCAGCAAGGTAACCAAGAGTATGAATAACCTGAATGTTATTATCGCTGACGACCATCCTATTGTTCTGTTCGGGATAAAAAAGTCTCTGGAACAGCTGGAAACGGTTAATGTTGTTGGTGAATTTGAAGATTCCACTTCACTTATCAATAACTTAGCACGATTGGATGCAGATGTTCTGATCACTGACCTCTCCATGCCGGGAGATAAATACGGTGATGGCATCACGCTTATTAAGTATATCAAGCGCCATTATCCTGACCTGGCGATTATTGTGCTGACCATGAACAATAATCCGGCGATCCTCAGTGCTGTACTGGACCTCGATATCGAAGGGATCGTACTGAAGCAGGGAGCGCCTGCTGATCTGCCGAAAGCACTGGCCTCGTTACAGAAAGGAAAGAAATTCACGCCTGACAGCGTTTCCAAACTGCTGGAAAAAGTGAATGCCAACGGATACGGCGATAAACGCCTGTCTCCGAAAGAGAGTGAGGTTCTGCGTCTGTTTGCCGAAGGGCATCTGGTCACTGAGATTGCGCGTAAACTGAACCGCAGTATCAAAACCATCAGCAGCCAGAAAAAATCCGCCATGCTGAAGCTGGGTGTGGATAACGATATCGCTCTGCTTAATTACCTTTCGTCTGTCACTATCGACAGCCCCCGGGACGAGTAATCCGGAAACGTTTTACCATACTGATACAAAACCGCCATTCATCTGAATGGCGGTTTTTTTATGTGTCCGGTTATTCTGCCTGTGGTGGTGTGACCTGCGGGATATAGTGCGCCATCATGGTGCGCAGCGCCTGCATCGAGACCGGTTTGGAAAGGCAGTCATTCATGCCGGAGGCCAGACAGCGCTCGCGCTCCTCTGCCATCGCGTTGGCGGTGATCCCGATAACCGGCAGTGTCATGCCCTTCTCTCTCAGTGTGCGCGTCAGGTCATAACCGTTCATATTCGGCATGTTGACGTCTGACAGAATAATATCCACTTCATGGGTTTCGAGGAAATTGAGTGCATCCAGTCCGTCATCCGCCGTTGCCGTGTGGTAGCCGAACAGATGCAGCTGATCGGACAGCAGATGGCGGTTAATCGGATGGTCATCCACAATCAGGATCCGGACATGCACCGCCTGCTGACTGTCCGGCAACGGCGGCGGCGGCAGATCATCCGCTTCCTGACGGCGGTTATTCAGGCGATCGGAAACAAAATCAAACAACCCGTCGAGCTGATGCGTGTTATGCCGCCAGTGATTACCGCCCTGCGGCACCGGTTTGTCGGTATAACCGGCATCCAGCTCAATCAGCAGACGGGCCTGTTTCATCGCCGGCGTGACCACATCCGTTATCACCACCGCACAGGTAATATCCGGACATTCAGACAGCGCCACCGGGACCGCGGCAATATCCTGCCAGTAACGCTGCATATAATCCGCCAGCACGCCGTTCCGGAAATCAAAGACCAGCGGTACAGTCAGCGGCACAATATCCGTATGATGACCGGACGGATAAGCGGTATAGCACGGGAATCGGATCCCGAACAGACTGCCGACCTCTTTCTGCGATTCCACCATCATGTCGCCGTCCATCAGTGAAATCAGTTTTTCACAGATAGGCAGCCCCAGCCCGGTCCCTTGTGACGGGCTGTCCGTATTCGGCATAATCTGATAAAACGGGTCGAATAACTGGCGCAGCTCATCTTCACTGATACCACCGCCGGTATCCTGAATATCCACATGCAGATATTCACCGCAGACATAGACGTGAATACACACCATCCCGACATACGTGTATTTAATCGCATTATTAAACAGGTTGGCGATCACCTGCTGCATCCGTACCGGGTCATTACAGACCAGTTCCGGCACCTCTTTTTCGATAAAGCAGTACAGAGAAAGGTGTTTTTTCGCCACCAGCGGCAGATAGTTTGCCACCACAAAGTGAATATGTTCGCGGAAATTAAATTCTCTCGGCTCAATTTTCAGCTGTTTGGATTCAATTTTGGAGAAGTCGAGAATATCACTGATGATTTTCAGTAATAAAGATGATGAATTATTCATGGTGCCGAGCAGACGCTGGGCATCCCGCGAATGAGCCATGGACTGTAACAGTTCCAGGTTACCGATGATACCGTACAGCGGTGTGCGCAACTCGTGGCTGACCGTGGCGAGGAACATGGATTTCGACTGGTTGGCCTGCTCTGCCGCCTGTGCCGCGTCCTGTAATGAACTTTCCAGCTGCACACGGGCGCTGATATCCACCAGAACACAAATCGCCACTTCCTCGTTCTGGTAACGGGAATGCACAAAACTGACCTGAAGGTGCCCGCCGTTACGGGTCACCATATCTTCCATTCCCTGGCGCTTATCCTTTATCAGCAGACCGATGCGATTGCGATCCTCGAACGAAAGCATACGCCAGTAATTATGAGCCAGCTCATTACTCAGCAGTGCCGTACCGTCGAGGGTGCGCAGGATACAGATCCCGACCGGTGCAGAGGCCACAATTTTGTGGTTAAACTGCTCGTGCTCCTCCAGACGTATTGCGCTGTTTTCCGCAGGCATAAATATCCGCCGCTCCAGCAGCCAGGTGAACAGCCCGATAATAATGGCGGAAATCAGGTTAAGGATCGCCCCGTTGAGGATCTGGAATTTCAGTTTTTCATAAATTGAGCTCAGCGGCGTGGTATACACCACACTCAGCAGCGACGGCGTCAGTCTGCGTTTAAAGACCAGCCGGGTGAATCCGTCGTCATAGCCGAAATAATTGTCATCCACCAGATAGCTGTCTTTATTTTTCTGCGTGTTAATTTCTTCCGGATAGGAGAGCACAACATCATCCTGCTCATTGATGATCACCATATTCGCCGGAAAATCGCGCAGACGGTTGAAGTTCTCCAGCTGCAGGTTACGTTCAATGCCCATCAGCGCCAGAAAACGACCATCATAATACAGCGGCATCATCACAAACAGGCTGGCCATTCCCTGATTACTGCCCGGTGCCGCCCAGTAAATGGTGCGTTCTTTCCCCTGGCTTTTCAGGCGGAAATAGTTCTGAGAGTAATCATTGACCATTCTGCGCAGCGTTTCGCTGCTGGTGGAGAGATTGCGGATCGGAAATGACACCATACACAGGGTTTTTGAACCGACCAAAAAGACCTGATTGAGCCCCGTTGGGGCGGCAATATTATTCTGCCAGTACGTCAGGAGATCTTTGAATGCAATAATATAGGGGCCGCTGCCGGTACGGAACGCTGCGCAGTCGCCTTTGGTGTTAAGTGCCCGGTAATCAATAAAAAACCCGTCAGTCGTCCGGTCAGCCGGTTCTCCCGGCCGTACTTCTTTATTTTCGACAAACCGCTCATTCATATAACGGATATCGCGGGTTATATCGGTGGATTGCCGGAAATAGGCCAATAAGGCATCGTAATCGGAATAATACTGCTGGCGGATATCATTGCGCATCCCGTTATAGATATTCAGTAAATAGAATATCGTCACCAGCGCCCCCAGCCCCCATAACATCACACCGACGATCCGGAACAGGTAACGCGAAATTTTCAGTGATGTCTGGAAAGATGAAAAGTATCTCAAAGGGGCTCCGTCAATAATGAATCTGATATATTCACGAGGTTTCAGACTGTTATGTCTAGGATATACCACTGTGCAATGTTTACAAAACCCCCGGGCTAAATAAAAAGCAGGAACAATATTATTGTTCCTGCTTTATCCGTTTTCTGATTTTATATTACCGGAAACCGGTGATATTAATCGTTATTCTCTTCTGCATTATCATCCGGTGCTGCATCCGTCACTTCACCGTCTTCAGAGAAATCATTTTCATCCTCTTCCGGCTCTGCGAGACGCTGCAGACCGACCACTTTCTCTTCTTCTCCGGTACGGATCAGTGTCACACCCTGGGTATTACGGCCCACGATACTGACTTCAGAGACGCGGGTACGGACCAGTGTACCGGCATCGGTGATCATCATAATCTGATCATCTGCGCCGACCTGGATTGCCCCCACGACTTTCCCGTTACGCTCACTCACTTTGATGGAGATAACCCCCTGAGTGGCACGGGATTTGGTCGGATACTCCGCTTCCGCAGTCCGTTTGCCGTAGCCGTTTTCGGTGACGGTCAGGATCTCACCTTCACCGCGCGGAATAATCAGTGACACGACCGCATCGTCATCACCCAGGCGGATACCGCGCACACCGGTGGCAGTACGCCCCATGGCACGGACCGCATCTTCCGCAAAGCGGACAACTTTACCGTCAGCAGAGAACAGCATCACTTCATTGCTGCCGTCAGTCAGGTCAACACCAATCAGTTCATCACCCTCATTGAGGTTGACGGCGATAATCCCGGCATTACGCGGACGGCTGAAGTCCTGCAGGGAGGTTTTCTTCACGGTACCGCTGGCGGTCGCCATAAAGACAAATTTACCTTCCTCATATTCGCGGACCGGCAGAATCGCGGTGATACGTTCGTTCTGTTCCTGATCCAGCGGTAATATGTTGATAATCGGACGACCGCGGGCACCACGGCTGGCTTCCGGTAACTGATACACTTTCAGCCAGTACAGCTTCCCTTTGTTGGAGAAGCAGAGAATGGTGTCGTGGGTGTTCGCCACCAGCAGACGTTCGATAAAATCTTCTTCTTTGATGCGGGCGGCAGATTTACCTTTCCCGCCGCGGCGCTGGGCTTCATAGTCGGTCAGCGGCTGATACTTCACATAGCCCTGATGAGACAGTGTCACCACAACATCTTCCTGACTGATCAGATCTTCGATGTTGATATCCGCTGTATTTTCTGTGATATCGGTACGGCGCTTATCGTTGAACTGCTCTTTCACTGCCACCAGCTCTTCCCGGATAACTTCCATCAGACGCTCAGGGCTTTGCAGGATATGCAGCAGACCGGCGATCAGTTCCAGTAATTCGCGGTATTCGTCGAGCAGTTTTTCATGCTCCAGACCGGTCAGTTTCTGCAGACGCAGATCCAGAATCGCCTGAGCCTGAACCTCGGTCAGATGATAAAGACCATCGCGGATACCAAACTGCTCATCCAGACCTTCCGGACGGGCGGCATCATCACCGGCACCGGCCAGCATGGCGGCAACCGTACCCAGTTCCCACGCCTGTGCCAGTAACCCGGCTTTTGCTTCCGCAGGTGTTGGTGCACGGCGGATAAGCTCGATAATCGGATCGATATTAGCCAGTGCGATCGCCAGACCTTCAAGGATATGGGCGCGTTCACGGGCTTTGCGTAATTCATAGATTGTCCGGCGGGTCACCACTTCACGGCGGTGGCGCACAAACGCACTGAGAATTTCTTTCAGATTGAGGATCTTCGGTTGTCCCTGATGCAGGGCAACCATATTGATACCAAACGTGGTCTGCATCTGTGTCAGCAGATACAGGTTGTTCAGTACCACTTCACCGACCGCATCACGTTTGACTTCAATCACAATGCGCATACCGTCTTTATCGGATTCATCACGCAGCGCGCTGATGCCTTCCAGACGTTTTTCTTTAACCAGCTCGGCGATTTTCTCAATCAGGCGGGCTTTGTTTACCTGATACGGAATTTCGTTAACAATAATGGTTTCGCGGCCGGTTTTTTCATCCGTTTCCACTTCGGCGCGGGCACGGATATGAATTTTGCCGCGTCCGGTGCGGTAAGCCTCAAGAATACCGCGGCGGCCGTTGATAATCGCCGCTGTCGGGAAGTCCGGCCCCGGGATGTGCTCCATCAGACCTTCGATGCTGATATCTTCATCATCAATATAGGCCAGGCAGCCGTCGATGACTTCACCCAGGTTATGCGGCGGAATATTGGTTGCCATCCCGACAGCAATACCGGATGAACCATTCACCAGCAGGTTCGGGATGCGGGTCGGCATCACATCCGGGATCATTTCGGTACCGTCATAGTTCGGTACAAAATCCACGGTTTCTTTGTCGATGTCGGCTAACAGTTCATGGGCAATTTTTGCCATACGGACTTCCGTATAACGCATTGCCGCTGCGGAGTCACCGTCGATTGAACCAAAGTTACCCTGACCATCCACCAGCATATAGCGCATTGAGAACGGCTGAGCCAGGCGGACAATCGTTTCATACACAGCACTGTCACCATGGGGGTGATATTTACCGATCACATCCCCGACCACACGGGCAGATTTTTTATAGGCTTTATTCCAGTCATTACCCAGTTCTTTCATCGCGAATAACACGCGGCGGTGAACCGGTTTCAGACCATCCCTGACATCGGGGAGCGCGCGTCCGACAATAACGGACATGGCGTAATCCAGATACGAGCTTTTCAGCTCCTCTTCGATGTTAACGGGCAAGATTTCTTTGGCATTGTCGCTCATGGAGCCAGTATCCCTCATTACTCCGGATTCAAGGTGCGGAACTATACCACAAATCGCCAATGTTTAAAAAAGGAGATATAAAAATCGGGAGAGTATTTTATTTCTGACGCATCCGCGTCCGGCATTGTATACTGACGCCATCGCGTATTCCGGCAGGTTCTGCCGCAGCAAGAGAGAGAAAGAGACCATGAATGACACAGCTTCCCCGCTGACAGCCAACGTCGATCCTGCGGAAATTAAAAAATTTGAGGATGTTGCCTCACGCTGGTGGGATTTGGAGGGTGAATTTAAACCGCTGCACCGGATCAATCCGCTGCGTCTGGCCTATATTCAGCAGCGGGTTAACGGTGTGTTCGGGAAGAAAGTGCTGGATGTCGGCTGCGGCGGCGGAATTCTGGCAGAAAGTATGGCGCGGGAAGGTGCGGACGTCACCGGACTGGACATGGGCGCGGAGCCGCTTCAGGTTGCGCGTCTGCATGCGCTGGAAAGCGGCACCGATATCACCTATGTGCAGGAAACGGTGGAACAGCACGCAGAAAAGCATGCTCAGCAGTATGATGTGGTGACCTGCATGGAAATGCTTGAGCACGTGCCGGACCCGGCCTCTGTGGTGCGTTCCTGTGCCCGTCTGGTCAAACCGGGAGGGGATGTGGTGTTCTCCACCATTAACCGCAACAAAAAAGCCTGGTTTATGGCGGTTATCGCAGCAGAATATATTCTGAAGATGGTGCCGCCCGGTACACACGATGCGAAAAAATTTATCCGTCCGGCAGAGCTGATCGACTGGCTGAATAACACCGGCCTGCGTGAGCAGCATATGATCGGTTTACATTACAATCCGTTAAGCGATAAATTCTGGCTGGCATCCAATGTGGATGTAAATTATATGTTGCATACCCGCTTTATTTTATAGTGTCAAGTTAATTACTCTGCCGATTAATAAAACGCCAAACAAATCGCATTTTTCTAAAATTATCGCTTCGCGTAATCAGGTAAGCACTGTTTCATTTTATCAGCGATCTCAGTGCTTACCACTCCGTCCATGGGTAACTATCCTCAAGTTATCCACAAAAGATCCTGATTTTATACACTTGATCCTGAGCGCATTTATCATTATCTTGTTACCCATCTTTTACAGACACACTACATCTTGTGTTTAAATCGCTCATCACCCGCTATTGACTTTCCCGGAACAATTGTTTCAGGGATCGTTTTTTATCGGGCTGATATACATTATCAGCGCGTTAATCACAGTAAGGTGTCCTTTTCAAAACAGGGTATATCAACTGATGAACCAGAATCTGCTTGTTACCAAACGAGATGGTCACAAAGAACGTATCGATTTAGACAAAATCCACCGCGTCATTACCTGGGCCGCCGAAGGCCTGAATAATGTCTCTGTCTCCCAGGTCGAGTTACGTTCCCAGATTCAGTTCTATGACGGGATCCGTACCGCAGATATTCATGAAACCATGATTAAGGCCGCCGCCGACCTGATTTCCGCTGAAACCCCGGATTATCAGTATCTGGCTGCCCGCCTGGCCATTTTTAACCTGCGCAAAAAAGCCTACGGCCAGTTTGAGCCGCCGGCGTTATATGCCCATGTGCAGAAAATGGTGGCTGCCGGTAAATATGACGAAAATCTGTTAACCGATTACACCGAAGCTGAATTTGACCAGATGAATGAATTCATCGATCACTGGCGTGATATGAATTTCTCCTACGCCGCCGTCAAACAGCTGGAAGGGAAATATCTGGTTCAGAACCGGGTTACCGGCGAAGTGTATGAAAGCGCACAGTTCCTGTATATCCTGGTTGCGGCCTGTCTGTTCTCGCATTACCCGAAAGAGACCCGCCTGGATTATATCCGCCGGTTCTATGACGCCACGTCAACCTTTAAGATTTCCCTGCCGACGCCGATCATGGCCGGTGTCCGCACCCCGACCCGCCAGTTCAGCTCCTGTGTGCTGATCGAGTGCGGCGACAGCCTGGATTCCATCAACGCGACCTCCGGTGCGATTGTCAAATACGTGTCCCAGCGTGCCGGTATCGGTATCAACGCAGGCCGTATCCGCGCACTCGGCAGCCCGATCCGCGGCGGTGAGGCATTCCATACCGGCTGTATCCCGTTCTACAAACATTTCCAGACCGCGGTGAAATCCTGCTCTCAGGGCGGTGTGCGCGGTGGTGCGGCAACACTGTTCTACCCTATCTGGCATCTGGAAGTGGAAAGCCTGCTGGTGCTGAAAAACAACCGGGGTGTTGAGGGCAACCGTGTCCGCCACCTCGATTATGGCGTCCAGATCAACAAACTGATGTATGAGCGCCTGATCAAAGGCCAGGATATCACCCTGTTCAGCCCGTCCGATGTACCGGGGTTATATGACGCGTTCTTCGCCGATCAGGATGCGTTCGAACGTCTTTATGCGCAGTACGAGAAAGATCCGTCTATCCGCAAACAGACGCTGAAAGCCGTGGAACTGTTCTCCCTGATGATGCAGGAACGTGCCTCTACCGGCCGTATCTATATTCAGAACGTGGATCACTGTAACACCCACAGCCCGTTTGATCCGTTTATCGCGCCGGTGCGCCAGTCCAACCTGTGTCTGGAAATCGCCCTGCCGACCAAACCGCTCAACGACATGAATGACCCGAACGGGGAAATCGCGCTGTGTACGCTGTCCGCGTTTAACCTGGGTGCCATTGAGAACCTCGATGAGCTGGAAGAGCTGGCTATTCTTGCGGTACGTGCCCTGGATGCCCTGCTCGATTACCAGGATTATCCGATTGAAGCGGCACGCAAAGGCTCAATGGGCCGCCGTACCCTGGGTATCGGGGTGATTAACTTCGCTTACTACCTAGCGAAACACGGCGTGCGCTATTCCGACGGCAGCGCCAATAACCTGACTCACCGCACCTTTGAAGCTATTCAGTATTACCTGCTGAAAGCCTCCAATGAGCTGGCAAAAGAGTACGGTGCATGCCCGTGGTTTAACGAAACCACCTATTCACAGGGCATTCTGCCGATCGACACGTACAAGAAAACGCTGGATCAGCTGACCAACGAGCCGCTGCATTATGACTGGGAAGGCCTGCGCGAAGAGATCAAAAAACACGGTCTGCGCAACTCCACCCTGTCTGCCCTGATGCCGTCAGAGACATCCTCGCAGATCTCCAATGCCACCAACGGCATTGAGCCGCCGCGCGGCTATATCAGCGTAAAAGCGTCGAAAGACGGCATTCTGCGCCAGGTCGTGCCGGAGTATGAGCGGCTGAAATCCGCCTATGAACTGTTATGGCAGATGCCGGGCAACGAAGGGTATCTCCAGCTGGTGGGGATTATGCAGAAGTTTGTCGATCAGGCGATTTCGTCCAACACCAACTATGACCCGACCCGGTTCCCGAGCGGCAAAGTGCCGATGAACCAGTTACTGAAGGATTTGCTGCTGGCCTATAAATACGGCGTGAAAACACTGTATTACCACAATACCCGCGATGGTGCGGAAGATACCCAGGAAGATCTGCCTGAGGAAGTGGTTATCGCCGACGATGATGGTTGTGAAGGCGGCGCGTGTAAAATTTAAGGTGAATAAATAATGTCTTATACAACATTTTCGCAGGTACATAATGATCAGCTGAAAGAACCGATGTTCTTCGGGCAGCCGGTAAACGTTGCCCGTTATGATCAGCAGAAGTACCCGATTTTTGAATCACTGATTGAAAAACAGCTCTCCTTCTTCTGGCGTCCGGAAGAAGTGGACGTATCCCGCGACCGCATTGACTACAATGCCCTGCCGGATCACGAAAAGCACATTTTCATCAGTAACCTGAAATACCAGACCCTGCTGGATTCCATCCAGGGCCGCAGCCCGAACGTGGCGCTGCTGCCGCTGATCTCCATTCCGGAGCTGGAAACCTGGGTCGAAACCTGGTCTTTCTCGGAAACCATTCACTCCCGCTCTTACACGCATATTATCCGTAATATCGTGAATGATCCGTCGGTGGTGTTCGATGATATCGTGGCAAACGAAGAGATCATCAAACGCGCGGAAGATATTTCCGGCTATTATGATGACCTGATCCGGATGACCAATGAATATCATATGTTTGGTGAAGGGACGCATACCGCAAACGGTAAAACCTTTACTGTTACCCTGCGCGCCCTGAAACGCCAGCTGTATCTGTGCCTGATGAGCGTCAACGCACTGGAAGCGATCCGTTTCTATGTCAGTTTCGCCTGCTCTTTCGCTTTTGCCGAGCGCGAACTGATGGAGGGTAATGCGAAAATCATCAAACTGATCGCCCGTGATGAAGCACTGCACCTGACCGGCACCCAGCATATGCTCAACCTGCTGCGCAGCGGCCAGGATGATCCGGAAATGGCGGAAATCGCCAAAGAGTGCGAACAGGATTGCTACGACCTGTTTGTCCGTGCGGCGGAGCAGGAAAAAGAGTGGGCAGATTACCTGTTCTGCAACGGCTCTATGATCGGTCTGAACAAAGATATCCTGTGTCAGTATGTGGAATATATCACCAATATCCGCATGCAGGCGGTGGGTCTGCCGCTGCCGTTCAAAGTCCGCTCGAACCCGATTCCGTGGATCAACGCCTGGCTGGTATCGGATAACGTCCAGGTGGCACCACAGGAAGTGGAAGTCAGCTCCTATCTGGTCGGTCAGATTGACTCTGAAGTCAACACTGACGAACTGAGTAACTTCGAACTCTGATGCCCCGCTATAAAATCACCCTGCATGGCAACATGCAGGGTATTCAGCTGCATTATGTCAGCGAAGAACACAACAACCTGCTCAATACACTCGAACAATCCGTCCCGGTGGAATACCAGTGCCGTGAAGGTTACTGCGGTGCCTGCCGTGTCCGCCTGAAACGCGGCAAAGTCGGTTACCGGCAGCGACCGATGGCGTTTATTAATGACGGTGAAATTCTTCCCTGCAGTTGCTACCCGCTGAGTGACATCGACATCGAGTTGTAAGCCGTTTTGTGACCGGATATGCAATCCGGTTTTTTTATATCAGAGGTGTAACGATATATTTACGATATACGTAATTTAAATTTGACACCCTTCCTGTTTTTCATTACGCTTTGCCCACATATTATTGATTGAAATATCATGAGGTTTTGGTGAAAAATCGTACACTCGGCAGTGTTCTGATTGTTGCGGGAACAACGATCGGTGCCGGTATGTTGGCAATGCCCCTGGCGGCTGCGGGGATCGGTTTTCCGGTCATTGCGGTTATTCTGATCGGCCTGTGGGCTATCATGAGCTACACCGCCTTACTGATGGTTGAAGTGTATCAGTACAGTTCACCGGACACCGGTTTAGGCAGTGTTGCCCGTCAATACCTCGGATTACCGGGTCAGCTCCTGACCGGCTTCAGCATGTTATTGCTGATGTATGCCCTGACCACTGCCTATATCGGCGGTGCGGGAGAAATGATCTCTGCCAGCCTGCAAAACTGGTGGCAAATATCTGTTACACCGGGCACCGCGACCATTATCTTCACCCTCGTCGGCGGCCTCGTGGTGTGTGTCGGAACGCACTCGGTTGATTTTATCAACCGCATTCTGTTCACCGGCAAAATTATCTTCCTGATCATCATGCTCGCCGTCATGATGCCGCATGTGAATATGACCAACCTTGTCAGCATGCCGATTCAGAACGGACTGGTGCTTTCCGCTATCCCGCTGGTGTTTACCTCTTTTGGTTTCCACGGCAGTGTGCCGAGCCTGGTGAATTACATGAACGGCGACAGCAAAAAGCTGCGCTTTATTTTCCTTACCGGCAGTGCCATTCCGCTGGTGGCGTATCTGCTGTGGCAGGTTGCCACTCTCGGCGCGATCCCGTCCGATACCTTCTTTGGTATTCTGGCGCAGAAATCCGGCCTTGACGGCTTACTGACCGCACTCAGTGAAACCGTTGCCAATAAATATGTGGATATCGCGGTCAGCCTGTTTATGGATCTGGCACTGGCTACCTCGTTCCTGGGGGTGGCACTGGGATTATTTGATTATCTGGCCGACCTGTTCAGACGCAAAAACTCCGCATTCGGCCGAACACAAACCGGGATTCTGACCTTTGCCCTGCCGCTGATTTGCGCGCTGTACTACAAAAGCTTTACCGGCGCGCTGGCATATGCCGCAATGGCGCTCTCTTTCCTGGCGCTGATCCTGCCGTCATTATTAGCATGGAAAGTACGGCAGAACCCGAAAGCCGGCGCTTACCGTGTTGCCGGCGGAAACGGTGTACTGATCTTTATCTTCCTGTTCGGCCTGCTGGTGATCTCCATCGAATTCATCAAAAGCGCCGGTTATCTGCCGAACATTTAACACCCTTGTTCTGAAAGCAAGCCCGGATTTCCGGGCTTATTTTTTTGTCAGTGCGCCGCATTCAGCCGTTCAAATCCGGCGGTTAAATCCGCAATCAAATCCTCTGTGTCTTCCAGTCCGATTTGCAGACGCAGTGTCAGTCCGCCCGGCTGCCAGTCAGTGACCGTCCGGTAACGGCTGCAGTCAAACGGCACTATCAGGCTCTCAAACCCGCCCCAGGAATAACCCATTGCGAAAATATCCAGCCCGTCGAGCATCGCCGAGAGATCGTCTGTGGTGTATTTCGCATTCAGAACCACCGAGAACAGGCCGGAAGAACCGGTGAAATCCCGCTTCCAGATCGCATGCCCCGGGCATTCCGGAAATGCCGGATGCAGCACTTTACTGACTTCCGGACGGGATTGTAACCACTCCGCGACTTTCAGTGCCCGGTGCTGTGCTTCTTTCAGGCGGATATGCAGCGTGCGCAGCCCGCGCAGCACAAGGAAACAGTCCTCAGCCCCGGGCAGCATCGCCATCTGGTCATAAGTGCTGCGCAGTGCCGGCCACCACTGTGCATTGGCCGAAATCAGTCCCATCAGCACATCCGAATGACCACCGGGGTATTTGGTACCGGCTTCCAGGGAGATATCACAACCGTGCTCATGCGCGCGGAAAAAGAGCGGGGTCGCCCAGGTATTATCGATAATGGTTGTCACATGATGACGTTTCGCCACGGCGGTAATTGCCGGAACATCCTGCACCTCAAATGTCTGGGAGCCGGGGGATTCAAGGAAAATCACGGTTGTTTCCGGGCGGATAAGCGATTCAATCCCCGCGCCGATCAGCGGATCATAATAGGTGGTGGTAATACCCATCTTTGCCAGCAGGCCGCCGCATAACTGCCGGGTCGGGTGATAAACGGAATCTGTCATCAGCAGATGATCGCCGCTTTTCAGGGTGGTCAGCAGCGCCAGTGTCACCGCGCCCAGCCCTGACGGGGATAATACCGTACCCGCCGCGCCGGTCAGCTCACTCCAGGCATTTTCCAGTGCCGCAATCGTCGGTGTACCGTCCGTGCCGTAATGGAATTCCGCCCGGCGGTTGATCAGTGCATCATACGACGGAAACACAACCGTGGAGCCGCGGTATACAGGGGTATTCACAAATCCGTGCTGCGCTGCCGGGTTACGGCCGCTTTGCGTCAGCCGGGTTTCTGTCCGCAAAGAACGGCGGGATTGTTCTGACATAGTCACCTCAATAATAGTCTGCCTGGTTATCCTGCTATCCTGCCATAAGGGCGGCGGCTTTCCTTAGTCGCTTTTCAGCTAAGATATACCGTTATTCTCTTCGTCGTGTTGTAAAGAAATATCTGGCAATTTTGCTGCATCACTATTATTAATACGTTACGAAACCTTATATTATCAACAGATTAATTTTCACATGACGGAAAGGATATGGAATCAGAAGAAATCAGGGACCGGCGTCCGATCAAAGCCCGGCAGACCCGCTGGGCGACCTCTGCCGCCCGCCTGCTGCAACGGCGCGGTGCAACCCCCAACGGGATCTCTGTCGCCAGTTCAGTCTGTGCATTATTTGCCGCTGCCGCCTTTTACGGTGCCCTGAACTGTGAAATAACGGCTCTGCGTATCATCCTGTTTTTGCTGGCTGCACTGATGATACAGGGACGGCTTATCTGTAATCTGCTCGATGGTATGGTGGCGGTCGAAGGCGGCCTGCGCAGCCCTGCCGGGGCCGTATTTAATGATTTGCCGGACCGCGTTTCGGACAGCCTGATCTTCATCGGTGCCGGTTACGGGCTGGCCGGTTTTACCGCTTATGCCCCGCAGCTCGGCTGGGCCGCTGCGCTGATGGCAGTAATGACCGCCTATGTCCGGGTACTCGGCGGCAGTTGTGATCAGCCGCAGAAATTTGCCGGTCCGATGGCCAAACAGCACCGGATGGCGCTGCTGACCGCCGGTGCCGTTGCCGCCTGTTTTCTCCCGCTGTATCAGGCTCAGTGGCTGTTTCTTATCATACTGTGGGTGATTACCCTCGGCGCACTCTGGACCACCGTGCGCCGTACCCGCATACTGATGGCTGATTTACGTAAGGAACATAAAGGATGACCCGTAAAACGTTTTCGCCGGATCAAAAAATTGTCTCGGCGCTGCTGGTGTCGGTATGCCGGTTTCTGACCGGGATCCGCGCAAAGCAGAACGCCCCGCTGCCGGAAGGTAAGCCCTGTATTTATTATGCCAACCACTCCAGCCACCTTGACGGGCTGGTGATCTGGTCCTGCCTGAACAACACGGCACGCAAACATGTTCATCCGGTCGCAGCGCTGGATTACTGGGATAAAACCCGGTTCCGCCGCTATATTGCCAAACGCATCTTCGGTGCCGTGCTGATTGCACGCGGTAAAAAAATCGAACCGGCAACGGAGGTTGAACAGCAGGAAACCACCCCGGCGGAGAATCCGCTGGATGTGATGCAGAATGTCCTCAATACCGGGGATTCCCTGATTTTGTTCCCGGAAGGCACGCGCGGCGACGGTGAAAAAATTCAGGATTTCAAAGCCGGGCTCTGGCATTTATCACGCAATAATCTGGATGCCGTACTGGTACCGGTTTACCTGGAAAACCTCAACCGTGTACTGCCGAAAGGCTCGCGGCTGGTTGTGCCGATTATCTGCACCGCCACATTCGGCGCCCCGGTTGAACCGGCCGGAGAAGAAGAGAGCAAAGCGGACTTTTTAGTACGGACCCGCCTGGCGTTAGAGGCAATACATCATGAAAGATAATGAATTATTCTGGATCTTCAGCGGGCTGTTCGGGTTCCTGGCAGTGGCAACGGTTATCGGCCTGATCCTGAAACAGATTAAAGGAAACACCCCGGTTATCAGTAACCTGAATGCCCGTATCCGCGCCTGGTGGCTGATGTGTATTATCGCCGCTGTCGCTATCAGCATCGGGCCCATCGGCTCTGTGGTGCTGTTTGCCTTTATGTCCCTGCTGGCACTGCGTGAACTTATCACCCTGACGCCGACACACCGCGCCGACCACGGTGCTCTGTTCTGGTGTTTCTTTATCATCCTGCCGGTGCAGTACGTTCTGGTCGGTGTTCAGTGGTATAACCTGCTGGCGGTCTTTATCCCCGTCTATGCGTTCCTGTTTATCCCGACCCACATGGTGCTCTCCGGTGATACCCGCCACTTCCTGGAGCGCATGGCAAAAATCCAGTGGAGTGTGATGATTGCAGTTTACTGCCTCAGTTACGCCCCTGCACTGCTGGTACTGCCGATCCCGGGTTTCACCGATAACATCAACCTGCTGCTGTTTCTGATGATCGTGGTTCAGATTTCTGACGTACTGCAATATGTGTTCGGCAAACTGTTCGGCAAACACCCGATTGTACCGAAACTGAGCCCGAACAAAACCGTCGAAGGCTTTATCGGCGGGATCCTCAGCGCCAGTTGTGTCGGGATGGCGCTGTGGTGGGCCACACCATTCAGCCCGTGGGCGGCATTCCTGCTCTCAGTGATGATTTGTCTGGCCGGTTTCGCGGGCGGATTGTGCATGTCCGCTATCAAGCGGGACAGCGGGATCAAAGATTTCGGTGCCATGATTGAGGGGCACGGCGGCATGATGGACAGACTCGACTCCCTCTGCTTCGCCGCCCCGGTCTTCTTCCATGTGCTGAAATATTTTTATACCTGATGACTCAGGAAATTCTGCTGATCCGCCACGGTGAACCGGTGCCGGATAAAAAAACACCGCTGACGCTGCGCGACCTCCACGCCTGGCTGGCGGAATATGATGCGGGCGGGATTATCCCGCCTGCAGCGCCGCCGTTACCGCTGTCAGCAGACGCATTGTCCCGTTATTTCCCGGTAGCCAGTCCGCTGTTCCGTACCACGGCATCCCTGGATGTTCTCGGGATCACCCCCTGCGCCATTGTTGACGAACTGCATGAAGCGGTACTTCCGCTGTTCTCACCTGCACTGCTGATGCCGGTAAAACTGCCGCCGATGTGGTGGGTGACGGCATTCCGCCTGTTGTGGCTGGCGGGTGGCGGAAAATCTGTTCCCTCTGTGGCACAGGTACGCGGGCGGGCACAATGCGCCGCGAAAATCCTGGCCGGCTATGCACAGGAGCACGGTGCCGTACTGGTCATGGCACACCGGATTATCAATCACGCCCTGCGCCCTGCACTGGAACAAACCGGCTGGCAGATGACGGAAAAAACACATAACAGCTACTGGGGAATGATGCGGTTTACCCGCACCGCACCACACCGGTAATACCTGCCGGTGTATTCTGAACCGCATTCCTCCGCATGTTCCGCCATATCCGCTCTGTTTTGCTCACTTTCCCGTATAAGACGCTGCCTGCTTTGTTCCGCAGGCTGATCATCTGCTGCTGCTTTGCTTATTTTTAAATAGTTATTGCCATTAAATGAATATTTATGTATTTTTAATTGAAAATCACGCATAAAAATGAGGTTGTCATGTTTAAGAAATTAGTCTTTGCAGGCTGTTTATCATTATTAGCATTCACCGGGGTAAGTCAGGCCAAAGAAACCTATGTGGTCGGTGCGGGCGGCACCTATCGTCCGTTTGAATTTGAAAACAGTGAGAAACAACTCGAAGGATTTGATATCGATATTATCAACGCGGTTGCTGCCGCCGAAGATTTTGACGTCAAATTAATCAATACGCCGTGGGAAGGTATTTTCGCCACACTGTCCGCCGGGGATCGCGATATTTTAATTTCCGGTATTACCATCACCGATAAACGCAAACAGATGGTGGATTTCTCCGCTCCGTATTTCCCGGCAGAACAAGCGATTGTGGTGAATGAAAATTCACCGATCAGCGCATTATCTGAACTCAGCAAATATAATGTCGGCGTGGTGAACTCCAGCACTGGGGATATTGTGGTCTCTGATGTGCTCGGCAAAACCAGCACCGCCATCAAACGCTTTGATAATACTCCGCTGCTGTTACAGGAATTATATGAAGATGGCGTGGATGCGGCGGTCGGTGATGTCGGTGTGGTGAAGTTTTATATTAAAACCCATCCGGATAAGAAATTTAAACTGATTTACGACAATCATTTTGAAAAACAGTATTTCGGCATTGCGGTCGCCAAAGGTAATACGGAATTACAGGAAAAAATTAACCGTGGTCTGGCAAAAATTATTGCCGACGGTACTTACGCCAAAATCTATCAGAAATGGTTCGATAACGACGTACCTGCCCTGCCCGCACAGTAATTCATTATTTGTCTGATTATAAACCCGCCCTGCGGCGGGTTTGATCTGTTTTTTCAGGATGGATGTTATGTCAGCTTTCCGCTGGGAAATTATAGAAGAATACGCCCCGTTATTTATGGACGGGGCGCTGATGACAATCAAATGCACCATTATCTGCGTCATCTCAGGGACCCTCTGGGGACTGACACTCGGCCTCGGCCGGACAGCCCGTGCCGAACGCGGCCCGGCAAAATGGCTGCTGCTGTTCTTTGTGCAGTATCCGGTACGGTTTTATGTCAGTGCATTCCGTGGCACACCGCTGTTTGTGCAGATCATGGTGGTTCACTTCGCACTGGTGCCGCTGTTTATCAATCCGCGTGACGGCCTGATGGTCACCAGCGGTATTATCAGCTCCGACACCGCCAGAATGCTGCGATCTGAGTACGGTGCATTTCTCTCCTGTATTGTTGCTATCACACTCAATGCCGGGGCGTATGTTTCCGAGATTTTCCGGGCCGGGATACAGTCCGTCGATCGCGGTCAGACAGAAGCCTCCCGCGCACTGGGCATGAGTTGGGGAAAAACCATGCGCAAGGTGATCCTGCCGCAGGCTTTCCGCCGTATTCTGCCGCCGCTGGGTAACAATGCGATCGCTATTGTCAAAGATTCCTCCCTGGCTTCCGCTATCGGCCTTGCCGACCTTGCCTATGCTGCACGGACAGTATCCGGCGCATATGCGACTTACTGGGAGCCGTACCTGGTCATCTCCGTTATTTACTGGATGCTGACATTCCTGCTGGCGCAGCTGGTTCAATACACCGAAAGAAGGTTGAGCAGAAGTGATTCACGTTAATAATTTACAGAAAAAATTCGGCAATACCCATGTACTGCGCGGCATCAGCTGTGATATCCGTCCGCAGGAGGTTGTCTGTGTGATAGGGCCGTCCGGCTCCGGAAAAAGCACCTTTCTGCGCTGCCTGAATGCCCTGGAACGCCCGGATTCCGGTGAGATTGTGGTAAACGGCACCGATGTGTGTGATCCGAAAACAGATCTGAACAAAATGCGCGAACATACCGGTATGGTATTCCAGCGCTTCAATCTGTTTCCTCATATGACGGTGCTGGATAACATTACAATGGCGCCGCTGATGGTGTCCGGACTGAAAAAAGCCGATGCCCTGCTTAAAGCGGAGCGGTTGCTGGAAAAGGTCGGTCTGCCGGACAAAATTGATGCCTGGCCGGAGAGTTTGTCCGGCGGTCAGCAGCAGCGCGTCGCTATTGCCCGTGCCCTGGCGATGGATCCGACGGTGCTGCTGTTCGATGAACCGACTTCTGCGCTTGACCCGGAGCTGGTCGGTGAAGTGCTCAATGTGATGAAAGCCCTTGCCCATGAGGGCATGACAATGGTGATTGTGACCCATGAGATGAACTTTGCCCGCGAAGTGGCAGACCGCGTCTTTTTTATCGACCAGGGGATCATTCAGGAATCCGGCACACCGGAGCAGATTTTTAATCACCCGCAGAACCCGCGTACCGCCGCGTTTCTCAGCCGCGTGCTGTAATTGTTGCCGCAGTGAAAGTCAGTAAGGACAGAGACAAAACGTCTCTGTCCTTGTCTGTTTATGCGGTTAACTCACTGTGTGTAAAAACAAATTTGTTCACATCATATAACCCGAGGCTGGTGAGTTTCAGTGTCGGGATCACCGGCAGTGACAGGAATGCCATCTGAATAAACGGCTCATTCAGCATCACCCCGCAGTCGCGGCAGGCCGCTTTCAATGATTCAATTTCAGCGGCGATTTCCTCTGCTGTTTTATCACTCATCAGCCCGGCAATCGGCAGTGCGGCATGGCTCAGCACCCGCCCGTCCGCCACCACACACATCCCGCCGCCCCCGGCAATCAGCTGATTTACCGCCAGCGCCATATCCATCGGATCAATACCAGCGACAACAATGTTATGGCTGTCGTGGCTGACTGTTGAGGCCAGAGCCCCGCGCGTCAGACCGAAATTGTGCAGCAATGCCGTTGCCGGTGGTGTCTGACGACCATAGCGTTCAATCACCGCAAGCGAGCAGATATTATCGCAGTCATAGCGGCGACCGTCCCAGCTGACCCGCTGTTCACCGGTGATCAGCTCATTCGGAATGACACTGATGGCGCGGTACTCACGCCCCGGTTCCGGCACAAAGGCCAGAGATTGCGCTGTCACTGCCTGACGCCGCACGGTATTCTGCACCGGCGGACGTGATGCGGCCTGTTTAGCTTCCCGTTCACGCAACAACGCCGTTTTATCCACCCAGCGCCCGCCGCACATCACCGCCTGAATATCGACAGCTTTTTCATCCCGCAGCAGAACCAGATCCGCCTGTTTACCCGGTGCCACCAACCCGAGGTTTTTCAGCCCGTAATGCCGCGCGGCAGACCAGCTGGCAACACGGTAAGCAATATGCACCGGAATCTGATGCTGATTGATCAGACGATACACCAGCGCATTCATATGGCCCTCGTGAATGATTTCCCACGGATTGCGGTCATCGGTGCATAACAGACACTGCGGGCTGCTCATCGCCGTGATAAGCGGAGCCAGCGCATCCAGATTCCGTGCCGCCGACCCTTCGCGGATCATCAGTGCCATTCCCAGCGCCAGTTTTTCCAGCCCTTCCTCATAACGGTGCGATTCGTGACAGTTTTCAATCCCCCCGGCAATATAGCCGTTGAGGTCTTTCCCGGTGACCATCGGACAGTGACCATCCAGTGTCATACCGCGGAATGCATCCAGTTTATCCAGCGTTTCCGCCTCACCGGCAATCACTGCCGGGAAATTCATCATCTCCGCCAGCCCCGGCACATGCGGATGATCCTTGTATTTCAGCATCTCTGCCAGCGGGAAATCCGCGCCGTTCACATCACTGCCCGGTAGTGCAGGTACACAGGAACTCACCTGAACAAACTGGTTCTGCTGTGCCTGTTCCGCGCAGCGCAGAAACCATTCAATCCCCTCTTCTCCCATGACGTTCACGATTTCATGGGGGTCACACACGATGGTCGTGACCCCCAGCGGCAGTGTGGCACTCTCAAAGGTGACCGGCGTCATCATGCTGGATTCAATATGCAGGTGTGCGTCAATAAACCCGGGGACAACCACTGCATTTTTACCGTCAATGACCTGATGCGCTGGCGCATCCTTATATACCGCACCGACACCGGCAATGGCATTTCCGCTTATTACTACAGGGCCCGGAAATTCCCCGCCGTTAATCAGATCCAGGATCCGGACATTATCAATACGATAATCCGCCGGTGCCTCACTGCGGGCCACGGCGAGGAGTGTTGTCATTTCTTCACGGCTGCGCGTGCAGGTGTGCTTATTTTTCTCACTGTTCATCACTGTCCCCTGTTTTTCTCTCACATTGATAATGTGAATTCGCGGTGTTCTCTCTGTCCTGTGAGGTGTACCGGAATAAAGGTGATCCCCGCCGCAATGGTTACAAATTATTGCGACACAACCGGGTGATTACGGTTTCTCACGGGATGTCGTCACGATGCTGGCATTGATTATGCATTTATCAGACCAGTTATCTTTTCCCCGGGAGACAGGAGCATAAAATGGATAGTCAAACACCGGAAACCATCCGGGAAACAGGTGTACTGGGACGTTTATTCCGTTTACAGGCACACGGTACCACGGCACGAACCGAAGTTATCGCCGGTATAACCACCTTTCTTACCATGGTGTATATCATTTTTGTTAACCCGCAAATCCTCGGCGCGGCCGGGATGGATACACAAGCTGTCTTCGTCACCACCTGTCTGATCGCGGCGTTCGGCTGTATTCTGATGGGTTGTCTGGCAAATCTGCCGGTTGCACTGGCACCGGCGATGGGGCTGAACGCCTTTTTTGCTTTCGGTGTAGTTTCCGCCATGGGGTACTCCTGGCAAACCGGAATGGGGGCTATCTTCTGGGGTGCACTCGGCATGCTGCTGCTGACGGTTTTCCGCATCCGTTACTGGATGATAGCCAATATCCCGCTGAGTCTGCGCGTGGGGATCACCAGTGGCATCGGGCTGTTTATCGCTATGATGGGGCTGAAAAATATCGGTCTGGTTGTGGCGAACCCGGCCACGCTGGTCTCCATGGGGGATCTGACCTCCCACTCCGTCTGGCTCGGCGCACTCGGCTTTTTTATTATCACTATTTTGGCATCACGCCGTATTCACGCAGCGGTGCTGATCTCTATCGTAGTCACCACCCTGATTGGCTGGCTGCTGGGGGATGTCACCTACAACGGTATTTTCTCCCTGCCGCCGGATGTCACCAGTGTGCTGGGCAAAGTGGATGTAGCCGGGGCCTTTAATATCGGGCTGTCAGGGATTATCTTCTCATTTATGCTGGTTAACCTGTTTGACTCATCCGGTACTCTTATCGGGGTAACCGATAAAGCCGGACTGGCAGATAAAGACGGTAAATTCCCGAATATGCAGAAAGCGTTGTATGTGGACAGTGTCAGTTCGGTGATCGGCGGGTTTATCGGCACATCGTCGGTCACCGCGTATATTGAAAGTACCTCAGGGGTTTCTGTCGGCGGCCGGACAGGACTGACTGCCGTGGTGGTCGGGCTGCTGTTCCTGCTGGTGATTTTTCTCTCCCCGCTGGCCGGGATGGTACCTGCCTATGCGGTCGCCGGTGCGCTGATTTATGTCGGGGTGCTGATGACATCCAGCCTGGCACGGGTAAACTGGGATGATCTGACAGATGCGGTTCCCGCCTTTATCACCGCGATTATGATGCCGTTCAGTTTCTCCATCACGGACGGTATTGCACTTGGTTTTATCTCTTACTGTGTGATGAAACTGGGTACCGGGCGTCTGAAAGAACTGAATCCGTGTGTGATTCTTGTTGCCCTATTGTTTGTGCTGAAGTTTGTGTTTGTCGATCACTGATGTTTCTGCCGGATGGCGGATATTCCCCCTCATCCGGCATTTACTTTGTTTTCTTTTTCAGGTGATGGTGCAGCGCCTTAAACGGAATTGCCAGGCCGAGCGTCAGGAAAATAAGAAATACAAACCCTATATTGACATAATCTTCTTTGCTGTTTTCCGCTGCCGGTTCCGGACCTGCCTCAACCGGTTCCCCGTCCTCGTCAATCCCGAAATCACCATGATGATAATCCGCCAGAACCTCCTGCGCTCTGGTTAACTCGTCCTGATTAACCAACAGCTTCACGCCGCCGACAGCCTGTGCATACATCTGGTTATTCCAGACAATATTTTCATCCAGCAGCATCACCTCAATCCCTTCGGATTCCAGCAATCCGGCTTCAATCCGGGCATCCAGCGGCGACAAATACTGAGCCACTAATGCATAGCGGCTGCGTGTCGGGTGTATATTCCACATAATGCCTCCTTCAGTGGTTGTCCTGACTGAATAACCGGATTATAACAGCGTGCCGTTTAATCGTTGGTTAATATTATCACTGACGTTATATTTTTATCATAGTCTGATGCAGTCATAATATTAATCAGAAATAATCACATGTGCTTTATGGGATTATTCCGTAAATGACACTCATCCGTGAAAACTTATTTTCCTCACTGTCTGACCGGCGAAACCATTGTATTTTTGTTTAACCGTACCGGCTGATACTACACCTGCTTTTCGTAAACATCCTAAATTATCACTATGACTCTTGTGTTACAGTCACCACACGGTAAATACACAGGGAACCGTATTGCCATGAAGAATTGGATATTTTTAGCCTGGATGCTGGTTTTTTCGTTTACATCCTATGCGTATACAAATGCAGAACGTGCCCCGAAAGATCAGGCCATGTCGTATGTGATTAAATACTCCGGCAGCAAAACGGATGAAGGCAAGGAGAAAGCGCTGGATCAGTTTGGTACTCTGATCAGCCAGTACCCTGATGATATTGCACTGCGCGAGCTCTACAGTGATTTACTGATTGCGGATAACCGTTATGAAAAAGCGATCACACAACTGAAAATCGTTTATCAGAATACCGGGGTTCCGTCACTGAAACTGATGGAGTGCATGTTAACCGAACGCATTAAATTACCGCATAATATGTGTTACCGGGATGTCATTTCTGTATTTGAGCAGAGCAATGTCCGGGATTTTAATTATCTCCTGGCGCTGTATCTGGGTGAATCCCCTGATTTTGAGAAATACAAAGCCCGCTGGCTGGAAACACACACATTATCGGAAGAACAGAAAAAGTTAATCGCATTACAGCCGCGCATGCTGGTCAGTACCTATTATCCTTAACAGGAGCCGGTGCAGGTTATATCCGCGTAATAATACGTAACCGATGGCGGACATTCTGCCCGGGAAATAAAAACAGGAGTGTTATCATGCCGTTTTTACATAAAAGAATGCACCTGACAGCCGGTGATACGGTAGTGGTGGATTGTGGTCGTTCGTGCAATGTTTTAATGATGACCAAAATGAATTTTAATCAGTACCGCAAAGGAATGCCGTTCCGGACACATGGCGGCAGTGGTTTCTTCCATGAACTTCCGGCCAGAATGGTGGTGCCTTTCGATGCAGACTGGAATATTACGCTGGATATTGAGGAAGGGGCACTGACGGTTGAGCATTCCATTACCGTCGAGCCGCGCGCTGACAAAGCCATTGCAAAAAAATAACCTGCCGGTACCGGAATAATACCTGTCCGGGTCATTCCCCGCAGATAATATATACTGCGGGGATCGTTTTATATCCCTGTAATCAGCCGCCATTCCCCAAAATATACTATTCTGACCCATTACCGCCGGTTTGGGTTTTCTTATTAATGTTACTGCAAAAAATGCCCTTTTCTGCTGTTTCATAAACCCGCGTGATATTATTTTCACCCACAATAAAACTAATGCGAAACAATAGTACACAGGCTATATGACACACCAACCCCATGAATTTAACGGAAAATTTATCGTTACTCATTCTGAGAAATGTGTCACACTATTCGCTTACAGCACCATTTTTGAATGAATAAAAATAATGGTTATTTTTTAGCTTAACGGATTTGTTTATGGACGAAAAAACGCCTGCCACGCCGCCGCGCGGCGAACTCAAACGCAGTTTAACCAACCGGCATATTCAGCTGATTTCCATCAGCGGGGCAATCGGCACCGGGTTATTTATGGGATCCGGTAAAACAATTTCGCTGGCAGGCCCTTCGGTATTATTTGTCTATATGATCATCGGGTTTGTCTTATTCTTTGTCATGCGGGCAATGGGCGAGATCCTGCTGTCAAACCTGAATTATAAATCGTTCAGTGATTTTGCCGGTGACCTGATTGGCCCGTGGGCCGGTTTTTTTGTCGGCTGGACGTACTGGTTTTGCTGGGTCATTACCGGTATTGCCGATGTGGTGGCGATTACCGGCTATATCATGCACTGGGCACCGGATTTTCCGCGCTGGGTCAGTTCGCTGCTCTGTATTCTGCTGTTACTGTCCCTGAACCTGGCGACAGTGAAATTATTCGGTGAGATGGAATTTTGGTTTTCCATGATAAAAATTGTCGCGATTGTCGCGCTGATTATCATCGGCGGTATTCTTATCGGCACACATTTTGTTTCACCGGAAGGGCATGAGGCGGCATTATCCAATATCTGGTCTGACGGCGGTATGTTCCCGAAAGGGATAATCGGGTTCTTTGCCGGGTTCCAGATAGCCATTTTTGCCTTTGTCGGTATCGAACTGGTCGGTACTGCCGCAGCAGAAACCCGTGATCCGGTAAAATCCCTGCCGCGTGCCATTAATGCCATTCCGTTCCGGATTATTGCGTTTTATGTGCTGGCGCTGATTATTATTATGTCCGTCACACCGTGGCGCTCCATTCCGGCGGATAAAAGCCCGTTCGTGGAACTGTTTATTATGATCGGGGTGCCGGCAGCAGCCAGCCTGGTCAACTTTGTGGTGCTGACAGCCGCAGCGTCCTCCGCAAACAGCGGCGTGTTTTCCACCAGCCGGATGCTGTTCGGGTTAGCCAAACAAGGCAGCGCACCAAAACAATTCTGCCGTCTGTCAAAACAGGCAGTACCGGCCACCGGGCTGATTTTCACCTGCATTTGTTTGTCTGTCGGGGTGATTCTGCTCTATTTTATTCCTGATGTGATGCATGTGTTTACCCTGGTAACAACAGTATCCGCTATCCTGTTTATGTTTATCTGGAGCATGATCCTGTACAGCTACATTATGTTCCGCCGCCGCCGTCCGCAACTGCATGCCGCATCGGTCTATAAAGTGCCTTTCGGCAGCTGGATCCCGTGGGTGTGCCTGTCCTTTTTTGCCTTTGTGATTGTGCTGCTGACACTGGAAGCCGATACCCGCCAGGCACTGATTGCCACACCGTTGTGGTTTATCCTGCTGGCAGTCGGTTACCGGAATGTCAGAAAGCGCCGCCTTACACAGGCACAACAATAACGGACAAAAAAATCCCGGCGTTGCCGGGATTTTTGTTTTTATACCCGGTTACTCAGCCCGTCCGAGGTAACGGTCTTCCGCCTCAGCGAAACGCCCCTGAACGGATTTGTCCGGCTCACGGCCTGCCAGGCTGACCACCACGATCGCAATACCGGCCAGAATAAAGCCCGGAATAATTTCATATAAATTAAACCACTTATATTCTATCCAGATAAGAACCGTCACCGCACCGGTAAACATCCCGGCCAGCGCACCATTACGGGTCATCCGCTTCCAGATAACAGAGAACAGGATAACCGGTCCGAATGCTGCGCCGAACCCGGCCCATGCGTTACTGACCAGCCCCAGCACTTTGTTATTTTTGTCCATTGCGATATAGATAGCAATCGCCGCAATCACCAGCACCATAATACGCCCGACCAGCACCATCTCTTTCTGTGAGGCATTCTTACGGAAAAACGGCTTGTAGATATCTTCCGTCAGGGCACTGGCACTGACCAGCAACTGACAGCTCAGGGTACTCATAACCGCCGCCAGGATGGCTGAGAGCAGAATACCGGCAATCCACGGATTGAATAAGATGGATGTCAGGCTCATGAAAATCCGCTCGCGGTTCTCCGTCACCGCCCCCGCCAGTTCCGGGTTCTGCTGGAAGAAGGCAATACCGAAGAAACCAACACAAATGGTGCCTGCCAGGCAGAGGATCATCCAGGTCATACTGATACGGCGCGCACTGCGGATAGTGTGATGAGAATCCGCCGCCATAAAACGTGCCAGGATATGCGGCTGCCCGAAATAGCCCAGCCCCCAGCCCAGCAGAGAGATAATAGCGACAATATCCAGCCCGCGGAACATATCCACATACGCCGGGCTTTTTGCTTCGATAATCGCCAGTGCGGTATCAAACCCGCCGACAGACACAATCACCATAACCGGTGTCAGGATCAACGCGAAAATCATCAGTGTCGCCTGTACGGTATCTGTCCAGCTGACCGCGAGGAATCCGCCAAGGAAGGTATAAGCGATAGTTGCCCCTGCCCCGAGCCACATGGCTTTTTCATAACTGATACCGAAGGTGCTTTCAAACAGCAGGCCACCGGCCACGATGCCGGAAGCACAGTAAATGGTGAAGAAAATCAGGATCACGGCGGCCGAGACAATCCGCAGGATACGGCTTTTATCCTCAAAACGCTGCGTGAAATAATCCGGCAGGGTCAGTGCATTGTTGACTTCCGTCTGAAGGCGCAGGCGACCGGCAACAATCCGCCAGTTAAGCCAGGCACCGATACACAGACCGATGGCAATCCAGGATTCGGAAATACCGGAGAAGAAAACCACACCCGGTAATCCCATCAGCAACCAGCCGCTCATGTCAGATGCACCGGCAGATAATGCCGTCACAAAACTGCCCATCCGGCGGCCGCCGAGAATATAGTCGTCAAAGTTATTGGTGGAGCGGTAAGCCATATAGCCGATGAACAGCATCCCGACGATATAGACAATAAATGTCACAATCAGCGGTGTGGTCAGCGTCATTGTCATAATTAAGTTCCTGTACTGAATTTATAGTCCGTCACATACCAGCATTGCGTGTACCAATCGCTGTACAGGATGTGCGTCACAGCAGTATCACTGTGTTGTACACCGCCTCAGCCATCCCCGGGCTGCACAGACAATGCCCCGTCAATTATCGTTATGTGTTACATATGTCATGAGTTGTGTTCAGCCCGATAGTAACGACAACAACAATAAAACAACAATTAATTAACGACACTAAAATAAAAATTTGTGATTTTTATCACGGGATATGTCATCAGAAAGTGATGCAGTTAATCATCTGACTTACTTATTATACGCCTTAAAATTAATAATATACTATTGTTATATAATGATTTTATTTTAATCCACACCGATTACTTCTTAATCATTTTAACCATTCAACATAAAACAGCGACATTATTCACACTTTATACATCTTGTTAATTAACAATGTTGCACAAAGTTGCAACCTCATAGATATTAATGTGCAACGCATGACCTGTAGCCGTTTATGAGGAGTGAACATGGTGAGTACCACAATGGGCGTCAGACTGGATGAGGAAACCCGTGAGCGGATCAAAGCCGCAGCGCAAAAAATTGATCGCACGCCACACTGGCTGATCAAACAGGCTATTTTTGATTACCTGGCTCAACTCGATTCGCTTCCGGACGGCACACTGCCCGTGACCGGAACGCCTTCCGCCCCGGAAGATGACACCGCCCCGGCTGAGCCGCCGGTCAGCTGCCAGCCATTTCTGGAATTTGCCGGTGATATTTTGCCGCAGTCTGTCACCCGGGCAGCGATTACATCCGCATACCGTATTCCGGAGCCGGAAGCTGTAGCCATGCTGCTGCCGCAGGCGCAACTCTCCCCGGAAGCTGCACAGGCAACCCATAAGCTGGCTTACGGGCTGGCAGAAAAGCTGCGTAATCAGAAAAACAGCAGCGGACGCGCCGGATTGGTACAGGGACTGCTTCAGGAATTTTCCCTCTCCTCCCAGGAAGGGATCGCACTGATGTGTCTGGCGGAAGCGCTGCTGCGTATTCCGGATAAGGCCACCCGCGATGTGCTGATCCGCGATAAAATCAGCCACGGTGACTGGAATTCCCACCTCGGTCAGAGCAAATCGATGTTTGTCAATGCCGCCACCTGGGGGCTGCTGTTCACCGGTAAGCTGGTTGCCACACATAATGAAGCGGGACTGAGCCGTTCACTGAACCGCATCCTGGGCAAAAGCGGTGAACCGCTGGTGCGCAAAGGCGTGGATATGGCCATGCGTCTGATGGGCGAACAATTTGTTACCGGTGAAACCATTGCCCGCGCGCTGGCAAATGCCCGCAAAAATGAAGCCAAAGGCTTCCGTTATTCCTACGATATGCTGGGGGAAGCCGCACTGACAGCTGCAGATGCACAGGCGTATCTGGTTTCTTATCAGCAGGCGATCCACGCCATCGGCAAAGCCTCCGCCGGACGCGGTATTTATGAAGGGCCGGGTATCTCCATCAAACTCTCTGCCCTGCACCCGCGCTACAGCCGCGCGCAGTATGACCGTGTGATGTCTGAACTGTATCCGATCCTGCGCGACCTTGTTGTGATGGCGCGTCAGTACGATATCGGTATCAATATTGATGCGGAAGAAGCTGACCGCCTGGAAATCTCCCTCGATTTACTGGAAAAACTCTGTTTTGATCCGCAGCTGGCGGGTTGGAACGGCATCGGTTTTGTTATCCAGGCCTATCAGAAACGCTGTCCGGTGGTGGTGGATTACCTGATTGATCTGGCATCACGCAGTCAGCGCCGCCTGATGATTCGCCTGGTGAAAGGCGCTTACTGGGACAGCGAAGTCAAGCGCGCCCAGGTGGACGGACTGGAAGGCTATCCGGTGTATACCCGTAAGGTTTACACGGATATCTCTTATCTCGCCTGTGCCCGTAAACTGCTGTCAGTACCGAATCTTATTTATCCGCAGTTCGCCACCCACAACGCACACACCTTATCCGCCATTTATCAGCTGGCGGGCAATAACTACTATCCCGGCCAGTATGAATTCCAGTGCCTGCACGGTATGGGAGAACCATTGTACGAGCAGGTGGTCGGCAAAGTGGCGGACGGCAAACTGAACCGTCCGTGCCGTGTGTATGCACCGGTCGGCACCCATGAAACCCTGCTGGCTTATCTGGTGCGCCGCCTGCTGGAAAACGGCGCAAATACCTCCTTCGTAAACCGGATTGCCGATGGCTCGATTCCGCTGGAGATGCTGGTGGAAGACCCGGTTGCGGCGATTCAGGCAATGGCGGTCAAAGAAGGTGCTGTCGGCCTGCCGCATCCGAAAATTCCGCTGCCGCGCAATTTGTACGGCAATACGCGGGTCAATGCCGCCGGTCTGGATCTGAGTAACGAACACCGCCTGGCCTCACTGTCGAGTGCCCTGCTCAGTCACGCCGAGGATAATCTGCTCAGTGAGCCGATGACCGGCGGCACATTTACGCCATCCGTCCCGGCAGAGAGTCAGCCGGTCAGAAACCCGGCCAATCATCATGATATTGTCGGTCACGTCCGTCCGGCCACTGAGGATGAAGTGGATCATGCCCTTGCCACCGCCTCCGGTGCGGCGGAGATCTGGTTTGCCACACCGGCACAGGAGCGGGCGGACATCCTTATCCGTGCCGCACAGCTGATGGAAGATCAGTTGCAGCCGCTGCTCGGGATCCTGGTGCGGGAAGCCGGTAAGACCTTTGCCAACGCGATTGCCGAGGTCCGTGAAGCGGTTGATTTTCTCAATTATTACGCCTCTCAGGTGAAAACTCACTTTGCCGGTGATACACACCGTCCGCTGGGGCCGGTAGTCTGTATCAGCCCGTGGAACTTCCCGCTGGCGATTTTCACCGGTCAGGTGGCTGCCGCCCTCGCCGCCGGAAACCCGGTACTGGCGAAACCGGCGGAACAAACCCCGCTGGTGGCTGCCGTTGCGGTATCCCTGCTGCATGATGCCGGTGTCCCGCGCGAGGTGCTGCAATTGCTGCCGGGTGACGGTGAAACCGTCGGTAATCAGCTGGTGTGTGACCCGCGTGTTCAGGGTGTGATGTTTACCGGATCCACCGCCGTTGCCAAAATTTTACAACGCAATCTGGCTGCCCGTCTCAGTACGGAAGGCAAGGTCATTCCGCTGATCGCCGAAACCGGCGGCCTGAATGCCATGGTGGTAGATTCCTCCGCCCTGACAGAACAGGTGGTTACCGATGTGGTCAGTTCCGCCTTTGACAGTGCGGGACAACGCTGTTCGGCGCTGCGCCTGCTTTGCATTCAGGAGGATGTGGCTGATCGCACCATTGAAATGCTGAAAGGCGCGATGGCAGAATGCCGCCTCGGCAATCCGGATATACTGGCTACCGATATCGGCCCGGTGATTGATGAAGAGGCGCATAACGGTATCCGTCAGCATATTCAGCAAATGCGCGGCAAGGGCAGACCGGTGTATCAGACCGCGTTCGGGATGGAGACCGGCTCACCGGCAATGCTTAACGGCACCTTTATCCCGCCGACCCTGATTGAGCTGGATGATGTCACTGAACTGACACGGGAAATTTTCGGCCCTGTCCTGCATGTGGTTCGTTACCCGCGCGACACCCTGCCGGCGCTGGCGGAGAAAATTAATGCCGCCGGTTACGGACTGACATTCGGTATCCACACCCGTATCGATGAGACCATTGCACAGCTGACGCAACAGATTGAAGCCGGTAATATTTATGTCAACCGCAACATTGTCGGCGCGGTGGTCGGCGTTCAGCCGTTCGGCGGTGAGGGGCTTTCCGGCACCGGACCGAAAGCCGGTGGTCCGCTCTATCTCCACCGTCTGCTGGCAGAACAGCCTGATGATTCTGTGGTTACGCTTCTGGCAGAGCAGGATGATCTCAACCCGCCGGATGTGACAGTTCGCACGCAGTTACTGGCACCGTTTGATACCTTCCTCACCTGGCTGGAGGCACAACGCCGCCACGATGTCCTGACGGCGGTTATCCGTTACGGTGAATTATCACAGACCGGCACCTGCCGTCTGCTGCCGGGGCCGACCGGGGAACGCAACAGTTATTATCTGCTGCCGCGCGGAACCATTCTCGGTCTGAATGATTCGGAACAGGATGCCCTGCTGCAACTGGGTGCCACACTGGCGGCGGGCTGCCGTCAGCTCTGGCCTGTCGCGGAACATACCCGTTCGCTGTATAACGCGCTGCCGGACAGTGTTCGTGCGCAAATTACCCTGACAGAAGAGTGGTCAGCAGACGGTGTGGTCTTTAACGGTGTGATTTTCCACGGTGACAGTGATCGCTTACAGGCTGTAAACCGGGATGTGGCCGCACGCGGTGGTGAGATTGTACCGGTCGCAGGGCTCAGTCACGGTGATACACAGATCCCGCTGATGCTGTTGCTGCATGAGCGTGCTGTCAGTGTCAATACTGCTGCTGCGGGCGGAAATGCCAGCCTGATGACGATCGGCTGATAATCACGGCGTCTTAAAACGGAAAAAGGGAACGGACGTTCCCTTTGCTTTATCATTTACTGATAAAAAATGGTCTGACGGATAAATCAGTGTTTACCCTGCCAGTCAAGATACTGTTCGTACTTGCGCAGTGCGATGTTGTAGTTGCTCAGGGCGGAGTCAGATAAATCGTCACTCAGCTGTGCCTGGATAATTTCAGTGGAGAATTCCGTGGTGGCCGGGAAAGCTTTGGAGGACAGCAGCTCATCGAGACGGCGCAGACGAACAACATATTCGCGCACGGTGCTGTGGCTCATTTCCGTTTCTTCAAACAGATACTGTTTGAATGCCATAATATCGAAATAATCGGTTGCACTGTTGCAGTAGATCTCGCTGCAAAAACGGCAGAGAGCCACAAATTTGTCCTGTAATCCCATCCAGGTGGTGTCATCGATCATATCTGTCATTTCAGAAATCGCTTCTTTATTGATCAGCTGACCGTTGAATACCAGGGAGATACGATCGAGGGTTTTGTGACAATGACTGCAGTGAGTCTGGCTGTGTTTGAAATCTTTAATGTAACGGCTTACGGGCCGTTTCTTTTGTTTTGAAACAGACATATTCTGGCGCCTTGTGTAGTCTAATAAAAATAAATCAAAGATAAAGTCAAAGTTACTTCATGGATTTTAAGCGCGCCCGCAGCCTTTTGATTGCCTGACTGTGTAACTGGCTGACGCGGGATTCCCCCACTTCCAGCACTGCGCCTATCTCCTTGAGGTTCAGCTCTTCCTGATAGTAAAGAGTCAGAACCAGTTTTTCACGTTCAGGCAGTTGTTTTATCGCCTCAACCACCTGGTGACGCAAACTTTCGTCTACCAGCAAACCGAGCGGGTTGCCCCCGTCATCATCATCATCGCGGACGGGTTCGCAGCTTTCACCGTGGATTTCGTGCCACTCATCGTAAGAAAACAGCTGGCTGCTGTTCGTATCGGTTAACACCTGACGGTATTCCGCGATATCCATCTGTAACGAATCAGCGATTTCCTGCTCTGTGGCTGCACGCCCCAGAGACTGTTCGAGCGCACGCACGGCTTTGGTTATTTCCCGCGCCTGACGGCGCACACTGCGGGGAGCCCAATCTCTTCCCCGCAATTCATCCAGCATTGCCCCGCGGATCCGTTGTACCGCATAGGTTGCAAAGGTGGCACCCTGCATGGCGTCAAAACGCTCGACCGCATGCAGCAAGCCGATACCCCCGGCCTGAATTAAGTCGTCAATATCAACGCTTGCCGGTAATCTTACCTGCAACTTCAGGGCTTCGTGCCGGATAAGGGGATAATAACGCTCCCACAGGCTATTTTTGTTGATAACACCTTCGGCGGTATACAAATCACTCACAACCTGAAACACCCTTCGAGATTCATGAAAGGCTTTTATTATCGTGCCCGAAAAAGATTTCAATCCGGTGAGTAGTGAGGTAAATCACGCCTTATTTGCCTTATCCTAAATCACCTCATTAACAAATAGCAATACTCTCTTTCATTTTTATCATAAAATTTGCAAAATTCCGGTTATTTTATATGACAAAAAGAAAAATAGGCGTTAATTGATAGAATAAAAAAACAAATAGTTAGCATATTATTTGTTCTGTTATGGGTAACACTTATAAAAAAAGGTCAGAATATTCTGACCTTTTAAATACCTTAAAGCAACTACGTAAATTAACGTAACAGGCTCAGAACACCCTGAGGAACCTGGTTTGCCTGTGCCAGAACAGCAGTACCCGCCTGCTGCAGGATCTGACCACGGCTCATGTTAGACACTTCTGTTGCGAAGTCAGCATCCTGGATACGGCTGCGTGCTGCGCTCAGGTTATTAACAGAGTTGTTCAGGTTGTTAATGGTAGACTGCATACGGTTCTGGAATGCACCCAGTTTTGAACGGTAGGTATCAACTTTGGTTAATGCATCGTCCAGCGTTTTCAGCGATTCGTCTGCAGGTGCTTTATCCAGGTTCGCTTTAGTATCAACACGGCCGCTGATTTCTTCCCCCATATTCAGTGTGATATGAGTTTCATCATTCCCTGTACCTTGACCGGTTTTGGTATCTTGCTTAACGCTGTAGAATTTGCCGTTACTGTCTTTAGCAACTAAAGAACCACTTTCAGTTTCATAAATTTCTAATTCTTTTGGTGTTGCTGCTTTATCATTACCAATCGTAACCGTTGTTTTGGCATCAGTAATATTCAGCAGTGCTTTTGCAGCATCACCATCAGCCACTTTAGTTCCGGTTTTCAGAACAGTATCTTTACCCGGAACTTTAAAGTTCTCAACACCCAGTGTTTTCTGGTTGATCTGATCCATTTTCAGGTCAATCACTTCGCCATCGTTTGCACCAACCTGGAAGCTCATTTCGTTGTCGCTTGCCAGCACTTTGATGCCGTTGAACTGAGTCTGGTCAGAGATACGCTGGATTTCAGCTAAACGGTCAGTCACTTCAGCCTGGATAGAGCTGGTGTCGCTTGCTGAGTTAGTGCTGTTTTTAGCCTGAACAGTCAGCTCACGGATACGCTGTAAGTTATCGTTGATTTCGTTAACAGCACCTTCAGCAGTCTGTGCGATAGAGATACCGTCGTTAGCGTTACGTGCAGCCTGAGTCAGACCTTTCACGTTAGCGGTGAAGCGGTTAGCGATTGCCTGGCCTGCTGCATCGTCTTTTGCGCTGTTGATACGTGAGCCTGAAGACAGACGCTCGATTGCAGAGCCCAGTACGCCCTGTGAACGGTTTAAGTTGTTCTGAGTAACCAGAGACAGAACGTTAGTATTGATAACCTGTGCCATGATATATGTCCTTGTTATTGAAAATAATAAACAGCGTTTATCTGTTTGGCTTTCTGATTTTCGCCAGCAATAACACTATCGGCACCCTGAGAGGCCACTTTAATTTTTTTGGCAAATATTTTTAGAAAATCGTCGCATACCTCATTTTCGCAGACATAAAAAAAGCCGGAACAGAGGTTCCGGCCAAATAATAAAACAGAGGAATCACTTGATTTATAAGGTTATATCATTAGCCACGCAGAAGGCTCATCACATTGTTCGGAATGCCGTTTGCCTGAGCCAGTACAGCGGTACCTGCCTGCTGCAGAATCTGACCACGGCTCATGTTAGAAACTTCTGTTGCAAAATCTGCATCCTGAATACGGCTGCGCGCCGAGCTCAGGTTATTGACTGAGTTGTTCAGGTTATTGATAGTGGACTGCATACGGTTCTGGAATGCACCCAGCTGACTGCGCTGACTGTCAATTTTTGACAGTGCTTTATCCAGTGTGCCCAGCGGGCTTCTGGCATCAAGCACTTTCTGATCAGCCGCATCTAATTCTGCCACTTTTTTAAACTCAAGTTTTGCCGGTGTTGCACCCGCTGTACCTGTCGCCGCAGTCACAGTAACTTCTGCTTTTAACGTGACATCTTTACCGTCAACCTTACCCTGGATATACACGTTGGTTTTATCAACTGAACCATCTGCGGCCACCTGGTAAGATACTTTTGCACCTTCAACATCTTTACCATTAAACGTAATCTCTTTCAGTGCTTTTTCTGCAACTTTTTGTGCATCCTCTTCAGTACCTGTTCCCTGAAGATCCGCAACAAAATCACCCGCAGACAGTGTTGGCCCGAACCGGGAGGCTGCGATATCCAGTTTATCCAGACCCAGCGCTTCGCGATCAACCTTCTTCAGGTCGATATCAATGGTTTCACCGTCGTTGGTGCCGACCTGGAAGGTCATTTTGTTATCGGAGGACAGCACTTTAATACCGTTAAACTGCGTCTGCTCTGAAATACGGTCAATCTCTTTCATGCGCTGATCAACTTCTTCTTTAATAGAGTTGATATCGCTTTCAGAGTTGGTGCCGTTTTGTGCCTGTACCGTCAGTTCACGGATACGCTGGATATTGTCGTTGATTTCATTCACCGCGCCTTCTGTTACCTGCGCCAGTGAAATACCGTCGCTGGCATTACGGGAAGCCTGAGTCAGACCTTTAACGTTAGCGGTGAAACGGTTGGCAATCGCCTGGCCCGCTGCATCATCTTTCGCACTGTTAATGCGGGAGCCGGAAGAAAGACGCTCAATCGCAGTCCCTAACGCGCCCTGTGAGCGGTTTAAATTATTCTGGGTAACCAGTGACAGAACATTAGTATTAATAACTTGTGCCATAATGATACTTCCTTTTTTTGTATGAAATAATGTGAATTATTTTCTTCCGCCGCTGCGGGTTAATACTGTTAACGGGAAAAAATTTGAATTATTTACAGACAAAAGGCCGCCATAATGTCAATATAAAGCGTTTTATATTAATACTTATCGCGAATATAAGGCGGATATAAAAAAGCCGGAACAGAGGTTCCGGCCAAATAATAAAACAGAGGAATCACTTGATTTATAAGGTTATATCATTAACCACGCAGGAGGCTCATCACATTGTTCGGAATGCCGTTTGCCTGAGCCAGTACAGCAGTACCTGCCTGCTGCAGAATCTGGCCACGGCTCATATTAGAGACTTCTGTTGCAAAATCTGCATCCTGAATACGGCTGCGTGCAGAGCTCAGGTTGTTCACCGAGTTGTTCAGGTTATTGATAGTGGACTGCATGCGGTTCTGGAATGCACCTAACTGGCTGCGCTGGCTGTCAATTTTTGACAGTGCTTTATCCAATGTATCCAGCGGGCCTGCGGGTGCTTTAGCACCGGTAGCAAGCACTTCCACTTCCTTACCGGTTGCTTTAAACTTCGCGGTAATCGTACCACCGACATCTTCTGTTTTATCGAGTGTGACTTCCAGCTTGACATCTTTTCCGCCGGCAGAGCCGTCATCAATCTTGCCAACGACATAGTATTTATCTTTAACAACCTGACCATTTTCATCTTTCACTGCATGAATATCTGCGGCAGCCGGTGCAGTTTTCCATTTCATACCATCCGGTGCGTCTACGGTTGCTGCTGTAGCAGGCTTATTGGCACTGTCCTTGAAGTCAGTGAGTTTAACGGCACCACCATCCCATACATAATTCTTAGAGACGGCTGCAATATCCAGCTTATCCAGTCCCAGCGCTGCGCGATCTACCTTCTTCAGGTCGATATCAATGGTTTCACCGTCGTTGGTGCCGACCTGGAAGGTCATTTTGTTATCGGAGGACAGCACTTTAATACCGTTAAACTGCGTCTGCTCTGAAATACGGTCAATCTCTTTCATACGCTGATCAACTTCTTCTTTAATAGAGTTGATATCGCTTTCAGAGTTGGTGCCGTTTTGTGCCTGTACCGTCAGTTCACGGATACGCTGGATATTGTCATTGATTTCATTCACCGCGCCTTCTGTTACCTGCGCCAGTGAAATACCGTCGCTGGCATTACGGGAAGCCTGAGTCAGACCTTTAACGTTAGCGGTGAAACGGTTGGCAATCGCCTGGCCCGCTGCATCATCTTTCGCACTGTTAATGCGGGAGCCGGAAGAAAGACGCTCAATCGCAGTCCCTAACGCGCCTTGTGAGCGGTTTAAATTATTCTGAGTAACCAGTGACAGAACATTAGTATTAATAACTTGTGCCATAATGATACTTCCTTTTTTTGTATGAAATAATGTGAATTATTTTCTTCCGCCGCTGCGGGTTAATACTGTTAACGGGAAGTAATTCACTTTATTTACAGACAAAACGCCGCCATATTGTCAATATCAGGCATATTTATCCGGACAGCGCATCTTGTAAGATTTGTAACTAAATTGCTGCCTCCGGAGCCCTTTTTTGTTTCCTTATCTTAATGGTGACAATAACCCTGCTTTCCCTGCGCAACTCTGCCCATCATTTTTTGCCGTTAACGCTAAAATTCTTCCGCTGCCAACCGATAACTATGTAAAAC
This sequence comes from Morganella sp. TYF_1, assembly GCF_043105645.1. Classification (NCBI taxonomy): domain Bacteria; kingdom Pseudomonadati; phylum Pseudomonadota; class Gammaproteobacteria; order Enterobacterales; family Morganellaceae; genus Morganella; species Morganella sp. TYF_1. The sequence goes on along the minus strand of NZ_JBICLU010000025.1, from coordinate 57,387 downwards.
CAATTAAATTCAGGAGAAGTACATGGCAGGCATAGCATCGTTAGGCGTCGGCGCCGGAATGGATCTTAATCAGCAACTGGACATGCTGGAGAAAGCAGAAATGCGCCGTCTGGAGCCGTTAACTGCCCAAAAAACAGCGTGTGATGCACAAATTAGCGCATTCGGGAAATTACAGGCCTCACTGGAAAAATTAAAGTCCGCGTCTGAAGGTCTGAAGAAATACGAAGATATCAGCACCACCAAAGTCAGCGGTGAATATAAAAGTTTTGATGTCACGACCGACGGCAAAGCAGTTCCCGGCGTTTACGACGTTAAAGTGGAGCAATTAGCCAAATCCCAGACGATTGCCACCCAAGGCCAGGACAGCAATACGGCCAATCTGGGGAGTAACAGTGATGAACGGACCATCACCATTACACAGGGTGACGGCAGTGATCCGAAGAAAACATTCAGTATTAAACTGGATAAAGATCATACGTCATTAATTGAAATCGCCGATGCGATTAATAAAGCGGATAAAGGTGTCACTGCGGCAGTAATAAAAACCGCTGATGGCAAATATACCCTGTCCATGTCTTCTAAGACGGAAGGAACTGAAAGTCATATTTCCGTCAGTGTCCCGGATGATCAGAAGCTGGATGCTATTTTACATGTTGAATATGACGCATCCGGTAAATTGGATACCACAAAAAGTAAGATGGTTGAAAAAGTTGCACCACAGAACTCAAAATTCACCATTAACGGTTTTGATTTCGAAGAGCAGACCAACACCATTAAAGATAAATTCCCCGGCCTGACCCTGACACTGAAGAAAGAAAGTGAAAACGGCAAAGAAGAACATTTGTCTGTAACGTCTGACAGTGAACCGGCGAAAAAGAAAATTAAAGAATGGGTGGATGCCTATAACGAGTATCAGAAACTCTGTAAAGATCTGACCAAATATACCCAGACGGAAAAAGGCCAGGCTGCTGATAAAAGTAATGGCCCGCTGATTGGTGACTCTACCCTGCGCGGTATTCAGAATACTATCCGTGCGCAGATCAGAACACCTAACGGCAACGGTGAAATTAACACCATGAACAAGATGGGTATTAAGCAAAAGACAGACGGTACCCTGGAAATAGATGACAAAGTGCTGGATAAGGCACTGAAAGAGAATGGCTCCAGTGTCAAAGAATTCTTTGCCGGTGACGGAAAAGAGACCGGTTTTGCCACCGAAAACTTTAATTACCTGAAAAAGACATTAGACAGCCGTGAAGGTACGATTCATAACGCGACCGACGGCCTGGAGAAAAAGAAAAAAGGTATCGATAAACGTATCGAACAAACCAATAAACAGATCGAAAACACCATGGATCTGTATCGCCGTCAGTTCCAGAATCTGGACAAAATGATGAACTCCCTGAGTGGCACCACACAAGCACTCGGCAGAATGTTAGGTTAAAAATAATGTATCAGCGCAAGGCAAATCAGGCTTACCAGCAGGTTAATCTTGAAAGCGAAATTACCAATGCCTCGCCTTATCAGTTGATCCGGATTTTGTTTAACGGGGCGCTCAGCGCCCTTCGCCGCAGCGAAATCTTTATGGAACAACATGATATTGCCGCCAAGGGTAATGAGCTGTCGAAGGCCATTAATATTATTGAAAATGGCCTGAAACAGGCTCTGGATTATGATGCCGGCGGTGAGCTGGCGCATAATCTGGCCTCCCTGTATGACTATATGATTATGCGGTTACTCAACGCAAATATCGACAATAACGTGGCCTACGTAAAAGAGGTCTATCAACTGCTCTCCGATCTCGCGGCAACATGGCAACAAATCGGGGCAAATGTGGATGAAAGATAATCAGGTGAGTATTCAAACAACCATCAATTTACACGATATATATCAACATGTACTGACACTGAGTGAAGAACTCGTTACCCTGGCCAGAAACAGTGAATGGGATGATTTGATTGCCCGTGAAACGGATTATGTTTGCGCGGTTGAACACCTGACACAGTTATCTCATGAACTGGAAAAAGAACAGCCGGTCACCGGCGAACTGGTGGAAATACTGCAGGCTATTATTGAAAATGAACGGGTAACAAAAATCTGTTTACAGGATCACCTCAACTTTCTGAGTAAAGAAATAAAACAGCTTGACCAACAACGGGTGATTAATAAAAGTTACGGGCAATTCAGTGACCCGGATTATTCCATTAATATTAAACCAGTAGAATAAGTTTTTCTGATCAGCGCAGTGTCTTAAAATAATGAAAAAATGGCCTGATCTGTTCCGGCCGGACAGTCGTTCTCTGTCCGGCCGGAACCTTTTGCTATTCTGCGGTATTTTTTACACCGGGTTTCACACAATTTCCCAGATATAACCCCGCCATAACGGCTGCAAATCCGCCGATCACACTGACCAGTAAATACGTTATTCCGGTACCTAATAACGCCGGGGATGACATAATTTCAAAGGTTCCGTACACAAAACTGCTGAATGTGGATAACCCGCCCATAATACCGGTTGCCACCAGTGCATTAACATACTGATTAATCCGGTTGCGCTGTAATAACGCTGCCGTTATTCCCAGCAGGAATGAGGCAATAATATTGGCCGCCAGAATATCAAGCGGAAACCCGTCACTCAGAGACGGCACACCGAGCATCAGTAATTCGCGGCAGATTGCACCGAAGGCTCCGCCAATAAAAATAAGAATCACCATATTCATCTTGTTATCCTTATGCCGCCAGCCAGACACCCAGTGCGGCAGCCGCCAGACCCGCCACAACAGAGATAAGCAAATACCCGAAAGCCAGCATCCGCTGTTTGGAATTCACCAGTTTTGCCGCGTCCAGCTGCATACTGCTGAATGTGGTGTAACCGCCGAGAATACCGGTCAGAACAGCCGCATGCAGGAATGAACCGAAACGGTCATGCCAGTCAATCACGAATAACGTGCTTAAAAAACCGATAATAAAGGCACCCGAGATATTAATAATAAAGGTACCCAGCGGAAAATGGCCGTGATAACGTTCGCCTGTCAGTTTACCGACCCACCAGCGCAGTAATGAACCGCTGCCGCCACCGATACCGACCCAGAAAATATCAATTGCTGTCATATAGCCTCACCTGTAAATACCTTTGCCAGGAGAAATACGTACCGCTGATAGTGTAGATCCTCTCTCTTTATTTCACAATTACCGGAATGAAACATGCTGAATTTGTACAAAGATACCGGATCGGCAGTCCGGTTACAGGTTATGCCCTGTAATATTCTGTGATTATACGGAGAACGGATACCAATAACTGACAGTCAGCAGAAAAATAGCCACTCCGCCTGCCAGCGCGGCAGCCATCAGATAAAAACGGTACCGGGGTACGGTTATTACCGGGTTACGCCGGATATTGCGGTAAACACGGAGTAAATCCCCCGACAATATCAGCAGCAGAATGACCAGCAGAAATTTACTGACCAGATATACCGAATCCCAAAAACCAGCGGAAACCGGCGGCTCCCGCAGATTATTATTTATCCATTTAACCAGTATTATGCCGGTTGTTGTATATAACCACACCCGGAAATAAAAACCGGCCAGTATTATCACACTTGTCACTGATATTTTATATCTCTTCATTTGTACTCTTTTTACAGATAAAAAAGCGCCAATACGGAACTAACTCCGTTTTTATGCTGTCATAAACAGAGTAAAAACACACTGTTTTACTATACACATTAAGGACAACTGATGAAATCAGCCTATGTTATTGCTCCGCTCTTCTTATTAATGGCAGGATGCAGTCAGAATACCCTGACAACACCGGCAACGGATAATACCAAAACACTTTACATCGATTCTGAGCTGGCCGACTGCACAGGTGTCGCACCGATGAAGTGCATGAAAATAAAAGAATCTCCGGAGGCAGACTGGGAATTTTTCTATCAGAATATTGACGGTTTTACTTACGAACCGGGATACCAGTACCGGGTATCCGTCAAAACCACCCATATTCCGAATCCGCCTGCCGATGCACCCAATATCCGTTATCAGTTAATCTCCGTACTGAATAAAGATCCGGTAGCGGCGAAGGCAAACATTGGCATGGCGAACCCGGCATCGGTGTATTGTGAACAATCCGGCGGTAAAACAGAAATCGTGAAAGCAGAATCAGGCTGGACCGGTTACTGTAATTTACCGGGTGGTGAACGGGTTGAAGAATGGACTTACTACCGCAAAAATCATAAGTAAGCCGATCAAAAGGAGCGGGACAACCCGCTCTCTTTATTTATCCGGTATAAAAACTGTTTTTGTTATTTCACTAATTGACAGGTACGGCCTTTATCTTCAGCAACCTTGCCTTTCACCGCATCATCTTCTGAGATGGTGGCCAGGTTCAGTTCATTTTTCCGTTTGACCAAAGCTGGAAATTTTCCCCGACATAACGGGCACCACTGGCCGCAGGCGCTTCTTTCAGAACAATAATCTCATCGCTGTATACCATTACAGCGGTTGTGGCTCCGGGGTTCCGCTTATGCCGGTGAGATTCGAAATCTGCATAAAACCCTGACGGGACTGATTGAAGCCTATATTATTGGTCACGGTGCAATGGGGTTATTGCATTTTATCGTCTGGCTGCGGAAAAAATCAGTTTCTGATAATAATCAGACCCGTTAATGTTCTGTCAGGAGATAATGTCTCTCCGGCACCGCTGTAAAATAATAAGCCCGCCGGGGCTTATTATTTTTACGGCAACAGCAGCTAGTTATTTTTTTTCAGATTCGCCACTAATTTTTCCAGCAACTCTGCTTTATATAATACCGGTGCAATATTACCGCTCTCAATTAAGGCATTAGACACATCAGATAACTTAAAGCGGACAGCTTTCCCTTCAATACTCACACGGCTTGCAACCAGTGGGGTATTTTTTGTTTCCGTACCGGTCATAAACACACTCATCGCCGCAATATTCGGGACCGGTAATTTGCCTTTTTCCAGCACTAATGTCATTTGCAGCTTAAGGTCACCGGGAGCGGATTTTTTCGCTGATTGCAGGCGTTTAATCGCTTCCGGGGTGATCATCACACCGGCATAGAGCTCATCATTTGATAAGATATAAATCTCAGCATTTACCGCCTTCATATCATCCGCGATAAACCCGACCCCGACAGGAACGGTAAAGCGGGCATAGGAATTAAACTTCTCTTTGTAACACTCTTTATACTCTGCACCGGAAAAGACCGCCGGCAACTGCTCTTTAATTTTGATCAGACTTTTCGATTCTTTCCGTGAATCCTCAAAATCATTGCAGGCCGGTACTTCCACATTAATATTACCGGCAACCAGTTTATGCTCATGTGATATCAGATCATCTGTATTTACCGTGGTTTCAACATCTGCTTTACAGCCTGCCAGTAAGACAACCGGGATAAGAACAGGAAGGATTTTTTTCATTTTTTCACCACTCTGTGTTTCGGATCCATCCATTTAAACACACCGGCAGTGAAATGACAGAGATCCGGGGGATTTTTGCCGGAATACTTATACGGAGGCTTGTCTGAAAGCGTTACAACCGGGAGATACCTTACTTCTATGGCTATGGTGACCGGATCGGCCGGGGAGATCAAGGATTCACCTGGTTGCTATGGTGGTGGCGTTATGCAATAAAGTATATCGGGTTTCGTTCACTGTGTGACGGTGGCATTGATACAACCACACCACCGAATATTGCTGAATCGAATGATAAATCAAACCGTAACGAATAAAGTAGAGGTAATTAGCCATGCTCCCGCCAGTATCCATAAATACAGATACTTCAGCACATATTTCTCATCATAATTATCAGGCGGCCCCATTAACAACCGAGCGTGTGATACAAAATTCTTGCCTGACACAGAAGGATCAATGTAGTTCTCGTTCCATGGGACATCTCTCTTGGGGTGAATATGAACATCTTGCATCACTTCATGACAGAATTGACTTTATAAATAAAGTCACATCTTATATTACAGACAAAATTCCGTTGCGGGATACACCAATAACATTGATATCATTAGGTTCAGGTGGCTTACTGACAGAATCATTTATAGATGAACAACTTAAAAACTCAGGCTATAAAGACCTTAACTGGAGAGTCATAGATCCAGACTACCAAAATAATGGATATGAACAGTGCCGGAACGAATTTAAACAACGAGTCAATAATAACGTCATGGCATTTACAACGGAGCAGGCATATTTAAACGAGTCACCCGAACATTACGGGTTAGCTGAAAATGATAAAAATCACGGAGCCACTGTCATCTTATCTATTTTCCCTCCGACAGTATTACCTGAAGTAAGCTGCGACCCCGATAGTATGGTTCTCAAAGGAAGGTCTGTCGAGGACGTTAGCGAAGCAAATGGGATTTATTTGTTTGTTGTACCACCAAATTATAAAGAAATGTTAGATCAAATTCCACTCGTCTTATCTGAAGGGAGCCAGCTTATTGTTCTTAACTGTGCGCTAAAATGCTTAATCAATAAACAAGGGAATTATGAGATTAACGTTAGTCCATCTGAAACAGGTCGTTTTATAAATAATGAAACTAAACCCTATTTGGATTCTCTCAGTAAAACGTCCAATCCGACACAGAAGAAAATTGAGTTAAGTCATGTTGGCAACGCTTTTGATAAATATATTGAAAAACTAAATAATCGTGAACAACTTGGTATGAAGTTTTTTATTTCCGATTATGATGTAAGTATAGAAAAATTACAGGATTACTTTATTGAGAGCAATAATAAAACATTATTTGCGTCTTTTGATAAGAATGAAACTTCACTCAAGATGAATGAATAGCTTATATTTGAATAGCGATTTTTATAAAAAACCTGTGTATGAGGGTAACGTCGTCATTTTTCCGGCTTACCCTCATTTTGACTACTTTAACCGGTTTGCAAACGGATCACCTATCTTCAAAGATGATCCACGATGTATACGGAGCATGGATGAAGGAAAATGATGCCGACCAGATAGCCATTATGAACAACAATGCCCCACCCATGCCCCAATCAAGATACAGAAAAGCAATTTAACCTTTTATATCAATGTGTTAATACTTCTACACCGGCATTGACATAATTTCCTGATACGCCGCGACCAGCTTATTGCGCACCTGAATACCCATTTGCAGGCTCAGGCTCGCTTTCTGCATATCCACCATGACATCATTAAGGGAAATATCGGCTTTGCCGAGTGTAAAGTCTTCCGCCTTTTTTGCGGAATTAATGCGGGTGGTATTGATCTCATTCACTGCTGAGATCAGGTGATCACCAAACCCCGGCGCATCAACGACCGGCCTGGTCTGGTTTGCTGCCTGTGCTGCTGTTACATTCAGCTGGGAGACGACTCCCTCAATTGCCTGAATTGTCATGTTTTTTCTTCCGTTAACAGGGATTAATGTGTCCCCCGGAAACCACTTTCTGCTGAAAAAGGCACCGGTCACATCTTATTGCCTGCATACCCTAACACACCCTTTTTAACTTGAAGCCCGTAAATAACACCAAAATCACGGGCTGATTCTGTCATTAGATTGGTTATCCGCGGGGAATAATAGCAGCGTAAAAAAGTGACGTTACAAAGAGGGAAATTACGTTGTTTCGCCAAAACTATTTTCACCCGTCAAATCAGCAAGGCAGGGAATGTTTATGAGTGCCGCACCACAAGACACCGGAGATACCAAAAAGGGATTCGCCCTGATTATTGACCGCATTAAGGCTGATCCGAAGGTTCCGCTGATGGTCGCCGGCGCGGCGGCAATCGCCGTTATTGTTGCGTTGTTCCTCTGGATGCGCAGCCCGGATTACCGCGTTCTGCTCAGTAATCTGAGTGCCAAAGACGGCGGCGATATTGTCAGCCAGCTGACACAGATGAATATGCCTTACCAGCTCGCGGATAACGGCAGTGCCATTCTGGTACCTGCTGATAAAGTGCATGAGCTGCGGCTGAAACTGGCACAGGCCGGTCTGCCGAAAGGCGGTAACACCGGTTTTGAACTGCTGGATAAAGAGCAGTTCGGTATCAGTCAGTTCAGTGAGCAGGTGAACTATCAGCGCGCCCTTGAAGGGGAACTGTCACGCACGATTGAATCACTCAGCCCGGTTCAGACCGCGCGGGTGCATCTGGCGATCCCGAAGCCGACCCTGTTTGTCCGCGAGCAGAAATCACCGACCGCCTCCGTCACCGTCGGATTGCTGCCGGGCCGCGCACTGGATGAAGGCCAGATCAGCGCGATTGTGCATATGGTCTCCGGCAGTGTGTCCGGATTAACCTCATCCAACGTCATTATTGTTGACCAGGCCGGACGTCTGCTGACAAACAATGATAACAGCCAGCAGTCTGTCAGCACATCCCAGATGCGCCTGACTCAGGAAACAGAAGCCCGCCTTAAACAGCGTATTGAAGATCTGCTTGCGCCGCTGGTCGGTCGTACCAACGTACAGGCGCAGGTCACCGCGCAGGTGGATTACTCCAAAGTCGAGCAGACCGCTGAAGAATACAAACCAAACCAGCAGCCGGATTCCGCCGCTGTCCGCTCGCGTCAGAGCAGCCAGAGTCAGCAGAACAGCAACGGCGGCCCGGGCGGCGTACCGGGAGCGTTATCCAATCAGCCGGTCAGTGCCCCTTCCGCCCCTGTTGAAACAGCAAAAGCGGATACAAAAGATAATGAAACAGCATCCCCTGTCGATAATAACCGCAACAGCAACATTAATTCACAGAGTGATGAAACCACAAACTACGAAGTGGATCGCAAAATCAGTCATACCCAGCGCCAGATTGGCGTGGTTGACCGTCTCTCTGTCGCGGTAATTATTAACTGGCTGCCGCAGAAGAAAGAAGACGGCACTGAGGAAATGCAACCGCTGCCGCCGGAGATGATCAAAGAGATTGAAGCGCTGACCCGCGAGGCAATGGGCTATTCCGCCGATCGCGGCGACACGCTGAGCATCACCAACTCCCGCTTTACTGATGAAGGTCAGCTGACCGAAGAGCCGTCGCTCTTCACAAGCCCGGTCATCATTGCGCAGGTACTGGAGTACGGCAAAATCCTGCTGCTGTTACTGGTGGGCTGGCTGTTGTGGCGCAAAGGTATCAGACCGCAGTGGCAGCGCTACCGTAAAGCACAACAGGCGGAAGCGGAAGCCCGTATGTTTAAGGCAACGCAGATGAAAACCCCGCTCGTGGCTGATGAGGTTATCAGTGACGATATGGACGAGAAAACCCGCCGCCGCCTGACCCGTCAGCGTGTCAGCGCCGAAATTCAGAGCCAGCGTATCCGTGAGATGGCGGATAAAGATCCGCAGGTTGTGGCAATGGTTATCAGTCAGTGGTTAGGAAAAGCACAATGAATTTAAGCGGAACAGAAAAGAGCGCCGTCATGCTGATGACGCTCGGTGAGGACCAGGCCGCCGAGGTCTTTAAACACCTGAACAATAAAGAAGTTCAGCAGCTGAGTATGGCGGTGTCCAACATGCGTCAGGTCTCCAATGCCGAGCTGGCGGAAGTCCTGACGGAGTTTGAGGAAGCGGCGATTCAGTATGCGGCGCTGAACATCAATACCAATGATTATCTGCGTTCCGTGCTGGTCAAGGCGCTGGGTGAAGACCGCGCCGCCAGCCTGCTGGAAGATATCTTCGAGAAACACGAAAGTGCATCGGGAATCGAAAGCCTCAACTATATGGAGCCGCAGACTGTGGCCGATATTATCCGCGACGAACATCCGCAGATTATCGCCACCATCCTGGTGCATTTAAAACGCAACCTGGCTGCCGATGTGCTGGAGCTGTTCGACGAACGCCAGCGCAACGACATTATGCTGCGTATCGCCACCTTTGGTGGTGTCCAGCCTGCGGCACTGGCGGAACTGACCGAAGTTCTCAACAACCTGCTGGACGGTCAGAACCTCAAGCGCAGCAAAATGGGTGGCGTGAGAACCGCAGCCGAGATCATCAACCTGATGAAAAGTCAGCAGGAAGAAGGTGTTATCGGGGCAATGCGCGATTACGACGGCGAACTGGCGCAACGCATTATCGACGAAATGTTCCTGTTCGAGAACCTTATCGAAGTGGACAACCGCAGTATCCAGCGCATCCTCCAGGATGTGTCCAACGACTCGCTGGTTATTGCACTGAAAGGCTGCAACGAAGAGCTGCGCGAACACTTCCTGCGCAATATGTCCACCCGTGCGGCTGAGATTGTCCGTGATGATCTGGAATCCCGTTCACCGGTGCGCATGTCGCAGGTTGAAAATGAACAGAAATCCATTCTGCTGATTGTCCGCCGTCTGATGGAAACCGGTGAAATTGTGATTGGTGGTGGCGACGATGTCTATGTCTGATAAAGAAAACACCACACTGCCGTGGAAGCGCTGGCAGCCGCGGGAACTGAATCAGTGGGATTTAAATTCTTCGGTGCTCCCTGCTTTGTCCGATGAGCCGGAGCCGGAAAAGCCCAAAGTGCCCTGCCTCGAACCTCAGGAAGTGCTCGAGCAGATCAATCTGCTGGATAACCTGAAAGAAGAAGCGCAGCGCAGCGGTTTTCAGTCCGGTCATGAACAGGGACAAAAAGCCGGTTATGACGCCGGGTTTGCTCAGGGTCTGCAGGACGGTGCGGAACAGGGCCGTCAGCAGGTACTGGCAGAACAGCAGCCGCTCACGGAAGCGTGGCAGAAACTGTTGTCCGAGTTCAGTTATTCCCTCGACAGTTTTGACAGTGTGGTGACCACCAAACTGTTGCAGATTGCCCTGACCGCCGCCCGTCAGGTGCTTGGTCAGCCTGCGGTCTGTGACGGTACCGCGCTGCTGGAAGAGATCAGCCGTCTGCTTCAGCAGAAACCGCTGTTTGCCGGTCAGCCGGAACTGCGGGTTAACCCGGTACATATTGAGATGCTGGAGCAGCATATCGGCACCCAGCTCAGTCTGAACGGCTGGCAGCTGGTACCGGATCCGCAGCTGCATGCGGGCGGATGCCGTGTGGTAGCGGATGACGGCGAAATCGATATGAGTGTTGCCACCCGCTGGCAGGAGCTGTGCCGGTTATACGCACCGGAGACGTTATCATGACCGCGCGGATCGGCCGCTGGATAAGCGCGCTGGACAGCGTTGAGTCCCGGATGTCCGGTGTGGTGATGACCCGCCATTACGGGCGCCTGACCAAAATCACCGGGCTGGTGATGGAAGCTGAAGGCATCAAAATGCCGCTCGGTGCCACCTGTTTTATCGAGCGCGTGATCAACGGCAACACCGAAGAAGTTATCTGTGAAGTGGTCGGTTTTAACGGTCCGCGTATGCTGCTGATGCCGCTGGCAGAGCCGGACGGTATCGCGCCGGGTGCGCGCGTGTATGCACAATCCACCGGAAGCGGCGGGCAGACCAGCCGTATGCTGCCGCTGGGTGATGAGCTGCTCGGCCGTATTCTTGACGCCTCCGGCAATCCGCTGGACGGCAAAGGGCCGCTGGACGCCAAAACCCGGGCTCCGCTGACCACGCCGCCGATCAACCCGCTGGAACGTTCGCCGATTAAAGACGTGCTGGATGTCGGTGTCCGCGCTATCAACGCCCTGCTGACCGTCGGGCGCGGTCAGCGTATGGGCCTGTTTGCCGGTTCCGGTGTCGGGAAAAGTGTGCTGCTCGGCATGATGGCGCGTTTCACGCAGGCGGACATTATTGTGGTCGGGCTGATTGGTGAGCGCGGTCGCGAAGTCAAAGATTTTATTGAGAACATCCTCGGCGCGGAAGGACTTCAGCGTGCCGTGGTCGTCGCGGCACCAGCGGACGTTTCCCCGCTGCTGCGGATGCAGGGTGCCTCTTATGCCACGCGGATCGCGGAATATTACCGTGATCTGGGCCGCAATGTACTGTTAATTATGGATTCACTGACCCGCTACAGTATGGCACAGCGTGAAATTGCGCTCGCCATCGGAGAACCGCCTGCCACAAAAGGCTATCCTCCGTCGGTGTTCGCAAAATTACCGGCACTGGTCGAACGGGCAGGCAACGGTAAAAACGGCGGCTCTGTTACCGCGTTTTACACTGTACTGACCGAGGGGGATGACCAGCAGGATCCGATCGCTGACTCCGCGCGGGCCATTCTTGACGGTCATATCGTGCTTTCACGATCTCTGGCGGAATCCGGACACTACCCTGCTATCGATATCGAAGCTTCCATCAGCCGTGCCATGACCGAGCTGATTGAGAAAAGCCATTACCGGAAAATTCAGCGTTTCAAACAGCTGACCTCGGCTTACCAGCGCAACCGCGACCTGATTAATGTCGGTGCTTACGCGGCAGGCAGTGACCCGATGCTGGATGAGGCCATTCAGCGGTTCCCGTCTATGGCGGCGTTTCTGCAACAGGATATCGATGAGCGCTGTGACTACCCGGCCGCCTGTGAGCAGCTCAGTCAGGTGATACCGGACGCATAACGAGGTCGTCAATGTCAAATACGCATGCACTCACCACGCTGTTAAATTTAGCTGAAGAAGCCGCCGAAGAGGCGGCTAAAGTGCTGGCGCAGGTGCGTCAGACCCACACGCAGATGAGTCAGCAGCTGACCATGCTGGAGAATTATCAGGCTGATTACCGGCAGAAACTGAATCAGACACTGTATAGCGGAATGGCTGCCGATAAGTGGCAGAACTATCAGCAGTTTCTGGTCACCCTCGAACTGACCATTGAACAGCAGCAGGGTCAGCTGAACCTGTGGGAGCAGCGCGTCAGTGATGCCAACCGTCACTGGCAGGAAAAACAGCAGCGCGTCAATGCCTTCGATACCCTGATCCGCCGTGCGGATCATGCAAAAAATCAACGACAAAACCGGCTGGAGCAAAAGCAGATGGATGAATTTGCCCAGCGCGCGACTTTATGGAGAACCCGTTAATGGATGTCAACGCCGGTAGCAAAGCAGTCAGTTCAGCTGACAATACACTGAATAAACAGGGATCCCCGCGTGCGGAAGATGCACAGGCAACCGTCCTGCCGTTTCAGGCGGTGATGGATGCACAGCAGCCGCGCCCGGAAAAACCGGCACAGGCGGTACATGCGGTGAAACAAACCCGCAATGACACTGCCGCGCATAAACAGGCCGCAGAGGGTAAAACGGTCTCCGCACAGGAAAAACAGACCGGTGCCGACACCATGGCACAGCTGAATTTCTCCCGCCGCCTTGCCGGGGATACAGCCTCACCGGCGCTGGATGCAAAATTGCTGACCACCGTGGATGATGCACCTGCATTACCGCAGACAGACGGTGACGCTGACAATGCCCTGCTCGCGGCACTGAAAGAACGTCTGACCGGGAAGGAAAGCAACGCATCGGATAAAGCGGCCGCAGACACAAAACTGCATATTGATGACAACGGAAAAAACAGCGCCAAAACCACAGAACTGCCGCAGGACACGCTGACGAAGACCGGTGATAAGCCTCTGCTTACGGATGAAAATAACGATGCCCGCACCCTGTTTGTTGATGACAAGTCCAAACCGCGTGTGGATCAGCCGCGCTTTTCACTGACCGATGCCCAAAAACCGGATCAGAAAGCCCTGCCGGATGATTTTTTACCGCTGAATAAAAAACCCGCTGACACTTCCGTGCCGTTATCGCTGGCTTCCGCCGCTGATAACAGTGCCGATAACAGCAAAAGCGCATTCAGCATCAAAACAGAAAGCAGCGCCTTTCAGACGGTAACCGCGCCGGGCAGCCATACTGCCGTGCAGAGCCCGGCGCTGATGCCGGCAGCGGCACAAAGCACCGCCGCGCAGACCAATGCGCCGGTGGCTCAGCCTGCCATGCAGCTGACCGCGCAGCTCAGCAGCGAACTGTGGCAGCAGCAGGTCAGCCAGAATATGATCTATTTCTCCCGTCAGGGATTACAGCAGGCACAGCTGCGTCTGCATCCGGAAGAGCTGGGCTCGCTGAATATCCATCTTAAAATTGAGGATAATCAGGCGGTAATGCACTTTGTCTCCCCGCACAGCCACGTCCGCGCGGCGATGGAGTCCATGATGCCGGTGCTGCGCAACGCCCTTCAGGAGAGCGGAATTCACCTGGCGCAAAGCTCTGTCGGGCAGGAATATCACGGTAATCAGCAAGGCCCCGGTGATGATCGCCACAGCGGCGGCAGTGCTGACGGTATTGCTTCCGGCGGCAGTATCAGCGGCGTGAATATCAGCACCGATAACCTTGTCCGCCCGGCGGCACTTCATGACGCCCGCGCCCGCGGCGGGATCGATACCTTCGCCTGATCCCTGCGCATAACGGCGGTACAGGGGACTAAAGCCCCGAGTTACCGCCTTTTTGCTTCGTTTTTCCCCCCTTTAGTCCTTCAGAAGCACGCCATAATGGACGGGCTTACAGAGTATGAACCCCCTGCCGGGGTTCGCTATCAAGAAATAGGAATTCAGTTAACATGTCGTCTTCACGCAATGCCTCAAAAGGTTCCAATACCGGGTTACTGGTTATCTTTGCCCTGATTGCCCTCGCAGGAGCAGGTTTCGGGGGGTACAGCTGGTGGTCTTCTCAGCAGGACAGCACCACTGCCGGTACCGCAGACGAAAAACGGGTCAATATGCCTGAGCCTATCTTTATGGGCATTGAACCGTTTACCGTGAATCTTCCCGGTATGAACAACGGCCGTGATCGTGTGCTGTATATTGATATGACACTGCGTCTGGCCAACGAACGTTCCCGCAAACAACTCCATGAATATCTGCCGGAAGTCCGCAGCCGCCTGTTACTTTTGCTCTCACAGCAGTCCCCGCAGACGCTCAGTACCCATGACGGCAAACTTCAGCTGATGAAGGCAGTGAAAACCACCTTAGCGCCGACCGTGGTACAGGGACAGCCGGATCAGGAAATTTCGGATGTGTTATTCACCACCTTTATTCTCCGGTAAAACTGATGAGCGATAATATTTTATCTCAGGCAGAGATAGACGCGCTGCTCAATGGTGACTCGCCGTCAGAGCCGCAGCCTGCCGACACCGCACTCAATAAACGTAAGGACAACGTCCGTCCTTATGATCCGAATACCCAGCGCCGCGTTATCCGCGAGCGTATGCAGTCCCTGGAAATTATTAACGAGCGTTTTGCCCGTCAGTTCCGCATGGGGCTGTTCAACATGCTGCGCCGCAGTCCTGATATCACGGTCGGTGGTATCAAAATTGAGCCTTATCATGAGTTTGCCCGTAATCTGCCGGTGCCGACCAACCTGAACCTGGTGCATATGCCGCCGCTGCGCGGAACCGCATTGTTCACCTTTGAGCCGGCACTGGTTTATATCGCTGTCGATAACCTGTTCGGCGGGGACGGCCGTTTTCCGGTCCGTTCCGAAGGAAAGGAATTTACCAACACCGAACAGCGCATTATCCACCGCATGCTGAAACTGGCACTGAACGCCTACCGTGATGCCTGGAAGCCGATTGCCGAAGTCGATGTGGAATATGTACGTTCGGAAATGCAGGTGAAATTCACCAATATCACCACCTCCCCTAACGATATCGTGGTCACCACCTCCTTCCTGGTGGAAATCGGCAATACCGTGGGTGAGCTGAGTATCTGTATTCCGATCGCCATGATTGAACCTGTCCGTGAACGGCTGATTAACCCGCCGATGGAGCACGGTCACCAGGAAAATGAAGCCTGGGTGTCCAGTCTGGTGACCCAGGTGAAACACTCCGAACTGGAGCTGGTGGCGAATTTTGCTGAAATCCCGCTGCGGATTTCAAAATTACTGCAACTGCAGAAAGGGGATGTGATCCCAGTGGAGAAACCTGATCGCCTGATCGTCAGTGTGGACGGCGTACCGGTACTGACCAGTCAGTACGGCACCCGCGACGGCCAGTATGCATTGCGTGTGGAACATTTGATTAATCCTGTATTAAACACTCTGGACGAGGAAAAAACCAATGAGTGAGGCGAACAACACTCCTGATATGAACCCGGAACACGATGGCGAGTCTCTGTGGGCAGAGGCAATGGAACAACAAAAAAAAGCAGAAACCGGGACCAGTCAGGCGTTTGATAATCTCGACAGCCAGAATCCGCTGAATCAGCTGTCTGATATCAATCTGATTATGGATATCCCTGTCCGTCTCTCTGTGGAACTGGGCCGGACAAAAATGACCATCAAGAAGCTGCTGAGTTTATCCCAGGGCTCCGTGGTGGCACTGGACGGGCTGGCCGGTGAACCGCTGGATATTCTGATCAACGGCTATCTGATTGCTCAGGGTGAAGTGGTGGTGGTCTCCGATAATTACGGGATCCGCATCACCGATATTATCACCCCGTCTGAACGTATGCGCCGCCTGAGCCGCTGATATGACACCGACCGCATCCGGCACCCCCGTTTTACCGGCCGCAGAAAAAACGGCAGATAATGCCGTTTTTTCTTCCGTGACCCTGCCGCCGCCCGCTGCCGGTTCTCCGGCAATTAACAGCACGGACAGTCTGCTTCAGGTGTCCGGTGCCCTCAGCGGCATTATTCTGCTGATCCTGGGACTGACCTGGCTTGTCCGCAAATTCGGTTTTACCGCAAAACTGGCCGGTAAAAACCCGCTGCTGCGGATCAGAAGCACCTGTTCTCTAGGCAACAAAGAACGGCTGGTGGTGGCGGAAATTCAGGGCGAATGGCTGGTACTGGGTGTGACCACGCAGTCGGTGAATCTGCTGCACCGCTGTCCGGCTGACCCGGCAGCGGTGACGGATGCCCCTTCCGCCTTTCAGGCACTGCTGAAAACCAAACGTACCGCCAATAACGCTGCGGTACCGGCTGACGAACCACGCTGAGATTTTTCATGATGTCATTGCTCAAACGCGCCCTTCCCGCACTCGCTCTGTTTCTGCTGGTTCCGCAGGCACAGGCTTCACTGCCGGGGGTTGTCAGCCATGTGCTGCCGGATGGCGGCCAGAGCTGGTCTTTGCCGGTTCAGACCCTGCTGTTTCTGACATTGCTGGGCTTTATCCCTGCTCTGCTGCTGATGACCACCAGTTTTACCCGCATCATTATTGTGCTTGGCTTATTACGCAACGCCCTCGGCACACCGTCCGCACCACCGAACCAGGTGCTGCTCGGACTGGCGCTGTTTCTGACGTTTTTTGTGATGTCGCCGGTGTTCGATAAAGTCTACGACGAGGCTTACCGTCCGTTCAGTGAAGACAAGATCAGTCTGGAAACGGCACTGGATCGCGGTACCGCACCACTGCGCACCTTTATGCTCGGTCAGACACGCGAAAACGACCTGGCACTGTTTGCCCGTATCGCCAAAGTGGGTGAAATTCAGGAGGCCAAAGATGTACCGATGCGCATTCTGATCCCGGCCTTTATCACCAGCGAACTGAAAACCGCCTTCCAGATTGGTTTTACGCTGTTTATTCCGTTCCTGATTATTGACCTCGTGGTGGCCAGTGTCCTGATGGCACTCGGGATGATGATGGTACCGCCCGCCACGGTTTCCCTGCCTTTTAAGCTGATGCTTTTTGTGCTGGTGGATGGCTGGCAGTTGCTGCTCGGTTCGTTATCACAAAGCTTTTTTTAGCCGGAAAATAATATGAGTCAGGAGAAAGTATGACACCGGAATCCGTAATGGCGCTGGGCACCGAAGCCATGAAAATCGCCCTGATGCTGGCCGCCCCGCTGCTGCTGGCGGCGCTGGCAGCCGGTCTGCTGATCAGTCTGTTACAGGCGGCGACCCAGGTGAATGAAATGACCCTGTCATTCATTCCGAAAATTCTGTCTGTTATCAGTGTGATTGTGATTGCCGGTCCGTGGATGCTGAATCTGCTTACTGACTACATGCGCACACTGTTAACCAATCTGCCGTTTATTATCGGCTGACCTATGTTAAGTATCACCAGTGAAACACTGACACTGTGGCTGAGCCAGGGATTTTACCCGTTTATCCGGGTGCTGGCGCTGCTGGGTACCGCGCCGTTTTTCAATGAAAAACAGTCGATCAGCAAGGTGCGGGTGATGCTGGCTTTTTTCACGGTTCTGATTGTGTCCCCGCAGTTGCCGGTGGTGAATATCCCGCTGTTTTCCGCTCCCGGTCTGTGGGTGATTTTACAGCAGGTGGTGATTGGTGTGGCGATGGGGCTGACCATGCAGATGGCATTTGCCGCCGTCCGTCATGCGGGGGAAGTGATCGGTCTTCAGATGGGTTTATCCTTCGCCACCTTCTTTGACCCGAGCGGCGGACCGAACATGCCGATTCTGGCGCGGATACTCAACCTTATCACCCTGCTGCTGTTTCTCGCGTTTGACGGGCACCTGTGGCTTATCCATATTGTGATAAGTTCGTTTGATCTTATCCCGGTGCAGGTCACCCCGCTTAACCGTGAAGGGTTCCGTATGCTGGTGCAGTCGGCTAACCATATCTTTCTCAACGGATTAATGCTGGCACTGCCGTTTATCACGCTGTTCCTGATTCTTAACCTCGCATTGGGGATTCTGAACCGGATGACGCCGCAGCTTTCTGTTTTTGTGGTGGGATTCCCGCTGACGCTGACTGTCGGTATCAGTATGCTGGGTCTGATCATTTCCGTTCTGCCGGGCTTTACCGAACGCGTGATCCATCAGGCGTTTGAGCAGCTCTCACTGATTTTTAATCTGTTTGCCTCACCATAACCGGCTTTCACACCTTTCTGATGTCATAACAGCATAAATAGTCGTATATCCCGGAAATAAAAAACCGGTAATCACCGAGAAAGTGATTACCGGATCCGGTAATGGCGTACAAATGAATATTGCTGTGTATAATCCGGAAAACGACTTGAGAAATAACACGGTTACCAGTTTCCTGCTGAATAGCCTCCGTCAACCGGCATAACAGTGCCGTTAATATAATCAGACTTCAGCAGAAAACGAATACTTTCTATAATATCATTAATGGTGCCGACTTTATCCGCCGGTGAGACTAAATTAATAAAATCCTGATTGAGTTCTGTATTCAGCGGGGATTCAATATACCCCGGTGCCACGGCATTAACACGGATATTTTTCTTCGCGTACTCCAGCGCCAGTGCTCTGACCAGCCCGTGTACACCTTCCTTTGCCAGAACACTCAGTGCGGCCGGTATTTTCTGTGACGGCTGCAGGGCAATACAGGAGGTTACCACGATAATTTTACCACCGTGATTTTTCAACATGTTTTTAATCGCCAATTGACTCAGATTAAATAAACTATAAATATTGCTGTTTATTAAATGCATGAAATCATCCGGCGTCGTTTTTTCATAAGTTTTGCTGAGAAAAGCACCGGAATTATGAATAATAATATCGATATTCCCGAAATGAATAATTCCCTGTTGTATCAGTTGTCCGGCGAAATCGGCACAATGGCTTTCACCGGTCACGGGCAGAAATGCGGTTTTATTATCCAATTCCTGTAAAAAATGTTGTTTGTTTTCATCACTGCTGAATATACCGATCACGTTATAATCGTCATCAAGCAGTGTCCTGACTAATGCTTTCCCCAGACAACTTTCTGCATCAGTGATGATAGCAGTTCGCTGTTGTGGTTTCATAAATAGCCTGTGGTTATGATTTAATACCTGTAATTGATGTAAATTATTACATTTCTTCGCTGCGTGAAATAAACTACTCTGATATCACTTCATTACCAACCTGAGGTTAATAATGCCACGCCATTTTGATGACCTGATGCTGGGAACGCTGGAGCTGTTTTGCTGTGCTGCGGAACTGAAAAGCTTTACCGGCGCTGCCAAAGCCATGAATATTTCACCGGCGGCGGTCAGTAAAACCATTTTACGGCTGGAGCAGAAGCTCGGCAGTACCCTGTTTCTGCGTTCCACACGGCATATCCGCCTGACAGAAGCCGGTGAACAATATCTCGGTTACTGCAAAACGGCATTACAGGCCATGTACACCGCCGAAGAAACGCTGCTGGATATGCGCACCATCCCGGCCGGGAAAATCCGCGTCAGCCTGCCGAATGACTATGCATACCGCAAGGTGTTTCCGCTGATGCCGAAATTCCGCCACCGTTACCCGCAGATTGAGGTCGATTTCCATCTGCGCTTCCGTATTCTGAGCCAGGAAACCACCGAGTGTGATGTGGTGGTCACCAGCTGGATTGACCGGCTGCCGGACTGGATTGCCACCAAAATAGATTATGCCCGGTTCTGGATCCTGGCCTCACCGGACTATCTGAAACATGCGCCGCCGCTGAACACCCCGGATGATCTGGTACATCATAACTGCCTCCAGATGCATTTGCCGGAACATACCCGCCCGCTGCCGTGGCCGCTGGTGATCAATGGTGAGGTTGTGCATGTTGAAACCACCGGCGACATGGCGTTTTTTGAGGATGTGATGGCAGCCTATTACATGGCGGTTGACGGTAACGGCCCGGCAATGATGCACGATTTTATTGCCCATAAAGCGGTGGAGAGCGGAAAGCTGGTGCGGGTGCTGGAAGATTACGCCAATGTCTCGCACATCTATTACCTGGCCTGTCCGGCGGATGCCCGCCATTCACCGCGTATCCGTGCTTTTATGGATTTTCTGGCTGAAGAACTGAAACCGGAAGGGAGTTTTCCGGATCACTGGGTGATAGCCCCGGTACGCTGACCGGTGTCCGGTATAAAAAAAGGCCGTCGCAATGACGGCCAAAGGAATTCAGTACTGCATCCGGATAGTTTAACGACCGAACAGCGACATGCTGTTGAGATCCTTAAAGATATCCTGTGAGGCCTGGAACAGCGCCATTTCTTTTTGGTAATCCGATACCGTGCTGGTCCAGTCAGTCTCGACCAGGCCACTCAGACGGCTTTCATTCTGGATTTTACGGGTCTGGGAGAGGAAATCCAGACTGTCAATTTCCTGTAACTGTAAGCCCTGTTTCGCTTCAATATTGGAGATTTTATCCATCCCGGCTTTCACACCGCGATTTGCTTCATCCATCCCGGCTTTGGCTCTGTCCAGATCCGCCTGTGAGGCATTCTGCTGAGGAATTTTCAGTGCTTCCAGGCCTTTGTTGATCGCGGTGAACATATCAGCGACTTTTTCACCTTTCGCGTTTGTCGTGGTGGCAAACACTTCCGAACCGGCAAAATAGCTGGTCATTTCACGGTCACTGCCCACGTTCTGGGTAATGGATTTATCGCCGCCTTTGTAAAGCACATCACCGGTCGTTACATCCACTTCAAACGGCGGGGTGTCTGATTCATAACCCCCAAAAATATAACGGCCGTTACCGTCAGTCGTGTTGCCCAGCGACACCAGCTGATCTTTCAGCCCCTGCAGCTGTTCTGCCAGTGAGGCACGGTCGTTATCGCTGAGTGAGCCCTGGTTGGATGCCTGAATAATCGTGGTATCCATCTGTGTGGAAACGCTGTTCATCTGCGTCAGAATACTCATCTGCAGTGTCATCCCGGTTTTGGCATACCCCCGTGTGGATGCATACTGCTGATTACGGTTCTCAGACTGAGTGACACGCACCGCCTGTGCGGATGCCTGCGGGTCATCAGACGGTTTACTGACACGTTTACCGGAAGCCAGTTTACTGCCCGCTTCCATCCAGCGGGCCGTGGCATTGTTCATATCCGACACACGCTGACTGAACATTAAATTGGTGCTGAAACGCATGATAATTTCCTTCTTAACTCAAAATCAGAATGCACGCATCAGAACGTTGAATAATTCATCAACGGTTGACAGCACTTTGGCGTTGGCATTAAAGAACTGCTGCATTTTCTGCATCTGCACACTTTCTTCGTTGGTGTTAACACCGGAGATGCTCTGCTGATGCTCATAGAGGTTGACGGTCAGTTTGTTCTGAACCTCAGAATCAATCTGTGCCTGGCTGGCCTTGCTGCCCACCTCATTTACGACTGATGCATAGAAATCAGACAGTGTGGATGTGCCGCCGACCAGTTTCTGATCCTGCAGTTTTACCAGCTCTTTGATGTTTTCATTGTTGCTGGCGCCACCGGTGCTGTCTGCCGCCGCAAAATCTGCCGTATTTGTCACCAGCGTGTTCAGCCCGCCGATCACATTATCCACCGGCTTAAGCAGGAATTTATCACCGGCCTGTGCCGTGTTATTGCTGATTTTGATATCCATGCCATCAAAACTTAATGTTCCGGAGGCGGCATCAAAATTCGCATTCACAACCGTGCCTTCCGGTAATTTGGTCACATTCCAGTTGGTGCCGTCATAACTGACATCATAATTATTGCCAGTGACTTTGGAGACATCGTTGTATTTGATATCAAAATCAGCGTTGCCTTTGTTGTGGGTATTGCTGACCACACTACCGCCGCCGACCGCAAAGAAATCCTTACCGGTATTCCCGTTGACATCATAACCCTTGCGGTGAACCTCATTGAATTTCTCCGCGAAAACCAGCGCCATCTGGTTCAGTTTTTGTCTTGCCGGGTCGATAATTTCACGGCGTGAGCGCAGAACGCCGCTCAGTTCACCACCGCGAATCTGGTCATCTTTGATTTCACGGACATTACCGGCGGAATCAACAAAACCGATGCTCAGACGGCTGTCATCCGTCCCGGAGGCAACCGCTTCCAGGTGGTTAGCACGGCCGCCTGTCACCAGTGGCAGGCCGTTAGCAAACGAGACGTTGAAGTTGCCGTTCTGCTCGATCACTTTGATGCCGATAACAGAATTGAGCTCATTCACCAGACGGTCACGCACATCCAGCAAATCATTCGGCTCTGCGCCGTTCACCGCGCGGGAGTTGCTGATCTGCTCATTCAGCTTGGCAATTTTTTCGGCGTAGGTATTGATATCTTTGATTTTGTTATCAATCTGATGGTTAACGTCACTGTCCATCTCACGCAGACGGCGATCAGCCTCCTTCAGCTGGCTGACCATTGTTTTGGCTTTGCCGAGGAATACGTCCACCAGCGTTTTGTCACTGGCATCACTGGCGGCTTCATCCAGTGAGGTGAAGAAGCTGCCCAGCATGCCGGCGATATCATCGGTACTGTTGGATAACAGGTCATCCACCCCGGAGGCATTTTTCATAAACGCTTCGTAGTCGCCGCTGCGGGAACGCGCATTGTTATACTGCATGTTGACGAACTCATCGAACTCACGGCGGACGTGGCTGAAATAGGTGCCGTTACCGAAGTAGCCGTTGGTTGTCATGGTGCCCGGGTTTTCACCGAAGACCGCGCTCTGACGATGATAATAACCCACCCCGGCGTTGGCCAGGTTGTTGGAAATAACACTCAGCCCGCCCTGGGCCGCGTTAATTCCGCTTAATGCGTTATTCATTACATTATTCAGCATGTGCTTTTCCTTTCTCTGGCGACTGCTTTCCCGGCGACTTGCTGAAAATGCAGCGCAGATAGCATCCGTTTAAAATTATGTCTTACCTTGTTATCGGAAAGACGGCGCAAAAATTTAGTGTTCACTGCATTTTTTTACGCCGGAAATGATCAGAAAATGTCACTCAAGTCGAGGGTGTACGCCTGTACCGCCCGTGAAGCGACCGGTGCGGCTGCCGGGGTACCGCGGATTTGATTAATAAGGACAATCAGCTTGCCGGAATATCCCGGGTCGGTGGCATATCCGGCCTTGTGCAGACGTTGTGCGGCCTGCTCCGGGCTGGCCGCCTGTTTCACACCGTGATAACGCGGATTTTCGGTCAGCAGGCGGGTGTAATCAGCGATCGCCTCTTCATAAGAGCCGTAAACCCGGAAGTTATCCCGCATTTTGACCGTCTTGCCGTTGATCACCTCGGTGGTCATGATATTGGTGACCGGCCCTTCCCAGCCTTTCCCAGCTTTGATACCAAACAGGTTGTGACTGTTTTTGCCGTCAGCGGTCAGGATTTCCCGCTTACCCCAGCCACTTTCCAGCGCTGCCTGTGCCAGGATCAGCAGATGATGTACGCCGCTTTTCTGCGATGCGGCTTTCGCCGGTTCTGTCAGTTTGGCAATGAAATTCTGACTGTTAAGCCCCAATTCGCGCACTTTTTTCAGTGGTGAACTCAGCGCATCCCCCGCTGAACTGAATTTTCGCATCAGCTGCGCCATGGCCTGCTGCGGCATCGATTGGATCACCGTGGCATCATCCAGCGCCATCATTGACGAACGCAGCGGCAGATCCGGTTCATTATCCGCAGAAAGCTGCTTAAACATCATATCGCCGAAGCCCAGCCCCTTTTCTGACAGGTTCTGGGCTATCTGCTGGTCATACATACTGGTCAGCATCCGCGTCTGATCGCTGGAGAATAGTCCGTCCTGCGGCAGTGCGGCACGCATGCTTTTCAGCATCATCTGAACAAACGTCGCTTCCAGTTGCTGCGTCACCTGACGCAGCCCCTCCTGCGGTTTTTCATTCAGCTGCTGTTTCAGGCTGCCCAGCGACTGCACATCGTAGGCTGCACTCTGCATCAACTGTATGTCGCTCATCAGATGATCTCCAGTTTCGCCCGCAGGCAACCGGCACTTTCCATCGCCTGTAAAATCGACATCAGGTCAGTCGGTGTGGCACCTAATGCATTGAGCGCCTGAATAACCTGATTAAGATTCGCCCCGGCATTGACTTTTTTCAGGGTGCCATCCTGCTCGCGGATGCCGACATTGGTATTGCGGGTCACGACAGTCTGACCACCGGCAAACGGCGTGTCCGGCTGGCTGACCTGTGTCTGGCGATCGACCGTCACCGCCAGGCTGCCGTGGGCAACCGCGCAACTGTCAAGCGTCACTGTCCGGTTAATCACTACCGAACCGGTCCGTGAATTGAGGATAACTTTGGCTTCGTTCTGCGGCGGACGGATATTCAGATCCTGTACCCGCGCCAGGAAACGCACCTGATCACTGCTGCTCTGCGGTACACGTAACTGCACGGTGCGGGAATCCAGCGGCGTTGCGGTACCAAAGCCGTTCATACGGTTCACGGCATCACTGATATCCTGCGCCAGCGCAAAACTGTCTTCATTCAGCTGAAGATTAATCACACCGCTCTGACCGAATGCACCCGGCAGTTCACGCTCAATCGTCGCTCCGCCGCTGATCCGGCCACCGGCCAGCTGATTCACTTTGACACTGCTGCCCCCGGCACTGACACCGGCACCGCCGACCAGAATATTGCCCTGCGCCAGCGCATACACCTGACCATCCACGCCTTTCAGCGGGGTCATCAGCAGTGTGCCACCACGCAAGCTTTTGGCGTTACCCATCGAGGACACCACCACGTCAATTGCCTGACCGGAGCGGGCAAACGGCGGCATTTTGGCGGTAACCATCACCGCCGCCACGTTTTTCAGCTGCATATTGGTGCCCGGCGGGACAGTGATCCCCATCTGCGACAGCATGTTATTCAGACTCTGCGTGGTAAACGGCGTCTGCATGGTCTGGTCACCGGTACCGTCGAGGCCGACAATCAGCCCGTAACCAATCAGCGCATTCTCACGCACGCCCTGTACGGTGGTCAGATCCTTAATCCGCTCACTGTGTGCGGGGAGACTCGCCACACCTAAAACCGCAATCAGCAGGCCGGTCAGTACTTTTTTCATTCTCACTTTACCTCTGCTCAGTACGGTGACACATTCAGGAAGAAACGCTGTAACCAGCCCATATTCTGCGATTCGTTGATATAGCCGTCACCGACATACTCAATACGGGCATCCGCCACCTGAGTGGAGCTGACACTGTTATCTGCGCCGATGGTGCGCGGGTTGACCACGCCGGAGAAGCGGATAGATTCCGTGCCCTGGTTGATGGCGATCCGTTTTTCACCCACCACGTGCAGGTTACCGTTTGCCAGTAACTGATCGACCGTGACTGTAATCGTGCCTTTAAAGGTGTTTTGGGCGTTGGCGCCGCCTTTGCCAGTAAACTCACTGTTACCTTTTACGTCCAGTTCCGTGTTACCGCCGCCGAGCCAGCCCTGCATAAAGCCGGGCAGAATCGCGGCGAGAAAACCGGTTTTCCCGGCACGGTTAGCATTGGCGGAGGAGTTTTTGCTGGCGCTGACGTTTTCCTGCAGATTGATGGTGAGGATATCGCCGACATTACGCGGACGTCTGTCCTCAAACAGCGGCTGGTAGCCGTAGTAGGCAGGCTGTGCACTCTGAAAAATAGCACCGTTCGCGGCCGGGGCAGTCGGTGCGACCGGCAGCGCGGTGGTATGGGTATCCACCAGCGGTTTGGGTTTGATGTAAGCACAGCCGCTGAGTGATACGGCAAGCACTGCCGCTGTCACCAGTCCGCGCCCGCAAACAGAAGTGGCAGGAGAACTTGCGCAATCCTGCTGCCGTGGAACAATGCCGCTTTCAGTCATCTTAATACTCTTGCTGTTCTGTGCGTGTCTCAGTAAAAAGCCCCGGCGGCGATCACCTCAGCGCCGGGACGGGGATTACAGTTGTGTCAGACGCTGTAACATCTGATCAGAGGCGGAAACGGCCTTACTGTTGATTTCGTACGCGCGCTGCGTCTGGATCATATTCACCAGTTCTTCCGCCACGTTGACGTTTGAAGTTTCCACCATGCCCTGATACAGACGGCCTGCGCCGTTGGTTTCAGGGGCACTTTCTGTCGGTGCGCCGGAGCTGGCGGTTTCCATGTAGAGGTTTTCGCCGATGCTTTCCAGACCCGCATCGTTGATGAAGGTGGTCAGGGTGATTTGCCCGATCTGCTGCGGCTGGCTTTCACCGTACATGGTGACAGACACGGTACCGTCACGGCCGATTTCCATCTTCTGCGCCCCTTCCGGGATCATAATGGCCGGGACAATCTGATAGCCGGATGAGGTCACCAGCTGACCGTTCTGATCCGGATGCAATGAGCCGTCACGGGTATAGGCATCAGAGCCGTCCGGCATCTGGACATGGATAAAACCCTGTCCGCTGATGGCGATATCGGTCGAGGTACCGGTTTTGTTCAGCGCCCCCTGGGCGTGAATACGGGTGGTCGCCACCGGACGCACACCGGTACCCAGCTGAAGGCCGGTCGGCAGAGAGGTTTGTTCGGAGCTCATGGCACCCGGCTGGCGGATGTTCTGATACAGCAGATCTTCAAACACCGCACGCTGGCGTTTAAAACCGTTGGTGCTGACGTTAGCCAGGTTGTTGGAAATAACATCCAGGTTCGTCTGCTGGGCTTCAAGCCCGGTTTTGGCAATCCATAATGAACGGATCATGATAATTCCTTACTGAATATTAACTCACAGAAAGCAGCTGATTGGCCCGCTGGGCATTCTCATCCGCGCTGTGAACCACTTTCATCTGCATCTCGAAATGACGCGCGTTGGCAATCATTTCCACCATCGCCTGGGCCGGGTTGACGTTACTGCCTTCCAGCACACCGGACGATACTTTGCCGCGTTCGCTCAGCGGCAGTTCGTTACCATTGGCATTACGCGCTGCCGCCGTGAGATGAAACAGCCCGTCCTCGCCGCGCAGTACATCCTGCGGTTTTGCCTCCACCACTTTCAGGCGTCCGATCTGGCCGAGCATGGTCGGCGGATCGGTCGGGATCAGCGCGGTGATCGTACCGTCACCACCGATGGTCAGTTCCGCGTGCGGCGGCACATCAATCGCGCCGCCGTCACCCTGCAGAAGGTGTTCACCCAGCATCAGCTGACCGTCCGCTGAAATCTGAATGCTGCCGTTACGGGTATAGGCTTCTTCCCCGCCCGGCAGTGCCACCGCCAGGAAATGGCCTTCATTCAGCGCCACATCCATCTGACGACCGGTGTAGTTCAGCGGCCCCTGAGTCATGTCCGCCCCGGGGGTCGAAGAGACCACCAGTGTCCGGGTCTGCTCTGTATCACCGTTTACCGGCACGGCCCGCATGGCGGACAGCTGTGCCTTAAACCCGGACGTCGAGACGTTGGCAATGTTGTTCGAGACAATGGCCTGATTTTCCAGCGCATGCTTAGCGCCGCCCATTGCCGTATAAATGACGTGATCCATGGCCACCTTCTGTCTTTATGCTTAACGTAAGTTAACCAGCGTCTGCAGCATCTGATCCTGCGTTTTGATGGTCTGCGAGTTGGACTGATAGTTACGCTGCATCACAATCATGTTGATCAGTTCCTGGCTCATGTCCACGTTGGAGGCTTCCACCGCACCGCCGGTCAGGTTACCGAACTGCCCGGTTCCCGGAACACCGTCCATCGGGTTACCGGAGGCATTGGTGGCTTTCCAGACGTTACCGCCCTGGGAGGCCAGGCCGTTATTATTAGCAAAGGAAGAGAGTGCGATTTTACCTACCGTCCGCTTCTGCTGATTGGAATAGCTGGCGGTGATGGTGCCGTCATTCTCAATTTTGAAGCTGGTGTATTCACCGGACTGATAGCCATCAATGTCGATTTTGCTGACTGATGACTCAGTGACTTTCTGCTGACGGGTTTTGTTGAAACTCAGGTCAATCGTGCCGTTATTCGCACCGTTTAAGCCGGTATAGTTGAATTTAAAGTCGGCGCTGCCTTTTAATTTACCGTTACCGTCAAATTCCATGTTGCCCAGATCCTGAACAGCCGCTGTTTTATCACTGCTGTCTTTGGCTTTGACCGTCCATTTGTTGTCAGCGGTTTTGATAAAGTAAACCGCGACTTCATGGGTATTCCCCTGGCTGTCATAAGTGGTCATGGTGGTGCTGAAGTTGTAGGTATCCGGGTTGTCCGGATCAAACGCATCGGTAATCGCTTTATCATCCGAGTTCAGGTTCATGGTTAATTCACCTTTGGCGGATGCTCTGGCGTCCATCATATCGGTCGGGATATTCAGCGGTTGCGGCACACCGCCGGTCTGGATAGTGGTGTTACCGTCAGCATCCTGACCCGCCGGGAAGCCGGTGACCATCATGCCCTGGTTGTTGACCAGGTTACCGCTCTTGTCACGGTGGAATTCACCGTCACGGCTGTAAACCACATCACCGTTACCATCCAGCAGACGGAAAAAACCGTTACCGGAAATCGCCACATCGGTGGCACGGTCAGTACGGGTGATAGCACCGTCTTTGAAGTTCTGGGAAACCGCCGCAACGTTAACCCCGAGGCCGACACCGGAACCGGCAAACATGTCAGCAAAAGACGCATGCGCCCCTTTAAAGCCGTTGGTTGCGGAGTTGGCTATGTTGTTACCGATCGAATCAAGACCGGATGAAGCGGCATTCAGGCCGCTGACTGCTTGTGAAAAAGACATGTCACCTCCATGACAATTGGGTTTTCTTTTTAATTTGACGGATACACTTTAAAGATTTCAGACAGCAGCACGCTGTTGCCGATGCCCACATCCAGAAGCGGTGCATCCGCTCCCGGTGTCACGCCATTCACTTTTGCGTATTTCAGTCTGACGACGCTGCTTTGCGGGATCTCTTCGCCCTTCATGGTGGCTTTCACCTCAAAGGTATATTTTCCTTTGGTATCGGCAACCAGCTCACCATTGTCATTGCGGCCGTCCCAGGTCTTGTCGTAGATATCCGGTTTGGTTTCACCGTCAATCGTGATGGTTCTGACAATCCCTTTATTTTTATCGCGGATGGTTATCTCAATTTTGTCCGCCGGTTTGGCGAGGAAAAAACCGAACGGCGACGATTCAAACCCGCTGCCGCTGCTGTCATCACCGCCGTCATCATCCGCAAACGGGGCAATCGATGTGTCATCACCCGGCGGCGGGTTATCGGCTTTCACCCGGATTTTGCCGTCACCGGTTGGTACCAGAACCAGGTCACTGCCCGGGATCAGAACATTTTTGCCGACCAGTTGTGTCGCCTGTAATGACTGACCGGAGTTAATCTGTTTTGAAATACCGCTGACGCTGTCATTCAGGTTATTCATACTTTCCAGGGTGGCGATTTGCGCCAGCTGACTGGTCAGATCCGTGTTATCCATCGGTTTGGTCGGATCCTGGTTCTGCATCTGCGTGACAATCATCTGCAGAAAAGTGTCCCGCATATCGTCACTCTGACTTTTCTGCGGCTTTTTCTGCGCATCAATGTCGTTATTGACCGGATCATTGGTTGCTGCATTAATCCCCATGACTCACTCCGTTACTGTCCGAGGGTTAAGGTTTTCTGCAACAGCACCTTGGCGGTGTTCATCACTTCCAGGTTTGCCTGGTAACTGCGGGAGGCGGAAATGGTGTTGATCATTTCACCCACTGTGTCCACGTTCGGCATACGCACATAGCCCTTTTCATCCGCCAGCGGGTGTCCGGGTTTGTATTCCAGACGCGGTGGTGCCGGGTCTTCAATCAGCTGGCTGACTTTCACGCCGCCGATGTCATAACGCCCCTGCGGTGCGGTCTGAAATACCACCTGCTTCGCACGGTACGGCTCGCCGTCCGGCCCTGCGACACTTTCTGCGTTCGCCATGTTACTGGCGCTGACGTTCAGCCGCTGAGACTGCGCGGTCAGTGCGGAGGCGGAAATGTCAAAAATACTCAGTAATGCCATGGAAAATTACCCTTGCTGTAAGACAGCCAGCATGCTTTTCACGCGGCTGTTAATAAAGGTCAGGTCAGCCTGATATTTCAGGGTGTTATCAGCAAACTGACTGCGTTCAACATCCATATCCACGGTATTACCGTCCATTGATGTCTGATACGGAACCCGGTATTTGAGATCAACCGCTGACGGTGTTGCGGCACCGTGTCCGCTGATATGACCTTTCGCGGTCACCGCCATTGCCAGGCCGCCGTTTTTCACCGTGCCGTTATTCATCGCCTGTTTCAGCTGACGGCTGAAATCGATATCCCGCGCCTGATACCCGGGGGTATCCGCATTGGCAATATTGGATGCCAGGATTGTCTGACGCGTTTCCCGCAGCGAAAGCGCCTGCTGCTGAAATGCAAACGTGGCATTTAACTTATCAAGCATGTCTGCCCTCTGTTGATGTGTTACGCCTGTGGTGCGTTACGCCTGTGGTGTGTTACGCCTGTTTTAGTGAACGGTATATTATCCGCCCCGTGAAAATCTAATGCCGGGATAAACGCGAAATAACCGACCTATTTACCGGATTCAACAACGCGGAAATTGCGTAAACTGCGGCCATCAGAAATAAACCGCCTGTGAAGGAGAAAAGCATGATATCCCGTTACCGCACCTTATTTATCAGCGTGTTACTGGTGTTTTCCGCCTCCGCACAGGCCGGATTACCGGAAGATATCAGTCGTTACTTCCGGCAGCTACATCCGAAGCCGCTGCAGGTGTCCGTTGAGATAAAAACGCCGATCGACCGCTGGCCCGCCTGTACAGACCCGGTTCTGCAACTGCCGGCGGGCGGACGCAACACCGGCAATGTTTCGCTGCCGGTGTTATGCGGTAAAAAGCGCACATTTATGCAACTGACCGTGAATGTCACCGGTCAGTATTACGTGGCAACCCGCCGGATTCAGCGCGGTGAGACGATTCAGTTTGTGGATATCGGCACAAAGCGCGGTTTACTCCACAAATTGCCTGCGGGTGCCGTTACCGATAAAATGGCACTCCGTGGTGCCATTGCCCTGCGCAATATTGAGGCCGGACAGACCTATGCCGCCGCCATGACCCGCAAAGCCTGGGCTATAAAAGCCGGACAAAGTGTGTTTGTTATGGCGGACGGTGATAATTTCTCGGTAAAATATGAAGGCCGTGCCATTAATAATGCCGCCGCCGGCACCTCTATCCGGGTCCGGCTGGTAAATGGTCAGGTGGTCAGCGGTGAAGCCCTTGAAAACGGCAGTGTGAAAGTGTCACTGTAGTAATATGCTGAGTGATAAATTTAGTTATAAAGTTTCAGATAAGATTGCCGATAAACTATGAGCATAAGGGAGGCACCCCTCCATCTCATACAGATCGGGAAAAGGAAAACAGATATGGCAATTGAGCAAACATCCGCGATTTCAGCACTGACCAAAGTGACTAACCGCGACCCGAAAGAGCTGACCGCACCGGTGCGCGATAAAAAAGTTCAGGCCGAAGAGACTGTCCGTGAAAGCGCATTTTCGCCGAGCGAGCTTCAGAAGCAGCTGCTTGCACCGGGTAAAAACGACATGAATGCCGCAAGAGTGGCAGAAATCAAACAGGCACTGAAAGACGGCACATTACGGATGGATGCCGGTAAAGTCGCTGACGGCCTGCTGCGTGATGCACACGAATGTATGTTATCCATGAACAGCGCCGATAAAAATGACTGATCAACTTCTGCCGCTGCTGGATCAACAACTCTCTCATTTACAGTCACTGCATCAGGTGATGAAAAATGAAGAGTTGTTACTCGGCTACCCGCGTGTTCCGCAGTCTCCGTTTCAGGAAGCCACGGAACAAAAACGGTTTCTGGTTGCCGCTATCGGCCATAATGAAACCCGCCGTCTGGCACTTGAGCAGGAAAGCGGTCTGTGTGCGCCCTATGACAATAATGAAACCATGCACACTGTCTGGACTGCGATTAAAGACCTTATCCTCACGCTGAAAGAGATGAATTACCGCAATCATCAGATGCTGAAGCTGCATATGCAGTTTAATCAGGAACAGCTGGATTTTATGAAAAAACATAATAACCAGGCGACTTACGGCGCTGATGGTCAGGAATCCCGCACACCGGTACTCGGTAAAAAAATCTCTGTCTGATCATTAACTGCCCTTCTCCGGCAGTTAATCCCCTCTGCATAACATTCTCCTGTTTTATCATCCTGCGTTACTGCACGGTATCCTGCTGATATCACTCAGACCGGAATTTGTTCACATCATGTCTTTATTTTCCGGTAACGCCGCGCTATCCGGGGAAACACGACTCTCCGGGGCACAATGCGGTAAGATTTTACTGATAATGTGCCGCTCAGCCCATTGACAGAGGCTGCGGATATCACGGGGCGTAACGGTCTTTTACCTGAGATTCACACCCGGGGACAAAAACAGATCACTGAACATAAAAAAAAGGAACCGGCCTGAGTGGGTTCCTCTTATCGTGATTATCTTGTCCGGCCTCAGCCGCCAATCATGGAGGTCATCCGTATCTGGCGGCGATCATTCAGTTCAAGGTTGGACATTACCGCCAATTGCGGCAGACTGCGGCGCAGGAAGCGGGACAAAATCAGACGCAGTGAATGATTGACCAGCAATACCGTTGGTGCCCCCATGGCCTCCTGGTGCTGAACGGCATTCATTGCCTGCATTTCGATATTCTGCGCCAGATTCGGCTCCAGACCACCGCCGCTTTTCGCGGCCTGTAACAGAATCTGTTCCAGACCCGCATCAAGCCCGATAACCTGAATTTCACCGGACGAACCAAACCACTGCTGGGTGATGGCGCGGCCCAGTGCTATCCGCACCTGTGAGGTCAGAGCATCGGTATCTTTCTGCTCACCATTTTCACCAACCTGCTCTGCCAGGGTTTCAATAATAGTCCGGATATCGCGGATCATGACATTTTCAGTCAGCAGGTTTTGCAGTACGCGATGGAAAACAGTCAGTGATAACGTATCCGGGATCAGATCATCCGCCAGCTTCGGCATCTCTTTTTTCACGCGGTCATACAGCATCTGCGCTTCCTGACGACCAAACAGATCACTGGCGTATTCCAGCAGGATCTGATTAAAGTGAGTCGCCACCGCGGTACTGGCTGAGACCACTGTGTAACCCTGGATCTGAGCCTGTTCACGCAGGTCATCATCAATCCATACCGCCGGTAAACCAAATGCAGGTTCCTGTGTGGCATCCCCTTCCAGAGAGCCCGCCGCATTACCCGGATCAATCGCCAGCCAGCGACCGGGCTGAGCTTCGCCGCGTCCGACTTCCGCCCCTTTGATCAGGATACGGTAGGCGGTCGGTGCCAGCTCAAGATTGTCACAGATATGCACCACCGGCGGCAGATAGCCGACTTCCCCGGCAAATTTTTTGCGCAGTCCGCGGATACGCCCGAGTAATTCGCCCTGCTGGTCGTTATCCACCAGCGGGATCAGCCGGTAACCGACTTCCATCGCCAGCAGATCTTCCGCCACCACATCATCCCAGGTCGCTTCCGTGACTTTATTGGCCTCACGGAACTGCTGCGCCTGGATATTCGTATCGGTTTCTTTGACCGGCTCCTTGCTTTTTTTCACCAGATACCAGCCGAGTGAGGCCAGTGCCACCGTGAATAACAGGAACACAAAGTTCGGCATGCCCGGGATAAGCCCCAGCAGACCGAGAACCCCGGCACTCAGCCACATCACGCGCGGGTTATTGAACAGTTGGGTGACCATCTGCTCCCCGGCATCTTCATCGGTTGCCACGCGGGTGACAATTACACCGGCTGCGGTTGAGATAATCAGTGCCGGGATCTGCGCCACCAGACCATCACCAATGGTCAGCAGGGTATACGTGCTGGCCGCATCGCCCAGCGGCATATGGTGCTGAGCCACACCGACAATCAGGCCGCCGATCACGTTAATCACCATGATCATAATCCCGGCGATAGCATCACCGCGGACAAACTTACTGGCCCCGTCCATTGAGCCGTAGAAATCGGATTCCTGAGTCACTTCCGCACGGCGGCGTTTGGCTTCTTCATCATTGATGATCCCGGCATTTAAATCCGCATCAATCGCCATCTGTTTACCCGGCATTCCGTCGAGTACAAAGCGCGCACCAACTTCAGCGATACGTCCCGCACCCTTGGTGATAACCATGAAGTTGATTAATACCAGAATGATAAAGACCACAATCCCGATGGCAAAGTTACCGCCGACCAGAAAGTGCCCGAATGCCTCCACCACCCGGCCCGCTGCGGCGGGACCGGTGTGACCGTCCATCAGGATGATACGGGTGGAGGCCACGTTCAGTGACAGGCGCAGTAAGGTGGAGAACAGCAGGATAGTCGGGAAGGCGGCAAAATCGAGGGTACGCCGGGTGAACATTGCCACCAGCAGCACCATAATGGACAGCGCAATATTAAAGGTAAACAGCAAATCCAGCACAAACGCCGGCAGCGGCAGTACCATCATTGACAGGATCATCAGGATGAGGACCGGCCCGGCAAGTAACTGCCATTGTGCTCCCTGCATCGTTTTCGGTAATCTCAGAAGTGCAGCCAGATTAGCCATTTCGGGTATTTTCTCCAACAAAATCAAGTGCCTTCGGCACCGGTAAATTCTTCGGTTTTTTCGGTTTCAGGCCGCCTTCACGCCGCCAGCGGCGCAGCTGAAACACCCATGCCAGCACTTCCGCCACCGCAGCATAGAGTGCAGCCGGAATTGACTGCCCCACTTCGGCATGGCGGTAAAGTGCCCGTGCCAGCGGCGGAGCCTCCAGCAGCAGAATACGGTTTTCCGCACCTATCTCTTTGATCCGCTGTGCCAGCACCCCGGCACCTTTGGCCAGCACTCTCGGCGCGGTCATTTTTTTCTCGTCATACTTCAGGGCAACGGCGTAGTGAGTCGGGTTGGTCACAATCACATCCGCCTGCGGCACATCCGCCATCATGCGGTTACGCGCCATGGCGCGCTGCTGCTGACGGATTTTGGCTTTTATCTGCGGGTCACCCTCCTGCTGTTTAAATTCATCCTTGATTTCCTGACGGCTCATCCGCAGCTTTTTCAGGTGCGAACGGAGCTGCCAGAACACATCAAACGCCACCATCGGGATCAGCATAAAGATGATCAGATAACCGGCAAAAATCACTTTCTGCATGGCATTCGTCATTGCCGTTGCCGGCGATTCCATCGCCAGATGCAGCAATGACGGCCACGCCTGCCATAAAAAAATCCATGCGCCCAGACCAATCAGCAGGGATTTAAGAATCGCCTTGAAGAGTTCGGCCAGCACATTCATGGAAAAAATGCGTTTAAAGCCCTTCAGCGGGCTCAGTTTTGTCAGGTCAAACTTGATGGATTTGGTGTTAAACGCCAGCCCGCCGACCAGCGCCGAGGCGGAAATACCCACCAGCGCCAGTCCGCCGACAACCGGCAGCAGGGCAAACAACGATTCACCAAGCACTTTACCGAGAAAACTCAGCATCAGCCCCGGGTTCTGCAGATAAAAGTTATCGAAGATAAATCCCTGACGAAAAATACCGCGCAACTGTTCCGCCAGATGACCGCCGCTTAACCACAGCAGGCTGACACCCGCCAGCATCATCATCAGTGAACTGAGTTCTTTGGAGCGGACAATCTGTCCGTCTTCTTTGGCTTTCTGTTTTTTATGGGGGGTGGGTTCTTCTGTTTTTTCTACATCACTTTTATCAGACACACACGCCTCCGCCGTCTGCCGGGATTTTGCTTATGGCTATAGCATGACAGAGTGCGGAAAATTCAATGGTGGAAAATGACCGGTCTTAACGGTGTAATTCCCTGATTAAAGCAGGAGTGGCGGATTTATCAGCAGAAAATCACTCAGTGACACCTGCGGGCAGTGGTCCGCAACGCAATATCGTCAAATAACGCCGCTGAACCTGATGAAAGCCCGTATTTCGCACGGCGTGTTAAATTAGGAACTATTCCGATAGGCAGGTATTACCGGTACTTTATAATTTGCCACTGTTTTATTCCACGATAATCACAAGGTACTCACTGATGAAAAAAACTATTTTAGCCTGCTCTCTGGGTTTAATGGCTCTTGCTCTGACAGCCTGTTCCGGCGAAGAAAAATCAGCATCATCTGTTCCGGGTGCAACTGAAACCTGTAACAAATACTTTGCTGAAGTCGATGATTTAATGAAGAAAGCAACCGAAAAAGCCGGTAATAACGAATCGGTTAAAGCGCAGTTAGAACCGATGATCAAGCAGTATGAAGATGCGAAAAAACAAATCGCCGCAATGCCTGCTGACCAGCAGGATGCCGCATGTAAAGCCGGCAGCGACGCAATGGCTCAGGTTAAGCAGGCAATGGGTCTCTGATTTCCGTTGTGACGGACTGACAGATCTGAACCGCGGCGTCCCTGCTGCGGTTTTTTATGTCAGAAACCGAGCTCGTCGAGCAGGTCATCAACCTGTGACTGTGATGCCATCACGTTTGTCCCTTTCGGATCAATCTGCGGTCCGTTTTTCAGACTGTCGGCCGGATGTTTTGCACGGATGTCTGCCGGGGTGTTTTCCATCAGCAGAAACAGCAGCTGTTTCTCTGTTTCTTCCACCACTTCCATCATTTTTTTCACAACCTGACCGGTCAGATCCTGGAAATCCTGTGCCATCATAATTTCCAGCAGCTCACTTTTGGTCACCGCGCTGCCGTCAATCACCCGGCGGATAAAGGCCAGGGTGGATTCCTGCAGGGCCGGATCGACCTCCGCTGACGGACAGGATTGCCAGCGCGCCTGTAAATCCAGCGCATCCTCATGCATTTTTACCTGTAACGGCTTGATAGTATCGATACCGTTGAGCGTCTTTTCCGCCGCCTGTGCGGTCATCTGAGCGATGTAACGCAGTCTGTCTTTTCCGTCCGGAATTGTCGCGACCGCCTGCTGCACGCCCTTTTCTAATCCCAGTTCACGCATGCTTTCTCTTAACATCCTCGTTAAAAAACCAACCCGGGTGATGATCTGTTTTAAGTCATCATCACTGTTTTTGTTTCTGTCCGTTGATTTATTTTCCGTCATCCTGCTTTCCTTCTGCTGAAGCCCCTCAGTTCAGACCCATCTTTTCGAAGACTTTATTCAGTTTTTCCTCGAGGATCGCGGCGGTGAACGGTTTGACAACATAACCGCTGGCACCGGCCTGAGCGGCGGCAATAATATTTTCTTTTTTCGCTTCGGCAGTCACCATCATGACCGGGATGTGTTTGAGCGCATCATCCGCACGGATGGTTTTCAGCAGCTCCAGCCCGTCCATGTTAGGCATGTTCCAGTCCGCCACCACGAAATCAATCTGACCCGCACGGATTTTCTCCAGCGCATCCACACCGTCTTCCGCCTCTTCAATTTTGTTGTAGCCCAACTCTTTTAAGAGGTTACGCACAATACGGCGCATGGTGGAAAAATCATCAACTACCAGAAAATTCAAATCTTTAGCGGCCATAACCACTCCTGCAACAATACAATGAATAATTGCCGGTTCCGTCAGGCGGAAACGGCAGCAAGTCTGCCCAGCACACTGGGGGCAATTTTGACGAGATCCTGAATTTCATCGACCGCATTCAGTTCAATCGCCGCTCTCGGCATACCGAAAACCACACAACTGCGCTCATCCTGGGCATAGGTGACCGCACCTTTCTGCCGCAGATTCAGCATGCCGCGCGCACCGTCCATCCCCATTCCGGTCAGCAGGACCGCGATACATTTGCGGGCGGCACACTCAGCCACGGAGTCAAACAGCACATCCACAGACGGGCGGTGACGGTTGACCGGCGGTGTCTGCTGAAGCACCACCTGGTAACCCTGGCCTTTATCCGCGATCAGCATATGGGCATCACCCGGCGCAATGTAGGCATGCCCTTTGAGCAGCACATCACCGTGTTCCGCCTCTTTTACCGTCAGCGCACAGAGCTTGTTCAGGCGCTCGGCAAAGGAACGGGTAAACCCGGCCGGCATATGCTGGGTGATCACCACCGGCGGACACGCCGGCGGCAGCATCTCCAGAAACTGACGGATAGCCTCGGTACCGCCGGTCGATGCCCCGACCGCAATCAGGCGGTTATGGCAAACGTACGATGACAGTGGTTTGCTGAGCGCCGCCGGTGTGGTCGTCACTTTTTCCTGACGGCGGAAGCGGTTACTCTGCGTGACTTTTGACATCGCCGCCGCACGGATTTTTTCACCGATAAGATCGCGGTAACTCATCATGGTTTCGCGGATCCCGATCTGCGGTTTGGTGACAAAATCCACCGCGCCCAGTTCCAGCGCTTTCAGCGTCACTTCCGAGCCTTTGGACGTCAGTGTGGAGACCATCACCACCGGTACCGGGTGCAGCCGCATCAGTTTTTCCAGAAAATCGATACCGTCCATCCGCGGCATTTCCACATCCAGCGTCACCACATCCGGTTCATGCTGTTTAATCAGATCACGCGCAACATACGGATCCGGTGCCACATCCACCACGGTCATATCCGGATGGCTGTTAATAATTTCACGCATTAACTGGCGCATCAGCGCCGAGTCATCAACGCAAAGCACTTTTATTTTTTTCATCACTTCTCCCGGCCGCCTGAATGCTGTAAACGGTCTGTCCTCTGATGACATAACGCGAAGATAACTGTGATAAGTTCTCCGAGTGCCCGATAAACAGCAGCCCGTCAGGCTTCAGTAGCGGAACAAAACGTTCCAGTAGTTGTTTCTGCATATCCTTATCGAAATAAATCATGACATTACGACAAAATATGGCATCGAACTGCCCCTGAAACTGCCAGTCGTTGTCCGTCAGATTCAGATAACGGAAATCAATCATCCGGCCGAGCGCCGGTTTCACCCGGGCATAGCCTTCATATTCCCCTACCCCCTTCATAAAATAGCGCTGACGCTGAAGGGCGTTGAGATTTTTCAGCTCTTCGATACGGTAGACCCCCTTACGGGCCTTCTCCAGAACGTCGGTATCGATATCACTGGCGATCACTTTGGCATTCATGGCGTTAGCGCCGAGAACATCACTGAGTGTCATGGCGATCGAATACGGTTCTTCCCCTGTCGCCGCCGCCGCGCACCAGATAGTGACCGGCTGGTTACGTCGGGGACGGATAAAGTCAGTCAGTGTCTGAAAGTGATGAGGCTCCCGGAAAAATGCGGTTAAATTGGTGGTCATTGCGTTAATAAATGCCTGCCATTCCGGATGCAGCGGCTCCCGGTCCAGCAAACGCAGGTATTCGGCGAATGTGCTCATATTGCAGTCTCTGAGCCGCTTTAACAGGCGGTTGTAGACCATATTCTTTTTATTCATGCTAAGGACGATGCCTGACTTTTTATGAATAAACCGGCACACCCGACCAAACTCATCATCTGTGAGTGGTTCTATCTGTGGCGCAAAAAGCATCGTACTTGTTGTCCTTTCGGTAAAAACGATTCAGTGACAATTTCAATACAAACCGATCAGTTACCCCCCGCCACCGGCTCTGCGATACGGGCCGGCGGCAGGCGATGATCGGGACTGTCAGCCGGCAAAGCCGGACTGAGTGCCCCTGTTATCCGGCAGCTCAAAGAAAGCGACCGTATCGACGAGGTTATTCGCCTGATCTTCCAGTGCGGCTGTTGCACCCGTTGACTGCTCAACCAGTGCGGCGTTCTGCT
Organism: Morganella sp. TYF_1; assembly: GCF_043105645.1. Lineage (NCBI taxonomy): Bacteria > Pseudomonadati > Pseudomonadota > Gammaproteobacteria > Enterobacterales > Morganellaceae > Morganella > Morganella sp. TYF_1. The sequence goes on along the minus strand of NZ_JBICLU010000025.1, from coordinate 17,261 downwards.
GGGTCACCAGATCCATCTGGCTGACGGCGGTTGCCACCTGCTCGATACCACGGCTCTGCTCGTTGGAGGCAGACGCGATTTCACTCATCAGTTCCGTCACCTGGTTCACGGCGGTGACCAGTTCTTCCATTGTTTTACCGGCGCTGTCCACCAGTTGCGTTCCCTGACCGACGCGGTCAACCGACTCATCAATCAGGGACTTAATCTCTTTCGCGGCTTCCGCACTGCGCTGTGCCAGCGCACGCACCTCACCGGCGACCACGGAGAATCCGCGTCCCTGCTCACCGGCACGGGCGGCTTCCACGGCGGCATTCAGTGCCAGAATGTTAGTCTGGAAGGCAATACCGTCGATAACACTGATAATGGCGCTGATCTTCTGCGAACTGTTGGCAATCGAGGTCATGGTTTCGATCACGCTGTCGGTGATCTGACCACCGCGGCTCGCGGTTTTCGAGGCCGTCACTGCCAGCTCACTGGCCTGACGGGCGTTATCAGCGTTCTGTTTCACCGTCGCGGTCAGCTCTTCCATGCTGGCGGCAGTTTCTTCCAGTGATGCAGCCTGCTGTTCTGTCCGCGATGATAAATTATTATTACCCAGGGCAATCTCGCGAATTCCGGTATACATCTGGTCTGTATTCAGGCGAACGTTTGAGACAGATTCTGCCAGTGATTCCTGCATCAGCTTAAGCTGGCCGAATACCACACCGATTTCGTCGCGGGTGGTCACTTCTATCTTCTGGTTCAGTTTGCCCTGTGCCACCTGCATAAAATGCTCACTCATGCTGATGAGCGGATTGATCACTTTGTGACGCATCCAGAAATGTGCGAGGCCGGAAATCAGCAGAATGGTGGCGGTCACCGCGAAGAACATGATCCACGCCAGCCGGTTATAGAAGGTGCCGGACTCAATCGCACTGCGGCTCTCTTCATCCAGCAGGGCCAGATAGTCATTCACCACCGCGCCCATTCTGTCCTGATACATCTGGGTCGGATGTTCCACATACGCCGGGATATTGGCGTGATCAATGTAACCACGCAGTTCTTTGATCACACCAAGGTAAGACTGGTACTGCTCCTCAATACCGGCAAAATCCTCTTTGTCACTGAGGACCGGCTGAGATTTGAAATTGCTGTAATCTTCCGCCGCTTTCTCCAGCAGCAAATCAAATGCCGCTTTAACCTGGCGGATATCGCTCTCTTCAGAACCGACTTTAATATGAACAACAACCTGGGTAAGCAGGTTACGGGCCTGCATCAGATCTTCATAGGAAGACACCAGCAATGCCCGTTTTTTTGAGCCGAGTTCGACCCGTTCCAGTGACGATAATTCAGATGAAACAATCCCCAGCGATAATCCGCTGGACACTATCTGCATGCCGCAAAAGAAAATAAGCAACAGATATAAACTGACAGAAATCCGTATTCTCTTACCAAACATATGCTATCCCCACTGCGTCCGGCCGGGCTCACCTGCTTCGGTTATTGTTATCGCTGTGATGCACAAAAGCGCTGTCAGGTTTCCCTGACAGCGCAAGGCGAAGACGCGTCGTTAAAAAGTTTCCCAATTGTCATCATCTTGATGATTCTTCGATGATATTTTGCTGAGATCCGGGGTTTTCACGACATTGGAAATCGTTCTTGCCGCCGGTTCAGTGTGTTTATCGTCCTTGTGTTTCAGGGCCGGTAAGCGGAAAATAGCTATCAGTTGTGACAGTTTTGCCACCTGTTCTTCCAGCACATTTGCCGCCACCGCAGACTGCTCAACCAGTGAAGCGTTCTGCTGCGTCACCTTGTCCATTTCAGCAACTGCAATACTGACCTGTGAAATACCTTTGCTCTGCTCATCGGATGCGGTGGCAATATGAGCCATAATGTCGGTAACGCGGGTAACGGATTCCACGATTTTGGTCATGGTTTCACCGGCATCTTCTGCCTGACGGGCACCGGTTCCGGTACGGGATACCGAGTCTTCGATGAGGATTTTGATCTCTTTTGCCGCATCGGCGCTGCGCTGTGCCAGGTTACGGACTTCATCCGCCACCACGGCGAAACCACGGCCGTGTTCACCGGCACGGGCAGCCTCAACCGCCGCATTCAGAGCCAGAATGTTGGTCTGGAACGCAATGCTGTCGATAACGGCAGTGATATCAGAAATTTTCTGTGAACTGTCAGCGATATTCAGCATGGTATTCACCACATTGGAGACCACTTTGCCGCCTTCACGGGCAATCTCGGACGCCTGACCGGCGAATTCACTGGCCTGATGGGCATATTCGGTGTTCTGTTTCACCGTTGCGGTCAGCTCTTCCATGCTGGCAGCGGTTTCTTCCAGGCAGGCAACCTGCTCCTGGGTACGGGCAGACAGATCATTGTTACCGGCGGCGATTTCACTGGTACCCTGATAGATGTTTTCGCTGCCGTCACGCACACCGCGCACCGTATTAATCAGCTCCTGCTGCATGTGCTGCACACCCCGGCCCAGATCAGCGATTTCATTATTACCGTTCACTGTCACTGTCGGGGTCAGGTCACCGGCAGCAAAGATCCTGATACGGTCAACCAAGCCATTGAGAGGATGAATAATGCCGCTCTGTACATAGCGGTAACTGATAAGACTGATCAGCGCGAGGATAACAGCCAGAATAATCAGCATATACAGGGATTCACTGAAGTTATCTTCCGCATTCTGCACTTCCCCGCGGAACGCCACCGAAATGCTGTCGAAATATGAATTAAACTGCTCTTCGAACTTCATCTGATAGCCGGATGTGGCATAGGTGTAGAACTGTTCCAGCTGATCTTCCCGGACATAGGACATCAGCCTGGTCAGTGCATTACGGTAGGTTTCATAGGTGGAGAGCAGCTTTTCAAACTTCGCCTTGTCGTAACTGGTGCCCTCCATCATTTTCATATAGCGGGCATACGCGGCATCTGCATCCGCTAACTGACGGGTGGCCTGTTTGATCAGCTCATCCGGGGTGGCATCGTCTTTAAAGGTGTGTTCTCTGAGCAAAAAGCCGTTTGCCGCCCGGTTCAGATTGGCACGGGCCTGGATCAGGTTAACCCAGCTTTGGGTAAGCACCTGCCGCTGGCTCTGAAGTGAGTCCAGAAAGTGAATACTGTCACGGTTTTCACCCAGTTTGCTGAACATCAGCCCGCTGGATGCCAGCTGTAACAGTACAAATATAAGAATAACGGATAAAAGCCCTGATACAATTTTAATTCTGCTATACATAATTTTCTACTGGCATAGTGTTATTGTATTTTTGATATCGGTCACACGACAAAAAACTTTAGTGATGGATTAACCAAAACCATTTGGCTGAATTATCATTCAGCCATGCTGTCGATGAGTGCCATTTCCTCGCTGGAAAGCAGCTTTTCAATATCCACCAGAATCAGCATCCGGTCACCGATAGTGCCCAGGCCGGTCAGGTAACGGGTCGATAACGTGACTGCGAAATCCGGCGCCGGGGCAATCTGCTCATCTTTGAGCACCAGTACGTCAGACACGCCGTCCACCACAATTCCCACCACGCGATCTTTCAGATTGACCACAATCACCACGGTGTTGTCGTTGTATGTGACGTTCTGATGGGAGAACTTCACGCGCAGATCAATAATCGGGATAATCACGCCGCGTAAGTTGGTGACACCCTTGATAAAATCCGGGGTATTCGCGATACGGGTGACCTGCTCATAACCACGGATTTCCTGTACTTTCAGGATCTCAATGCCGTACTCTTCTTCGCCCAGGGTAAAAATCAGATACCCTTCGCCGTTTTTCTCTTCATCGAGTTTGTTTAAATCTTCATCCATCATCGACATGGTTATTTACCTTTGTTTATTGCATCACAACGTGTGACGTGTTCAGTTTCTTTTGGCACAAAATTTCGTTGTTCATCCGCTGTAATTCCGCCACATCAATAATCAGTGCAACAGAACCATCGCCCATAATGGTGGCGGCAGAGATCCCCGGGATTTTGCGGTAATTACTTTCCACATTTTTCACCACCACCTGCTGCTGTCCGATCAGTCTGTCCACCAGCAGGGCATAACGGTTACCGGCGTTCTGTACAATCAGGGCGATACTTTTCGCCAGATCACGCTCCGCCTCTTCAATGCCGAAGACCTGATGCATTTCCACCAGCGGCAGATATTCGCCGCGCACCAGCAGCATTTTTTCCTCACCGGCAAGGCGGTAAATGTCTTCCTGGCGCGGCTGAAGTGTGCTGATAATGGCACTGAGCGGAACAATAAAGACATCATCCGCCACTTTGACGGACATACCGTCGAGAATAGCCAGGGTCAGCGGCAGCAGGATCCGGGTCACGGTGCCGCGCCCTTCGGTGAAACCAATCTGAATACGACCGCCCATGTCCTGAATGTTACGTTTCACCACATCCATACCCACACCACGTCCTGACACATCGGTGATCACTTCGGCGGTAGAGAAACCCGGCGCCATAATCAGCATCGCGATTTCATCGTTGGTCATGTTGTCGTGCACATCCATGCCCTGCTGGCGCGCCTTGGCCAGGATCCGTTCCCGGTTCAGACCGGCCCCGTCATCCCGCACTTCAATGCAGATATTGCCGCTCTGATGTTCCGCCGCCAGGGTCAGAGTCCCGGCTTCCGGTTTGCCGTTTGCGGCACGGACGTCCGGTTTCTCAATACCGTGATCGAGACTGTTACGCACCAGGTGGGTCAGCGGGTCGATAATCCGCTCGATCAGGCTCTTATCGAGTTCTGTCGAACTGCCTTCCACTTTCAGCTCGATTTTCTTATTCAGTTTTGAGGCGATATCGCGCACCATGCGCGGGAAGCGGCTGAAGACATAATCCATCGGCATCATACGGATAGACATGACAGATTCCTGCAGCGCCCGCGAGTTACGCTCCAGCTGGACAATCGAACTGAGCAAATCCGCATATTCGGTCTGATCCACCTGCTGACTGTGCTGGGTCAGCATTGACTGGATAATCACCAGTTCACCAACGAGGTTGATCAGCTGATCCACCTTCTCCACCGCCACACGGATACTGCCGCTGTCACCTTTGTTTTTCACCGCCGCTGCCGCTGCTTTACGGGTTGCCGGGGCAGATGACGGCGCGGCTGCCGGTACCGGTGCGGAAACCGTCGTACTGACCGTTTCCGCTGCCGGCTCTGCCGGGGTGCTGTCTGCTGCTAGCATGGCGCTTAATTCTGCTGCCGGGGTTTCCTCATACGCAATCTGCGATTCATCCACCACAAAGCAGAGCACGCCGCTGATATCATCAATTGCGGTATTGGTGCCCAGCCAGACTTTCAGGGTATCGGTGCCCTGTTCGGTTTTGTATACTGTGCCGAACAGTGACAACTCATCAGCCAGCAGAGCGACCTCGCTCTCCTTTAACTTACTGAGTGTAAACGTGAAATGATGTGAAAAACCGGTTTCCGGTGCTGTGCTGTTCTCTTCTGACGCGGCAGTAATTTCTGCGGTTTCACTGACCGGTTCCGGTGCCGTGGTTTCCGTGACAACAGCGGCATCCGCCACACTCTGCTCCACATGCCCCAGCACTTCACAGATACGGTTAAAACTTTCTTCATCCGGCAGTGTGTCACTCTTATAGGCATCCAGCTGTGAGCCCATCACATCTTTGGTATCAAGGAAGACATCAATGATATCCGGCGTCAGCGTCAGCTCATCATGGCGGGCTTTATCAAGCAGGTTTTCCAGGGTGTGTGTGGTTTTCTGCAACAGCGTGAATCCGAATGTTGCCGCACCACCTTTAATGGAGTGCGCGCTGCGGAAGATAGCATTGAGCTGTTCACTGTCCGGATCCCGGGGATCAAGCTCCAGCAGGTGCTGTTCCATATCCCGGAGCAGCTCGTCGGCTTCATCGAAGAACGTTTGATAAAACTCGGTTATATCCATCGCGGTTATCCAATTTTTTTCTTGTGTTACGGCTGACAGATACTGCCGGCAATCCGGCAGTATCTGTCCATCCTGTTTATTGTGTTGTCTCTGCCGCCGCAGCGCTGTTCTGCGGCGGTGTCTGATCCGGTACCGCCGGTTCCGGCACCCTTTCCGGCGGGATCGCCGGCGGAGCCGGTATCCCGGTATGCGGTGCCGGTAGCTGCTTCAGCTGCTGTAAATCGGTAATGGGAACAGCCCCCTCATACTCATGAAGAATATTTTCCATCTCTGACTCATTCAGAACGATGATGCTTATGCGGCGGTTCACCGGCGCAAGCCCGTCGTTTTTATCCAGATGGATAGAGGATGCCATCCCGACCACCCGCAGAATTTTATCTTCGGCCATACCACCGCGTACCAGTTCACGGCGCGAGGCATTGGCGCGTTCAGCAGACAGCTCCCAGTTGCTGTAATTGCCGCCGTTGGCATACGGCAGGTCATCAGTGTGTCCGGAAATACTGATACGGTTCGGTACGTCATTGAGGATCGGTGCGATAGCGCGCAGAATGTCCCGCATATACGGCTCAACATGGGTGGAGCCGACCATAAACATCGGGCGGTTGGCACTGTCGACAATCTGGATGCGCAGCCCGTCATCGGTGGTATCAATCAGCAGATGCGGTTTCAGTTCATTCAGACGCGGGTCTTTGAGAATGGCCTGCTCCAGATCCTGTTTCAGTTTCTCAAAACGACCGGCTTCATCCTGTCCCTGCTCCTCCTGCATGCTGTCCGGGTCCGGCAGGGTATCACCGTCTTTATAAATGATATCTTTGCCACCGCCCGGAATCGGGTTGGTGGCATCCCCGGTTTTTGTTCCCGGATTAATGGCGGTTTTCAGCGGCGTGCGGAAATATTCCGCGATCTGCGTCAGCTCCTGCGGGCTGGAGATAGAAATCAGCCACATCACCAGGAAGAACGCCATCATGGCGGTCATAAAGTCAGCGTAAGCAATCTTCCATGACCCGCCGTGTCCGCCGCCGTGCCCGTGACCGCCCCGCTTTTTGACGCGGATAACATGCGTATTGCCCGGTTTCATTGTCGCTTTACTCCCCGTCCTGAGCTTCGGTACGGTGGCTGACTTTTACTTCACGGACTTTGTCTTCCAGCTCGGTAAAGGACGGACGATCGGCGCTGAACAGGACTTTACGCCCGAATTCAACCGCAATTTGCGGCGGATAACCCTGTAAAGAGGAAAGGAAAGTGACTTTGATGCATTCCAGCATTTTCAGCTGTTCACCGCTGCGCAGGCGGATCAGTGACGCCAGCGGCAGAATAAAGCCGTATGCAACGAGAATACCGAGGAATGTCCCGACCATGGCATGGGCAATCAGCGCCCCCAGCTCACCGGCCGGACGGTCAGCGGAACCCAGCGCATTCACCACCCCGAGAACGGCGGCAACAATACCGAATGCCGGCATGGAATCCCCGACCATATTCAGGCCGGAAGCAGGCACTTCGCTCTCCTGGCGGAAGGTTTCCAGCTCTTCATCCATCAGGGCTTCGATTTCATGGCTTTGCAGGTTACTGGTGATCATCAGACGCAGATAATCCACCAGGAACATCAGTGCAGTCTGATCTTTAAGAATGCGCGGGTACTGGGAAAAAATATCGCTCTCCTGCGGATTTTCGATATCTTTTTCCAGGGCAAGCAGCCCCTGCTGGCGGGATTTATTAAGAAGCTGGAACAACAGCGCCATCAAATCCATTGACATCGCTTTGTTGTAGGAGGAGCGCCGGAACAGACGCGGCAGCACTTTACCCAGGGCAACAATGGATTTCCCGCTGTTACCGACGACAAATGCACCAAAACCGGCACCTAAAATAATAACAAATTCAGCGGGTTGATAAAGTGCGCCCATATGGCCGCCAACCATCAGATAGCCGCCGATGACCGTGCCCGTAACAATGATGTATCCGATGAGTATTAACACACTATTCCCTTTAACTCAGTTAGGTATCGGATGGCTGTCAAAGGGAATTTTAAGGAAAGACAGGCAAAACGGGTTTGCCTGTTTACCAACTCAATCCGGTCACATTACCGCTTTGGCAATGCCATCCTCTCGATATAGCGTAATATCGGCGGGAAGCGCGGAAAGTTTACGTTTTTTTATTGCCCGTGACGGCGGCTGGCACAAACTGCAGGTAAAGCTGTTTTCGGGGATATGGGCGTAGGTGATAAATGACCCGCTGCAGCAACTGCAGACAGAACGCTGCAGCATACCGCTCTCCACAAAACGCACCAGCGTCCAGGCACGGGTCAGTGCCAGCAGCGGCTCTTCACCGGGAACCGGCGGACACTGCTCCAGGTAGAGCCGGTACGCCTTTACTATCACATCAACACCGGAGCACTGTCCGCTGTTCATCAGAAACTCGTAAGCGTTATAAAACATGGAGGCATGAATATTTTGCTCCCATGTCATAAACCAGTCGGTGGAAAACGGCAGCATGCCTTTCGGGGGCGGGCATCCGCGCAGCTCTTTGTACAGACGGATCAGGCGTCCGCGGCTGATTTGTGTTTCACTTTCCAACATCTGAAGACGAGCACCCAGAGAGATTAATTCCATCGCGAGACGGATATCCTGAGCCTCTTTGATGATACTTTTTTCGGCCATGATACTTATCTTTTTCTTGCGTGTGAGTCAGTGCCAGCCGCGCCGTGTGTTTGCAGCAGGCGGGTTGACAGTAAAATTCCGGTATGAACCTGTTGTAATTCATCCACGCGGGAATCACGTGTGAGTTTTTCAATGGTATCGCTGCTTTCAAATCTGAACTGACAGATTAGCTGGTTGGTTTCCGCTAATTTGACCAATTGAGAGAGCGTGAGATTTGCTAACGTAGTTGCCATTGCATCGTTAATGCCTAAGCGGAACATGGCAGAAGCTTTTTCCTGAGCAATAAGTTTTTGGGCTAACAGCAGGTATGAGAGGTTAATATCATAAATATGCTTCAGAAAATCAGTCGTCTGGCTCATTTTTTTTCCTTTCCGAATATCAGCAGCATCAAAGTACAGCAGAAACTATCTCCGGCGCTGTGTGATACCGGAGATCCTGTTTTACGTAATGTTATAAATACCGGAGAAGCTCATTCCATTGTTTACTGCCAATCCATATAAATATCCGGCATGCGTGCGAAACACACAAAAGTAAACTTAAATTAAATGCATATCAGGAATACCTGTAAACAATAAAAGTAACGATTAAAATCAGCATCAGCTTATTTAATGTCTGAATCATCTTATATCATTTATAGACGTTATTTATTATGCACCACAAATTTAACTATTCAAGCCACTGATGTTTGTTTTTGGCTGATAAAGACAAACATCCCCGCATGCATTAGTACAATTTTACTATTAATTATATTTTGTCTCACCATATCCCAAATACTCACCGCACTTATAACTCCCATAAGCTAAATGCCAATAATCTTCAGGTAAATATGACTCAAAATGTGTGTGTCTCAAGTCCATTGCACCAATCACATAATGTGAGGACATATATTGATCCGGATCAATGTGTTTTATTAGGAAACTCCGTCCTGCACCATTCAGAATGAGAATACATGGCAAAAATAGCGGTATAAAACACTTTTTTTCCACCGTGATGGTGATATAACGTGCGATTTAGTCCTTTTTTGCACGGTTTATGATAAGGATATAACAAAGTGTAACGACGGGTATGACATGATACCCCTGCGGATCAATGTTTAGTTATTTTTAATAAAAAATAGCCATTCAGAACAGGGAAACATAAAATTATCTAATGTTGAGGCAGGTTATTTATTCAGCAGGAAAACAACTGAAGATTAAATGAATTTAATTTATTTTTCTGATTTTCTATTCTCGCTCCTCTTTATTGCTTATTAAAAATAATGTCTCTTTCTTTTTATATGCTCACTTATTTGTCTTTACGGAGCGGATAAGGTTATGTATATACGTCCGCGGGTACTTTTATAAACTCAGCGACCTCTCTGATACGCTGGTTACTGTTCTGAAAAACGCATTGATACCCTGCTGTCACCAAAATGACATCATGCCATCACAATCCCGGTATTTTCCTATTAGCACAGTCGTTAATTAAATGTAGCATTGCTTCGGGCGGTCATGTGTGAAGTAATACCCCCAAATATAGTAACTTATAGTTACTATATACTTTTTTTTTTACAAATTAGAAGTGTACTGTGGCTGAGTACGAATTTTGAGTAATCATTTCATGCTATCCTGCCCGGCAGAACAGTGCATTTTATTCCCCGGCGCTGAAGACCGGTAAGCAGATCAAAATTTGCGATTTCGCGCTTTTTATACTGACACCGGCTGATAGCAGGAATGTTACCGGATCGTGACCATCATCACATTTAATTGCTATTTTTCTGAAAACTTTCTTAAATCCGGGCCGATACTGATAACAGTAATCACGCTCTCCACCCCGGGAGCCCGCTTTACGGCCACAAAAAATTCGTTGTAGTGTGACACGGAAAAGGGACTTTCCATCACGCGGAAAACTGAGAATTTGGTGCTTTATTCTTAAAATGAGTAAAAAACATCTCATCTTTCCCATCAAAAAATATCACTAAATATAAATATTCTGTTGATACACAGAATAAAGCCGGTGGATGAGCCACCGGCACAAACCTTAAGACTTTATTAAAATAATGCTGCTGTTCGCTGAACAGCGTACAGAAAATCCTCAGACGGGCAGTTCAGACGCAATCATCCAGTTGACCGCACTGACACTTCTTTCCAGACTGACCCGGCAGACAATACCTTCTATCTCCTTTTGCTCCGCCGGTGTGGCCCGGACTTCCGCACACACTTCCAGCTTTCCGCCGGACGTATCCGCACTGCTGAGTGAATGCAACCTGACATGTGAACCATTCAGCGCCTGGAGGATCACCGTTCTGACCAGAATCTCATCTTTTTCATTGCAGACAGCACGGATTTTATAGTCCTGCACCAGATCCGTGGCGTGAATAACCGGCCGGGCATTGATGCGCTGCGCCGCTTCCCGCAGCAAAATATTGGCACATAAGATAACCAGTGCCGCCGTCACTGCCGGACCGAATTCTCCCAGCCCGCACAACACACCAATACCGGCTGAGCACCATAACGTTGCAGCGGTATTCAGTCCGCGGATATTCATGCCTTCACGCATAATCACCCCGGCTCCGAGAAAACCGATCCCGGAAACCACCTGTGCGGCAATGCGCCCCGGGCTGTCCGGTGATGTGGTCACCGAACTTAAGATAAATACAGCGGCACCAACGGCTACCAGCGCATTGGTGCGCAGACCGGCCATCCGCTGACGCCACTGACGCTCCGCGCCGATCAGTGCGCCAAGAGCCAGCGCCGCCAGTAAATTGAGTAAATAAGGAATTGCAAACATAGTAACCTCCACCCGAAAGACGCCATGGCGTCAGGTGTTAACAGCAGAAAACGTAAAAATAACTGAAAATTCTGCTCAGTAACCGGGAGGAAAGAGTGCGTGAGAAACAATAAACATACTGCATACCTATTGCAGTGATACGACCGGGAACCGGTGGATCATCTGTATCAATCAAAAAGTGCAGTACCGCAGAGAGGTGCTGCCCGCCATTATCATTCCGGCAGACAGTTTCAGAAGAGAAAGGTGTGCCGGATCAGTTAATTGAGTTATAACTGTGACTGTCCAAATCCGGGTCCTCTGTTCAGAAAAGATGCGCGGAGTATAGGATGTCCGCGAAAATATGTAAAGTCAGAAATCATTTTTCGGCGTGATAAATACCCCGTCCCCGCCCTCTTTTTCATTAAAAAACCAAATCCCCTCCGGATATTCCGGCAATGCCACCAGGTACATCACCCCTTCACTAAACGGTTCGATCAGTAATATCCGGCCTTCGCGGGGCTCTTCTGCATCCGTTTTAACATAAACCATGTCGTTAATCTGCATAAACCCGCTCCCGGTGATCACAATAAGGTGATAAGCATAAACATCAGATATAAAAAAAGCCCGCCACTTACGCGGCAGGCTTGGAATTCGGTTTGGCTATATCTTACAGCGGAGTTACGTTAGCTGCAGCCGGGCCTTTAGCACCATTCTCGATGGTGAATTCTACTTGCTGGCCTTCGCCCAGGGTTTTGAAACCTGCGCCCTGAATGGCAGAGAAGTGAACGAAAACATCTTTGCTGCCATCAGCTGGAGTGATGAAACCAAAGCCTTTAGATTCGTTGAACCACTTAACTTGACCTTTCATTTTGTCAGACATGTGACTTTCCTATATATAAATAAATGCATTGCCATTTTGGCAGGTACTGGCCGGAAGCAAAAACTAAATGGAGGCACACAGCATATGAAACGGTCAAAGGCTATCCTGGATAACACTCAACTTAAACGCTCAAACTCAGTTGTCATACATAAAGCTGCTCTTTTTAGGGCCGCAAACATTAACTCATGAGTAGGGATGAATAGCAACTGATTTATTACCGTGAATTTTAAAAAAAGTGAAAGCGCTCATATTTATGCATTTTTGTTTGTCTGATTGCCTGCAATTTCAGCGTATTGAACGGATAAACACACCTGCCTTAAGCCGAATAAGACTATTCTTAATAACCCCCGCACCATAACAGTTCCCCCTCACAAACCCTGTAACTGTTCTGCGCGGTTGTATGCCTGACATGTTAATATAATGTATCAGAACAGTCAGCAGACCTGCGGAGGTCATTTATATGGATGTCGTCAGAACACTTATTACCGGCGCCCTTGATAATATTAATCAGCGTGAGAAACGGGACGGAAAACCCCGCTTCAGCAGTCATTTTATCCGTACCTATCCTTATTTATGTCTGGCGATGGTGGTGTCCTATCTTGTGCTGGGTATTCTTATTTATTACGCACCCTACTTCGGTTTTTACTGGCTGATCGGTTTCAGTGCCCTGTTTCTGGTAATGGCGGCGGTTCTGCTGTTTGAGGTCAAACCGGTTTACCGCTTTTCGGATATCGGTGTCCTGGATTTGCGGGTGTGCTATAACGGCGAATGGTTTGTCAGCGAAGCAGTGCCTCCGGAAACCCTGGCGGTGTTACTTGACCACCCGCAGGTCAGTGAATCACTGAAACAGGATGTCCGCCATATGACAGAAACAAAAGGTACCGTGTCATTTTATGATCTGCATCTGATGGCGTACCCGGAAGCGCATCCGGAGAAACCACGCTCTCACTGGATGAAAGGCGCGGCTTAAGCCACTGTTTATGCCTGTTTTTTATTCATCCGGGTTACTTGCTGAGCAAACAGGATAAAATTATCTTTTTCCCGTTGACACAACCGGGGCACCCCGTTAATATGCGCCTCGTTCCCACGGGAACTCGCTTCCTCCATAGTTCAGTCGGTAGAACGGCGGACTGTTAATCCGTATGTCGCTGGTTCAAGTCCAGCTGGAGGAGCCAAATTCAAGAGCCCGCTCACTGAGCGGGCTTTTTCGTTTCTGCCCGCCGGAAACCGGAACCGCCCCTTCCTGCACGAAAGCCATTAAACTATTCAGACAGCACCGGACACAACTTACAGAACAGCAGAGTCCGTACTGTTTCAGCCGCAATTGCTCAAGCCTTCGCCAGTCAGTCATTTTTTTGCATTTTGCCCTTTACAAGCTGCCGCAGGATAGCTATGATTCACCCCGTTCTCACGAGAACGCAATTCCTCCATAGTTCAGTCGGTAGAACGGCGGACTGTTAATCCGTATGTCGCTGGTTCAAGTCCAGCTGGAGGAGCCAAATTTAAAAGCCTGCTCACTGAGCAGGCTTTTTTTCATTTCCGCTGTTTCATTCTTCCGTACTGCCCTTTTTATCGTCCGGCGAATAAAAAAACCGGATTTATATCTGTTAACCCTGTGATTTTGATGATTATTCCGCCGATGTGCTCATAAGTGCGGCAAACAGATCACAATCACTGATTTTCGCTTTGACAATCCGTTCTGACCACATTACTATGCATCCCGTTCTCACAGAGAACACGCTTCCTCCATAGTTCAGTCGGTAGAACGGCGGACTGTTAATCCGTATGTCGCTGGTTCAAGTCCAGCTGGAGGAGCCATATTTAAGAGCCCGCTCACTGAGCGGGCTTTTTCGTTTCTGCCAGACGGCAATTTCTGTTTGCCCGTTTTTATTTTTTCTGACTGACTGATTTACAGGCAAAATTAACCTTTTTCGCTGCTATTTTCCGCAAAGTGATCACAAACAAAGCGAACGATTCAAAAAGTCATTTTTCATTTTGACAAACCCGCCCCGCCGCACTACTATGCACCCCGCGTTGAAGATGTTCCTCCATAGTTCAGTCGGTAGAACGGCGGACTGTTAATCCGTATGTCGCTGGTTCGAGTCCAGCTGGAGGAGCCAACGTTTACCTCTCCTTTTATTTCTCTGTTTTATCCGTACTATCCTGTATCAGACCCTGAACATATAATGCGTGCCGTCCGGCAGCTCAACATCAATATTCAGTTTTCCGCCGATGGCATCCACATAGCGTCTCAGCGTGGATAATTTGACATCACGCCCCGGTTTTTCCATCCCGGCGACCGTCGGCTGTTTGATCCCCAGCGCCTGTGCCATTTCCACCTGTGTTTTGTTCACTTTCTCCCGCAGTTCCGCCAGATGGATATTCAGCAGGATCTCCTCCGCCTGAACCCGTGCAGCCGCTGCGACTTCCGGCTTTTCCTCAGCCAGCAGTTGTCTGAGTGACTTTCCCATTGTTAACTCCTGTTTTCCGGCCTGTTCAGCCATTCTGTATACTCACGGTCAGCCTGCGGGATCATCTGCATATAAAAACGTTTTTCATTACCGGTTTTATACCCCGCGCACAGCAAAACACCTCTTCTCTCAGGGTCGAATGCAAAAAATGCCCGTATCGGTTGTCCCCTGCTCTGTATACGTAACTCTTTCATATTCGTATACCGGGAACCTTTTACGGTATCTGCATACGGCCTTGGTAAGCCGGGCCCCCGCTTCTCCAATACCAGCATCGCTGCCAGTATTGCTGCGCGATCTCCGTCATCCTGCCCGGCAAACCACGCTGCAAATTTATCTGTTGTCACTATCTTCCACACGTTATGTCCTTATAATATAGATCAGATGCTATATAGGTGCAAAGCAATAAGTAACACAGAAACGCAAATTAACATGGTATTTACCGGCAAATCGTTCTATCATTCTTTTCCGGCTTATGGCACCCGCCATCAGGTTATCCTTTACTTATTTCGGAGCCGGTTCAATGACTCATCCTGTTACTTCCCTGAAAATTCGCCGCCCTGACGACTGGCATATCCATTTCCGTGATGGGGCAATGCTCGGTACTGTTGTGCCTTTCACCAGTGCGTTTTTCGGGCGCGCTATTGTGATGCCGAACCTGGTTCCGCCGGTCACCACCACCGATGCCGCCATTGCGTACCGCGAACGCATCCTGGCCGCCGTTCCGCAGGGGCATGATTTCACCCCGCTGATGACCTGCTATCTGACCGATAATGCCGACCCGGCAGAGATTGAACGCGGTTTCCGCGAAGGTGTGTTTACGGCCTGTAAACTGTATCCGGCGAATGCGACCACCAACTCCGCACACGGCGTGTCAGATATCCGCAATATTTATCCGGTGCTGGAGATGATGTCACGCAGCGGTATGCCGCTGCTGGTACACGGTGAAGTCACACATGCCGATATTGATATTTTCGACCGCGAAGCCCGCTTTATTGATGATGTGATGATCCCGCTGCGCCGTGATTTCCCGGCACTGAAAGTGGTGTTCGAGCATATCACCACCAAAGAAGCCGCCCAGTATGTGCTGGACGGGGATGATAATGTCGCCGCCACACTGACACCACAGCATCTGATGTTTAACCGTAACCATATGCTGGTCGGCGGTGTGCGTCCGCATCTGTTCTGCCTGCCGATCCTGAAACGCAATGTGCATCAGGAAGCGTTGCGTCAGGCGGTAGCCGGCGGCTGTAAACGGTTCTTTCTCGGCACGGACAGTGCCCCGCATGCCCGTCACCGCAAAGAGTCCGCCTGCGGCTGCGCCGGGGTGTTCAATGCGCCGACCGCACTGGCCGCGTATGCCACGGTATTTGAGGAGCTTAACGCACTGGCGCACTTTGAGGCGTTCTGTTCACTGAACGGCCCGGCGTTTTATGGTCTGCCGGTCAATGACGGCTTTATCGAATTAACCCGCCGGGACGTGATCATCCCGGAAACCATTAACGGCGCAGAGGATATTTTAGTGCCTTTCCTGGCCGGCACTGATGCCCGCTGGGATGTTAAAACCTGTTGTTAAACACAATAAATCAGGTGTAAATACGTAGTCATTTAGTGCGATAAGGCGAAAAACGGCTTATTGCACGACTATGATGTTCAGAGAAGACTATTTTGCCGTTTTTTGCATAATAAAAGTCTGATCCCCCCCTTTTTACTTTTCAAAAAGACCTTATACTGATATGACCCGTTGTTAACGGGACGTTAGCTCTTAGTCAGAGATACTCAGCCATCTTGCCGTATGATTAGGAGGTTCCATGAACGATAAAAAAACCGTTATCCAGACTCATCCGGTTATCGGATGGGATATCAGTACCGTCGATAGTTACGACGCCATGATGCTGCGCCTGCATTATCTGCAGGATCAGTCCCAGTCTCCCGAACATGCAGAAGTGGATAAAACCATGTGGCTGACGACCGATGTCGCCCGCCAGTTGATTGACATACTTCAGGCCGGTATCGATAAAATTGAATCCGGTGAATATTACAATCAGTCAGACAATATCAGACACTGACACACAAAGACTGCACAAGAGGGACACCATTTGGTGTCCTTTGTGTTTTCTGCGGGCTTATTGCAAAAACTGAATACGTATCATGTTTTTTACCGACAGACATTTTTTTTTGATGATGATAAATAAGGGAGTCTTAACAGCCGGTTACAGATCAGAAACGGACGCATATGCCACCTGTAAACACACTAACCACCGCCTCATCAGCTAACATAACCCCGGTATACCGGGATAATCCAAAACCGGAAGACCCGGATATCTGGTTTGATGCCATCGACTACGTTGAAATGGAAGAGACCTGGTTTGAGGGAGCTGAAGCCTTTACCCCTTATAAAGACCATCATACCGATCCATCGTTTTCTGCCGGAGACGCGGCGGATTCACGGGTTCCCTTTACGGAAGACTGCCGCCGGTGTGTGCAGCAGCTTGTCCGTACCCTGGGCGAATACGGGGAGAACAAAATACTTTCTGTCTGCCTTTCTGAAATACTTCCGGGAACGCCGGCCCCTGTCATTATCGCAGCAAACA
>NZ_JBICLU010000024.1:0-64643 GCF_043105645.1 Morganella sp. TYF_1 | reverse complement strand
TGGAAATAAAAGTATGGTGGTATGTAATCCAGTGATGTTAAACAATTAAAAAAACCTGAAAATGAAAATGCGAAACCGGAAAACTAAGTGGACAAGGCCAGAGGACCTTATAAGCCACGTATAAATATTAATAATCGATTATGCTGTATCTTATCAGTTACTGATCGATGATGCCGACCATTTTGAGCATCAGGCCGGAGGTGAAGTGCTCCCCCGATAGTTGGACAACCAATTATCGGTTTTTTTTGCTTTCAGGCTTTTACCGTAAAGTGGAAATGATAGAAATCACTGCGGCAGATAGCCGTGCCGTATTCCAGCACCCGGCCCTGTTTGTCGCGGCTTCTGAGAATAATTTTCATCAGTGAGGCGGTCGGCGGAATAGAAAGCAGTTTCGCCTCTTCTTCTGACGGATGACAGATAGAGAGCGCATACTCCTGCATATCCGGCTCAATCCCCTGCGCCAGCCAGTGCGCATACAGAGAGCCGTCCAGCAGATCAGGGCGCGGCAGAAAAGCTTCCGGGATAAACATGGTTTCCAGCGAGACCGGAATATCATCCACCAGCCGGACACGTTTGATCACCGCCATGGTATCACCTGCGGATAATTCCAGTTCAGAGGCCAGTGAGTCCGGTACAGAGTCCAGCTGACGAATAAGCCAGCGGTTGGACACCTTGCCGCTGCCGGCGGCCTGTGCGGAAAAACCGCCGCCGGACAGGTTGTACTGCACCGGCAGATTAATCTGCGTGCCTTTGCCGTGATGTTTCACCACCAGCCCCTGTTTCAGCAGTAAGTCCAGTGCCTTCACCACCGTCACGCGGGATACCCCCAGCGATTGCGCTAAACGACGCTCAGACGGCAGAACACAACCGTGCGTCAGCTGCTTTTGTGTGATGGCTTCTTCAATCCCTTGTTTCAGCTGGAGATATAACGGAACGGTTGATTGCTGATCAAGCCTGTGCTGTAAAAAAGTGAGAAAATCATGTTCCACAAATAGGTTCCTGTCATGCTGCGGATAACGGCTGAAAACAGTGTAGCAACTTTTGTGTCCGCTATCACATACTGATTAAAATCAATTCAACTGGACTACAACTGGACTTATTTGTAGTCTATTATATACTCTATAACGATAAAGGCTCCACAGCCGTTTTATACCAATAATACAGTTTGTTGTTTTTCATTCATTCAACACCAGTCCAGATAATAATAAATGACACAATCAGCAGCAGTCCCGTTAAATGTGACAGAAAAACGTATTCTCGGTTGTCTTTACGGGCAGGCAACCGGAGATGCCATGGGCATGCCGTCGGAACTCTGGCCGAAGAGCCGGGTCCGCCAGCACTTCGGCTGGATTGATACCTTCCTGCCGGGCCCGGAGGAGAATATTGCCGCCAACGAGTTTGTTGCCGGGGAATTTACCGATGATACCAGTCAGTGTGTTGCTCTGATGGATGCCATTATTGAGGAGCACGGTGCGGTCGTCCCGCAGACGATCGCCCGTCACATCATGGCGTGGGCCACCCGGATAAAGGCATTTGAAAAAAATATTCTGGGGCCGACATCAAAAGCTGCGCTGAATGCCATACACCAGGGAATACCTTTAGATAAAATAGAGGCAAATGGTGTGACCAACGGTTCCGCGATGCGTGTCGCGCCTGTTGGTTGCCTGATGCCATCATATAATACAGATCGTTTTATTGAGCAGGTCAGGCTCTCCTGTCTGCCGACCCACAAATCCGATATCGCCATTGCCGGTGCTGTCGTGATTGCGCGGGCCGTCAGTCTGGCTGTTGAGGGCACTGACTGGTCTGCGATAAAACAGGCTGTCATACCGCTGGCTGACACTGTTCAGCGCCGGTTCGAATCCACCTTCAGCCCGCTGCTGGGACGGAGGATTATGTACGCCCTCAATGTGGTCCGCGGGCGTACGGACGAAGAACAGGCACTGACCGATCTCTATGAGATAGTCGGCGCCGGTATGGATAATATTGAATCTATCCCGTGTGCCATTGCACTCGCGGATTTAGCCAACACCAATCCCGTACGCTGTGCGGTACTGGCTGCAAATCTGGGCGGCGACACGGACACCATCGGTGCCATGGCGACGGCCATCTGCGGCGCAATTCACGGCATTGACAGTTTTGATGCTGACAGTATCGCATTGATAAATCATACAAATAATATCGATTTTACGCCGTATGCCCGCCGTCTGGCACAGTTCAGACAGGAGTATGCCGCGACGAACAGGATGATGTCATGAGTCAGCAATCTGCCCCTTCAGCGTTGAACAACACCGACCCGACCATCGAAGAACTGGGGATCGGCCTGATCCCCCCTTCCAGACAGACCAAAAAACCCGCCGAACTGTTCTTTGTCTGGTGTGCCGCTAATATCGGTATTCTCGGTGTGGTTTATGGCGCGATTATTGTGTCGTTCGGGCTTTCTTTCTTTCAGTCGGTTTTAGCGGCAGTGGTTGGTGTCGCCTCCTTTATTTTAGTGGGGATCACCAGTATCGCCGGTAAAATCGGCCGGACCACCACCCTCACCCTTTCCCGTGCCAGCTTCGGCAAAAGCGGCAATATCGCGCCGACGGCGTTCTGCTGGTTTAACCTGATGGGCTGGGAAGCGGTGAATATCATCACCGGCACTCTGACACTGGCCGCGCTGTTTACCGCCATCGGGCTGGGCAGCGGACACCTGATGACAGCCATCGCGCTGATACTGTTCGGCGGGCTGACAGTACTGGTCAGTATTCTCGGGCAGAACACCGTTTTGCTGATGCAGAAATGGATCACGCGAATTTTCGGGGCAATGACCCTATTTGTCGTGCTCTGGCTGCTGGCGACTGCAGACTGGCAGGCGCTGATCAACCGTCCTTCCGGTAGCTGGATCACCGGTTTCCTGCCTGCGGTGTCCATTATCGCCGCCGGCACCGGGATCAGCTGGGCGATTGCCGGGGCGGATTACAGCCGCGACCAGAGCCCGTCCTCATCCCACAGCCGTATTTTCGGCTCTGTGGTCGGCGGGGCTGCGCTTCCGCTGTTACTGCTGATCCTGACCGGTATTCTGCTGACCGCGCAACTGCCTGATCTGGCAGCGGAAGAAAACCCGATTGCCGCCATCGGCGGACTGCTGCCGTCCTGGATGGCGGTGCCGTATCTGGCTGCTGCGGTGGCGGGGATTGTCACTATCGCCGTCCTCAGCCTCTATTCCGCCAGTCTCAACCTGCTGAGCATGGGCATCAAACTCAAACAGCGCACCGCCGTTGCTCTTGATGGCGTGATTGTGCTGGCGATCGCGATTTATGTTCTGTTTGTTTCCGGTGATTTCCTTGGGCCGTTTATTTCATTCCTGGTGTTCTGCGGATTGTTCCTGGCTTCCTGGGCGGCGATTTTTATCACCGATTATTACTGTAAACATAAAACCGCCGGTTACGACGACGTTTCGCTCTACGGCGACACCGGGGTTATCTGGCCGACCTTCCTGTGCTGGCTCGGCGGCTCGGTTGCCGGGCTGCTGGTCACGAAAACCGGCTTTATTAACGGGCCGTTTGCCACCGGTGTGTTTGAAAATTCCAGTCTGGGGCTGTTTGTCTCCTTCCTGGTGAGCATGGCGGCGTACCGCCTGACACTGATGATGAAACCGGCACGGGGTTAAACGGAACAGATGGATGTATCGTTACTGACACCACAGCGCCCGGTCGTGGTTATCGGCGCGGCTTTCGGCGATGTGATGCTGGAAGTGAATGCCCTGCCGCACAGCGGGGATGATATCAGCGCCCTGCCGCTCGGGCAGCAGATCGGCGGCTGCGCCTTTAATGTCGCCCGTGCCCTGAGTCGTCTCGGCATTGTGCCGGTCAACGGTATTCCCGCCGGCAACGGCAGCTGGGGAAAACAAGTCACTGCCGCGATGGAAAAGGAAAATCTGCCGGTTCTGCTACGCCATCCGACGCACGATAACGGCTGGTGCCTGGCGCTGGTCGAGGAAAGCAAAGAACGCACATTCATCACCATCGAAGGCTGTGAACAGCACTGGAGTGAAGAACTGCTCGCGCAAATCCCGGTGCCGGACAATGCCCTGATTTATGTTTCCGGTTACGAGCTGGTCAGTCCGGAAAGCGCACCGCTGCGTAACTGGCTGCTGGCGCAGAGTGCGGATAAAACCCTGTTTGCGGATTTCGGTCCGCGTCTGCGGGACATTGATCCGGACTTTATTGAAAAGCTGCTGGCGAAAAAGCCGCTGCTGACCGTCAACCGTGACGAACTGGCACAGCTCAATCCGCAGGGCGGAAAACAGTCTGAGATACAGACAGACGATGCGCAGGCGTTTGCCGACAGCTATGGTCTGCCGCTAATCGCCCGCTTTGATAAAGAAGGTGCTGTGGTCTGTCAGCCGGGGCAGCAGCCGGTCAGCATCCCGGCATATACGGTGCCGGTGGCTGATACCATTGCCGCCGGAGACAGCCACTGCGCCGGTGTTCTCGCCGGTCTGGCCTGCGGACAACCGCTCACGGATGCCGTACAGACCGGTAATGCGGTGGCAGCCATTGTGGTCAGCCGTCCGGGATCTGACGGCGCCCCCACCCGCGCGGAGCTGAGTGAGTTTTTACATCATCACCCTTGAAACACCGCCCGTTTACCCGACAGCGATGTTCACTCAACCCCCGGATTACGGGGGTTTTTTATACGTAATATCCCGTCATTTTGCCTTTCTGTTCACAAAATCTCCGCCGGAAACGTGCATCCCCCAAAAGAACAATCTTTAATCATCCCTCAATACCTGTGTTGTATTCGTTACCAAAGGACTGATGATGAAGACCGATATCAAGCCACTCTACGGGAGCTGGAAAGCGGGGTTCGCCCTGGATAAACACACTGAATGGAGCAGACCGCTGGGTAAAAACAGTGCCGGGCACATGCAGTTTGATACCAAAAGAACAGAAGTGGGTGAAGCGCTGTACCGGCTGAAATATAAACAGGATTGGTCTCAGCTTGACCCGCTCGCCCGCTGCCTCTCAGATCATATAAAAGCCCGTTTTCCGGATGCCCGTTTCGTCCTTCCCATGCCCGCCTCCACCGCCCGTTCCCGCCAGCCGGTAACAGAAATTGTCCGGCTGGTTTCAGGCATGACGCGACTGCCGCATTTTGATCATTTGCTGCTGAAAGAATCCGGAGGTACACCGCTCAAAAATCTGACTGACAAGCAGGAAAAACTGGATGCCATCGGTGACCGCTATTCTGTTTTTGATCAAATTCAAAATGACGGGTGCTGGAATGTCGTGGTCATTGATGACCTGTACCATACCGGTGCATCACTGGAGTCAGCCTGTCAAGTTCTTCGCGGTTATAGTAAAGTGAACAACATTTATGTGGCGACACTCACCTGGAGACCGGCATGACGACGATTTTCGTCGCAGGATCGATTAAAATCAAAGTATTAGACCCGTTGGTCACTGAACGGCTGAAAAAAATAACCGCCCGGCATCTCCGTATTATTGTCGGTGATGCCGCCGGTGCGGATTCAGCCATTCAGCAATTTCTGAAACAATCCGGTTATCATCACGTCACTGTCTTCAGCAGCTCACCAACCCCGAGAAATAACCTCGGAAACTGGCCGGTGCAGGTGACAGAAACCCCTTATGCGCCGGGAAGCCGGGCATTTTTTACCGCGAAAGACTTAGCGATGGCCGCTGAAGCGGATTACGGACTGATGATCTGGGACAGCCGCAGCACCGGCACTCTCAGTAATGTGCTGGAATTATTACATCAGAAAAAATATTCCGTTGTTTTTATCCGCGATAAAAAACAGTTTATTGTTGTAAAATCACCGGATCAGCTCAGTGAACTGCTCAGTCATATGCCGCCGGATGCCTTTGCCGCCGCAGAAAAGAAAATTCAGCTATCCGAAAAAATCACCCGACTGAAAAACCGGCAAATCACGCTGTTCGGCTGATATCAGTAACTGATCGACGCCAGCAGGTCATCAATATTTTCGATCACTTCACGGCTGGCTTCTTCCATGGCCGTTAAATGCAGCTCCTCATCATGAAGTGAGCCCTGAGCCCTGGCTTCCAGCGCCAGACGCCCGGAAAGATGCACCAGCCGGTGCGGCCTTTCCAGCTTCCGGTAGGCATCATGACCGGTAAAGCGCTGTCCGTCGTCCGCGTAATACCATTTGCCGAGACGGCACTGTGTGTGGTCGTTAACCGATAAATCCGCGTTTCCGTCCAGCAGGCGGCGGTAGATATCCCCTTTCCAGACAACGTGATCCAGCTTGACGGTATTGAGAAACTGCTGAACCGCCACAAACCGGATGATCGCTTCCATCCGCGAGGAACTGGTGATCATATTCTGTAAGCGATCCTCGGCCTGCACCGCGATATCGCGGATGCTGCTCACCAGCTTCTGGTTATCTTCCGCATCCGTATAAATCGCTTTGGCATGTGATTTTATTTTGCCGGTAAAGGCAGTGATATTGACGGCTTCGTCCTGAATTTCACCGGATAACTGTTTTATCTCACGGGCAATCACTGAAAACCCGGCTCCCCGGCTGCCGACATGAGACGCTTCAATCGCCGAGTTAACCGCCAGCAGATTAGTCTGGTTGGCAAGGCGTTCGATATTATTAATGTTCTGATTAATCTGTCCCAGCACAGAGACCAGTTTTTGCGTGTAATCAAGCCCCTTATCCGCGTGCTCACTGATATCATCAAGCACACTGCACAGCTCCTGCATATAGCGGCGTGTTTCGCTGTTATGCAGCGCGATTTCATCCAGTGTGCCCTGCTCCCCGGCAAGCCGGGTGCCGGAATCCAGCAGGGAGTTGCGGATAATCTCTATCGTCGCGATCCCATCCAGCAAATGACGGCACAGAATTTCACCGTGATAGTGCTGCTGTTCATCCGTATTTCCCGTCATCACGTGCTCTGACGGTGCCGGATAAACCGCCGGTTCCTCCCAGAAGACAACGGGCTGTTTTTTCTGTAAAAACATCCATTTTTTCATTATATTCAGCATGTTAATTCCGGTTAAGACAGATAATACAACTCAGGGAAATAGCGCAGATTGCCGCCGGGGTCACATTGACTATCGGCGGAAAAAACAGAGGCTTTATGCAGATGGCGGGGAGTGATAAAAACGGCAGCGGATTTTAATAACCCGCTGCCGGAGAGTGAAAACAGCGATGTTACAGGAAGGCGAAGAATAACATACCGACGATGGCACCGGTGGTGCCGAGGATGGTTTCCATCAGCGTCCAGGTTTTCAGGGTTTGTGCTTCCGTCGCGCCGGTAAATTTCCCGAACAGCCAGAAACCGGAGTCGTTCACGTGGCTCAGTACAATAGAGCCGCCCGCGATACAGACAGACAATGCCGCCAGCTGTGCGCCGGAATAGCCCAGCTCACCGATAACCGGTAATACCAGACCAACGGTGGTCAGACAGGCAACGGTTGCAGAGCCCTGGATCACACGGACGGCAGCGGAGAGAACAAAACAGGCAGCCGCAATCGGCAGCCCCGCACCAATCAGGGATTCACCCAGCGCCGGACCCACACCGGAATCCACCAGCACCTGTTTGAACACACCACCGGCACCGGTCACCAGCAGGATAATCCCGGCCGGCTGAATAGCGGCAGAGCAGATTTCCATGACTTTATTGCGGCTCATGCCACGGCGGATTGCCAGGCCATAAATCGCCACCAGACAGGCAATCAGGATCGCCAGGAACGGGTGTCCGATAAACACCAGCCAGGCGTGCAGTTTTGAATCCGGATCCACCATCGGCGCGGCAATGGTTTTCAGACCGACCAGCACCAGCGGGAACAGTACCAGCGCCAGGCTCAGGCCGAACGACGGCATTTTACTCTGCCCGATGCTCGGTTCAGTCAAATCTTCCGGCAACTCCAGGGTGACAAACTTACTGATAAAGTTACCGAACAGCGGGCCTGCCAGGATCATGCCCGGGATCGCCGCACACAGGCCGATCAGGATCATCCAGCCGAAATCCGCATCCATCTGGTCTGCCAGCAGCATCGGGGTCGGTCCCGGCAGCAGGAAGCAGGCCGCCGCCGCCACACCGGCAAACAGTGGGATAGCCAGGCGCACCACATTACCGCCGGTCCGGCGGGCAACGGCGAAAACCACGCCGATCAGCAGCACAATCGCCACATCAAAGAACAGCGGCAGCGCACAGATAAGCCCGGCGATCCCCAGCGCGTAGTGCGCCCGTTTTTCACCGAAGGCGTTAAGCAGCTTCACGGCTATCTGGTCGAGTGCGCCGGTTTCATGCAGGATTTTGCCGAACATCGCCCCGAGCGCGACCACTATCGCCAGGAAACCAAGTGTGCCGCCCATACCGTTTTGCATGGTCTGTGTGATCTGCTCCAGCGGCATGCCGGAGAACAGCCCCGCGCCGATAGCCACAATCATCAGCGCCACAAAGGCGTGCAGCCGTGCGACCATCACCAGGAACAGCAGCAGTAATACCGACCCGGCGGCAGTTAACACCAGAGTTAATGTTGTCATGACTGACCTCCGGAAACCTGTCTGATAATCTGAACCGCGCCCGCAATCACATCCTCAAGCGGCGGCTGAATGTCCAGCACCTGCACATCCGGCTCTGCGGCAGTGTCCGGTGCTTCTAAGGTATCGAACTGAGTGATCAGCATTTCCGGTTTGAAGAAATGCCCTTTGCGGGCTTTCAGGCGGCTTTCGATCAGATCAAAATCCCCTTTCAGCCAGATAAATGACAGGTTTTTGTTCTGACGGCGCAGGATATCGCGGTAGCTTTTTTTCAGGGCCGAACAGACAATCACCGAAAGCTCATTGGTCCGCTGCATAGCAAAAATCGCGTCATTGATGGCTTTCAGCCACGGTTCGCGATCGGCATCATTCAGCGGGTGCCCGGCTGCCATTTTTTCGATATTGGCACGCGGATGCAGGTAATCCCCGTCCAGAAAGGCCGCATTCAGCCCGGTTGCAACCCCGTTAGCCACAGCGGATTTTCCGCAGCCGGAAACCCCCATCAAAACAAAGGCGTGATGTGGTTTTTGGCTATCACTCATAACAATTCCTCTTATGCGGTCATTATCACCGGACATGTTACCGGTAACTATTACCGGTAACATTACCAACGGATATGGTTACAATGCAATCAAACACTGTTTTCAGATGAATAAATTGTGACAGTTATCTCAAACGAAATACCTGTCACTTCAGGAAGGGCCGGGAGCCGTTAAATACTCTCTCCCGGTAATAATTCGAAGCCGACATTCACTATCTGCTGAGGCGGCAGTTCACCGCGCAGACGCGCCAGCAGCACTTCTGCCGCACGGCGGCCCATCAGGTCACGCGGTGTGAGAACACTTGCCAGTTTCGGGGTCATCACACGACCGACATCATGGCCGTGGAACCCGGCAACCGCCAGATCCTGCGGAATGCGGATCCCGAGACGCTGACACTCAAAAATAGCACCGATCGCAAGGTCATCGTTGGTACAAAACAGCCCGTCAGCATCCGGATAATCGGCTCTGACCTGGTGCAGTTGTCTCGCCCCCAGCGAATAGGATGAACTTTCCTGTGTCATCACATTGCCCGGTTCAAGCCCGGCGTCCCGCATGGCCTGTTCATAACCCTGAAGGCGCATGAATGTCCGTTCGTCATGACGTGCGCCGAGGTAAATCACACGGCGGCAGCCGCGTGTAATCATGGCCTGTGTCATTTCAAATGCAGCGAGCCGGTTATCCAGCCCGACGGCGGAATCATAGCAGGGGGAGACGCTGTCCATCAGCTCAACCACCGGAATGCCGGCGGTAGCCAGCATTTTCAGGGTGCGCGGGGTGTGGGTACGTTCGGCCAGGATCAGGCCGTCAATATTGTAGGACAACAGGGAGACCAGGCGATCTTCTTCTTTCTCCGCCTGATAGCCGTAGTGCGCCAGCATCGTCTGATACCCGGCGGCATCTGTCACGGTTTCGATACCGCGGATCACTTCCGCAAACACCTGGTTGGTCAGCGAGGGCAGCAGCACGCCGATAGCCCGGCTGGTGGCGTTGGATAAAATATCCGGCACCCGGTTCGGAATATACCCCAGTTCATCGAGGGTACGGGCAATGGTGCCGCGCAGTTTTTCGGAAACCTGTTCAGGGTTACGTAAAAAGCGGCTGATAGTCATTTTGGTTACACCAACGCGGTCAGCCACGTCCTGTAACGAAGGGCGTTTTTTCTTCATAGTGCTTATCTTAATACAGACTGGTCTGTGTGTCGTCATATCCCGCCAAAAGAGGCCGTAGTTATACCGTATTCCACCCGGAATTTTACCTTGTTTTGACTTACTTCCCTATTTACCGCTGATTTTATTGACTCACCTCATGCTCTGCGCTAACGTCCCGCTGTATAACAATACATATAACGATAACGACGACTGATCACGATGACACTTAACCGCCTCTGTTCCGGATTTCTTTTCTGCTGCGCACTGCTGTTCACTTTCCCGGCATTGTCAGCCGCTGCCGCGCCGGAAACCGCCTCTCAGGTCTTTATTTATGGTCAGCTTCCGCCGCCGGAGGCCATTCACCGTGTGGTCAGCAGCGGCCCGCCAACTGATCAGCTGCTGTTTGCGGTCGCCCCGGAAAAACTGCCCGGCTTCGCCTCCCTGTCGGTAAAAAACAGCCCGTATTTTGCGCCCCGCTGGCGCGCGCTGCCGGTCACCGGACGCCTCTCCGGACGCGGCAGTACCCTCTCCCCGGAAGCCCTGCTGGCACTGGCACCGGATGTGATTGTTGACAGCGGACTGACCGATGACACTTACCGCTCTCAGGCCGCCCGTTTCAGCCGCCAGACCGGTATTCCGTATATTCTGTTGTCCGGTAATCTGACACAAACGCCGGATCTGCTGCGTCAGGCCGGTGCATTGCTGGGGGAAACAGAACGCACGGAACAACAGGCACAGCTGGCAGATAAATGGCTGCGGGATGCTGCCGCTTTTGCTGATCGTCAGACACACAACCGCCGTTTTTATCTGGCACGCGGTGCAAAAGGTCTGCAAACCGGCCTGCGCGGCTCCATTCACAGCGAAGCCCCGGAATTGCTGGGGTTTGAGAATGTCGCGGATGTCCCGGATATGCAGGGGCTGGCGGAAGTCTCTTTCGAGCAGTTACTGCAGTGGAACCCGGATTTTATTATCGCCCAGGATGCCGTGACGTATGATGCGATTATGCAGGGTGAGGTCTGGCAGAGCCTGGATGCGGTGAAGAATAAGCAGGTCTTTTACTATGCCGGGCTGCCGTCCGGCTGGCTCGACAGCCCGCCGGGACTGAACCGGTTATTAGGGCTGCGCCGCCTTCAGGCACAGTTTGACCCGGAGAGTGCCGATCTGAAAGCAGACACCGGTTTGTTTTTCAGTCTGTTTTATCACTCGCCGCTATCGGAGGCACAGATTAACAGTCTGTTATCCGCCCGATGACCACCTCCGCCAAAACCCTGTTACTGCTTGTGCTGCTGGTGCTGGTCACTGGTATTGCCCTGAATGTTGGTAAGTTCTCACTAACTCCGCAGCAACTGTGGGACGTGGTGACAGCGAAAATTACCGGCAACAGCGGTGCGGACGATCCGGCGCTGAGCCGCGATATGACCGTCTTCTGGCAAATCCGTCTGCCGCGCATTGCCGCCGCGCTGATCATCGGCGGCGGGCTGGCTATCGCCGGGGCAGCGTATCAGGGCATGTTCCGTAACCCGCTGGTTTCACCGGATATTCTGGGCGTTTCCGCCGGGGCGGGGGTTGGTGCGATCCTCGGGATTTTTGCCGGTCAGTCAATGCTCACTATCCAGCTGTTCGCCTTTACCGGCGGGCTGTGTGTGGTTGCCCTGGTCTATTCTGTCGCCCGGCTGGCGCGTCAGCATGATCCGGTACTGTCACTGGTGCTGGTCGGGATCGCCGTCAGCGCCCTGTGCGGCTCTGCCATTTCCCTGATGAAAATTCTGGCCGATCCCTATACCCAGCTGCCTGCTATGACCTTCTGGCTGCTCGGCGGCCTGTCCGCGATTTCACCTGATGATATTAAAACCACCGCTCCGCTGATCGTTGCCGGGATGGTGCCGCTTCTGCTGCTGCGCTGGCGCATGAACCTGCTCAGCCTGAGTGATGAGGAAGCCCGCGCACTCGGGCTGAATGTCACCGTGACGCGGCTGATTTTTATTGCTTCAGCCACCCTGATCACCGCCAGTGCGGTCTCCGTCGCGGGGATTATCGGCTGGCTCGGACTGATTGTCCCGCATATCACCCGTTTGTTAGTGGGTGCCAACTTCAGCCACCAGCTGCCGGTATCTCTGCTGATCGGTGCCATTATGCTGCTGCTGACAGACACGCTGGCACGCACCATTGCCCCGATTGAACTGCCGCTCGGCATTCTGACCTCTGCGGTCGGCGCACCTTTCTTTATTTTTCTGCTGTTGCAGACCCGGAGGAACGGATGAGCGATGTCCTGACCACCCGCGGCCTGGCGGTCGGCTACGGAGATAAGTTAATACTCACTGACATCAATCTGCAATTGCATCAGGGAGAAATTATTTGTCTGCTCGGTGCCAATGGCTGCGGTAAAACCACACTGATGAAAACCCTGCTCGGCCTGTTACCGCCGAAAGCCGGGGAAATCCGCATTGATAACACACCGCTGCGTGACTGGAGTGCCGCCGCACTCGCCCGCCGCGTTGCCTATGTACCGCAGGCACACAACATGCCATTTTCTTTCCGTGTGGCGGATATGGTTGCTCTCGGACGCAGTGCCCATCTCTCTCTGTTTGCCGCCCCCGGACGCGCCGAACGGCAGATGGCAGAGCAGGAACTGGCCCACCTGGGGATCGCCCATCTGGCACAACGCGCCTATTCCTGCCTGAGCGGCGGGGAAAAACAGCTGGTACTGATTGCCCGCGCCCTGATACAACAGCCGGGACTGCTGATTATGGATGAACCAGCGGCCAGCCTCGATTTCGGCAATCAGATAAAATTACTTAATAAAATCGAACAGTTACGTGAGAGAGGGATCACCGTGCTGATGTCCACCCACCACCCGCAGCATGCGGCAGCCGTGGCGGACAGTATCGTAATGCTCAGCAAAGACGGCCCCGCCTGCCAGGATAAACCTGCTGCGCTGCTCACACCGGAAACCCTGGCGGCACTCTATCATGTGACACCAGAACATATTGCTGCCCACTTCGCGCAGCCAGCTTATAAAGGATGCTCATGACTATTGATGATATCGATTTCGCACAACTCTACCGCGACCATCTCGCACAGGCCGAACGCACCCGCAAAGATCCGGAACACTGGGATAAACGTGCGGAGAAAATGGCACAAAACTGTGCGAACCCCGCCGATCCGTACCTGATCCGCTTTAAAGAGATTGTCGATACCACCGGCGCAAAAACCCTGCTGGATGTCGGCTGCGGGCCGGGCTCTGTCGCGTTACAGCTGGCGGACAGCTTTGAGCAGGTCACCGGCATTGATTACAGCGAAGGAATGCTGAAAGTCGCGCGCCAGCGGGCAGAGACTCAGGGCTGTTCACACGTCACTTTCCGCCACTGCGCCTGGGAAGATGACTGGTCAGCCCTGCCGCCGTGCGATATCGCAGTGGCCTCCCGCTCCACACTGGTGATGGATTTACAGGCCGCGCTGCTGAAACTGAACCGCCATGCACGGCTGCGGGTTTACACCACTCACACTGTCAGCCCGACATTTGTCGATATCCGCGTGATCCGCGCCATCGGGCGCACGCCGGTCACGCTGCCGACCTATATTTACGCGGTGAATATCCTCAACCAGCTTGGTATTCATCCCGATGTGGAATTTATCCGCAGCCCGAACTGCCAGAGCCGCGACAATATGACCTTTGAGCAGTTTGCCGAAGGGGTGGTCTGGTCGCTGGGACAGCTTGATGACCATGAAATGACGCTGCTGCGCCGCTATTACGACCAACAGGCGGCAGACGGCCTGCCGGTGGTACCCGCCACCCGCGACTGGGCCATGGTGTCCTGGAATGTGGTACCGGAATCGTCCCTGCTGCTGCCGGGAGGCCGGAAGTGATCTACTACAGTGATGCCTTTATGGACAACCTCCTGCTGGAGGATATTCATTACGGCGATCTCACCACCCGCGCACTCGGCATCGGCGCACAGAGCGGGGAAATGCACTTTTCCCGCAAGCAGGCCGGTTATGTCAGCGGGCTGACATTGGGTCAGAAATTACTGGAAAAACTCGGCTTACAGACACAATTACACGCGAACGACGGCGATCATACCGAAGCCGGTACCCTGTTACTGACCGCAACCGGTCGCGCGGAAGCGCTGCATCAGGGCTGGAAGATGGTCCAGAATGTAATTGAGTGGAGCAGCGGCGTGACACAGATGACCCGCTGCATGGTGGATACCCTTCGTCAGTATCAGCCGGACGCACAGCTGGCCTGCACCCGTAAAAATATCCCCGGCACCAAACTGCTGGCAACCGCTGCTGTACTGGCAGGGAAAGGCATCATCCACCGTCAGGGCTGCGCGGAAACTATCCTGCTGTTTGCCAATCACCGCCGTTTCCTGGCAGAGCCGGAAAACTGGTGTGCGGCGATTGCCGCATTGCGCCGTGAAGCGCCGGAAAAGGCCATTATTGCCGAGGCGGATAACCCGGATGAAGCTTATCAGGCGCTGAAAGGCTGCCCGGATGTGCTGCAGCTGGATAAATTCAGTCCTGATGATATCCGCCGTCTCGTTAAAGATGCGGCGGTGCTGGCACCGGGCTGCACACTGTCGGTTGCCGGCGGACTGAATGCAGAAACCATCGGGCAGTATGCGGATACCGGCGTGAAGCTGTTTGTCACGTCTGCGCCGTATTATGCGTCCCCTGCGGACATTAAAGTCCGGTTATATCCGCGCTGACGGAAAACCGCACAACCTTATAGTGAGTTAAGGGATAAACCGGTCAGGTCACTGAACCGGCCATTTTATCCTTTTGTCTGGCAAGTCGTTATATAAATAAATACATATCGGTAACAGGAAAAATAATAATGAAACGAACTCTACTCTGCTCAGCAATTCTGCTGGCAACCGCGCCTGCGGTACAGGCAGAAAGCACAGATATTCTGACCGTCTGGGGCAGCCCGGTGGCCTCTAATCCGGATGTCATCACACAGCCGCAGATGCAGTCGCTGAACAAAACCAATGCGGCGACAGCGATCAGCACCATGCCGGGTGTGGTTCTCGAAAAATCAGGCAACCGTAATGAACTGACGGTCAAAGTCCGTGGTTTTGACAGCCGCCAGGTGCCGGTATTCTTCGACGGCATCCCGACTTACGTCCCGTATGACGGCAACCTTGACCTCGGTCGCTTTATGACCAGCGAGCTGGAAAGTATTGAGGTGAGCAAAGGCTATACCTCGCTGTTACAGGGCCCGAACCTGATGGGCGGTGCAATCAACCTCACCACCGCCACCCCGAAAAAACCGTTTGAGGCCAATGTGGCATTCAGCCAGGGCTTCGCACGCGGCGCGGATAATGCCTATAACACCAGCGCCCGTGTCGGCGCACGCAACGATCTCGGGTTTATCCAGGTCAGCGGCAGCCAGTACAAACAGCGTTTCCTCGGCCTGCCGGGATCCGATGATGATAATGCCCTGGCAGGCAGTAACGGCCGCCGTGCACACTCCTCATCCGATGACAAACGCGGCATGGTAAAAGTAGGCTGGACCCCGCGTGAGACCGACCAGTATGTCTTTACTTATCTGAAGCAGGACGGCAGCAAAGACAGTTCGCCGTCTGCGGTGTCGGGCAAAGGCAAATACAGCTGGTGGGAATGGCCGGATTACAACAAAGAGAGCTACTATTTCAACAGTACCACTCAACTGACAGACGGCGTAAATCTCCAGGGCCGCCTGTTCCATGACAAGTTTGAAAATACCCTGCTGATGTACCCGAAAAAGGGCAACCAGGTGGATTACAGCCGTTATGATGATTTCAGCAACGGCGCCTCTCTCCAGTTAGGGATCGACATGCGGGAAAATGATCTGCTCTCGTTCTCCGCACACTGGAAAGATGATGTTCACCGTGCTCAGAAAGAGAAAGGTGGTGACTGGCAGCGTTATAAAGACCGCACCTACTCCGTGGCAACAGAGTATCAGTGGGCTGCCACTCAGGATTTAGATATCATCGGTGCTATCGGCTATGACTGGCGAGAAAGTCGTCAGGCAGATAAAGGGGCGGATGATAATGATCAGCACGCCTTTAACTGGGAGGTGATGTCAAAATATACCTTCGCCAACCAGGATAACGTGCGGTTCTCCGTGTCTGACAGGACCCGCTTTCCTACTCAAAAAGAACGTTACACAACTGATAAACCCGGGTTCAATGAAGAAGTCATTATTAACCCACATCTGAAAGCCGAGCATGCACTGACCTTTGATTTAACCTATGAAGGCAATATCACTGATAAATGGGGTTACCAAGCCAGCCTCTATCATAACCGCATAAGTGATGCCATCATTTCCCGACATGTCGGTGTTAATCCTAAAAATGGAAAAAACATTGCTCAATACAGAAATAGCGGCCGTGTAGACTACACAGGGTTAGATTTAGGTGTGAAGGGCGAAGTCAGTGACTGGCTGAAAACCGGGATCAACTACAGCTACATCCACAGTGATCCGAAAGATGTTGATCATATAGATGGACTACCAAAACAAAAAGTCTATGCATGGGTAAAAGTCTCGCCGATCGAACCGCTGACCATCACCCTGGCTGAAGAGTTTCGTGCATGGAGCTATAACCGTACGGATGAAAATAACAAAGTGGCCGGTTATGCTCTTACTGATTTGCGCGTGGACTATGACTTCGGTTACGGCATTTCCGCAAATGCCTCTGTTAATAACCTGTTTGATAAATCCTACGAGTACACCAACGGCTATATGGAAGAAGGCCGTAACTTCTGGCTGGGCGTGGAATACCGCTATTAATCAGCAGGACGCTTTTAGTGCAAAGCCCCCCGTTTCGGGGGGCTTTCTGTATTTTCAGACTGACGGAGAGAGTGCCATCCCGCCGCCCGCCGCTTCCCGGCGGTTGATCTGACGCAGCAGGAACGTTGCCACCACACCCAACAGCGCACAGGAGACCGAGAGCATAAAGATATAGCTGTAGCCGGTTTCGCCGTATTTATCCAGCCAGTAGCCGGCAACGGAATAATAGAACGCGTCCGGGGAGAAGCCGATAAAGGAGGCAAACCCCACCACCGCACCGGTGGTTTTCATCGGGATTTTCGATTCTGCGACTGAGGCAAAATAGATACCACGGAAGGCAAACAGTAACGCACTCAGTACCACCATATTCACCACCGCAAACCACATAAAGGCATTACCTTTCGGGATCACGAGGAACAGAGCACAGTTCACCGCCATGATGATAAAGCCGACAAACATCACGCTGATAGATGATCCGACTTTATCCGTCACGATCCCCGCCACCGGAGAGGCCACCATTTTGATCACATAGGTACGGATAATCGACAGCGCCGTCACCAGGGTAATCGGTACCACATACACCTGTGACAGATACGGGCTGAGATACGTCAGGCTGGAGAACACTACATAAGTGGAGAAAATAATCAGCCCGATCAGCCACGCTTTCGGCATGGTCACCACACTCATCAGCGAACGGAATGTGGTTTTCTCTTCCGGTTCACCGCTGTCAGCGGCACTGCTGCGGTGTGCGATCAGGAAGAACAGCAGCACGCCACACATTACGGAAGCACCGGAGTAAAGCCAGACCACATAACGGAAACCGATAGCCGCCTCGGCGAATTTGCCGAAGAAATAGAGGCCGACGAACGAAATCAGCGTGCCGGATACACCGGATAATCCTTCATAAAACCCGAAGATCCGCCCCTGCTCTTTTTCCGTACCCTGCATCCGCACCACTTTGATCGATGCGGCGAAGAACGTCAGGATCGTCGTGACACCCCACAGAATGTGGATCAGCAGGATCGTGTTATACGACGGGAAGGTCGCAAACCAGAATCCCAGCGATCCGGATGCGATCAGTGAGAAGGTGATCAGGTTGCGCAGTGAAAAACGATCCGCAAACCAGCCGCCGAAAAAGTAGGAAAACATACCGATCAAACCATACAGACTGAGCAGGTTACCGATCTCAATGTGTGTCAGTCCCAGCGCCTGCTGCATCGGATCATAGAACGAAGACTTCAGGTAAGGCAGGCTGTACATTGCGGTGGTACCGAATGCCAGCAGAAACAGAATCAGCATCCGTCTGACGCGGGATTGATTTGCCATGTGATTTGCCATAATGATTATCTCTTTTTATCAGCCGTGAACTGCATCCAGGGCCTGGCGGAAATCCGCAATAATGTCTTTTGCTGATTCAAGTCCGACAGCAATACGGATCAGGTTTTCGCCGTTCATCTGAACCAGGGTGTGTTCTTCGCCCAGGCTGGTGGCAATGGTGGTCAGTTTCAGGGAGTTCACAAATTTGCGGCTCACCTGGTCGCGGGTCAGGCCGTGAATATCCTCTTTCAGACGGAAAGAAACGATACCGCCGCCAAGGCCGTTCATCTGAGACTGACACAGTTCATAATGCGGATGGTTTTTCAGTGCCGGGTAGCGGACTTCTTCAATCTCACTCTGAGATGTCAGGAACTCCGCCAGTGCCAGGCCGTTTTCACAGTGTTTTTTCATGCGCATATCGAGGGTTTTCATCCCGCGCATAATCATCCAGGCATTGTTTGGTGCCAGCGCCGCACCGGTAAAGCAGCATAATCCCGGCCATTTGATCAGCTCGATCAGCTCACGTGAGCCGATAACCGCGCCGCCCAGTGTATCGCCGTGACCGTTCATAAACTTGGTCAGGCTGTGAACCACCAGATCCGCACCCAGTTCCAGCGGACGTTGCAGGATCGGCGTACAGAAGGTGCTGTCAACAATCAGCAGGCTTTTGTTCTGATGGGCAATGTCCGCCACCGCGCGGATATCCACCAGCTCCAGAGACGGATTCAGCGGGCTTTCCACATACACGAGCTTTGTCGCCGGTTTCATGGCAGCGCGGATATTGTCGCTGTTCGTGGCATCAACAAAGGTGATTTCCACACCGAATTTTGCCAGCAGTTCAGTCATCAGCAGGCGGGTGTGGGAGAAGATCCCGTCCGCGCTGACAATATGATCGCCGGTTTTCACCAGTGACAGCAGGGTTGAGGCAATTGCCCCCATACCGGATGCGCTGACAATCGCGCTGTCCGCCCCTTCCAGCATCGCCAGTTTGCTTTCCAGCTCGGTCAGGTTCGGGTTGCACTCGCGGCTGTAGACATAGCCCCATGTCCGGCACAATTCTTCGAAATGCTCCACAGAATGCGCCGCAAATGTGGCGGTCTGGTAGATAGGACTGGCCAGCGCGCCGGTGGCCGGATCCGGTGAATGACCCTGGTGGATCAGTTTGGTTTCCAAATCATAATCAGTATTTTTTTGCACAACAGACTCCTCATGAGATCAGCATTCTGATCCGCATGTCATCATTTATTATCATTAGTGAGTTCGGGTTGCTGATTCAGGATCAGCGGGGGTAATAGTGTGGCGGTAACGACCTTTTTAACCATTGCTGTAATGTGGATAACTATAGACTCTCCAGTTACTATAGAGTCAATTCAGAGATAGTAGATATGCATCACAAAACGGGTAATTATACGGTGGATAAAAGCAAAACAGGCTGAGGAATATCAGCCTGTTTCTGTATTGAAAGCATTTATACCTGTAGCAGAAGGAGAGTTTTATACCAGGCAGCGGGTATCAATTTCACGCCGTTTCACTTTGATCTGGATTTCCGTCAGCAGCTGACGCTGATCATTGGTGGAAAGCGGGTCAATCACCGGGATTTCATACATCATGTCATCCACCGGAATGCGTTTGTATTCCGCATAGTCCGTCAGCGCTTTAAATGCTGCCGTATTTTCGCTGTAAGGCCCTTGATACATCAGGCAGATAAATTCACCGTCGGGAATTTCTGTAATTTTATCCTGCACCTGCGGATTAAACAGGTCGCGCTCAACAATCACAAAACTGTTCAGATAATGCACCTGCTGTGTGGCCAGAAATTCCTCACGGGAGACCAGTCCACTGACGCCGCCGTAGAAAATAGAAATGTTTTCCTCGAGGATATTGGCAATCTGCCGCCGCGAGAATTCCATGGTCTCCTCAAAGCTCAGACCCGGCTCATAATTCATCGATAAAATATGACGGCGCGGAATATAACGGCGGGTAATTTTGCCGATGCTCTCAGTATCAATCCCTTTTTCCAGGGTCTCTTTTTTGGTGGAGAGGACTTTTTTAATCAGCTCGAGCTCGCGGATTTTCTCATCCACCACGGAAATTTTCCGGGTCAGCAGGCTGAGGATCTGTGTGTCACTGTCTTCCAGGCGGTGTTTGATCTCTTTCAGCGGCATACCCAGGTATTTCAGATATTTAATAATATCCAGCTGGGAAAACTGATCAATCGTGTAATAGCGGTAGTTACTTTCCTGGTCGACATACACCGGGCGGAACAGCCCCAGCTGGTCATAATAACGCAGTGTCTGAATGCTGATTTTATGGAGCTTTGCCATCTCACCGATGGAAAAATATTTCGCCATATTGTGCCGCCTCTGATGACCTTCTCAGGAATTAACCGGCGGCACAATAACGGAAACAAGGGGGATGACGCAAGGCGTCAGATCACACTCCCGGCGGTTCGCGGGAGACACTGTTGCGTTCCATATAGAGTGTCCTGCTCGGGAAAGCAAAGTCCGCACCGTTGCGGTGTACGATATCAATAATCTTCAGATACACCGCCTGCTGTGCCGCCAGCCACTCCGCCCAGACCGTGGTTTTGGTAAAGCAGTACACCATGATATTGAGGGCAGAATCACCGAATTCATCAAAATAGACCAGTAATGTCTGGTGCTGATCAATACTGCTCTCCGCTTTCAGCATAGCCCGTATTTCACTGACAATCTGCGAAATCTTCTCCGCATCCTCATAGCGCAGCCCGATGGTGGTTTTGATCCGCCGGTTAGTCATGCGTCCCGGGTTTTCCACACTGATGGAGGAGAACAGCGAGTTCGGTATATAGAGCGGACGGTGGTCGAAGGTAATGATTTTGGTGATACGCCAGCCGATTTCCACCACCGTGCCCTCAATCTGCCGGTCAGGTGAGCTGACCCAGTCACCGATTTTAAACGGACGGTCAAAATAGAGCATGATGCCGGAAAAGAGGTTGCTGAGAATATCTTTCCCCGCCATACCGATAGCAATACCGCCGATACCGCCGAAGGTCAGCAGGCCGGACAGGCTCATGCCGAAGTGTTCGCCGTAGAACAGGAACACCACGATCACAATCAGGATTTTCAGCACGCGGGAAACAATATGCGCCGACGTGATATCGCTGCCGCGTTTGATCTGCGCGGCGGCCAGGCGGTTTATCATCAGGAACAGCTTGCGGATCAGCATCAGCACGATCAGTGTGGTGCAGATCATCCCGACCGTATCTGCGGTGATAAAGCGCCACTGAAAATGGTCAATTCCCTGCTCAACAAAATCGCCAAGGATAATCACCCCCAGCGCCCACATGATAAACTGGGAAACATGCACTAATGTGGCATGCTCGCCCTTTTCCCGTTTGCGGTTATAAATCATCAGCCCGCCGGAACCGAGCAGACACAGCACCAGCACAATCAGGCTGAGCACATTATTGGAGAGAAACTCTTCGGTAATCACGATAACTCCTTAGTATTATCCTCTCCTTCTAACGGATTTTGCCCGGAAACTCAATTTATCCCGCCGTAAATTCCTCATCATCCACCGGACGGTTCAGAATCTGAGCACCGGCTCCCAGAGCGCCGAGCTTATCTTCCGGGTTACGCAGCGGACAATCGGTCAGAGACAGACAACCGCAACCGATACATTTATCAAATTCATCCCGCAGCCGGGTGAGGCGGGTGATCTTCTCATCCAGATAACGGCGCACCCGTGACGACAGAATGCGCCACTGTTCTGATGTCAGCTTACTGTTGACCGGAAACTGACTGAGCACCGCCTGAATCTCTTTCAGCGGAATCCCGGTGCTCTGCGCCGCCTTGATAAACGCCACATAGCGCAGCACCACCGACGGGTAACGCCGCTGGTTTCCCTGATTGCGGGTACTGGTGATCAGCCCTTTTTCCTCATAAAAATGCAGCGCGGAGACGGTCACACCGCTCCGTTTAGCCACTTCCCCCACCGTCAGCACCCGGGCGGAATCGATCGGTTTTCCGGCATTTTTCATGGTGAATGTTCCTTTCGTGTTATTCCGGCATCCGGAGTGTTGACCTCAACTTAACCTGAGGTTTTATAGTCCGACGGCATTCCGGTGTCAAATATCCCGGTTCTTTTTATTTTTTAATGCCGTTTTATGGCTTTTTGTAAGGGCTGACAGTGATGAAGAAAAAGTATGTGATCGGTTCCGCGGCTGCCGCGGTGATCCTGGCCGGTGCAGCCGGTACTTATGTAATGGCCTCCGGGCAGGATGATACCGCGGACGGACAGTATGTTATACCGCCGGTACAGGTTGCGCTGGCACCGGTTGAGGAAACCGGGCTGAACCGGACACTGGCCGGGGTCGGAGAACTGGAGGCCGCCCGCCAGGTACTGGTGGCACCGGAAACTGCGGGGCGTATTACGGCTATCCGTTTTGTCTCCGGTGATACAGTCAAAGAAGGTCAGCCGCTGGTGCAGCTCAATGATGCTATCGAACAGGGAGAGCTCGCGAAACTGCAGGCACAGCTGCGCAATACCGAGCAGCTTCATAACCGGACCACACAATTATTCAGTAAAAATATGGTGGCTGCCGCCCAGGTGGATAATACCCGCGCAGAACGGGATATGGCACGGGGGGCTATCCGGCAGACACAGGCGCAGATCGCACAAAAAACAATCCGTGCGCCTTTCTCCGGCACACTCGGGATACGTCAGGTTCATGAGGGTCAGTATGTTCAGGCAGGTGATCCTGTCGTCAGTCTGATCAACGCCGACACACTGAAAATCAACTTTTCACTGGATGAGCAGGCTGTTCCTCAGCTCTATACCGGGCAGCCGGTCACCGTGCTGGCAGATGCCTGGCCGGGTGAGACTTTCTCCGCAAAAATTGTGGCCGTCGATCCCCTGATCGATAAATCCCGGACAGTGCGGGTTCAGGCGGAACTGCCGAACCATGACGGCAGACTGAAAGCCGGTATGTATGCAGGCGTGCAGGTTTCGCAGAAAGAAGCCTCCAGGGTACTTGCGGTGCCGGAAACTGCGGTAACTTACAGTGCCTACGGCGATACGGTGTTTGTGGCTCAGAAAAGTGAGGATAACCGGCTGATTGCCCGCCGTACTGCGGTCAAAACCGGGAAACGCTGGGACGGCAAAACAGAAATTACGGAAGGGCTGACCGCCGGTATGCAGGTAGTGACATCCGGCCAGCTCCGGTTATCTGACGGCAGCCCCATTATACAGAGTGACAACGACACGCTGGCTGCCGCGCAGACAACCGCATCCCGGAGGAAGTGATGACTTTTACTGATATTTTTGTCAGACGTCCGGTGCTGGCGCTGGTTGTCAGCGCCCTGATTGTGCTGCTCGGGCTGTTTGCATTAAGTAAATTGCCGATCCGTCAGTATCCGATGCTGCAAAGCTCGGCTATCACCATCACCACCAGCTATCCGGGAGCATCCGCTGAGCTGATACAGGGTTTCGTTACCCAGCCGATTGCTCAGTCTGTCTCTTCCGTGGAGGGGGTGGACTACCTCACCTCCTCTTCTGTACAGGGGCAAAGTACCGTGACCGTACGGATGGAACTGAACCGTGATCCGACGGCAGCCCTTGCCCAGGCAATGGCCAAGGTAAACCAGGTACGCTATAAACTGCCGGAGCAGGCATATGATCCGGTGATTGAATTATCATCCGGGGAATCCACGGCGGTCGCCTATATCGGTTTTTCCGGCGGTGATATCGGACTGCCGGCGCTGACTGACTATCTTTCCCGTGTGGTTGAACCGCAGTTCTCTGCGATTGAGGGAGTATCCAAAGTACAGGTTTTCGGCGGACAGACGCTGGCAATGCGGCTGTGGCTGGATGCGGAACGCCTTGCCGGACGCGGCCTGACAGCGGCTGATGTTGCGGATGCCGTACGGCGCAATAACTACCAGGCGGCTCCCGGCAAGGTCAAAGGCGAGTTTGTGATAGCCAACGTATATGTGAATACCGATCTGACCAGCGTCGATGAGTTCCGCGACATGGTGATCCACAGTGACGGCAACGGTCTGGTCCGGCTGAAAGATGTGGCAACCGTCGAACTCGGTGCGGCATCAGCCGAAACCAGCGGCCTGATGAACGGCGAATCTGCGATTTATCTGGGTCTTTTCTCCACGCCGTCCGGTAACCCGCTGGTCATTGTTGACGGTATGAAAAAGTTACTGCCGGGGATCGAAAAAACGCTGCCGCCGGGTGTAAAGGCAGAGATGGCCTTTGAAACCGCCCGTTTTATTGAAGCCTCCATTGATCAGGTAATGCAGACACTGCTGGAAGCGCTGGCGATCGTGATCGCGGTGATCTTCCTGTGTCTCGGCTCCCTGCGCAGTGTGCTGATCCCGGTACTGGCGATCCCGCTCTCCATGCTGGGCGCGGCAATTATCATGCTGGCGGCCGGTTTCAGTATTAACCTGCTGACATTGCTGGCGATGGTGCTTGCTATCGGCCTTGTGGTGGATGATGCCATCGTGGTGGTGGAAAACGTCCACCGCCATATTGAGGAAGGTAAATCACCGGTGCTGGCGGCGCTGATCGGTGCCCGTGAAGTTGCGGGACCGGTCATTGCCATGACCATTACTCTCGCGGCAGTCTATGCGCCAATCGGTCTGATGTCCGGACTGACCGGCGCACTGTTCAGAGAGTTTGCCCTGACACTTGCCGGTGCTGTGATTGTTTCCGGTATTGTCGCGCTGACGCTGTCACCGGTCATGAGTTCCTTTATGCTGAACGCCGGACAGAATGAAGGCCGGATGGCGGCGGGTGCGGAGTATGTTTTCAGCTCACTGGCTGCGGGCTACGGCCGGCTCCTGAATTTTTTACTCGATCACCGCCGGATCACCGGCCTGTTTGCTGTCGCCGTCTGTATCAGCCTGCCGCTGCTTTACCAGCAGGCACAGCAGGAGCTGGCACCGGCAGAAGATCAGGCCAGTATTCTGACCGCCGTCAAAGCACCGCAGCATGCCAATCTCGCCTATGCCGAGCGTTTTAACCAGCGGCTGCATGAGGTCATGATGACACTGCCGGAAAGTGACAGCACATGGATTATCAACGGCACGGATGGCCCGTCTGCCAGTTTCGGCGGGATCAACCTGTCTGACTGGTCAGCCCGTACCACATCCGCAGCACAGGTTCAGCAGTCACTGCAACAGGCGGTCAGTGAGATAGAAGGCAGTCAGATATTTGTCTTCCAGCTGCCGCCGCTGCCGGGGTCAGCCGGTGGCCTGCCGGTGCAGATGGTACTGCGCAGCCCGCTGGGTTATCCGGTACTGTATCAGGCGATGGAGGACATCAAACAGCAGGCGCGGGAGAGTGGTTTATTTATGGTGGTTGACAGTGATCTCGATTACAACAACCCGGTCGTGCAGGTGAAGATCAACCGTGAAAAAGCGAATAGTCTGGGGATCCGCATGAGTGATATCGGCGAATCACTGAATCTGCTGGTCGGGGAGAACTATATTAACCGCTTCGCGATGGATGGCCGTTCCTATGATGTCATTCCGCAGAGCACCCGCGAACAGCGCCTGACACCGCAGGCACTGGAGCGCCAGTATGTGCGTACCCGGGATAATC
Source organism: Morganella sp. TYF_1 (assembly GCF_043105645.1). NCBI lineage: Bacteria > Pseudomonadati > Pseudomonadota > Gammaproteobacteria > Enterobacterales > Morganellaceae > Morganella > Morganella sp. TYF_1. Next base: position 38,747 of record NZ_JBICLU010000024.1, on the reverse strand, counting down.
AGCTGATCCCGCTTTCTGCCATTGTGACAATCAGCACCACGGTCGAACCGAATAAACTGACCCAGTTTGATCAGCAGAATGCGGCTGTTTTTCAGGCAATACCGGCCCCCGGTGTCACGCTGGGTGAGGCGGTGAATTTCCTGGAGCAGGCCGGACAGGCGCTGCCGGCCGGGTTCAGTTATGACTGGCAGTCAGACGCCCGGCAGTTCAGACAGGAAGGAAATACGCTGATGTTTGCTTTCGCGGCGGCACTTATCATTATTTATCTGGTGCTGGCTGCACAGTATGAGAGCCTGACAGATCCGCTGATTATTCTGATCACCGTGCCGTTGTCGGTTTGCGGTGCTCTGCTGCCGCTGGCACTCGGCTATGCGACACTCAATATTTATACACAGATAGGATTGGTGACATTGATCGGGCTTATCAGTAAGCACGGTATTCTGATGGTGGAATTTGCCAATGAACTCCAGATGCATGAAAAGCTTGATCGCCGTCAGGCCATTATCCGCGCCGCACAGATACGTCTGCGTCCGGTACTGATGACCACGGCCGCCATGGTGATAGGGCTTATCCCGCTGCTGTTTGCTTCCGGTGCCGGTGCCAACAGCCGTTTCGGTCTGGGTGTGGTAATTGTATCAGGGATGATGGTCGGAACACTCTTTACTCTGTTTGTTCTGCCGGCCGTCTACACCCGGCTCGCCCGTGATCATTCCGGTATGAATGCCACGGAACGCAGCCGGGCATTACAGGCCGCAGAGAAAGCGCTGAAACAAGGCCTGTAAACCGGCTGATTAATACAGAAAAGGGATAACTGAACGGTTATCCCTTTTTATTTATTTAAACTGCACATCCGGAACTGTTGTGACTTCTGCTTCGTTTTCGACGCTGAAGTTGGGTTTAGCGGTGTATCCCATATAGTTCGCAATAATCACGGCTGGGAATTTCCGGATAGTGGTGTTGTATTCACGGACGCTTTCGATATAGCGGCCGCGCGCAACGGCGATCCGGTTTTCGCTGCCTTCCAGTTGTACCATTAAGTCGCTGTAGAGTGCGTTACTTTTCAGATCCGGATAGCGTTCTGATACTGCCAGCAGACGGGAGAGCGAGGAGCCGAGTTCAGTCTGCGCCTGCTGGAATTTGGCGAGCAGTGCCGGGTCATTCAGGTCAGTGACATTGATATTCATCTGTCCGACTTTTGCCCGTGCATTCACCACATCCTGCAAGACCTGACGTTCAAAGTCAGAGGAAGCCTGCACGGTTTTCACCAGGTTCGGGATCAGATCCGCGCGGCGTTTGTACTGGTTGAGCATTTCAGAGGCGGAGGCGGTCACCGCTTCGTCCTGTGTCTGGATGCTGTTGTAATTGGAGACCAGCAGTACGCCGACCAGCACCACCACACCCAGTAATCCGATAATCAGTTGTTTCATCGTATTTTCCTTATCTCAGTGGCGACTATTATTCAGGCAATCCGCCGGGGATTCAAGATAAGGATGAAAGGTAAAAACCGGAGTTCCGGTATCTGAAACAGACAGAGCCGGGGATTACGGTGCCTGCAGATCTCAATACGCTAAATCATTCCGTTCAGAGCAAGGCGGCAAATGAAGGGGCACGGGGAGCATACATCAGTATGTGACCCGGGACACTGAGTGCGACCAACGCGGCTATGGACGGAAGGATGACGCGTATACGTTAAATCATTCCGCTCAGAGCCAGACAGCAAAGTGAGAACATCCGGGGAGCATACATCAGTATGTGACCCGGATGGGCGAACGAAGTCAACGCCGCTATGGGCGGAAGGATGACGCGTATTTACCAGGCCCGGACAGCATCGCCCTTATAAACCTCATCGGCCTTTTTCAGCACCTCATCACTCTGGAATGCCGCGACCAGTTTTTTCAGCTTCTCATTGTCTTTATCTGCTGCTCTGACCACAATCAGGTTCACATACGGGGAATCTGCACCTTCCATAAACAGTCCGTCACGGGCGGCGGATAATCCGACCTGAGATGAGAAGTTATTGTTGATAATGGAAAGATACACATCCGGATCATCCAGTGTACGTGTCAGTTGCGGGGTATCGATTTCCGCAAACTTCAGTTTCTTCGGATTTTCGATGATATCCAGCGTGGTCGGCAGATAACCGACACCGTCTTTCAGTTTAATCAGCCCCTGAGCCTGCAACAGCAGGAGACTGCGGCCGAGAGTGGTGGCTTCGTTGGAGATAGCCACTGTTGCGCCGTCCGGCAGTTCGGCTGCGGATTTGATTTTTTTCGAGTATGCCGCTATAGGGAAAATAAAGGTTTTACCAATGACTTCAAACTGATAGCCGCGTTCTTTGCTTTGTGCCTCATAGTACGGCACGGTCTGGAACGCATTGGCATCCACATCATTGTTGCGCAGTGCTTCATTCGGCAGGACATAGTCATTGAAGGCGATAACATCAACATCCAGCCCCTGCTTCTCTTTGGCCACTTTGACCACTTCTTCCCAGATAGCCTGATCCGGCCCGGTGTTAATCGCTACTTTCAGTGGTTTTTCATCATCATTCTGCGAGCAGGACACCGTCAGTAATGTCGTGCAGGCGAGCAGTGCCGATACAATAATTTTTCTCATACTATCTCCGGAACATATTGTTATGGTTATATTTTATTGACTAATAATATTATTTCGCACTGTCCAGTGCCGCACTGATATCCGCCAGGATGTCATCAATGTGCTCAATACCGATAGATAGCCGGATCATGTCCTGTGATACCCCGGCACGGGCCAGTTCGGCTTCATTCAGCTGACGGTGAGTGGTGGTCGCCGGATGGCAGGCCAGGGATTTTGCATCACCGATATTGACCAGGCGGACAATCAGTTTCAGGGCATCGATAAACTTCGCTCCTGCTTCTGCCCCGCCTTTGATACCGAAAGACATAATGGATGCCGGCGTGCCTTTCACGTATTTTTTCGCCAGTGCATGTTCCGGACTATCCGCCAGACCCGCGTATTTCACCCAGGCCACCTGCGGGTGTTGTTGCAGGTATTCCGCGACACGCAGGGCGTTTTCGGTATGGCGCTCCATGCGCAGCGCCAGTGTTTCAAGTCCCTGTAAAATCAGGAAGCTGTTAAACGGCGACAATGCCGCGCCGGTATTACGCAGCGGCGCCACACGGCAGCGGGCGATAAATGCCGCCGCACCGAAGTGTTCGCTGTAGTTCACACCGTGATAGGAAGGATCAGGGGTGTTCAGTACCGCAAAGCGCTCCGCATGTTGCTGCCACGGGAATTTGCCGGAGTCGATAACAATCCCGCCGAGCGATGAGCCGTGTCCGCCGATATATTTGGTCAGTGAATGCACCACGATATCCGCACCAAACTCAATCGGGCGGCACAGCGCCGGAGAGGCAACGGTGTTATCCACAATCAGCGGAACACCGTGGCGGTGGGCGATGTCCGCCAGTTTTTCAATATCCGCGATATGCCCCGCCGGGTTGGAAATGGTTTCGCAGAAAACGGCTTTAGTATTGTCATCAATCAGCGATTCCAGTTGTGCGAAATCGTCATGGTCAGCAAAACGGACGTCGATGCCGATGCGCGGAAAATTATGCGCAAACAAATTATACGTACCGCCGTAGAGTTTGGAGACACTGATAATATTGTCACCCACCCCGGCCAGGGTCTGGATAGCATAGGTGATCGCCGCCATGCCCGATGCCACCGCCAGCCCGGCAATTCCGCCCTCCAGTGCTGCCACTCGCTGCTCCAGCACATCATTGGTCGGGTTCATGATGCGTGAGTAGATATTCCCCGCGACTTTCAGATCAAACAGATCCGCGCCGTGCTGCGTGTCATCAAAGGCATAGGATGTGGTCTGATAGATAGGAACCGCGACAGATTTGGTGGTCGGATCCGGTGAATAACCGGCATGGACAGAGAGCGTTTCAAGTTTCATGTGTTCTTCCTTACCGCACAGGTGAATATTTTTATTTAGACGTCCAGACGTTTAGACATTTCTTTCTTATACCGGTATTCCCCGCAGAGATCAAAACGGAAGTGGCAAAACAAGATGAATTTTCTTCATGATGAGAGCAAATATGAAAAAAGACGGTCATCACTGACCGGCTCAGGCCGTTGACAAACCCGCAGGGGTTGGCGAGGACCGATAACACAAAGCAGGGAAAACCACGTTTTATCCTGCTTTGTCAGCAATATCAAAGCCGCTGTCAGAAGCGGCTTTGGTCTATCGCGGGGCAAAATCAGATCTTCATATTATTAAGCAGATTCTGCGTTGTACTTTTGCGGTTCTCCAATTCACTGGTCAGCATATCCAGCAGTTTTTTCTGAAACGCTTTCTGGTCATCTGATACTTTATTATGAGTTGACATGGCGTTGAGCAGGACATCTTTCCTGACACGGACCACTTCCGCATCCCCCTGCGACCGGGTTCCCATTGCCGCAATCGGCTGGGAAGCAAGCTGCCCGAGAGATTGTGACAAACCGGATATAGCCTGCCCGGCAAGGCCTTTCGCCGATAATACGCCAGGATTCGCCGCGTCAATCCCTTTAATCGACATACTGCCGCCAACGACAGCAACCGCAACTGATACAAACGCCCCGGCAACCGCCGCTGCAACCTGATAATCGGCTTCTTTATATTTCAGATCTTTTAAGAGTACTGCCTGCTGCACAGCCTGCTTTTCTAACGTATTCCGTCGCGCCTGCTGATTAATCGCATCAAGCAACAAAACATTGCATAATTCAATGATAATATTCATACGTTTACTATCATAGTCATTTAACAGTACAGGTAATACATGCTGCGAAAATGGTCTGATGACCTCTTCCGCTGTTTTACCGGCCGGCGTTTCCTGCTGAAAATATTGACTATCAGCAACTGACTGAACTATTCTTTGATTAATCTGATTAACCGGCAGTGCCGATTTTTCTTTTACAATAACAACATTCTCAGGTACATAACCCGAAGATGAAATATTGATATTATCGCTATTATTTGAAATGTTCATCTTAATTCCCTTTGTAAATTAAACAGCTAATTGCCCTTGCTGTATTATTGATTTCATTCTCTGGAAAGATTCATTACCGCATTTGCTTAGTTTTTCATTTAGCGCGATGAGCTCTTTGTGTGATTCAGAAAAAGTCTCCATTATCTGATTCATCATTTCTGTTATTCTGTCCAGAAATTCCAAATCAAGATCCATATCTGCCCGCAACCGTGCCGCATCAGCCTGCAATAATGCATTCGTAACAGAACTGGCGCTATTTATAAATGTTGACACCATCATGACATTAATCAGTATGGTTTGTATCTGAGCGAAAGCACTCTTTATTGCTGTCTGCATTGCTTCTGATGCAAAACTACCTATAGCTTTTCCCGCAATTGAGCCAACCGCTGACGCCGCCGCTATAAATAATGCAGCCACGGCCACAACGGCCAGTACCATAGCGACAATCTCCATCGTTTTTTCCAGCTTTTTCAGTTCTTCCGGTGATTTTCCTTCTAATTTACCAATAAACATAGCAACATCTTTAATAAACTTCTGAACCGATTCTATCAGTTTCATCGCCGGCTCCATGATTTTTGCCATAATATCCGGGCCACCGGCTGCTTTTACAACTTCAGTGATCAGAGTCATCACAACAATAACGGCTGCCAGGGCTTTGGCCAGTAATCCGCCGGTCAGTGCTGTTAATACTGACATAATGGCAATCAGCAATGGCCCCAGCCATTTAAACAAGGCCTGCAACCGTTCTGCTTTTTTTATTTTCTCTGCTATATCAGCGGCATCTTTATCTGTTTTGGTCTGCAATGCCAACTGTTGTACCCGGGCTAACTCCCGGTCATTTTCCAGCTTCTTTTGAGCCATCTGATCACGTAAATCAGCCAGTTTCCCCATCAATACTTCAAGCGAATTATTATACTCAATCGTATTTTTATTATTCATATTGACCAGTGATTGTGCTGCAGACAGGCAATCTCTTGCTGAAGCTAACGTTTCTGCTGTATTATGCAACAGTACTGACTCTGATTTCAGTAAAACTAATTCATCAGGATCTATTATCCACTGTTGTTCTTTTACTTTTGGCAGACTGATAATATCATTCAGCAACTTCTTAATTAAACTTGTTTTTTCTTTGCAGTCCCCTACGTTATCTGACATAATTTTCAGAATATTACCAAAACCAAGTTTATTGTAAAAATGAACAAGGAATTCTTTTTTATCACTGACATTGACATCTTCACCTCCGGTAAAAAACAACCGGATATCGTCATAATCTTTATTATTATCATTGATGATATTATAGTAATACTCTGATATATCATTAACCCTGACAGATAATACATTAAAATACTTTATAATATCTTTATCTAACTCAGATTCCTGCTGCGGAGACCAGATATTTTTTAAAATGCTACTGTTAATATTATTATTTATACCTGAATTTTTAACCTGCTCACCCAAAAGGTCATCAGATAACCGGGCAAACAGTTCATTAATTGACATCCTTTTTGCTGATGTTTTACCGCTATTTTGTTTACCTGTCTGCTGTCCGTTAAGCTGTGGCTTTGTTTTTTTACTGTTTTCCCGGCTATATCTCTCACCCAATTCCTCAACGATTTTTTCAGAAAAAGATATCTCCTCTGATTGGTTAACAACCTTGCTTTTTTCTGTTTCATTTATTTCTCCGGCTAAAGCACCGGAAGTGATTAATTGCGCTGATTTAATCCCTGATACATCCATGTATTCACCTTTATTTTAAATCCGTAAAAAACCTTTTAATTCCTGAGTCAGTTCGCTGATCATGGTGGTAATGACTCTGAGCATATTATCGTAATTACTATTGATCGTATTATATCGCTGAGAAAATTCATCAAGGGTCATTTGCAGTTCTTTCTTAATCCCATCAATAATGGTATTATAGGAATTAATTTTCCCCTGATCTAAACTCCACTCTTCATTTCTTCCTGATACGGCTGTTTTAAAATAACTGTTATTTAATTTATCATTAAAGTAATCACTGGTTTTTTTTAATACATCCTCATACAAAGAAGATACCGATGAGTAGTCATCATTAATATTATTAAACTTTTTTAATTTATCCATTGACTGATCAAAAAAAGAATTTATTTCATCAAAATCTTCTTTTTTGATAGAAAAATCAAGCCATCTGAATAATGCCTCGGGCATTACCATAACGTCAACCATTCCGGTTATCTTTACCAGATTGCCATCACGATCTGTTTCTGTATTTATTTTTTTTATTACCCCGGTGCCTGATACCGGTTTTCTCATTACGGAAAAGAAATATTCCATTTTTTTTATAGCATCACTATAAATAACATTCGAATCAATGAGTTCGCCATCAACATAAATTGAACAGTTATTTACCCCATTCTTTGTATCTATTTCAAATCGCCCTTTATATATTGAGCAATCTTTTCCCGCATCGTTTTTTAAGTCACCTGTCACGGGATAAAATTTCATTAATGCCATATGCAGATCATAGTAAAATGCATTTTGTCTGAACTTTGTTTTTTTACCGTCATCTATTACACCGGCAGAATACTCACCATACGAGCTTAGTAATTTCGACAGTGTTTTATAAAATTCCGTATACTGACTAAATCCATCCCGGTAACATTTAACACTTAAATCATGTCCATACTTAGATGCAACATCCATTTTGTCAACAAAATAACCAAAGGTGACCATCTCTTTTTTTAAAAAATAATACTCCATAGATTCTTGTATATCTTTTATTTTATGTGAAACTTCACTTTCATGAGATAACATGAGTTTTGAAAATTCGGGTCTTTTTATTAATTCATTATATTTACCCAGCTCTTGGAGTGCTTGTTCTTCTGTTGTTGCCGGATTTGACAAAATTACACTTATGTTATTTAATTCATTATAGAAATATGAAAGCAATTCACTATCAGTTGATACCTCCGCCAACTGCGATTTTTCTTGCATTCCGGAAACCTGAGAATGTGTATCCTGTGCCACAGGTAAAAAATTATAATAGTTATTTACATTCATCGCTCACTCTCCAACATTGATATATAATGTAATGATTGCTCTCTTTCATTTTCATTGCATGCCATTGAGATACATTGCCTGAAACCCGACATTGCCAAATCTTTCTCCCCGGAAAACAAATAACACTGGCCAATGTAAAAATAACAGGATGCATTATCTTCATTCAGACTGATAGCCAAAGAATAGAGATTAATTGCTTTCTGATATTGTTTCTGAACCTGCTTTACCGCTGCCAGCCCGAGTAAATAATCAATATTGCTGAAATCGTAAAGGCACAAAGATCGGAAAATTTTTTCAGCCTGCTCAATCAATCCTTTATCATAATAATCACAAGCCAGAGAATAAACATTACTGAAATCATGCTCTTTATTATTTTTAAAAAGATCAGAAAATGAGCCATTTTCCAGGTAAGAAAAAATTTGCTCCATAAGCGACTTTATATCTGAATTAATACTATCATCCATAATAGTTTTCCTTAATAATATCCGATTATCAAGTCAGACAATACTATCTGACGCCACTGATAATCACTTTCATAAAATGCGCCTCAGTCACCCTGCTGATGCATGTGCTGTTGTTCAGTATCAGCGAGAGCCGCCTGCTCTGCGTCATTCAGCCACAATAAAAGATCGAGAAACTTATCCAGTTCATCATCAATTATGGTGTCAAAGACATGGTATTTCCGGAATAGCGTCCGCGCCAGGCGGATATCCCGGGCTACCGGCACCCTGTGCTTTTCAGCATAGCGGCGGACCGCCAGTGCATATGTGCCCTTCTCTTTTACTGTAATCAGCGGCATAACGCCATTTTCCGGGTCAAGATAGATAGCGACGGCAATGTGTGTCGGGTTAACCACCACCACATCCGAGTTCTTTATCAGCGCTTTGGTTTCCGCATTCAGCAATTCCCGGTGCTGCTGTTTACGGGCAGATTTTATCTCCTGATTCCCCTCACTGTTTTTATGCTCCTGTTTAACTTCATGCTTTTCCATCTTCATGTCATTAAAAAAGAAAAAATATTCAACGATGTAATCAATCACCAGTAATGGCATCAGCATCAGAATAAAAATAGCGATATAGCGGCCGGTGAAATACAAAAAACCGTTACCGGCGTCAGAAAAAGGTGATGTCATTAACTGATAAATATCACCGGTATACAGCGATATAAATACATAGCCCGCCGATAAATATACAATAAGTGAGATCAGGGCTTTGACCAGATTTTTCAGCGATTTTTTGGTAAAGATCCGTTTAAATCCGGCGATGGGATCAATTTTCTTTAAATCAAATTTAATCGCTTCCGTTGCGATAGCAAAACGGGTCTGCATCAGGGAAATAAAGCTGACACTCACGCCGCATAATATAATCAGCGGTAACACCATCTGAAAAAAGATATCCGATAACATCTGTATATAAACAGAGAGAGACAGATGGTTCACATTGCGTAATACCGTCTGATAAAAACGGGAGAATGCGGTCCAGTCGGCAACATAAAGCAGGTATGCGATACCCGCCGCATAACCGGTCGTGGAGAGCAGTTCTTTATATTTGAATGCATTCCCTTTTTTCGATTCATCCTTCAGTTTTTTACTGGTGGGTTTTTCCGTTTTTTCAGCCATCGTTCCCCCTCAGAAATTGTGTGACAGGGAATGTATCAAACAGCAGCGTAACATCCGTTACCGTTGTGCTGCGAAACAGCAGCAGCGTCAGCAGAAAGGCAATAATGCTCTTTATTGAAAGCGACAGTGAAAACGGATTAAGCTGCGAATTATACAATGCCAGAATGCCCAGGCTGACCTCAGAAATGAATAAGATAATCAGTACCGGCATACAGAACAGCAAAGAGAGCGACAGGCTGTTTGTCAGCCAGTGAAACAGCGGCGCATAATGTATTTCTGTCAGTAATGTGCCTGGCGGCAACAAACGAAAACTATCCTGAACAGACACCATCAGTAACACCAGGCCATCATTGAGCAGAAAAAAAGAGACGGAAAACAGGTTCATAAAGGTGGAGAACGGTGATGCATCCGTGCCGGTTGTCGGGTCAGCGGTATCACTGATATTCGCACCGCGCTGGTTATCGATATATTCACCGAAAGCAGCAAAAATAAAGAATGGTGTGCTGTAAACCAGCCCCATCACCGTGCCGGTAATCATTTCACTCAGTATGCTGACCACCGAAAATTCTGCCGGACCGTGTTCATTTCCGCTGAGGCACAGAGCCGTGAGAAAGACGATAATACCCCGTGTGGTACGACTGAGGATAAATTTATCATTCAGAAACGGCAGGAAAGCGAACGCCGCAAATAACCGCACACTGCTGAGCAATACGCCCTGAAACAGCTCATGAGCCCAGGAGAATAACGGCACCGTGGATTAACCTGCCGCCGTTGCGCTGAGCGCCAGTGAGAACATTTCGCGGGCATAACTGAGCATCGAATCCCCCAGCCAGGTAAGCTGCATTAAGATACAGACAAACACGGCGATCAGCTTCAGCCCGAAGGGCAATGTCTGCTCCTGGATTTGTGTGACGGTTTGCAGCAGGCCGACGGTCAGCCCCACGACAGTCGCCACACTCACCGGCAGCAGCGATAACATAATCACCAGATAAATTCCTTTATCTGCCGCATAAATAGCATCCATATTAAATATCCATCAGATCGAGATACTGAGAGACCAGACTGGTCGATAACAACGACCAGCCATCCAAAGCAATAAATAAGATCAGTTTAATCGGCACCGAGAGCGTCACCGGACTCATCATCATCATCCCCAGCGCCAGCAGAACACTGGATACCACAAGATCGATCACGATAAACGGCAGATAGAGGTAGAAGCTGATCAAAAATGCGGATTTAATTTCCCCCAGCGCATAGGCTGCCAGCAAAGGGAAAAATGCAATATCACGGGCATCCGTCAGTTCCGGATCGGCGTCTTCATCAACGCCGGTTTGCGCAAAAAAATGCAGAAGGGGCTTGTCCGCATAACGGAACAGATAGTCCCGGTAATCCTGTAAGCCTTCATCCGCAAAACGCGACACTGATTCCGGCTGAGATAATTCCACCGGATTTTCGGCAACATAGGCATAGGTTTGACTGACCAGGGGGAACATCACCACCATTGCCAGAATAAACGCAACCGCATTGAGCACCATATTTGACGGCACCTGCTGCACTCCCAGGGCGTTGCGCACCATCACAAAGACAATGGAAAATTTAAGGTAGCAGGTTCCCGCCGCCAGAATAAACGGCAGAACCGATGCCGCTGCCAGCATCAGCATCATTGAAACAGCGCTGTCAGTCATCATTTACCCTTCTGAAAGATATGATGAATTTCCACGGCGTATTGCTCCCCGATACGCACCAGTTCCCCCTGAGCAAAACGCTGCCCGCTGATTTCCAGCGTGATCAGGTGATGATCCGCCGCCGGCAGCGCCAGTTTATCGCCCGGTTGCAGCGCCATCAGTTCTGATAGCGGAAACACCCTGCGGTACTGCAAAAAATCCACCTGAACCGGCACTCTGCGACTGTCAAAAAGGGTGGTTTCCGGCGGGGTTACCGGCGCTTCCGGAACTATTCCCCGTTCAGTGATAACTGTCTCGTCCTGCTCCTGCTTCAGTGTCATCTGAAAATAGCCTCCTGCTCTCAGAAACCGCTGGTTTTGTGTAATGAAAAAGATATCGCCTTCATTGATTTGCTGAATCACACCGGTAAATGTCCGGGTTGAACCCATATAAATGCCGGCATTCACCGGAACAGAAAAATCTGCTGTCAACGGCATGCCGGTAATATCAAACCTGCCTTTTGCCCCGATCAGACAGAAATCAATACCGTTCCCGCTGAATGCAAGCCTGCGTGTGATATTCGCCGCCGGAATGACGGTACAAAGTTCAGGGAAATAACATTCCGGTGAAAAGAAAGGCAGCCTGATCGCTTTTTTATGTTCATTAATCAGTTCAGACAAATAATGTTCCGGAATAATTTCCCACGGAATGGTATTTTCCCCAATCAGATAATGAAGAAGAGATTCAACATCAATTAAAACATCCAATGTATTCTGTGTATTAATCAGATGACAATGAATGACACGCCCATTAATCTCTTTTTTTTCCGGAAGGTAACAACTCAGGTAATCCATTGCCTGACATGCATCATAATACATTTATTTTTTTCCGTTTATACTATATCAACACCATCAATTCCATTTATCGTTTTCAGTCGCCGGCTAAGCGTTTCTGAACCGGCTTCCAGTTTAAATCGCCCCGGCTTTTCCCGGTAAATAAACACCGGTTCAGGTGGCTGATATTTCTGCCTGAAATGATAAGAACAATAATAATCAGGTCTGCCGTTTTCCGGGACAGCCTGATTTTTTCCGGTATAGCCGATAACCTGAGCGGCTTTTTCCTGCGACCCCTTTCCCTGCTCATAATACCGTAACGTGAGACTCCTTTTCTCCGGTGTGGTTCCGGAGAGCCGGAAAACCGGAAACTCCGGCAATATCGGCGCCATATCTGCTGTTGGCACGTTTTCTGTCTCCGGGATGTGTTCTGTGCCCGGTGTGTATTCTGCCACCGGAGTGCTTGCTGATTCAGGGGTATTTTCCGCCGCTATCCTTTCTGCTGCCATGCTTTTAGAGGTCACATTCTCAGGATGCGTATCAGGGCGTTCATCTGCCGGATTTTCACATAAAATATATCCGGGAATAGTATTCTGCCGGGTTGTATTTTTTATCGTTCCTGTTGATGACATCAAGGTCAAAATAGCATCATGCCTTTCACGGAAAGGATAATCACTGCTTTTTATCTTTGGAAGAAGATATAATACATTACCATCATAATATTTATCATTATAATATTGAATGGATGAACTGATTACCGGAATATCGTTGTCACACCACCTTTTTTCTTTTCTTTTTATCATCACTGATAATAAATCGGTCACCTGTTTACTCACCCTCTCCCCACCAAAACCGGGTTCAGGCTCACTGTAATAACATTCAAGATTTACCATGGCTTCCCGCTTGTATTTATAATATCAATTTATTGCCCACTGTATTGTTCAAACTTAATAACTTTCTTCTTCAGATTGTTTATCGTTTTATTACTTTTATCGATATCATCTGCGATTTTCGCCAGCAAAAGGGATGACTCATCCACCCGGACGCGGATATCCGGGATTTGTTTACGATATATTGCCTGTTTACGGCGACGTTCATTCAACGCGATATAAGATAATAATCCGCAGCATTCAAACTCATGAATTTGCTGTTCTAATCCTTTGATTAACAACAGCAGTTTCTCTTTATTTTCCTGTTCCTGCCGATAGCGCTGATGCAGTTGTGCCAGTGCGGCCTGTACACAGCGCTCTTTCAGGCTGAAGTGTGCGATCAGTTGCTGTAATTCATTGCGTGAGCTGTTCAAGTAACCTGCCTGTTTCATCCGCCGCAACGGATTCCGCCGGTGACTGACACAAAAAATGGCGCATCGGCAAAGTGAGCTCAACGGCTTTATCACTCTCCGCATTCAGTCCGGGTTTATATTCCCCGAGCTCCACCAGCAGTTTCAGCTCATTCTGTTTCGCCAGCAGTGCCCGGAAACGCCCTGCTGCCGACAAATGCGGTGGTGAAACAATCTGCGACATCACACGGCTGATACTGGCCGGGATATCGATCGCCGGATAGTGATTCTGCATCGCCAGCCGCCGGGAGAGATAAATATGCCCGTCGAGAATGGAACGCACTTCATCACCGAAGCCGTCCGGCTCATTTTCACTGTCAAGCAGTACAGTATAAAAAGCCGTAATCACCCCGCTTTTTGTCGCCCCGGGGCGCTCCAGCAGTGCCGGTAACTGCTCAAATACCGATGCCGGATACCCCAGCCGGACAGGAACTTCCCCGGCACTGAGCGCCACATCCCGCAGTGCCCGCCCGTAGCGGGTCAGAGAGTCAACAAACAGCACCACCTCTTTCCCTTCATCACGGTAATATTCCGCCAGTGACGTTGCCACCAGTGCCGCATTACAGCGATCAACAGCCGGTTTATCAGAGGTGGAGCAGACCAGGATACACTTAGCGGCCTGCGGGCTGTTGCGCAGTTCATCAATCAGTTCCGTCACTTCCCGGCCGCGCTCACCAATCAGCGCTATCACAAAAATATCGGCTTGTGCATGCGCAATCAGCATATTCATCAGCACCGTTTTACCGCAGCCTGCACCGGCAAAGATCCCCAGCCGCTGACCTTTTCCGCAGGTCAGCAGGGCATCAATGGCTTTCACACCGGTCGGCAGAATCTCCGTGATGCGCTGCCGGGAGAGCACATCCGGCGCTTCCGCGCAGACAGGGCGGGTGATAGTCTGGTTATCCGGTCCTGTTATCTCACTCAGACGGGCCAGGATATTACCGGACGGATCAATCACCGAGCCCGGGATCTGCGGTGTGAATGTCAGTGTTACTGCACGGCCTGTCGGCGCGATAACTGTTGTCAGCGTCAGCCCGGTTGCCTGCCCGATCAGACTCAGCAGGGTGTAGTGTTCATTAAACCCCACCACCTGAGCACGTCCGAGCAGGACACGACAGGTGAGATCCTGCCATAACAGGCAAATTTCCCCGATAAAAACATCCGGCAGCGGGGCTTCCAGGTAATACCCGCGGATATGCACCGGAAATGCCCGCTGACTAAGCAGTGCCGCCAGCATGATCAGCCTCTGAGGATCAGCGTATGACACTGCTGACTGAGGCGGACAAACTGATCCAGCGCCTGTACAAAGGATTCCGCATCACTCACTGCACTGTGACTGAAGCAGCCGACCAGCTCTGCGCCGTTATCCGTCTGACGCAGTGCCGGTGAACCCGGATAAAACAGTGCAGCCGGTTCTTCTGTCAGAATATCCAGCAATCCGCCTTTGACCTCCGGCAGCAATGCCGGTAAATCCGCCGGCAGCGGTGCCCAGATAACCGGATATTCATCCACCACCGCAATATGAATCACCTGCTGTTCACCCAGCGATAATGAAATGGTTGAGTGATTATCAAGAGAACTGCCTTCCGGCACCAAATCCCCGCGTCCGATCAGTTTCATTCCTTCTGTTACCAGTGTTGCAAGATCCATCTTCAGTTTCCTTTTTATGACATTAAACAGAATCAATCACCGACACCTGTGCCGACGGGACAATTTCAGAAAATGACAGCACCGCTATTCCCGGATAGTGCATTTCAGTCAGTTTCCGGACAAAACGACGGACATCCATGGCCGTCAGTAACACGATATCCCGCCGGTGGTGCAGCGGTGTCATGACCAGCGCCAGCGCATCATAAAAATGATCCAGCTGTGCCGGTTCGAGATTAATAAATGTGCCGCCCGCTGACTGGCGGATCCCCTGACGGATCATCTCCTCCAGCGGGTTTGACAACACAACCGCCTGCAATACCTGATTACAGGCAAAATGTGCTGAAATATAACGGGCAAGCTGGCTGCGGACATGCTCAACCAGTACCAGCGGATCTTTTTCTTTCTGACCCCACTGCACCAGCGCGCCGAGAATAATTTTGATGTTACGGATGGATATCTGCTCTGCAATAAGCCGCTGAAAAACATCGGCAATTCTCTGCACAGATAAATAGCGGTAACACTCTTTCAGCAGTTCCGGATATTTATTTTCCACATTATCCAGCAGCATTTTGGTTTCCTGAATGCCCAGCAGTTCCTGAATATTTTGTGTCATTATCCGGCTGAATTCGCTGAAAAATACCGTAATACCGTGTTCTGTCTCTATGCCGGCGGCCCGGCAGGCTTCATCGTGCTTTTTATCCGTCCAGATCGTTTTTTCCCCGCCTTCCTGATCAATACTCTCAGATTCAATATTCAGTGAATCAAGAGCACCATTGATTTCAGTGATCCGACAGCGATCCGGATAGCTGTAAATAACCCCGGACTGAATTTCATTGATTAACACCACGGCTTTATGTTCCGGTATTTCGCGGCTGTAATTGATAATAACAGCGGGCAAAAAGAAACCGTAACGGAAGGCAAACTCCTCCTGCAGCCACGCTGTCATGTTTTGTTTTTCAAACAACACCTGATAACGGTGATGAAGTGTGATGATAAGCGGAATAGCTTCGTTATTTTCCGCCGTCAGCCCGCGCGGCGAAAAATCATCCGCAGACGACACAGATACTGCCTGAGAAAGAGTGTCAGTGCGGGTTTGTGCCGGATCAGAGGTCTGCTTCTGCTTATTTTGTCTGAGCCGCATTCCGTAAAACAACATCAGTCCGGCCGCCAGCAGGCCGAAAACACCCGCCGGAAATCCCGGCAGCATCCCCATACACAGTGCCAGTATCGCGGTGACAATCAGGGTAAAGTCGTGGGAAAACAGCTCCCTGACAATATTGGCCCCTAAATTTTGATTGGTACCGCTGACCCGGGTGACGATAAACCCGGCACTGATAGCAATCAGCAGCGCCGGGATCTGCGCCACCAGGCCATCTCCGATCGTCAGCAACGTGTAAGTGCTGAGTGCCTCACTGAACGGCATCGACATTTGCGCCACACCAATGCCGATTCCACCGGCAAAATTCACAAAAATGATGACAATACCGGCGATCGCATCCCCTTTGATAAACTTCATCGCACCGTCAAACGCGCCGTACATCTGGCTCTCCTGCTCCAGCTCTTTACGGCGTTTACGCACTTCTTCGTTATCAATCAGGCCGGATTTCAGATCGGCATCAATACTCATCTGTTTGCCGGGCATACCGTCAAGAGAGAAACGTGCCGCCACTTCCGCCACCCGCTCCGAGCCCTTGGTGATAACAATAAACTGCACCACGGTGACAATGGCGAAGATAACAAAACCCACCACAATATTTTCGCCGATAACAAATTCACCAAATGACTGAATGATATTCCCGGCGTCCGCATCCAGCAGGATCAGGCGGCTGGTGCTGATCGACAATGCCAGCCGGAACAGCGTGGTGATCAGCAGAAGTGCCGGAAAAGAGGTAAATCCCAGAATCCGGGTGATATAGAAAGAGAGCAGTAACATCAGGATAGAAATGACGATGTTCAGCCCGATGAGAAAATCGACCAGCATTTTCGGCAGCGGAATGATCAGCATGGCAATGACCATCACCATAATCAGCAGTACCGCGATCTCCGGCCTGCTTTTCACTGCATTGATAAAAGTTGTCAGCATAGCAATCCATTGCCGGTGAAAGTTATAAGATATTAATAGTTTTGCTCATAAGGGCTTTCAGAAAAGAAACCACCTGCTCTTTCCCTGCTTCCTGCAAAAAAAGAACATCCGGTATCTCACCAAAAATCACAATCAGGCGCTGTAAAATAAGCGGCCTGTTTTTGTCATCTTCTGCCGCCGCCAGCAACGATTCGGTTTCCGTCTGAAATGCCTCTGCGTCACCGAGCCCGGAAATCAGTAACTGGTTCAGCCGGGGCTCATCCGCCAGTACCGGTTCTGTACAATTCAGAGAAGAAATTTTCTGATGAAACATATCATTCAGGGAAATAAGCTGATTCAGGGTATGCAACCGGGCGGTCAACTCCCCGAACTCACTGTGATGACTGCAACTGGGCAGCGCCGCCGCCATATCACACACCAGCGAGTCGCGGACATAATTCAGCAGGCTTCTGACCCGGCTTTTCCGGTACTGCTCCAGCCACACTTTCCACAAATACAAAATATCGAATTTCCAGCTGATGTAGCTGCGGTACACCATTCTCAGCTGTGCGCAATCCAGTTGTGTCACCGGTGCGTGCAGGCGGATTTTCAGTGCGATATTGATTCCGGCCCGCGTTTCCTGCGCAAACTCACCATGAAGTAACTGCTCAATTTCCGCATCAATTTCAGCCGCTTCTTCCGCCGAAAACGGCAGCTTACGCAATAAGGAACGCAGTGCCATAACATAATCACTGGGGTCCGGAAACAGGTTGCGCACATAATCGAGAAACTCACAGACAGAACGTCCGCAAGCCGCAAACCACTGCACAACCCGATCCAGTTTTGTCTCTGTCCCCTCTGCACTGTTTTTTTGCTCTGACGCCGGTAACTGACTGATATTGTCATCTTTGCCGTACTGCCGCCGGTTAAACTGTGACAGCGCCATCGCCATGTCATCCATCACATCCATCATCTGTTCGGCATGATTTTCTGCCTGGTTTTCCGCCGGGCGCTGCTCCGCAGCCACATCACCCGCCTGTTTTTGTGGTGCTGCTGACGGACGGAACGCCGCTGCGCCGGATACGCTATTGATCATATCAATAGCCCTGTTTCAGTGTCTGCATCATCTTAATACCTTGTTTATTCTCATGATTAAACGGAATATGACCGGTAATTTCTGTGTCGCTGAAAAAATCCTGTTGCAGAATACGGGGTTGTAACAGAAAAAGCCGGACCATTTTTTCTGTCTTTACTGATTCAAACTGAAACAACCGGCCTGCCAGCGGAATATCGCCCAGCAGCGGAATTTTGTCATTATGGCGGTGGCTGTTTTCCCGCGTGTACCCGCCAATCAGCAGTGTATTGCCCTGAGCAACCCTGGCTATCGTGCTGATATTGGTGCGGTTAATCACCGGCAGTGCGTCTTCTCCGCCTGTTCCGTCAGCGTCCTTTTTCTGTGCGCCATCTTCAAGCTCGATAATCATCTCCACGGATTTCCGCTGATTGGCGATCCGCGGCGTCACACTCACTTTTGTACCATAAGTAATGCTTTCCAGGGATGATGTGCGCTCTCCCTGTAACTTACTGTAAAACGTGGTGTTATTATCAAAAACCGCCGGGGTGTTATCCTGAGTCAGGATAATCGGCCGGGAGACCATATTGGCCTGCCCTTTCGCAGACAATGCCCTGATTTTGCTGAAGAAGGAAAAACCGGTGAACTGGTTAAGCTCACTGAGATTAAATGACACCTTCATTTTTCCGGTACCGTAATCGGCCTGCCAGTTGATCCCCAGTTGGTCAGCTTCGTTTTTTGATACATCAATAATCCACAATGATAATTCGATCTGCGGTTTGGCAACATCCAGTTGCTTTATCAGTTGATTGATTAAGTGCAGGGCATTGCGGCTCCCTTTTAACAACAGGCTGTTTTCCCCCTGTAACGGCACAATCCGCACCCGCTCACCGCCCAGCCAGACGGTTTCAGCCGGCTGAATATCGCCCTGTTCTGCATCCTGCGGCACCAGTCCGGTTTTTGCCGCCGGCCCTGAGTCCAGTAACTCCCGCAATGCTGACGCCACCCCCGGCAATACCAGACTTTTTCCCCGCGACGTGATTTCGCGGTCCTGCACAAAACTGTTTTCCAGCTTAACCAACTGAATATGCTCATCCTCCGGTGAAATTCCCTGTTCCTGCACACTGTACTGAGCCTCAAGTGCATCCACCGCAGAACGGATAAGCGTCAGATAGCGCGGGGGCGCAGTGACATATAAAATCCGCTGCTGCCGGTCAGATGTCAGCGGATATTGCGCGTCAAATAACCCGGTTTGTTTCAGAAAAGCCGTCAGTTCATGGCGGGTGATGGCATTCAGCGTCAGCATCGATGATTCAATCTCATTGCTGCTGTAAATATAGAGGGTGCGGTTTTCCCGGTATGACACCAGTGCCATCGTTTTCAGCATCTGTGACAGTGCGGCCTGCGGGTCGGATAAATCAAAGGTGCCGGAAATCTTCTTCTTTTTCACCGCGTCCGACGAAATCATCATGACATCCAGCTTTCCGGCCAGCGCATCAAAAAAATGATCCAGCCGTGTTTCTTTCGCCACATACTGCTCCTGACGCGGTGGTTTTTTTTCGTATAACACTGTTTGCTCCGCCATGAGCGGCAGAGAAAGCAGACAAAGAATAAGACCAAACAGTCCCCCGGCGCTATTTTTTAACCGCATGATTTAAATTCCTTATTTTCCGGGGAGACATGCCAAATAATAGTTTGATTTCATTTGAGAAATGCGAAGCCGAGCAGTAGCCGTTATCTGCCGCGATACGGGTCAGTGAGTGCTCTTCTACCAGAATATCGAGCACCGAGGCCACGCCACGCCAGTGCCGCAACTGGTATTTACTCTGATTGCCGATATAACGCTGACACAAACGTCTGAAATGAGTGCCGGATAACCCGTAGCGCTGACTGATATCGCGGATATTGCTGTTTTTACAATCGGCAGCGCTGATCAGATGCTTTACCAGCCAGTAATGTTCTGAGTGACGCAGTGAATTCAAAAATGTTTTTATTTCGCTGTTTTCGTTCAGCATTTCACAGACAACCCGGTATTCCGGATTATCAGCCTCACCCTGAACAGAAAAAATTACTTCATCATTCTGACAGATTGCATTATCCGTCATTTCGTCATTATCTTTTTGCGGTAAATGATAATGACAGTCTATAAAAGCCAATAGTTTTATACATTTTGACAGCGGAAAACAGCAATCAACCCGATCACTTTTTTTACATCCATCTGTATTATATATATCATTATAAATATATATCCGACTCATCTTTTCCATATGATTTCACATCATCCTTTTCATCCGAATATATAACAAATACGTGTATAACGTTAAACAATCATTGAACAAACTAAAATTTATCAGTGAATTTAAAATATAACACTATTTTTTACTACCATTTTTTTATAAAACTCACTACCATTTAAAAAAATGGCGAAAAGGATAAATCAAAATTATTCCACACATATAATCATAACCAGGAACAATTGATGATAAAATTATACGACATAATAACAATGGGAGATTCATCCGGAAAAGAAATTACATTACCTTCCGGTAAATATCATATTAACAATACCGATAGTGTTGGATCCGGTGACGCACTGATCCCCTTGTCCCTCCCGGTACCGGATTCATCATTACAGCGTATCGAGGCCGAATTGCATGAAGAGTATTATAGTGTTTCCTGTACTACTCACAGCAATGAAACTATCACGACAGACATCGGCTATAACGCATTATTTTCTTATCAGGGAATACCTTTTTTCGCTGTAAAAGAACAGCAGGATACCTGGCATAAAAGCATTCTGTCTGTGACAAAAAAGGCCGGAACACGCCGCAGCAGGTTCTCCGGACCCGCCTGTTTTTATGTTGTACTGATGTTATCGCTCCTGCTGACAGCAGGATTGATACTCCTGAAAAACCAAAGCAGAACAGAGACAAAAAACCATACGATAAGTTATGAAAATATTATACGCAGCTATATAAATAACAATGAATATATTATAAAAGACAATAATATCCTTGTTTTCTCATCCCCCGAAAACGATATTGCCGGGCTGAAAAAAGAACTACCGGGCTATACTATTTTTGAGGTTAATAAAACAAGCATAAAGATAGATAAAGATGATATTATCACCATGCCTGATTTTAATAAAAGAAAAGAAATCATTTATATATATCAAATGAATAAGATAGTTATCCCTGAAACCTTCAATCTTCCTGATGAGTTCAGAGAGGACATTACTGTCAGGACATTATCATTCAGTGATATTGTTAAATTAATAAATGACCGGTTCGGTCAGCACTCAATCCGGTACTCTGTAAAAAAATCAGGAAATACCATTTGGATTTACGCAGCTAAAAGGAGAGACAAGGAAACAGAGACTATTATTAAGGATATCAATACCACGATATTCTCAGCCCCCGGAAATACACTGGTACAGTACAGGGAAAGTATGCCCCACAACATTTATCCCGGCCTATATGGCACAGTAAATTATATTCACCTGTCTGATAACCACACAAAATTCACCTCTGATAATGAATAAGGACATTTATGCCTGATATAGCAAATAAAAATGATGCAATAACATTTACCACTCTGACGAAGCAATTCAAATCACCGATTCATGAAGACAATGTAAAACTGAATGCGCTGATGAATAATTTACAGTCAGGCAATAAAGACACGGCCAATGCCTATGACCTGGCGATATTGCAGGCCTGTACTTCATCGCTGAATATTAAATGTACTGCGCTCTCAGCGATGATTCGCCAGCATAAAGAAAACCTGTCAACACCGATCGGCAATATGCGCTGATTTATAACGTAAAAATGGCAGGTTACCTGCCTGCCATTAACCATAAAAAGGATTTTATGATGTCATCATTTAACCGGACTTTACCTGTCACAACGATCACCGGGATCACGGAGTTACTGACTGATCTCAGCGGCCGGGAGCAGGCGGCTTATCAGAATATCGTATTACCCGGAACCGCAAAAAAAGACCTGCGCCGGAAAACACAGGCACTGAGCACAGGGCAAACAACCACAGACACCAACGATGTCATGATGATGCTGGAAAACCAGGCCGTGATGGCCAAATGGCATACGGAGATCAGTTTTTATTCCCGTATGCTGCATCTGACCCTGAATGCCGCCGATACCGTCATTAAGGGTCAGTGATGCACAAGATAATGTTTATATTAATAATAAGCGGGATAAGCCTGCTGCTCAGCGGCTGTAAAGAGGGAACGATTCTGTCATCGCTGAATCAGCGTCAGTCTAATGAAGTGCTGGCCGCGCTGCATAAACATCAGATTCAGGCAGTGAAGACGCCGCAGGGAAAGGGGTTGTTCACCATTTCCGTACCGGAAGAACAGAGCCGTCACGCTATTCATATTTTACAGGAATACCATCTGCCCACTGATGAGCGGATTGAAATTGCCGGGATCTTCCCGTCAGATTCACTGATTGCCTCCCCGCAATCAGAAAAAGCCCGCCTGATTTCTGCCATTGAGCAGCGGCTGGAACAATCGCTGTTGTCATTTGATGCGGTTACCGGAGCCCGTGTTCATCTCAGTTATCCGCTGTCCGGGCCGGGAAGCCCCCGTAAACAGCCGGAAACACCCCGTGCCTCGGTGCTGATTTACCACTCCGGGATTGAGGATGAAACACAGTTCGCGCAGGATATTCAGACATTTGTGATGAATGCCTTTAACGGACTGACAGAAGAAACCGTTTCTGTACTCCTGTATCCCGGGAAACCGGTTATTGATTTGCCTCCGCAACCGGAGAACGCCGGTGTGTCCCCGTTTTTTCTGCTGTTTCCGGCAGGGATCATGCTGATAGCAGCTGGTTATGTCCGGCGCGGGCAATTACGGGCATTTCTGATGCGGAAAAAGGTCAGAACACCATGAATAACCGGTTTGATATACAAGGCACCGTCGCCCGGGTGATGTACCAGCCTGCGGATTATCTGCACAGCAGCCGCTTATTTGCCGGGTTGCCGCCGGCAGCGCAATCTGCGTCATACCGCAGAATGTATAATGCGGCCATTATCGATCACTACCGGCTGCCGCGTGAGCAGGATTTTGATCTGTTATCTCCGCTGACGATCCCGCTGATGCGCCACTGGCAGCGGCTTCCCGTACTTTGTCACTATCTGGATATGTTCATCCGCCATGCTTATGGCCTGCCGGATGATACCGTGCCGGATTTATCACAACAGGCATTTTTATCTCTGACCCCGGCACTGCCGCTACCGGCATGGCCGCAAGCTCAGGCACAGCCGGATATCCCTGCGGTGCTGCCCGGCCAGATTGCCATGGCGCAATTATTATCCGCTTTTTCCCCCGCGCTGGCGGCGCGCTTTCAGCTGATGACGGATGCATCCTTATCACCGGCAGAAATCCGTCTGCCGCACCTGCCCGATTCCCTTTTACCGCTGGTATTGCATTATGTGCCGTTCACTGCCTGATCCTCTGCTGTTACATGTTAAATACGGCGTACTGATTAAACGCCGCCACGTCTCTGCGCTTTGCCGTCTCAGTAACCTGACCCGGCAGGCAAACCATCATGCTGCCCGCCTGATAAAACAGGCTGAAGACAAGGCAGAACAACATCGCCAAACAGGCTTTGATGCCGGTTTTCAACAGGGGCTGACACAGGCACTGCCTGAAATGGTACGGGTGATAAATGAATATAAATCAGTGATCCATCAAAATCTCGCCGGCGCGATTTCCGGCCTGGAAACGGAGTTATCTGCATTTTTCGATGACACCGGAATACGTTTTACGCTGATTCACCAATTAGTTGAGCAGTTTTCCGCAGAGAGTGAATGTGAATTAATTCTGCCGGCTGAACTTAAAAAGGGAATGACTGAGTATCCGGACTTCACTGTGCCGGTATCTTTTCATTTCAGCCGTAACATCATATTACGTACCGGGAAAAAATTACTTTATCTGACACCGGACACGTTTGCCCGTGAAAAAGCCACACAAATAAATAGCGGTATTGTTCCGGATAGCCCGGCGGGTATCTCCGGCGGCTATTTATCATTATACAAAAAAGGATAATAAATATGAAAATAGACAGGACCACCGGAAAGCCGGATATTCAGCCCGGCGGGGACCATGAGAAAGCCAAACGATTGCATGACTGGCTTATCAGTAATTTTAATAGAAAGGAAGATATTTATCGCGGACTCGAGTTAGTGGGAACAGATGGATATAATACCGGTAATAATATAAAAGAAAAAATAACGTTATTAATTACCGTTGAAAATAAATTAACAAAAAACCCGGAATATTCTGATGCGAAAATACGTAAATCAGTAAGCCAGGTTGGCGGTGACATTGTTAACTATCATGCCTTTTACCAACAATATCTTCTTAGAATGGTAAATCAAAAACAGCTGGGATTAGCACCGGATGTACTTTCCGCTGATTTTGACCATAATAATAACAAAGATGACTGGCTTACTGTATTTAGCGGATAATGTCTGTTGTATCAGAATTGATAACAGCAGAAACAATATCCTGATTTAGATAAATTGTTTACCGTTCAGCAATACCGTTTCTGCTCTGAACTGATTTGAGCGCATCTGAATATGCGGTTCATGCGGATGTTCTGATGCTTCAGCTCTGCCGCTGAGGAACCATTCGACCGATGCATCTAATAATTCAGATAATTCAATAAGATGATGCAGGCTGATTTTACTGACACCGCGCTCATAACGGTTAAACTGTTGCTGACTGATATTCAGTTTTTGCGCTAATTTAACCGTAACAATCCCGAGTTCTTTACGTCTTGATTGGATTCTGTGGCCTAAGACTGCATAAAAGTCGGAAGTTTCCATAATGTCTACCTATTTTCTCTATAAGTCGTGAATTCAATTAAGTAAATTTACTTAAAAGCTATATTTTTTATGTATAAAAACGTTAAATACGAACAAAGTATTTCTCGCGAAATACTAAAATGATGAATAATTTCGTTTTAATCATGGCGTAATATTTAAATTCAGTTCAATATCGATATCACACTTCAAAGAAATTTAATTATACCTGTCAGATATAAACAGATTTATCTGAATTTTGATGAAGTGCTTAACCCGGTTTATCTATTTAACCAATTAAAAAATTAAGCGTCACAGAAAAACGTGAGAATCTATAATTACGATATCAAAATTTAAAATCACTCTGCGTATTTAAGACTATTCCCTAAGCAAAATAAGACCGGGATTACTAACTAGTCACATAAAGATAAGTTATTTTTTTAGTAAAATTACTTAGTCATTTTGCGATTAATTCATCGCCCTGTCTTTTTTATGCTATCCGTAGCATCAGCCGAAATAATGAGAGAATGTAAATCAGGATGTCTGATTATATCCTAATCCATCCACTAACCATGATTCTTTGATCTGACCACATAAAAAGTGAAATAGATCACACGTAACAAAATATTTTTCATCTCTTTACATCAATTAAGTGGCAATGGTCACATTTCAATCATGTTTTTGTCTAAAAAAACAACGGCGTGGTTAGAAAAAGCGCAAAAATCAGCTGATAAGCTATCCACAGGGTGCGTTGATTGAAAAAACCAGTAACAAATAATGGTATTTATAATTACCCATTTACACACTACTTGTGTCACTTTCGTAATTATAATCATCTAATTATTTTTAGATAGACACGTGTTATGCTGCTCCGAGAAAAAACCATTAAAATCTGACATTCACAGTGAGTAAGTGTTTAATGCTGCATTGTGAATATTTCACTTTAATTTCAAGTTTTTATTCTTAACAAAAAAAGATATCCAGCATGATATTGCAGTCTAATTGTATTTTTTTGTAACTTATTTGTTGTATTTGTAATTTTTTATTTATCGCGTTGCACATCACTTTTCATTCATGCCGTAATACGTCAAATTATTTCTTATATATCAATATATTATACGTTAATTGATATAAAACAATCCATTGGGGCAGCATGAGATTCACCTTGTGACAGGTATCATTTAGCGTTTTTTTATAAAACAGATTATTGATTCAGCTTCTGTTTAATAATTAGAAATGTTTTTGCTCACCTGTTTATATATTATTTGCAATGAAATCATTCAGGTTATGTCACTTTATTACAGACATAAAAAAAGCACCTCTGAGGTGCTTTTTCAAACGGAGAGTAAAATCAACGACCGGCTTTCAGCTTCTGATAATAGTTTTCATAGAGCACACTGGTGTCACCCACATCATCCTGCCACTGCCCTTTACGGATGGTTTCCTCATCCGGATAGAGTGATTTGTCATTGACAATCTCTGCCGGGAGCCGTTTTTTCGCCGCCAGATTCGGGGTCGGATACCCGATAGTCTGTGCGACCTGTGCCGCAATTTCCGGACGCAGCAGGAAATCAATCAGCTTATGTGCGCCTTCCGGGTTTTTAGCGTTAGCCGGAATAGCCAGGCTGTCCATCCAGAAGATGCCGCCCTCCTCAGGCCAGACAACATCAATATTCAGCCCGGACTGACGTGCCACATACGCGGAGCCGTTCCAGATCATCCCGACATTGACTTCCCCTTCCATAAACGGGTTCGCCGGGTTATCGGAGTTAAACGCTAAAATGTTCGGGCGCAATTTTTGCAGTTCTTTATAAGCCTGCTCAATTTCAGCCGGATTGGTGGTATTTGCTGAATAACCCAGTTTGCTCAGGGCAATCTGGAATACTTCACGGGCATCATCGGTCATCAGCAGGCTGTTTTTGTACTCCGGTTTCCACAGGTCAGCCCAGGAGGTCACAGAGGCCGGATCGACCTCATCACCGTTAATCCCGATAGCAGTCGCACCCCAGATATACGGAATCGAGTAATCGTTTTCCGGATCGAATGGTTTGTGCAGCAGATTCGGATCCAGGTTATCAAAGTGACTCAGCTTTGATTTATCGATCTTCTGCAGCATTCCTTCGTGGCGCATTTTGGCGACAAAATAGGTTGAAGGCACCACCAGGTCATAAGCCCCGTCTTTGTAGGTCTTCAGTTTGGTGTACATGCTTTCGTTGGATTCATAGGTGGAGTAAATCACCTTGATTCCGGTCTCTTTGGTAAACTGCTCTAATAACCCCGGCGGAACATATTCCGTCCAGTTATAGAAATAGAGTGTTTTACTGTCATCTGCTGATGCTGAACTCAAGCCCGCTGCCAGAATGCCGGCACCAAGCAGTAAGGACCACTTTTTCATTTCAGTGTTTCCCTCAACCCGGGTTAATCAGTGAATATCACAGGCGGTAACGCCCCCTTTGTTAATTAAGCAGAGTAATTATAAAAGCGGAAATGCGGGGGGTAAAGCAACGATTACGTCATAAAACGGTAACAGAATTGAAAATTCTGCGGCAATGCGGGATTATTCACACAATAAACCGGCGGATCCGCTGAAGACCGCGCCGGTAACAGAAAGGTTACTGCTGTTTGTGTGAGCGGTCACGCAGCACAAGCTGACTGATGATGACCATAAACAGCGAAAGTGCCATTAAAATCGTGGCCAGCGCATTCACTTCCGGTGAAACCCCGACTTTTACCATCGAGTAGATTTTCAGAGGCAGAATTTCATAGCCTGGTCCGGTAACAAATGAGGACACCACCACGTCATCCATTGACAGGGTAAAGCTCAGCAGCCAGCCCGCGATCACTGCCGGTAACGCCAGCGGCAGAATAATTTTGCGCAGAATGGTGAATTCCCCGGCCCCCAGATCACGTGCCGCTTCCAGCATTTTCACATCAAAATCTTTCAGCCGCGAATAGACTGTGACCACCACAAACGGCAGGCAGAAGGTAATGTGCGAGAACAGTAATGACCAGAAACCAAGCGACACCCCGAGGATCATAAACAACACCAGCAGGGAAATAGCCATCACGATATCCGGCGACATCATCACCACAAACAACATACCGCCGACAAACGGTTTTCCTTTGAAGCGGTAGCGGTACAGTGCCACCGCTGTCAGTGAACCGATAACCGTGGCAAATGTGGCAGACAGAATTGCCATCGTCAGTGAATGACCCGCCGCCTGCAGCAGGCTGTCATTATTGATCAGCGTGCTGTACCAGTCAGTCGTGAATCCCTGCCAGTTGATCCCGAAACGGGATGAGTTAAAGGAGTTCACAATCAGGATAACAATCGGGATGTATAAATAAGCATAGATGATGGTCATAAAACCACCGCGTAACAGGCGTCCTATCATTCCAGTTCACCCTTCTTATTCAACATTTTCGCCGCACGGTAATAAACATACAGCAGCAGCCCCATTGCTGCGGTCAGGAAGATACTGGTTGCCGCACCAAACGGCCAGTCACGGATGTTCAGGAACTGACTTTTTATCACGTTACCAATCAGCAGGTTTTTCGCCCCGCCCATCAGATCCGCCACATAGAACAGCCCCATCGCCGGCAGCAGCACCAGCAGACAACCGGCAATAATGCCCGGCATGGTCAGCGGCAGAATAATGCGGAAGAAGGTCTGAACTTTATTCGCCCCCAGATCACGTGCCGCCTCCAGTAAGGATTTATCAAGTTTCTCAATCGCGGAATAGAGCGGCATCACCATAAACGGCAGCAGAATATAGATAAGCCCGAGCACCACCGCTTCAGAGGTATACATCAGCTTAAAGGGTTTATCGATAAGCCCTGTCCATAATAAAAACTCATTCAGATAGCCGCGTGTACTGAGGAAAATTTTCAGCCCGTAAATACGGATAAGCGAGTTTGTCCAGAACGGGACTATCAGCAGGAATAACATCAGCGGACGATACTTCTGCGGCATCCTTGCAATAAACGCCGCAAACGGATAGCCGATCAGCAGGCAGCAGACCGTGGCAATCACCGCCATATTAAGCGAGTGCAGCATCACCTGTGCATACATCGGGTCAAATAAGCGCCGGTAATTGTCGAGGGTAAAGACCATATCGACCAGATTCGCGTCATTGCGTGTCAGGAAACTGGTGCCGATGATCATCAGATTGGGCAGGAAAACAAACAACAGTAACCAGGCGACAATCCCCGTGATCACGATAGTCTGGAGTGGTTTACGCGTCATTTTCATCGCCCAGCACCACCTCCCAGCTTTCAACCCATGTCACGGCGATTTTCTGATTCAGCGAGTGATCCACATCCGGATCATCCTCATTAAAGAACTCACTAACCATCACCCGCTTGCCGTTTTCCATCTCCACTTCGGAATCCAGCGTCATACCTTTATAGTTGCGCTCGCGGACATAACCGATAAGCCCGGTAATCGGCTCATTATCATGGATTTCTTCAACACGCAGATCTTCCGGACGCAGCAGCACATGGACTCTCTGCCCCGGCGTGACATCCAGCGTGGTGTAAATATCACACTCGTGCCCTTCGACATTTGCGCGGATCCGCTGTTCATCGATTCGGTGCAGAACATCCGCATCAAAGATATTGATCTCACCGATAAACTGCGCCACAAACAGGTTTTTCGGCTCTTCGTAGATTTCACGCGGCGTGCCGTCCTGCTCAATCCTGCCGTCACGCATCACAATGATGCGGTCAGACATGGTCAGCGCCTCTTCCTGGTCGTGGGTAACAAACACAAAGGTGATCCCCAGCTGACGCTGAAGGGCTTTCAGTTCACTCTGCATCTGTTTGCGCAGCTTGTAATCCAGTGCGGAGAGAGATTCATCCAGCAGCAGCACTTCCGGTTTATTCACCACCGCACGGGCAATGGCAACACGCTGCTGTTGTCCGCCGGAAAGGTGTCCCGGTTTACGCCCGGCAAAATCCGCCAGCTGCACCATTTTCAGGGCTTCTTCCACACGCTGTGTGATTTCATGTTCCGGGGTTTTCTGCATACGCAGCCCGAACGCAACGTTTTCAAAGACTGTCATGTGCGGAAACAGGGCGTAGCTCTGGAAAACCGTGTTGATATGGCGCTGTTCAGCAGGGATATGTGTGATATCCTGGTCGCCGAGCATAATGGTGCCTTCATCCGCATCCTCAAGCCCGGCGATTAACCGTAAAACCGTGGTTTTACCGCACCCGGACGGGCCCAGAATGGTGACGAACTCACCATGATTAATTGTGAGGTCTAAATGCTTAATTATGTTCTTGTCATCAAAGCTTTTGCTCAGCCCTTTCAGGGTGACAAGTGGTGTCAGAGAGGTTGTCTCAGTCATTTATGCTATTCACTCTATCCCGGAGGTCATGCAGATAGAACCGTAACTGAAAAAAGACTGTTAAAGCAGATTGGTCTACTTATGGCCAATGCCCAAAACCAGTTACGCCGTCAAAAAAAGAAGAGGGCATAATAAACACAGCGACCTTAAAATGAAAGCTGAAACGTCATCACGCCACTAATTTTTTGTTCATCTTTATTCATACATATCTTAACAATCATCCCCCTGATTGAAGGCATTTTCAAACAGGAATGCGATCTTATTGTCCGTGCGCAATATCTGCCGTTTTCGTACCGTAAACTATTAAAATAAACCCATCGTTAGATAAAACCTATCACATCGATAGCAGCAAGCCATTGGCTTCCCCGCGCCGCTTCCCGTATTGTTATTTTCAACGAAACAGGAGGAATCATCTATGTCTTTAATTAATACCCCAATCAAACCTTTCAAAAACATGGCATTCAAAAACGGTGAATTCATTGAAGTCACCGAAAAAGACACCGAAGGCAAATGGAGCATTTTCTTCTTTTATCCTGCTGACTTCACGTTTGTCTGCCCGACTGAGTTAGGCGACCTGGCTGACCATTACGATGAATTTCAGAAAATGGGCGTGGACATCTACTCTGTCTCCACTGACACCCATTTCACCCACAAAGCATGGCACAGCAGCTCAGAAACCATCGGCAAAATCAACTATGCCATGATCGGTGACCCGACCGGCGCACTGACCCGTAACTTCGAAAACATGCGTGAACTGGAAGGTCTGGCTGACCGCGGTACGTTCGTTGTTGACCCGCAGGGTATCATCCAGGCGATTGAAATCACTGCTGAAGGTATCGGCCGTGACGCATCTGACCTGCTGCGTAAAGTGAAAGCGGCTCAGTATGTTGCCAGCCATCCGGGTGAAGTCTGCCCTGCCAAATGGAAAGAAGGTGAAGCGACGCTGTCTCCGTCACTGGACCTGGTCGGTAAAATCTAAGCTCCCCCGTCTCCTTTCTTATTTACTGTTATCGGGTGCATTGCACCCGATTTTTTAAGGGAATAATCATGCTCGATAACACAATGAAAGCGCAGCTTAAAGCGTATCTCGAAAAATTAACCCGTCCGGTTGAGCTGGTATCAACCCTTGACGACAGTGCTAAGTCCGGTGAAATCAGAACATTATTACAGGAAATCGCTGAGTTATCGCCGAAGATTACCGTTCGCGAAGATAACAGTGCTTCTGCACGCAAGCCGTCATTCCTGATTGTCAATCCGGGACAGACGCAGGGCATCCGTTTTGCCGGTTCCCCGCTGGGTCATGAATTCACCTCACTGGTGTTAGCACTGTTACAAGTCGGCGGTCATCCGTCAAAAGAAGCACAGGAATTACTGGATCAGGTGCGCAATCTGGAAGGTGAATTCCATTTTGAAACCTATTATTCACTCTCCTGCCATAACTGCCCGGATGTGGTGCAGGCACTGAACCTGATGGCGGTACTTAATCCGAATATCACACACACGGCCATTGACGGCGGTCTGTTTCAGAATGAGATCACCGAACGCAATATCATGGGCGTGCCGGCGGTTTTCCTGAATGGTAACGAGTTCGGTCAGGGTCGTATGACACTGGCGGAAATCGTCAATAAAGTGGACAGCAACGCCGGTAAACGAGCAGCTGATGCTCTGAATCAGCAGGCACCGTATGAAGTGCTGATTGTCGGCAGCGGCCCTGCCGGAGCATCCGCAGCCGTGTATGCTGCCCGTAAAGGGATCCGTACCGGACTTATCGGTGAGCGTTTCGGCGGCCAGGTGCTGGATACCGTGGATATTGAAAACTATATCTCCGTACCCAAAACCGAAGGCGCAAAACTGGCGGCAGCACTGAAAGTGCATGTGGAAGATTACACCGCAGATGTGATTGATAACCAGAGCATCACGGCGCTGATCCCGGCCACGGAACAAGGCGGCCTGCATCAGTTACAGACCGCATCCGGTGCAACCCTGAAAGCGCGCAGCGTCATTATCAGTACCGGTGCCCGCTGGCGTAACATGGGTGTTCCGGGCGAGCAGGAATACCGCACCAAAGGGGTGACTTACTGCCCGCACTGTGACGGCCCGCTGTTCAAAGGGAAATCTGTGGCGGTGATCGGCGGCGGTAACTCCGGCGCGGAAGCCGCTATCGACCTGGCCGGTGTGGTGGAACACGTCACGCTGCTGGAATTTGCCCCGGAACTGAAAGCCGATGCGGTGTTACAGCAGAAATTACACAGCCTGGCAAACGTGGATATTATTGTGAATGCCCAAACCACCGAAGTGCTCGGCGACGGCAGCAAAGTGACCGGCTTACAGTACAAAGATCGTGTATCCGGTGAGCTTCACACACTGACACTGGCGGGGATTTTCGTTCAGATTGGCCTGCTGCCGAATACGCAGTGGCTGAAAGGAACACTGGATCTGAACCCGATGGGTGAGATTGTGGTCGATGCCCGTAACGAAACCAGTATTAAAGGGGTGTTCGGTGCCGGTGACTGCACCACCGTACCGTACAAACAAATTATTATCGCGGCAGGCGAAGGTGCCAAAGCGTCACTCAGCGCCTTTGATTACCTGATCCGCACCAGTACCAGAACCGCTGAATAGTCCGCTGTTCAGCTGTTGTACCCAAAGGCATCCGGGGGCGGATGCCTTTTTTTATTCCCCGCTAAACGCCGTCACACTCCGCCGGATCTGTTTGCGCAGCCAGCGGGTTTTCTGATGAATCGTAAAAGGCCGTTTTCCGTTCCGGAAAAGAGCGTTTCCTGTCACGACACAACAACACCGGCGGAGAAAAAGACTTTTTTTGTTTACTCTGCGGAAAAATACCGGTTATATATAATCACTCGATCCTTCCTGTTTATAATATCACTCTTATTATCACTCTTTTAACGTGTATATAATGATATCTTCTGCCTGCGCTGATTAACATTCAGCACTGTGCCACATTTAATACAGACAAATATAACTATATTTATATTTATCACTATAGCAGTAAAGATAGACACCATATTATTATGTTTATTTCGTCACACTCTATTCATATACAAACACCGCAGACATACTTTAAGGTATAGCCCTCTCTGTTCTTAAAATCCGATACAATATATACCCGCCAGAGGAGTTCCCATGCGTTTTAAAACATTCATTCTGATTTCGGGATTATTGACTACGCTGTCCGGCTGTACCAGCGCATCACAGCAAATATCACCTCAGCCCGCACAACCAGTGGCAGAGCCGGTAAAATTACTCCCTGCACCGGCACAGAATTCCACCAGTAACAGCTGTATTGATGATATGTATCTGCTGCGCAAAACCAATACCGGTGATTACCGGATATTATCCGGAAAATACGGTGAAGTCATGAATGAGTTTAATTTCCTGCGGGAAAATGAAAGCATTATGGATAATGACATTAAAATTTATATGAGAAACAGCCTGACGATAAAGCTTGGTAAGGTATGCAGTGATATCAAACTGAGTGCATTCCGCTCAATAAAAAAGAAATCCAGCCTGAATGCCGGTTCATAAATAAAAAAGGCTTGCATTCAATACAAGCCTTTTTAAAACCCGGTTTTTGTCATTCAGAACTTTGTTCAATAATATCCCTGCAATATTCATAAAACAGAGTAAGAAATGCAAAATAGTCTTTTTCATTGTAATACTGAAGCGCTAAAAAGCGTTTTGCATCGGAATCGCCCTTTCCGGCCGCAATACGCAAATAATACTTTCCCTTCTCAATATCTTTTTTCACACCATAACGTCCGGTGAGATACAGTGTCCCCAGTAAAAACTGGGCATTTGTTTCTCCCTGTATCGCTTTTATATTCAACAACTCAATATTTTGCGACGGTGTTTCCGCAAAACAAAGTAACGGGATAAAAAATAAAGCTATCAAAAACCGGGAATATATTTTCATTTTTCCTTTATCCGTTAACAGTGTGCCGGGATAACGATCATTTTTGATTTATTGTCTTTTCTTTACCGGCAACAATGGCTTCAGGGGTGACTTTATGACTTTTATAAGGCTCGGACTGGCCGGTAAAACGCCCGCCGGTAATAATGGAAAATACTTCAGTCCGGCAAATACCATTCAGTTCACCCTTTTGCAGGATTTCCGTATTTTTGGCATTACAGGTTCCCATCATCATGCCATTAACGGCAACATGTTCCGCAGTCACATCACCTTCAATAACCCCTTTTTCCATAACGGAAACTTTAAATGCGCCGGCATTGATATTCCCTTTTACTTTTCCGTATATTTCGATATTACCTCCCGGGGTCATATCACCGGTTATTTCACAACCTGTTCCCACGATAGTAATACTCTTACCCGCCGGTTCATTTTTTACCGGTTCTGCTTTTGCCTGTTCCGCCTTCACAGATTCTGCTTTATTTACTTTATCTTTTTTATCGTCTTGTCTGAATAATGCCATAAAAAAACGCCTTCCTGTTGTGATGAAAAATAATATAAAGAGAAGCAACACGTACATGCTCATATGAAAATACAATTCTCTCCCGGAAGAGATAATGGCTATCAGTATTTCTCCCCAGAGAAACCAGAGACCGTATAAATATAAATGTATTTTCATTCGTTCAGAGTCATCATGCCTGCTGGTATACCGGCATATCACTGATACAATTTATATTGATCTGGATACGCATACCATTCTCTTCATCGATATAAAAAATAACATTATCTGCATCATAGTGATATTTAATATGACATTTCCGTTTTACAAATTTCTTCATAATATCTGCCAAGTCAGTTTTCATATCATCAAAAATCATAGATCCTCCTGATATTACGTTTATAAGTAATAATAAAATATACCTGAGCAGAGATGCATAAGATAAACCTATGGTTTTTCATCATAGATGACCATATAACTGCTGGTATTTAATACGCTGTTTTTTTGATTATTTTTCAGATCTTTTTCCAGATCACCACCGAATTTGATCGGTATATCATCGCCGTCGTTATCGAAAAATGCCTGCCAGGCACCGGCGATTTCATCCGAGTAAAACTGATCACCGGATTTATCACGCTGCACCGGCACTGCCGGTAATGTACTGAACACATCACTGTGCGGGATCCGGCTTCCGGGCGGTAATTTTCCGGCGGGTTCCGGCAGGGTGGTCAGATCCATCGGAAACGGCATGCCCCGTCTGCCGGATAAAAAACGGTTTCTCAGAGAATCCGGAGACACAGCAACAACCGCCCCTATACCTTCTATTGTTTCCGATATCACCGGCTCAGATTGCCTGACAACCGGCTTTGCTGCAGACGATTCGGCGACTGAAACCGGAAAAATAAAGGGTAAAGAAAACAGCAGATATAATCTTATTTTTTTTATCTTAAACGTGTTATATGACATAAACATAAATATGTCCCGGCTCCGGATTCTCAGAGTTAATGATGATAAAATAATTTATCAATAAGTACTTACGACATCCCCATCGTAATGATTTCATTCATTATTTCTGTATAAATATACGTTATTATTGTTTAAATCATTTTCTGTAATCATGACAGTATGAGGGTTCTATTCTTCCTTCATGCTCACCGACCTTATGATGGTAATAGCTGCCTAACACAGAGAATAAATTATTAACATCGTTTGGTGTCATTTGCAGAGCAGCGAAATAACGCATAAGCATGTCCAGGTTAAAACAATTCACACCTCTTTCATAACGGGAAATTTGTTGCTGGCTGATGCTTAAAATTTTTGAAAGTTCAATACCGGATAACCCGAGCTGTCGGCGTTTATTCTTAAGAGCCTGACCTATTACACTGGAAATAGGATGAATATTTTTAATCACAAATCCTCCTGACGACTACATTACACTCTGACTGCTATTTTATAAATAAAACAACATATATTCTGTTTTATATGCCATGTGAAATAATAATAATCACTGAAAAGATAAACCAATATATTGCATGCCTGTTTCAGACACCTCCTTCTTCAGTTAAATAATTAGCGTGATAATACATTCACACTCCATATAAGAGTAAAAATGTTATTTTTAACACTCATATTGTTTAGTGGCAAAATAATTAAATAATCAACTATTTTGTTGATCACAATATCACAGCAGCAGAGATTAATGCTCTCTGCTATCCCGTGTATGAATAAACATTATCGTCACTGACATTTCAGCTGTATTTCTTTTTATCACAGGGGGAATTGGTATTACAAAATGGTCCGGATGATCATCTTGCTGCCATTACCTGTTATCGTTAATAGCCCTCTTTATATACGTTATTTTATTTTCATGTAAAGAGTAAATGACTTATGGCGGTGTGTGCAAATTTTTATTCACCTCTCCATTCAAATCTAACAATAGCTTAAACCTATCAATAAAAATTTATCCATATCTAAAAAATAGCATAATAAGTCAAATTTACTAATTACATCAGTAAGTTAAATTGAAGTGACTGTTTTTACACAATAAATACGATTTATCCTAAATATCCCGCCCACTCCTCTCGCGATTACGTTTGAAGCACTCTGTTACAAAATAAGCATTTTTTATTACCTTTGCCACAAAACGGAATACGTACTTACAACATATTATTAAAATTTTACTCCTTAAAATAATACTAAATCAGATGACAAAACCAGAACATTATTCATATAAATCAATAACCACCAAGATAATTAACCATAATCATATCGTTATCACAAAATAAAGAAGCCACAGACATTTCTGCCTGTGGCTTTTATTATTGTTACTGATTAATAGTAACCTTTCTTATTACGTTGGCTCAACTGATGTTACCGTTCCTTTTGGTACTACCTGAACCTCATTATTCTCATCAACAATAATATCAAATACAATCCATTGTGCTTTCGCAGGTACAACCACATCCGGTGCATCAAAACTCATCATCCTGGATGTTCCTGACTTCAGGACTAAATCCTTATTCAGGAAAAGCAAGACTTTCGCTGTTGATAATTTAGCATCAGCACCTGCGGAGTAGCGTTTAACAAAGTAGGTATAAGTCCCCTTATGCCCTTTCCTGATCGTAATCGTTTCGACCCCGGGTGGACTTTGCTGATCTTTATCCAGTGATGCATCCGCACCCGCCGGATCTTTAGAGCCGGAAGGGTAGTAAACATGGATTCTTGATCCTCCCCCGACAGGCGGAACCAGTAAATGCGCATCCAGATCGTTAGGTGCTTCACTCCACTGCAGAATAATACGGCCGAACTCTGTGCCCAGCGCCGGAGATAGCGCAAACTTAAAGTTGGTATCCGCACCGCTCTTCACGACCATAAAGTCATCGTAGTCGTCGTAATTATTCGCAGTGATCTTAACTGCATACTTTCCGCCAACCAGATCGACCTTAAACTTACCGGTTGCATCCGTTGTCGTCTCGAACAGCAATTCTGTTCCATCTACCGAGAAGATCTTAACGTGTGCTCCGTTAACCGGCTTATCTCCGGCTGCAATCGCATCAATCACCAGCACTGACGTTGAGAACAGCTCTTCAAAGGAAACTTCCTTATCCGCTTTAACCGTCTGGCTTCCCTGTGCAGCACTGATCACAATGTCATAGACCGGTGTCTTGGTACTGGTCAGTTTGACAGTCGCATTACCCGCTGCATCGGTCTGCTGTGAAGTCTCAGATAATTTAGCTGAAATACCGGCCGTACTGGTCCAGTTAACGGTCACACCACTCACCGCGTTGCCGTTCGCATCACGGACTTCGGCAATAAATTCAAAAGAATCCGTGCCGTTGGCAATCTTCCGTGTCAACGCACCGTTGAGTTTCACATTTGTGATAGTCGCTGTTGCGGCATCACCTGTCAGCGTGACGGTCACAACCGCAACCGGCATCTCAGTTCCGTTAACGGTTACTGTCAGCGGAGCATCACCGGCGGTTTTTCCTTTCAGTGTCGCCGTATAGGTACCATCGCCATGATCCGTCACCGTACCGAACGTGGTGTTGGCCAGGGTGGTACTGAACAGTACGGTCTGTCCGGAAACCAGGTTACCGTTAACGTCTTTCAGTGTCAGCTTCAGCGCTGACGTCGTGCTATCGTTTGCCACGATAGTCAGCGGATCGGCTGTCAGGACAGATTTATCCTTGTCCAGATTACTGCTGTCTGCCGTCAGTTTCACCGTGACCGGTGAGACTGCCAGCTCCGTACCGTTAACGGTGACTTTCAGTAACGCATCACCGGCGGTTTTCCCTTTCAGTGTCGCGGTATAGGTACCGTCCTGATTATCCTTCACTGTTCCGAAGGTGGTGTTGGCCA
>NZ_JBICLU010000023.1:0-305 GCF_043105645.1 Morganella sp. TYF_1 | reverse complement strand
GTTGCTGACGGGGATGATGGTGTTCCCGGTTCGCCGGTGTGTGCAGGTATATTATTAACCGTGTTCTTCAGCGGTTCAGGATAAACGGTGGCATCACATTTCGTATTGAAATACGAGTTGGTCACAATCTTTTCATTTGTTTGCCGGCGGGTCTCCGTTTTCCGGGTTGCACAGTATAACAGCTCAGAAAGACCGCTTTCCTGGCGGAGTTTGTCCACAGCCAGATAATGCACTTGTTCGGGGGGAGGAAGGGAATTAATGGCTTCAGGCATTGCGGGTCTGTTCTTTACTATCCCCCGGAAGCA
>NZ_JBICLU010000022.1:0-939 GCF_043105645.1 Morganella sp. TYF_1 | reverse complement strand
TGTTGATTTAGAATGTGAGTGTTCACACAGATTGTCTGATAGAAAGAAGCAGATACCGGGAATAGGCTTGTAGCTCAGGTGGTTAGAGCGCACCCCTGATAAGGGTGAGGTCGGTGGTTCAAGTCCACTCAGGCCTACCAAAACCGAATTGATACTGCGTTATGAAAAGACTCGTTTACCTTAGTAAACTTCGCCTTTCCATGCCTTGTCTCAATGCGGTTTCCTCTTTTCATGATGAAAAGACACACCCCGGGAAAACCAAATAATGGGGCTATAGCTCAGCTGGGAGAGCGCCTGCCTTGCACGCAGGAGGTCAGCGGTTCGATCCCGCTTAGCTCCACCATTATCTGATATCTGAACAATAATTCAGAGTTTACCGGAAACGGTATGCTGTGAATTATTATGCTCTTTAACAATCCGGAACAAGCTGAAAAATTGAAACAATCAATATTATCACCGAGGTAATATTGATGAGTCTCTCAGCCAAGCAACACGAAAATGTGAAGACGTTTTTGCGTGAGTTATGAGCGAGCAGTCCTCAGTTCGCGAAGGACGGAGCACAGCAAGCGGAGCATACATCAGTATGTGAGCATTGCGAGCACCGCCCGACAAAGAAATGAGGGGCGCGCAGCCATAACCCCACAGAAACACTCAGTCGAAACACTTTCGGGTTGTGAGGTTAAGCGAATAAGCGTACACGGTGGATGCCTAGGCAGTCAGAGGCGATGAAGGACGTGCTAATCTGCGATAAGCGCCGGTAAGGTGATATGAACCGTTATAACCGGCGATTTCCGAATGGGGAAACCCAGTGCAATTCGTTGCACTATCATTACCTGAATACATAGGGTAATGAAGCGAACCGGGAGAACTGAAACATCTAAGTACCCCGAGGAAAAGAAATCAAACGAGATTCCCCCAGTAGCGGCGAGCGAACGGGGA
>NZ_JBICLU010000021.1:0-10175 GCF_043105645.1 Morganella sp. TYF_1 | reverse complement strand
GTGGTGCCGGATGCGGCGGTGGTGTTCACCGCGGGCAACGGCGGTCTGCCGGCGACGCAGACGGTGACAACCGGAGCGGACGGATCAGCGTTGTTTGACGTGACGAATATCAGGGCCGGGGTGACCGGTGTCACCGCCGCGGTGAACGGCATGTCGGTGAGTAAAGACGTGATCTTTAAAGTCGGTGATGCAAAACCTGCTAATTCTTCTCTTTCAATTAACGAATCACGGATTATTGCAAATAATGGTCAAAATGAAGGTATGGCAATAGTTACCTTATTAGTTAAGGATGGGCAAAATAATCCAGTGGACGGATTGAAAGATGATCTTCAATTTGTCGTGTTAAAAGGAAGCACAGTTATTACTGAGGGTGTTTTCATTAAAAATATATCAGCGACTGCCACGCATGGCCAATATACAGCTGACGTATCTGGGATTGATGCGGGTGATTATGTTATTAAGGTAAAAATTGGTAGTGAATACTTTGGGGAATTAAACGCTGGCATAACATTATACTCATATAATTTTTATATAATTAATTCAGCCGTAAATAAAACAATTATACCTGATCAGACTGTTCAGTATGTTTTAAAGGCTAAAGCAACGGATAATGTTGGTGCAGAAATAACGGTTAGTAATATCACATGGCATTCATCAGATAATACGATAGCAAAATTTGAAACAGGAGATACTATCACTGGTATAAAGGCTGGTAGTGTGACTGTGACGGCTTCTGGTGTAACATTGAATGGAATTAATAATGCAGATGTGACAACTAAATTGACGGTTTCACCTCCTAAGGAAAGTATTGTATATGGTACTGCATCGGGTACCGCAAATACGGATTTAATTAAGGCACCTGATTATTCTTTATATGCAAAAACAGGTTCTATTGTTGATGGGATAGGTAGTACCCAGGGGGGAGGGGGAGATAATACCCAAAATATTCAACATTTGAATAGCATGAAGTCGATTGTAACCAGTGTGTGTACTCGTCAGGGTAACAGATTTGGCGGTTTATTAGGACAAGTAGTCTTTAATTCAAAACAAAATACAGTACAAACAGCGGGTAGAAATGCTTGTGGTGGGGGGAGCAATAAATATACTTGGAATGTACCTGATAAGGCGACTATTGTTGGTGTAAAAACATGGTTAGGTAAAGGAGATACCAGTGAGGGATTTCCGGGAGTAGTTGCTATTCAGTGGCTTTATTATGAAGAAGAGTGAATTTAGTTACTACTTAAGAATTGGATAGTTACTGGGGTCATGGGTACGCCATAATAAGGCGTACCAAGACAATAATAAAATGGGACTTTCGTGTGAGATATTAGTTTTTCGGCTGTACCATGAAAGTCCCGGCTATTAAATAATAGGTTGGGGATTCAATACATTGATTGTGTGTTAAATGTGATGTTCCATTTCAATGAAGGTACCAATGATTTTGTTATGTATTTCGGAACATCTTGAATATCCTAATGTTTTTCTGTTCAGATTTTCTATCTGGTTTCGTAAGGTCAGAACTTGACGTTATATTCCCTATTCAAATCGTTTTTCAATCAGGTTTTTATCATTTGTGATACAATAACATGTGTTTCGGTTTCTCAAGTTTTTTGATATTTTGTTATTTTTTTTAGTTATTTCATAAATCAACATCAGGATAAATCAGAGTTCCTGTCTGTGGTTATTGCTGTAATTTTATAAACCTTTTGTTTAACTCAGATGATAAGTAATGATAATTGATATCTTTATTTGGCAATGGCGTTTGTCATGATGGTTCCTTTTTTTATTTTTTTTGTAAAAAATAATTAAATAAAAATCTA
The DNA here is from genome assembly GCF_043105645.1 of Morganella sp. TYF_1. Lineage (NCBI taxonomy): Bacteria > Pseudomonadati > Pseudomonadota > Gammaproteobacteria > Enterobacterales > Morganellaceae > Morganella > Morganella sp. TYF_1. Next base: position 8,355 of record NZ_JBICLU010000021.1, on the reverse strand, counting down.
TTGAAGGAGTAATTCAGGCTTATATTGGCTGTTTTTTTATTTAGTATGTTGATTATTAATGGTTATTGTCTGGTTTTGACCTGTTTCTGAGCACTGTATATACTGTGTGATAATGTAAAAATATGTCTTATTATTTACTTTCGATGATGTGCATATAACTCCAATAATAAGTATTTAAATGGATTGCTGATATTAAATCCGGCAAGGCGATGTTCTTGTTATCTGCGGCCTTTAACAGGTGGCAGATACGTGTATTTGTGCCGTAATAACGTCCGGGTTGAATAACGTAACAGGAAATAAATACGCCTGTGATATGTAAACATTCAGCGGGAGTGAAAAATAACATATTTTTATAACGTGTCCGGTGATTGAACTTATTAGCGGAAATAATGAAAGAGTGTTTTCTGATTATTAATTTATGGCTTTAATCTTACTTTCGGGGATGTATTCATGCCTGTGACTTCGTATTACTCAAAAACAAAAAGAGTAACAGCCTATCTGTTGCTCTTTTTGCAGTTATTTTTTCCGGTGTCGACGGCAACATTATCTGTTGCCTACGCGGCAGAACATGACAATGAATTAATCATGTCAGAAACATTTGACGGACTTAATGCATTGATGGATACATCTCCGAGTCCGGCTCCGCCTCCGAATCCTCAGGGCGGAAAAACCGCTTCCGGCAGCACTCTGAGCGGTGAGGGATTTACCGTTGAGATGCCGTCCGGCAGTGAATACGGCGTGATGCCGGCTGGTTCAGACAGCGGCTTTATCTCCGGACAGAACGGCATGCCGTTCCCGATGAGTGTCAGCACGCTGCCTGACCCGGCGAACCCGGCACCGCGCGATAATACCGTGCGGACCGATGATATCTTCAGTGCGTTGCCGACCCTCGGTCTGCCCGATATCTCTCCGGAAGATGAAGCGGCACAGAATGAAGCCCGCCTGGCGGGTAATGCCTCACAGGCCGGGCAGATCCTCTCCAGTGAGGATGCGGTGGATGCATCCCTCGGTTATGTGCGCGGTATCGGTGAAAACCTGCTTAACCAGCAGGTGAATGACTGGCTGAACCAGGTGGGCCACGCCCGCATTCAGTTCGGCAGTAATAAAACCGGTGATGCGGATGTCCTGGTGCCGTTAATTGATAATCCGAACAGCCTGCTGTTTTCACAGATCGGGCTTCGTGCCAATGAAGAACGCACCACCACCAACCTCGGTCTGGGTTACCGTCAGTATGAAGACGGCTGGATGTGGGGTGTGAACAGCTTTTATGATTACGATATCACCGGCAGCAACTCGCGGGTCGGTGTCGGCGGTGAGTTATGGGCCAACTACCTGAAGTTTGCAGCCAACGGCTACTTCAGAGTAACAGACTGGCACCAGTCAACACTGCATGAAATGCGCGATTACGACGAACGCCCGGCGAACGGGTTTGATATCCGTGCGGAGGGCTATCTGCCTGATTATCCGCAGTTAGGCGCATTTGCAAAATATGAACAGTACTTCGGCGACGGCGTCAGCCTGGCCGGTACCACCTCTTCCGGTGAACTGAAAAGTAACCCGTCGGTCTCCACCCTCGGGCTCAGTTACACCCCGTTCCCGCTGATCACGTTTAAAGGTCAGACATCCCGTGGTGATTCCAATGACAGCCAGATTGGTATGGAGCTTTCCTACCGTTTCGGCGTGCCGCTGTCACAGCAGCTGGATACCGACAATGTTGATCTGATGCGTAACCTGGCGGGTAACCGTTACGACTTTGTCGACAGAAACTACAACATTGTAATGCAGTACCGTAAGCAGGAACTGCTGCGGATCGCACTGCCGCCGACACTCAACGGTGAAGCGGCACAGACACTGCCGGTAACGGTCAGTGTGCTGAAAGCCAAATACGGCCTGAAATCTCTGCGCTGGTCAGCGCCTGAACTGCTGGCAAACGGCGGTGAGATCAAACAGACCGGGCTGACCACGGCGGATATTACCCTGCCGGAATATATCTTTATGGATCGCAACGGCGGGCCGCAGGGCTACCGTGTAACAGCTGTTGGTGAAGATAACGAGGGCAACCCGTCCAACACCGCAGAAATGTGGGTGAATGTTATCCCGTCTGTGGAAACCATCACTAAGCTGACGGTAACGCCAAATCAGTCATTAATTGCTAATAACAGCGACCAGTTCACAGCGGTGGCGCTGTTACAGAATGACAAGGGTGAAGTGCTGGCGAATAAAGCCGTCACGTTCAGTGTTTCCGGTCTGAAAAATCCGGAAGGCGTGACCATTTATGACGCAGACGGCAACAGCGGCCGGACCCTGACCGTGATCTCCGGACCTGACGGCACGGCGACCGTGAAAATCATCAGTAAATCCGCAGGTAAAGGATTGCTGAAAGCCAAGATGCGTAACGGTAACAGCCGTACGGAATCGATCGTCTATATTGCGGATCTCAGTACCGCAAAAATTAAAACGCTTGAATTAACCAATAACAAAGCGGTGGCTGACGGCCAGGCGAAAAATATCGCCGTGGCAACGGTTACTGACCAGTTCGATAACCAGGTGGAAAACTTCCCGTTAACCGCCAGAGCAGATAACGGCGCAACAGTCACCGATCCGAACCAGCAGACTGACACTAACGGCCAGGTCACTATCCGTTTCAGCAGTGAAACGGCAGGGGACTCCAAACTGGTGGTAGAGGGGACGGGTACGTCGAAGAGTGTGACCTCGCAGTTTGTCGCGGATATCAGTACCGCGAAGATCCAGAGCGCGGTCGTGACTCAGGATGGTGCGAAAGCCGACGGCAAAGCGAAAAACGAGGTTCTGGTGACTGTCACTGACAGCCGCAATAACCCGTTAGCCGGTGCACCGGTAACTATCAAAGTACCGGGAACCGCACGCTATCAGACCCAGCCTGTCAGCGGTCTGACAGACAGCCGTGGTCAGCTGCGTATCAGTATCAGCAATACCAAAGCCGGTTCTGATAACTATACCTTCAGCATTAACGGCGATGATGCGGTACGCGCACTGAAATTTGTGGCGGATGAAACCACTGCAACCATTACGGATGCAAGCCTGGTTATCGTCACCAATAATCAGAAAGCGGATGGTGCGGCAGCAAACAGTGTGAAAGCCACTATTGTTGATGCCTACAATAACCCGGTCCCGGGAATTGCCGTGAAGTTTGTCGCCGATCACGGTGCACTTCCGTCTCAGATGCTGATCAATACGGATGCTGACGGTAATGCACTGTTTGAACTGACTAACACCCGTGCGGGTAACACCAGCGTTATTGCACAGGTCAATACTAAATTCGCATCAAAAACCGTGATGTTTACAGCAGACAGCACGACAGCGGAAATTAAGGCATCAAATCTCACGATCACCGCAGATAACAGCGCGGCTGATGGTACATCCGTCAACAGCGTGAAAGCGATTGTCACTGATGCACAGGGTAACGTTGTGCCGTATGTGGCCGTTCTTTTCACCGCTGACAACGGCGCGTCTCCGGCTTCACAGTCTTTGCTGACCAATGAGCAGGGTGAAGTAACGTTCAGCATGACCAGCACCCGTGCGGCACAGGTTGCGGTTAAAGCGAAGATTAACACCAGTGAGCCTTCTGTTACTGTCACCTTTAAGGCAGACAGTGCGAACCCTGATGCTCAGAAATCCTCGCTGACAGCCGATCCGGTGACGATCGTGGCAGATGGTCAGACAACATCAACGCTGCATTTCATCTTAAAAGACCGTCAGGGGAACCTGATCCCGGGTCAGACCGTGGTCTTCGGAACCGCGCTGGCGGGAACCACGGTGAGCGGTACTACCGAAAATCCGGATGGTACTTACACGGCAACACTGAAAGGTGTTAAAGCCGGGGATGCGAAAGTCAGCATCACGCTGAACGGAAAAGCGTTCGCGGTCACACCGGTCACCGTAAAACTGACGGCGGATAACGGTAACCTGAGTGGTGATAAATCAGAACTGACGGCTGTTCCTGACACAATTGTGGCTGATGGCAAGACGCCTTCAACGCTGACTCTGAGCCTGAAAGACGTGAACGATAATGCCGTGAGCGGCCAGACTGTGGTATTCAGCAGCGCCCTGGCGGATACCGTGTTCAGTACGGTGAGAGATAATGCGGACGGTACTTATACTGCCACTCTGAAAGGCACTAAAGCCGGAACCGCAAAAATCAAAGTCACCGTGAATAATGCCGTGCTGGCTGTGACTGAGGTGAGTGTAAAACTGACCGCAGACACCAGTAAGCTGGATAAGGATAAATCTTCACTGACAGCAGTACCTGACACCATCGTGGCAGACGGTAATACGACAACTGCAATAACGCTGACGCTGCGGGATGTGAATAACAACCCGGTTGCGGGGCAGACTGCACTGTTCACTACCGGCCTGCAGGGCACGACCTTCGGTACGGTAACGGATAATCAGGACGGCACCTATACCGCGACGCTGAAAGGAACCAAATCCGGCAATGCACAAATCAGCGTCACGCTGAACGGCAAGGCTTTTGCTGTCGCACCGGTGACCGTGAAACTGACGCCGGACAGCAGCAATCTGGATAAAGACAAATCCTCGCTGACCGCAGTACCGCTGAGCATCGTGGCAAACGACTCCACAACGTCAGCGCTGACGCTGACACTGAAAGATGCCAACGACAACCCGGTCCCGGGACAGACGGTGCTGTTCAGTACCACGCTCGGCGGAACCACTTTCAGTACGGTAAAAGATAATCAGGACGGTACCTATACCGCTACGCTGAAAGGCAAAACCGCCGGTGATGCGGCACTGAAAGTGACCGTGAACGGTGCTGTGCTGGCCGTTGCACCGGTGACGGTAAAACTGACCGCGGACAGCGGTAATCTGGATAAGGATAAATCTGTCCTGGAAGCATCTCCGCTGACCATCGTGGCAAACGACAGTACGACGTCCGCTCTGAAGCTGACACTGAGAGATGTCAACGGTAACCTGGTTGCCGGACAGACCGTGCTGTTCAGTACCAAGCTGGCCAATACCACGTTTGGTACGGTGACGGATCATGGCGATGGTACCTATACCGCGAGCCTGAAAGGGAGAACCGCCGGTGATGCAGTAATTAAAGTCACCGTGGGCGGTAATCCGCTGGATGTGGCGCCGGTCACTGTTGTCCTGACACCGGACAGCACGAATCTGGATAAAGACAAATCCTCGCTGACCGCAGTACCGCTGACGATTGTGGCAGATGATGCATCATTATCGGATCTGAAACTGACCCTGAAAGATGCCAACGGTAACCTGGTTCCGGGCCAGACGGTGCTGTTCAGTACCACGCTTGGCGGAACCACCTTCAGTACGGTGAAAGATAATCAGGATGGTACCTATACCGCAACGCTGAAAGGTAAAACGGCCGGTAATGCATTACTGAAAGTCACCGTTAACGGCACTGAACTGGCGGTTACACCGGTCACGGTGAAACTGACGGCGGACAGCGGTAACCTGGATAAAGATAAATCTCTCCTGGAAGCGGCACCACTGAGCATCGTGGCAAATGACGCCACGACGTCAACGCTGACGCTGACACTGAGAGATGCCAACGGTAACCTGGTGTCCGGACAGACGGTACTGTTCAGTACCACGCTCGGCGGAACCACGTTCGGTACCGTGAAAGATAATCAGGACGGTACTTATACCGCAACACTGAAAGGGAAAACCGCCGGTGATGCAGTAATTAAAGTCACCGTGGGTGGTAATTCGCTGGATGTCGCGCCGGTGACTGTTGTCCTGACCCCGGACAGCACGAATCTGGATAAAGACAAATCCTCGCTGACTGCGGTACCGCTGACGATTGTGGCAGATGATGCATCATTATCGGATCTGAAACTGACCCTGAAAGATGCCAACGGTAACCTGGTTCCGGGACAAACGGTGCTGTTCAGTACCACGCTCGGCGGAACCACCTTCAGTACGGTGAAAGATAATCAGGACGGTACCTATACCGCGACGCTGAAAGGAAAAACCGCCGGCGATGCGTTACTGAAAGTGACTGTAAACGGTACAGTGCTGGCTGTTGCGCCGGTAACGGTGAAACTGACCGCGGATAACGGCAATCTGGATAAAGATAAATCTGTCCTGGTTGCGGCACCGCTGAGTATCGTGGCAAACAACAGCACGACCTCGTCACTGACACTGACCCTGAAAGACGTCAACGGTAACCTGGTGTCCGGACAGACGGTGCAGTTCACCACCACACTGGCAGATACCATATTCGGTGTGGTGAAGGATAATCAGGACGGGACCTATACCGCGACCCTGAAAGGCTCCAAATCCGGGGATGCTCCGCTGACCGTTATTGTGAACGGCACCGGGCTGTCAGTTGCTCCGGTAACGGTGGTTCTGACGCCGGACAGCGCAAATCCGGATAAAGATAAGTCAGTGCTGACTGCGGACCCGCTGACCATTGTGGCGGACAATACCAAGACTTCGTCACTGAAACTGACCCTGAAAGATACTTTCGGTAACCTGATTCCGGGACAGACCGTGCTGTTCAGCACGGAACTGGAAAACACCACGTTCAGTACCGTGAAAGATAATCAGGACGGCACCTATACGGCGACACTGAAAGGAACCAAATCCGGTACTGCGGCACTGAAAGTGACCGTGAACGGTGCGGAACTGGCAGTGGCACCGGTGAGTGTGAAACTGACCGGGGATAAAGATCATCTGGATAAGGATAAATCTTCACTGACAGCAGCACCGCTGAGCATCGTGGCAAACAACAGCACGACCTCGTCACTGACGCTGACACTGAGAGATGTCCATGACAACCCGGTGATCGGTCAGACCGTGCTGTTCAGCACCACACTGGCCAACACCACGTTCGGTACCGTTAAGGATAATCAGGACGGGACTTATACCGCGACGCTGAAAGGGAAAACCGCCGGTGATGCATTACTGAAAGTCACCGTTAACGGTACAGAACTGGCAGTCGCTCCGGTCACGGTGAAACTGATGGCAGACAGCGGTAATCTGGATAAAGATAAATCTGTCCTGGAAGCAGCACCGCTGACTATCGTGGCAAACGACAGCACGACATCAGCGCTGAAGCTGACGCTGAAAGATGCCAACGGTAACCCGGTTGCCGGACAGACCGTGCTGTTCAGTACCACGCTGGCCAACACGACGTTCGGAACAGTGAAGGATAATCAGGACGGAACCTATACCGCGACCCTGAAAGGGAAAACGGCCGGTGATGCAGTAATTAAAGTCACTGTGGGTGGTAATGCGCTGAATGTGGCACCGGTTACGGTGAAACTGACGGCTGACAGTACGAACCTGGATAAGGACAAATCCGTACTGACAGCGGCTCCGCTGAGTATTGTGGCGGATAATGCGACGGAATCCGCGCTGAAACTGACGCTGAAAGATGTCAACGGTAACCCGGTGTCCGGACAGACGGTACTGTTCAGTACCACGCTCGGCGGAACCACGTTCGGAACAGTGAAGGATAATCAGGACGGTACCTATACCGCGACCCTGAAAGGGAAAACGGCCGGGGCTGCGGAGGTCAAAGTCACCGTTGGCGGTAATGCGCTGGCAGTTGCACCGGTAACGGTCACCCTGACCCCGGACAGCAGTAAGCTGGATAAGGATAAATCCTCGCTGATCGCTGTACCGCTGAGCATCGTGGCAAACAATACCACGGAGTCCGCGCTGACACTGACCCTGAAAGACGTCAACGGCAACCTGGTTCCGGGACAAACGGTATTGTTCAGCACCAGCCTGGCCAACACCACGTTCGGAACAGTGAAGGATAATCAGGACGGGACTTATACGGCGACCCTGAAAGGGAAAACGGCCGGTAATGCGTTACTGAAAGTGACGGTAAACAGTGCTGAACTGGCTGTGACACCGGTGACAGTGAAACTGATCGGCGACCAGGATAACCTGGATAAAGATAAGTCGGCACTGACGGCAGATCCGCTGACTATCGTGGCAAACGACAGCACGACGTCTGTGGTGAAACTGACGCTGAAAGATATCAACAATAACCCGGTGACCGGACAGACGGTATTGTTCAGCACTGAACTGGCCAATACCACGTTCGGAACAGTGAAGGATAATCAGGACGGTACCTATACGGCGACGCTGAAAGGGAAAACCGCCGGGGCTGCAGTAATTAAAGTTACTGTGGGCGGTAATGCACTGGAGGTGGCACCGGTCACGGTGAAACTGACAGCGGACAGCAGTAAGCTGGATAAGGATAAATCTGTCCTGACTGCAACACCGCTGACTATCGTGGCGGATAATGCGACAGAATCCACGCTGACACTGACGCTGAAAGACGTCAACGATAACCCGGTTTCCGGACAGACGGTA
>NZ_JBICLU010000020.1:0-1201 GCF_043105645.1 Morganella sp. TYF_1 | reverse complement strand
TTCCCGGAAGCAGAGCATCAATCACTTCACCACCGTAGTGGCTCGTCGTCACGCCTCAGTGTTAACAACCGACCGGATTTGCCTGGTCAGTCCACCTGCACGCTTAAACCGGGACAACCGTCGCCCGGATGATTTAGCTTTCTCCGTCCCCCCTTCGCAGTTACCACCAGTACGGGAATATTAACCCGTTGCCCATCGACTACGCTTTTCAGCCTCGCCTTAGGGGTCGACTCACCCTGCCCCGATTAACGTTGGACAGGAACCCTTGGTCTTCCGGCGTGCGGGTTTTTCACCCGCATTATCGTTACTTATGTCAGCATTCGCACTTCTGATACCTCCAGCAACCCTCACAGGTCACCTTCACAGGCTTACAGAACGCTCCCCTACCCAACAATATTTACATATCGCTGCCGCGGCTTCGGTGCATAATTTAGCCCCGTTACATCTTCCGCGCAGGCCGACTCGACCAGTGAGCTATTACGCTTTCTTTAAATGATGGCTGCTTCTAAGCCAACATCCTGGCTGTCTGAGCCTTCCCACTTCGTTTCCCACTTAATTATGACTTTGGGACCTTAGCCGGCGGTCTGGGTTGTTTCCCTCTTCACGACGAACGTTAGCACCCGCCGTGTGTCTCCCGTGATAACATTCTCCGGTATTCGCAGTTTGCATCGGGTTGGTAAGTCGGGATGACCCCCTAGCCGAAACAGTGCTCTACCCCCGGAGATGAATTCACGAGGCGCTACCTAAATAGCTTTCGGGGAGAACCAGCTATCTCCCGGTTTGATTGGCCTTTCACCCCCAGCCACAAGTCATCCGCTAATTTTTCAACATTAGTCGGTTCGGTCCTCCAGTTAGTGTTACCCAACCTTCAACCTGCCCATGGCTAGATCACCGGGTTTCGGGTCTATACCCTGCAACTAATTCGCCCAGTTAAGACTCGGTTTCCCTGCGGCTCCCCTATTCGGTTAACCTTGCTACAGAATATAAGTCGCTGACCCATTATACAAAAGGTACGCAGTCACACCATAAAGGTGCTCCCACTGCTTGTACGTACACGGTTTCAGGTTCTTTTTCACTCCCCTCGCCGGGGTTCTTTTCGCCTTTCCCTCACGGTACTGGTTCACTATCGGTCAGTCAGGAGTATTTAGCCTTGGAGGATGGTCCCCCCATATTCAGACAGGATAACACGTGTCCCGCCTTA
>NZ_JBICLU010000001.1:0-145028 GCF_043105645.1 Morganella sp. TYF_1 | reverse complement strand
CCGTATACCGATATTTTAGATGTAGCGCAATAACACGTATTTATTCATAATATTAGAGGACCTAATATGCCACAGATTATTAATACCAACGCCATGAGCCTGGTGGCTCAGAATAACCTGAACAAATCACAGGCTGCTCTGGGTACTGCTATCGAACGTCTTTCTTCCGGTCTGCGTATCAACAGCGCAAAAGATGATGCTGCGGGTCAGGCGATCAGTAACCGTTTCACCGCTAACATTAATGGTCTGACTCAGGCATCCCGTAACGCAAACGACGGTATCTCCCTGGCGCAGACTACTGAAGGCGCACTGAATGAAATCAACGATAACCTGCAGAACATCCGTCGTTTAAGCGTTCAGGCAGCAAACGGTACTAACTCCGAATCTGACCGTCAGTCTATCCAGGACGAAATCGACCAGCGTCTGGCTGAAATCAACCGCGTTTCTGAGCAGACTGAATTCAACGGCATCAAAGTACTGAGCAAAGATCAGACGCTGAGCATCCAGGTTGGTGCGAACGATGGCCAGACTATCGATATCAACTTAGGTCAGATGGATACCGGTACGCTGGGTCTGGATGGTTTCAACATCATGAATATGGTGGCGACATCTCAGGTTACTGAAGGAATGCAGGTTGTTGGCGGTGCTGATAAATATAATTTAGAAAAGACTGATATTGAAAAGCTTGAAACCGAACTGTTCGGTGCCACTGGTACCGGCGGTAAAATGTATGCTTACACAGATGCAACTACTGGTGATACTGCATTTATCGGTGTTGATAAAGATGGTAACTGGAAAGCAAGTGTCGCAACAATCACACCGGAAACAACTCCAGGTGCAGGTGATGCAAAAATTGAATTTGCCACTGCAACTGATGTAGATGCAGCAACCGATCCGGTAGTTAAAAGCCTGACAATTCTGCAGACTATGGATGATGCATTGGCTATGGTCGATGAAATGCGTTCAGGTCTGGGTGCTTCCCAGAACCGCTTTAACTCTGTTATCAGCAACCTGGATAACACTGTTATCAACCTGTCTGAATCCCGTGCCCGTATCCTGGATGCAGACTTCGCGGTAGAAGTATCTAACATGAGCCGTGCGAACATCCTGCAGTCAGCGGGTACAACTGTTCTGGCACAGGCAAACCAGGTTCCGCAGAACGTTCTGACTCTGCTGCGTTAATCTGTTCTGATATCAATGAGGCCCGGCATCGTATTTGCCGGGCTTTTTTGTACACAGAAAACCCCCGGCTAGGCCGGGGGTTCCGGAAAGCTTACAGCTATAAGTCAGTTATAAAACCCCTTTTGATTTGTTAAAACATATTGCGGTCTGGCAACTGCAATGGTTCAACAAAAAATCAAAAGGGGGTCCCAATGGGGGACGAAAAGAGCTTAGCGCATACGCGATGGAACTGTAAGTATCATGTCGTTTTTGCACCAAAATATCGGCGACAGGCCTTTTACGGCGAGAAACGCAGGGCAGTAGGCAGCATACTCAGAAAGCTGTGTGAGTGGAAAAATGTGAATATTCTGGAAGCGGAGTGCTGTCCGGATCACATACATATGCTTTTGGAGATCCCGCCAAAGTTGAGTGTTTCAGGTTTTCTGGGTTACCTGAAGGGTAAGAGTAGCCTGATGCTGTACGAACAGTTTGGCGATTTAAAGTTTAAGTATAGAAACAGGGCGTTTTGGTGCCGGGGTTTTTATGTGGACACAGTGGGTAAGAATACCTCGCGAATACGGGAATACATAAAACACCAATTGGAAGAAGATAAGATGGGAGAGCAACTGTCGATCCCGTATCCCGGTAGCCCGTTTACGGGCAGTAAGTAACAACGAAATGCAAATGTCAGATTGCAATGCGCCTGTTAGGGCGCGGCTGGTAACAGAGCCTTATAGGCGCATATTAAAAACCCCCGGCTATGCCGGGGATATTTATTGATCCTGCGAATCGGGTATCACACCGTCAAGGGAATACCAAAAGGCGGGTATTTTCTGAAGATAAAAAAAAGACCCAAAGGCATTCAGGCAGGATGGTGTTCCGGAAATGCACTTTGAGCCAAAATAACGAGGCGTTATCGAAAATGACCGGTGATTAATCAGCCAGCCAAATCAATTGTTTTATCAACCAGTTCAATCTCTTCGCTGTTCAGCAGTTTTTCAATGTCCACCAAAATCAGCATCCGCTCATCGAGAGCGCCCAGGCCCAGCAGATATTCACTTGATAATGTGACAGTGAAATCCGGTGCCGGTTTGATTTGTTCTGTTGTCAGCGACAGCACATCAGAAACACCATCAACCACAATACCGACAACACGGGTGCCGAGGTTCAGCACAATAACAACGGTATTTTCATTAAACTCAGCAGAAGGCAGCTGAAACTTCACACGCAAATCAACAATCGGGACAATTGCACCGCGCAGGTTTGTCACACCGGAGATAAAAGCCGGGGTATTGGCGATCCGGGTGACACGGTCATAGCCGCGGATTTCCTGGACCTTTAAAATCTCAATACCATACTCTTCTGAGCCCAACCGGAAGACCAGATATTCCTGGCCATGGTTGTCGCTTGTAATATCTTGTTCTGAATTAGAAAAGTTCATTTTTCTCGTTCTCAGTAAAAGGGTTGAAAAAAGTGCAGATCATTATTTATTTTTTGACAATCCTGTCAGAACGGCGACATCCAGAATCAGCGCAACACTTCCGTCACCCAGAATTGTCGCGGCAGAGATACCCGGGATTTTGCGGTAATTTTTTTCCATATTCTTAACGACCACCTGATGCTGACCAATAAGCTGATCAACCAGCAGTGCATAGCGGTTTCCGGCGCTCTGAACAATGACGGCAATACTTTCATTGATATCATTCGGCTGTCCGGAGATATCAAATACTTTGTGCAGTTCAATAAGCGGCAGATACTCTTCACGGACCTGCAATACCCGCTCACCACCGGCCATGTTGTAGATTGCGGCCTCGCTGAGCAGTAATGATTCCATTACGGTATTGAGCGGCAGGACATAGATTTCGTCACCGGCACGAATCGACATACCGTCGAGAATAGCCAGTGTCAGCGGAAGAATAATACGGATCTTTGATCCCTTGCCCTGTTCCGAGTGAATTTCAACATGCCCGCCCATATCATGGATATTACGGCGGACCACATCCATTCCCACGCCGCGTCCTGATACATCGGTGACCTTTTCGGCCGTGGAAAAACCGGCGGCAAAAATCAGCATCCAGACATCTTCATCCGGCATATTGTCACTGGTCTGCAAACCCTGGGCATGAGCACGGGCGAGAATTTTTTCACGGTTAAGGCCGGCACCGTCATCAATCACTTCAATGATAATATTACCGCCGTGATGTTCCGCAGACAGTGTCAGTCTTCCCTGTTCAGGTTTACCGCACGCACGGCGGACTTCCATCGGTTCAATACCGTGGTCGAGGCTGTTTCGTACCAGATGTGTCAGCGGGTCGATAATGCGCTCAATCAGGCTCTTATCCAGTTCGGCGGATCCCCCGATAAGCGTGAGCTCAACCTGTTTGTTTAATTTACCGGCCAAATCATGAACCAGACGCGGGAAGCGGCTGAAGACATACTCCATCGGCATCATCCGCGTTGACATGACCGATTCCTGTAAGTCACGGGCATTACGTTCCAGCTGAGCAATACTTGAGATCAGCTCATCATGGACGGCGGGATCTAAATTTGCAGAGAGCTGGCTGAGCATTGACTGGGTAATAATCAGCTCACCGACCAGGTTGATGATTTGATCGACCTTATCGACAGCAACACGGATACTGCCGGATTCGGATGCGGGTGCCGGCGTCCGGTTCGGCTTCGGCCTTTCTTTTCGCGGCGCTGCTGCGGCCGGCGCTGACACGGGGCTGGTTTCCGGCACTTCTGTTTTTGTCTCTTCCGGCGCTTTTTCAACGGCGTCTTCAGCGGCTTTTTCGTGATTTTTTATCACGATCTGCTCACTGTCGAGCAGGAAACATAATACCGCTTCAATATCCTGTACTGACTCATGTGTGGTCAGTTCCAGTGTTAAAAGACTGTCGTTGTGTTGCGGGTTTTCCACTTTACCCATCAACATCAGCTCATCCAGTAACAGCTGGTATTCTGTTTCTTTTATATTACGCAGTTCGACGGATAATACGTTTCCGTCATTCCCGGCCTGTTTATCTTCAGCTGCGGCCGTTGTCTTTCCGCTCTCAGGGATGCCGTCAGCCGGTTCCGGGGCGGTGCCGGATGCAGGAGTCTCTGTCTGTTGTTTTGCATCTTCAGCCATCTGACGTAAAGCGGCACAAATATATTTGAAGCTTTCCTGGTCAGGCTCCTGTGAAGACTTATAAGCATTCAGTTGATCCTGCATAATATCCTTGCTCTCCAGAAATAAATCTATAATTCCGCTGGTCAGTGCCAGTTCACCGCACCGGGCATCATCCAGCAGGTTTTCCAGAATATGGGTTGTTTCCTGTAAAACGGTAAATCCGAACGTACCGGCCCCGCCTTTGATTGAATGTGCAGCCCGGAAGATAGCATTCAGGCTTTCAGTATCCGGAGAGGCATAATCCAGTTCTAAAAGATGCTTCTCCATATCTGCCAGAAGCTCATCAGCTTCTTCAAAAAATGTCTGATAAAAATCGCTGAAATCCATCTTATTTCCTGACATTAATAGATTAGTTAGAATCCGGGGTCGTGTTCTGAGCCGGTGCCGTTTCTGGTGCTGTGACTTGTTCCGGTACCGGGGCCGGCTCCGAAACAGGAACAGGAACGGAAACAGGCGCCGAAGGCGGCGCTGACACCGACACGGAAGGTACCGGGACAGGAACAGAAACAGGCGCCGGTTCCGGCACAATATTTAACGGCGGTTGTATACGGTTAGCATTCTCATCGATGGCAACATGCCTGATAATGGAATCATCCAGCAGGATTTGATTCTCTTTACTTTTTGAGACAACAAGTATTGTCATACGCCGATCTAACGCTGAGTCAGGCTGAGTTTCATCCGTTCCCATATTGCTTGCCATGCCGATTACCTGCAGCACTTTATCTCTGTGCAGCCCTGCGTTAACCAGAACCTGGCGGGATTCATTGGCCCTGTCTGATGACAATTCCCAGTTACTGTATCCGACTTCACCGTTGGCAAACGGAATGGAATCGGTATGACCGGTAAGAGTCAGACGGTTCGGAATATCATTGAATACCGGCGTCAGAGCCTGAAGGATATGCACCATATATTCCTCCGGCTTTTTACTGCCCAGTTTAAACATCGGGCGATCCTGGCTGTCGATAATCTGAATTAATAAACCACTGTCTGTAAGGCGTAATAGCAGGTTCGATTTAAACGCATTCAGGCGGGGATCAACTTCAATTAACTCTTCTATTTTTTCCTGGAGATCACTTAAATCATCTTTGTCACGATTAATATCATGAAGAAATTCTTCACCATCCTGTTTCATCATATCGTCGCCGCCGCCGCCCGGAATAACGTTGCTGCTGAGGCTGTCTTTGTCGCCATTGGCGACGGCAATATTGACAGGGGTTTTAAAGTAATCTGCTATTTGTTTGCGTTGTTGCGGTGATGAATTGGATAACAGCCACATGACCAGAAAGAATGCCATCATGGCCGTCATAAAATCGGCATAGGCAATTTTCCATGAACCACCATGGTGCCCGCCACCGCTGTGACCTTTTGATTTTTTAACAACAACAATCTTAGCCGACTTTTTACTCATGACGGATTTTCCGTTGTGGATGTGGTACCGGCGGAAGGTTGTTTGGCCTGACGGACATGCTCTTCGAGCTCATCGAAGCTCGGGCGTTCTGTTGAGAACAGGGTTTTACGGCCAAATTCAACGGCTATCTGAGGTGCATAACCATGCAGACTGGATAACAGCGTGACTTTGATGCATTGCAGCAGCTTTGTGTGTTCTGCACTTTTCTGACGCAGCAGCGATGCGAGTGGTAAAACAAAGCCGTAAGCTAATAAAATACCGAGGAATGTTCCCACCATTGCGTGTGCAATCAGCTCACCCATTTCCACCGCAGGGCGGTCAGCGGCGGCCAGTGCGTTTACCACACCCATAACGGCGGCAACGATACCAAAAGCAGGGAGGGCATCACCCATTACATTCAGCGTACTGGCGGATGCTTCATCTTCATGTTCACGGGTTTCGATTTCCTCATCCATTAATGATTCCATTTCGAATGCATTCATATTTCCGCTGATCATCATGCGCAGATAATCGACGAGGAAATTCATTAATACGGAGTCTTCCATGAGGCGCGGATAGGCGGTGAAGATAGGGCTGTTTTGCGGATCTTCGATATCATTTTCCAGTGCGACTAACCCGTTCTGACGACTTTTCGTTAACAGAAGGAAAATCATGGCCATTAAATCCATGTACAGATCTTTACTGTACTTAGACCCGCGGAGTAAGCGCGGAAATGACTGCAGTGTACTCTTAATAACTTTGCTGTTATTACCGACAACGAATGCACCGACACCGGCTCCGCCGATAATAAGAAGTTCTGTCGGCTGATAAAGAACACTCAGATTACCGCCGGATAGAACAAATCCACCAAACACAGTGGCAATAATGATGATGTATCCTAGAATAACAAGCACAGCGACTCCTTAATTACCTGAAAATAAGAGTATCTTTGTTTATAAAATAAAAAGAGACTAACGCATCAGCTTTCGGTGATGCGTTAGTCGTTATATAGCGTGATTTTTTAAATGTTTTCATTTGATGCGGAAACCGGGGCAGAAGATATACCTTTTACGTGACTTCTTTTTATTGCTCTGGATGGTGTAGAGCAAAGACTGCAGGTAAATAATCTGTCACTCTGTTCTGTTGTGACGATAAATGAGCCGCCGCAACTGCAACATTTTGTGTGCGTAATCATATTACATCCGATAAAACGGATTAATGTCCATGCCCGGGTTAAACCAAGAACAGGTTTCTCATTGGTATCATCTGAGCATTGTTCCAGATAAAGCTTGTATGCTTTCAGTGTATTTTCAATGGCACTGCCGGCCCGGGATTTTTGCAGATATAAATAAATATTGTAGAACATGGAAGAATGAACATTATGCTCCCATGCCATAAACCAATCCGGTGAAAACGGAAGTAATCCCCGCGGAGGCGAACACCCTTTAAGTTCTTTATACAGGCGTAATAAACGTCTGCGGCTCAGACTGGTTTCAGTTTCTAATACCTGCATACGTGCGCCGAGAGAAATTAATTCTATCGCAATATTCACTTCTCTCATTTCATGTAAAATACTTTTATCTGACATAAGGTATTCCTTCCGTTTTATTGTACAGAAATATCTTGTTCTGACAGAGAATCAAGAAGCTCTGTCGATAAAATAATTCCGGTATGAATGCGCTGAAGTGCATCAATACGGGAATCCTTTGTCAGACAATCAATAACAGCATTGTTGTCTACACGTAACCGGCAAATTAACTGACCAATAGAAGAAAGCTTAATGAGTTGAGGCAGTGACAAATCTTTTATTATCTCAATAGTATCTTCATCAAGACCGAGCTGAAAGCCGGCTGCTAATTTATCATCTCTGATAAGTCGCTGAGCCAGGAGTAAATAAGATAAGTTCATATCATGGATGTTCTGCAAATGTTCGTTATAACTCATAATTATGTCCAACTCTAAAGGTAATTAAATGTAGTAGAATAAATCATTAAATAAGCCTGTATGAGAATACACGCAAATAATATTGACCAGATAAGGCCTGATTAAGATTATTAGCGGGCATAGGGTTATGCAAGCATTTATACGAACTTATCTACAATAAGAGATAATTACCTGGTTTGGTGCAGTTATAAACAAAACTTACGTACACCTATATTTTTTCTGCCGAAAATAAAAGCAGCAAAAACACAAACCCTTTAAAAATCAATGTGTTAAAATTGTGTTCTTTAGGGTTAAAACTTATCTATAAAAAAGTTATAATATAAAAAACTACTTTTTAATTTACTGATGATTAATTATATGAAATTTTTTCCCGATTTTAAGCTAAAAATGATAAAATTACGCATCTGGTGACAAATAAGCACGTAATCTCTTTATTGCCTGGCTGTGTAACTGGCTGACCCTGACCTCGCTTATACCTAAAATCAGTGCTATTTCTTTCATGTTTAACTCTTGCTGATAGTATAGCGAAAGTAACAACTGATCCCGTTCAGGAAGATTTTTTATACTACCGCTAATCTGCGCAGTTAAACTTTGGGCCATTAAGCTTTGCGCCGGATCGGTAAACTCCTGCTGAGAGGATATCTCATCAATACTGTCCGGATATTCCTCCTGTAATTCATCAAGAGAAAAAATCTGACTTGTATTACTGTCAATCAGCATCTGATGGTATTCATCTAATGAAATTCCCATCTCCTCTGCGATTTCACTTTCAGTCACAATTCGTCCCTGTTTTTGTTCCAGACGGGAAATAACTGACGATATTTCACGGCTGTTTGCCCGGACTCGTCTGGGAACCCAATCATTTTCCCGTAACTCATCAATCAGTGCCCAGCGAATACGGTTGGCCAGGTATGTACTAAGTGCAATACCTTTATTTTTATCGTATTGATCCAATGCATGCATAAACGCTATTGACGCAGCCTGAATCAAATCATCGAGCTCAATACTACCGGGAAGTTTAGCCTGTAATTTTAATGCCTCATAGCGGATTAAATACTGATATTTAGCCCACAGTGCATCTTTATTGACAGTCCCTTCCGGTGTATAAATCCCATTCACAATAATCGACTCAATCTATATTCAATGAGTCGTATTATTAATGATTTACACAAAATCACATAGCCGGATAAGCGATAACATTCTGACCTATTTTGGACTATGACAGCCTTAATCACTGCTTCAGGTAAACGCTATCGGGAAAAAAGAGTGAAATTCTTTCTGCTTTAAACAACAGTCCGGCATAACGTTATATGTTGATAAGGTAATTATACGTAGGGTGATGTGCCATTTTCTGACTTACACGAAGGGGAGGGGAATATAATCATGAATATAAATCGTTACATCCCCTGGTATTTTATTTTAACAGGAAAAAACACTTACAATAAAATGAGAAAATGTGAATAAGAACAATGCTCAGGTTACTGAATGTAAAAAGAGAGTGCAGAGCAGCCGGACAAATATAAAGTCCGGCTGCTCTGCACAGGTCTTTAATTTTTATTAACACACATCATAATCGGTGAGAATGGTGTACTTAATAACCACGAATTATTAATTTTCTTAATTTTTACTTTCCTGTTAGGAAGTGACAAATCAAACACGTTTGAATTGAAAAAATCATCTGAGATTTTATCCGAGGCAAGATGATAGACCTCTGTGTTATAGATTGATATAAATCCGTTATCTTCAATCGAGTAGTCAAACTCGATTTCTCTCAGAATCGCACTGCTGGTTTTACTCTGTTCATTATCACCTTGTTTTTTCTCCAGTACTCCTGATATATAAAGTGAACCCGTATTGTTTTTTCTTAAATCTATGGTGATATTGCTTCTTATACTGATATTACCGGGAAGCAAGGGGGCTGAGTAATGTGACATACATGAAATACTTACTGACCTTTTAAAAAAATGAGAGTAATCAATAAAAATAAAGAGTATTGAACTTATCAAAGGTATAATGCTTATAATAATAAGAAACAGTGTGTTTTTTTTATTGGTATTCATTGAAATATATGTCCTGGCAGGATGAGAATGTCTTCCCTTCAGGTGTTGATGTAATACATCTGCTTATAAAAACTTTCCCTGTATCATTGTAAAGCTTATTATCATCAGCCTGAAATATGAATGACGAGTTTTTTATGCATGGAATATGTTTATTTATTACCTGACTGGCAATTTTCATATTTGCTTCATTATATTCAGTAGAGTGTTTTTTGATAGTATAAACGTAGCAGCTATCAATATTCCCCATTAAATATAATTGTTCTTTTTCAAAATAAAAATCATTATCAGCTCCATTGCGCTGCAAAAAAAATAATATTAGAAATGTTGATATTATTATCAGAACAACAATGGAAACATCTCTTATTTTATTTTTATTGGCCACTAACAGAGAGGCGGGTGCAGGTTTATTTTTAGCCGTATCTGACGTTGATGATGAACCCTGCTCAATTTCAACGATCGCTGATTCATGTATCCGTAGTCCTACTTTTGGAATGGTGACGATGATATCACTATCAGCCCCCATATCCTGTAAAATTTTACGCAGCATCGATATGTTTTGAGAAAGTGAATTATTTGATGCCTGAAGCCCGTTTTTATTCCAGATGTCATCTAATAAATCATTTCTTTTTACAATGGTTTTGCTGTTTTCAAGAAGGTAACTCAGTATTTTTGCTGGTATTATGGACAATCTTACCGATTTATCAGGGCTCAGTGAATTCCATATTTTGCCGTCATCAACCCGGAAGTTTATTACTTTATTAATTTTATATTCCATTTCACTGCCTTAAAATGAAAATATCTATTTTTAGCCATTACTATTTTACATGTACACCATGCCAATATAAGTATCTGTAATTTATAGGTTTTTATGTTATGGCGTTATCCGGAATGACTTTTGCATAATAATAAGTCAGGGTCTGAATTTTTTCTGGTGCTGTCGTAAAATGTAATAATGGTATGGATTTGTTTTAACAGTCTATGATGTCATTTTTATTAAGTATAACTACATCATTTTCATAAATGACTCTGATCTAAAGTAATTGATAATCATTTGTGATATTTCATTGTTATTTTTAATATCATTATTCTGATTGGTGACAAGTGATTCGGTGAAGAAGTCATTTATATTACAATTGAAAAGAAAGCTTAGTTTGTGTATTGCATCAATACTGATCTGCTCTTTACCGCTTTCATAGGAGTGAATAGTGTTCTTTGATACATACAGCATATCAGCCAGTTTTTTTACTGACATGTTTCTGTGTACCCTCATTTCTTTTATCCTTCTTCCGACTCTTGAGGTAATATTTACCGGCACCTGATTCATTACATTATTTTTATTCATGATATACAAACCGAATGGTGGTGATTTTCAAGTGTAATAATTTTATTCGTGTACGATAAAATTATTATGTTATCTCATCAGAGAGAGGCGTTGGTGATTACATTTTATTTTTTTATTTGATTTCGGCAATTTTCTTTTTCAATGTATGAATTAAATTGCAATATGTTCATGAATCGCCATATACTCATATCAAAAGCAGTAGAAATAACTTCTAACTGGTCAATTGTCAGCTTTGTTTTTCCATTCTCGTAACGTGATATCTGCTGCTGACTTATTCCGACAATCTGAGCGAGTTGTTCACCGCTCATTTTTCTGGATGCTCTCAGTTTTCGTATCAGAAATCCGACTTCTTCATTCAATGAAAAAGTTGATTCGGTACGTTGTTTTTTTTGCCGGGGTGACATAGTTATAACATCCTTATATAATAGGATTATTCTTAATGTTAAAAGTAAGATGATTATTTTCAGTAAACCGTCATCTGTCATTTGAGGTTCACAAAAATAATTTTTACACAAAAAAACGAAGAAAATGGTTTTTTACTCCAAAATCACGTTTATGAGGAGTATTTTAGGTAAAAATAACTAAAGATCAACAGGGTATTGTTTTAGTGTTTATTTGTAAAACTACAATAATACATTGATTTATATAATAATTCTATTTTTTGACGAGTGATGTTGTGAAGCTTTTCACTAAAATGCAACCGGATTATAGGGTTATGTCAATTTGATTATCATAATAAGTTAAAAATACACGTTTTCTAAGAATTTTCCCCAAAATATGTGTCTGAGTGCGACAATAAGTTACAAATTATAAATTTCATGGGTTTTATATGTGTAAGCTACTATTATTTAAGGCGTTATTTTTATACTCTTAATCAAGTGTTTCACTTTATACGTATAATATGTAAAGTTTTTTTTCTGAAATCATTTTTACCGGGCAGTCTGTTAGAATTGTTATTACATTTTCAGTCTGTAAAGCGATCCTTGATCAGGTAGCTTATTCTGTCATCCCGCATATAACGGAAGGGTCACAAGCTGATGTTACCTAATATTTCTAATTCTCAGCTTCCGCTTTCAGGTGAGGAACCGCTGAATGTGGTGTCAGACAAACAGCCATTGTCAGGAGAACAACGTGCGGTTCTTGAAAGACTGATAACGCAGCTGGCATCGCTGACAAAACTCCGGCAGGCTGACTTATGGTCACAGATAAAGCAGGAAGCAGGGATCCGGAATAATGCACCTTTATTGTCCCGGCATTTTGCTGAGGTAGAAAAAAATATTATTCAGAGACTCGGGGTCAGCGGCCGTGATCGTACTTATTCTCTGCAATTAATACAATTAACCGAGCTGATGGGACAGGGAAAAAACAGTTCAGTTGTCAGAGATTTTATCCGGGCACAATACGGTTATACAGCACTCAGCCAGCTAAGCCGTGAGCAGATAAAAGACGTCCTGATGCTGTTACAGCAGACACCTGACAGCAGTTCTCTGATTAAAGGCAGTGCCGTCATAAATTCCGGCCCGTATATACAGAAGGCCGGACATCATTTTCTTAGTCAGTTAGTTTCTGCACTGGCTGATATAACAAAAAACCCGGAAGAACAAATCTGGCAGTCTTTGCTGAAAATATCAGGCAGTAAAAGCGCAGCGTTAATTCCATCCGGTGTGTATCCCCATCTGGTTGCTCTGCTTCAGGCCCGTACTATGATGGCCGGGCGGAGTAATATGACATTGGATACGATGCAGTCGGCACTGAAACAAATACTGAAACCGGAAGAATTAATCATACTTAAAGAGTACGCTCAGGATTCTTATAAGATTCAGGTGCAAACTCCCCTGACAGCGGTGCAGGTACAGGAGCTTATCAATTATATTTTCCGGCGCCGTATTGAAAATAACGGTTATTCGCCGGAACCGCAGAATATTCAGCCGATTTATAATCCGGTGGTGCCGGTGGCTGAATCATCAGAAACCCCGCAATCCCTTTCCAAAATTATATTAATCACACTGCTGATCACATCAGTCATACTTTTATTTATTTTTTAATTGCAGTCTGACCCGCCCGGTTTTGCGGTTACAGGCAGTGATCTCTGTCACGCTTTTGTCACCGCATTCTCCCTGTCGTTATTTAATCGCGTTAGTAGCACCTGTAAGACGTTTTCGTATCTTCCCATGCTTTCATATTACCTTCAGCAAAAAAAACGCACCTGATTCGTCGTGCGCTGCCTGTTTTTTGAACATCATCATGTATTTTTCATTATTGCGGTTTACTGTCATTTTCCGCAATGGCAGATCGGCGGCAGATTTATTGCCGGTTGACAGTATATTGTGTCTGACTGTGTGGTTCGTACTATATATGGATAAGTACAGTCGTATGGCTGTAACATAAGCCTGCTTATTATTGCGGTTTTCCGGTATAAATACCATAATACCGAATTCTGTGGATTCTTTTTACCGTCTCAGCAGAGAAGCAGAGACGTGTTCCGGCTGTCGTTTCAGAGATGAAATGATGTTCTGACACCGGGCGCTGTAATACACCGCATGCTATAAAAACGGATGTATTATGATAATCATTGTTAATATCATTTCCGTTACCGGTGAAAAGAAACTGACAGCAATTTCACCGATCTTTTTTACTGTCTCTGCCGGAAAGCAGAAACGTATTCCGATCATTGTTTCAGAGATGAAATTATTTCTGACACCGGCCATCGTCACAGACTGCACGATGCAGTGCTGACGTATTATGATAGTTATCGTTAATACCCTCTTTGTTACCGGCAAAAAGGTACTGATACCAGACTGCGCAGATCTTTTCCTGCCTGCTCTGCAGAAAACAGAGGTATGTTTCCGCCGTCGTTTCAGAGGTGAAATGATATTTTGACACTGATCACCCTAATACACTGCTCGATGTCGTACTGATGAATGACGATAATCATCGTTAATATCGTCTCTGTTACTGGCAAAAAGGTACTGTTATGACAGACAACTTCCCTGATCTGCCGGAGACCGGCAGGATATCCCTTCGCCGCCAGAGTTCCGGCCTGCTGACAACCGGTCATCTGGAACGGGCCCGTCAGCTGCGTACGCTGGCGATTGCAGCTGAACTTGATTGCCCGCGCTATTTGCTGGCACCGGAAATCAACCGCCTGTTGCAGTATGTTCCGGATCTGCATCAGCGAACTCTTATTGATACGCTGTGGAATACCGGCGGTCGTATTCATGAAATAATGGCTTTGACTAAAGGTGATTTTTATTTTGATACGGAAACGCCATTTGTTGTGCTGAAAACACTGAAACAGCGTCAGCCGGTGGATATCACGGTAAAGCATAAACCTCAGGCGATAAAAAAACGCGCTGTACCGTTATTTGATGCAGAGTATGTGAGGCTGATGAAAAGTTACTTTGCGACTATGCGCTATAAGAATCAGAATAAGATCTGGCCGGTCCGCAGTGACAATACGGTGCGTAACTGGTTGCGTGAAGCAGTACGTCTTGCAGCAGAGGATGGTTTTTCTTTAGTAACCGAATCCGTCACCTGTCACACACTTCGCCATAGTTTTGCCATGCATCTTATTTTTCACGGTGTGCCGGTAAAAGTCATTCAATCTTATCTCGGACATAAAAAATCGGCGTCAACTGACATTTACACCCGGATTTTCACCCTTGACGCTATGCTGCACTTTGATATTTCCTTCCGCTGATCGGTTTGTCCCCGGCATTCGCCGGGGTATCGCTTCCCTGATTTTTTCTGATACGTTCTGTGTGATTTTCTTCATCTACAGTCAAAAATTTTTTTTTATTTGTGTACACTGTTAATTTTATGGTGTCCATAGGCTCGGCTTGTCTATTTTTGCGTATCCGTATTTTTATCTTTTTTTGTGTACTCACGTCAGATAAGCAGAAATAACAATGATCATTCCTGTTTCGGTAGTGTTTTTTTATAGAATAATAAAACTAACATTACATGAGCGTTTATTACCAGATCTACTATCCGGGGCGATTTCAGAATGAAAATTGCGTGAAATAATTAATAAAATCATTAATTATCAAAGTAATAGCGTTGTCATTTGCAATGGTGAAAGAATGCAGGTATAAAGTGTTTACAATGCTGATGATATGTAGGATTATTATATTAAGTTCAGAATTCTGCATGCGGGGAGTTTGGTGTGATGAATGAAAATAATCAGTTTAATAAAATAGCCGGCCGTTCAGTCCGGCTTCTGCAGTCATTAACCTCCCAGGTTCAGACGCAGAAGGAAGAGCTCAATGAGACGTCCTATTATCAGGTTTATTCAAAAGCGGCGGTGGCGAAACTCCCCCGTCTGACCCGTGCCGGTGTGGATTACGCCGTCAGTGAAATGGAAAGTCAGGGCTATGAATTTGAAAAGCGTGAGGCCGGCACCGCACAGAAATATGCGATGAGTATCCGGAATATTATTGATATTTACCATCACCGGAATGTGCCGAAATACCGCGACCGTTATAAGGAGGCCTTCACTCTCTTTATCGGTAACCTGAAAGGCGGTGTGTCGAAAACCGTCAGCACGGTCTCACTGGCTCACGGATTGCGCACACATCCGCACCTGATTTGTGAGGATCTGCGAATTCTGGTCATTGACCTGGATCCGCAGTCTTCTGCCACCATGTTTCTTGATCACAAGCAATCGGTGGGCTCAGTCGAAACCACGGCTGCCCAGGCCATGCTGCAGAATGTGACCCGCGAGGAACTGCTCAGTGATTTTATCCTGCCGTCGGTGGTTCAGGGGGTTGATGTGATCCCTGCCTCGATCGAGGATGCGTTTATTGCCTCCCAATGGGAAGTTCTGTGCAATGAGTACCTGCCGGGGCATAACATCTACACGGTGCTGCGGGAAAATATTATTAATAAACTGCGGCAGGACTATGATTTTATCTTTATTGACAGCGGTCCTCACCTGGATGCGTTTTTATCCAATGCGATTGCGGCGGTTGATATTCTGATGACACCGGTACCGCCGGCTCAGGTTGATTTCCACTCCACGCTGAAGTATCTGACGCGGCTGCCTGAACTTATCGGCATGATCGAATCGACAGGAGCACAGGTGAATCTCATCAGTAATATTGGTTTTATGTCCAAACTGGTCAACAAGACAGACCATAAATTGTGTCACAGTCTGGCCAAAGAGATCTTCGGCGGTGACATGCTCGATGTGGCTCTCCCGCGGCTGGACGGGTTTGAGCGCTGCGGCGAGTCATTTGATACGGTGATCTCTGCAAACCCGGCCACGTATATCGGCAGTGCGGAAGCGCTGAAAAATGCCAAAGCCGCAGTAGAGGATTTTTCCAAAGCAGTGTTCGATCGTATTGAGTTCCTGCGTCAGAATCGGGGTTACTATGCAAACTAAACGTAAAACAATCGGCAGGACACTGAGTGCGGTATCCCCGGTTTTCCCGGCGGCAGAAGCCGCTGAGTCCCGGAGGTTCATTCTCAAATCAGGTAAATCTGCACTTTTTCATCTGGTTCATATTCCGGCAGAGGAACTTGAGGAGCGCACATTCGTCCGCTTTTCGGTCAACGGTAGGGATCAGAGTGCGCTGACCCCGGAGTCACTGACAGATATCACGCGGACATTAAGTTTACAGCAGTTCTTCCCGGCCATCGGTTACCGTACGCACGGAAAGACAGAAATACTGGATGGTTCACGACGACGCGCTGCCGCTCTGTTATGCCAGGTGGGGTTAAACGTTCTGGTAACGGATACCGAAATCAGCACTGACGATGCCCGGCAGCTGGCCGCTGATATCCAGACTGCGAAGGAGCATAACCTGCGGGAGATCGGGTTGCGTCTTATGCAACTGCGTGAAAAAGGAATGTCACAGAAAGAAATTGCGGCGTCAGAGCAGTTATCTGCGGCAAAAGTGACTCGGGCAATCCAGGCGGCTTCGGTACCCGGCGACCTTATCGCACTTTTCCCGGTTCAGTCCGAGCTGGGCCATAATGATTACCGGCTGTTGCTGCTCATCGATAGTCTGATCAAATCTGAGGCACTTTCCCGTAAAACGCTTCTGAAGGAAATGAACGATAAAGTTAATACGCTCATCAATAACGGACAGACCATCCCTGATGAACTGAAAAAAATTATTCTGTCTGAACTTAAGGCACTGACGGATAACCTGATGCGCAGAAACAAACCGGACGTGGCCGTGGTTGTTCCGCTCCGGACGTTTAATGACAAAAATATGTATGCGCGTAAACGGGCCAAAGACAGGGGATTCAGTTATGAATTTAACCGTGTGCCGAAAGCATTACAGGATGAGCTTGATAAAGAGATACAGAAGGTCCTGACACGCTATTATGCCGGGGAAGCGGACAGCCATGAGATGAGAGCAGATGAACAGGTAGCTGACTGATAACAGAAGCAAAACTGCCCCCTGAGAACAAAAAACCCCGACATCTTCTCTGACTTGGCGGTGAGGCAAGATATCAGGGCCTTCAATCAATCAATACTGTCAGGAATAATGTTAATTTCCTGACAGGGAGTATAGAGTTATGCAGAGCAAAATTCAACTCCTTCAGTACAACATAAGCGCAGGAGCATGTGTCTGACTCCCTGATACTTCACAAAAAACAGGAGAATGCGGGGAAAGTTCACCGTCATTTTTTTCCGGTCTTTAAAGGTAAATTACCCAAGCTCCCGGTCATCAGGCGTTTTGCATCCGCGCTGGACCAGCATGACTGGAACCGTAATCCGCATATTTATCAGCTGCGCTGTGACCGTAATCAGCGTGTCTCCGTACGTTCCGAGCGCCGTGAAACCTGGTATGTTCTGGCACTCGCAGTGATCGCCAATACGGACTACAACCCGATGAGCGAGAATGTATTTGAGGTGATGTGCTCAGTGGAAGCGCTGGCTGCGCAATGCGGTCAGCTTTACCTGTATGAAAACGGCCGCAAAAGTTATGACCCGGTACTGCACGCACTGCATGACTGGGAGGCGGCAAAGCTGATCGTTATTCATCGTGCTTTTGACTGTGAAACAAAACAGTACAAAGCAATGCGCATCTGGTTGCGGCCGGAGTTTTTTGAAGGGCTGGGTTTTGATCTGGAGGCTCTGCGCGATATCATCAGGAGCTTCAGGCGCTGGATGGAACGTAACGGATTGCGGGAGAACTATAAGAAACGCTATGCCAGGCATGTGCTGCGTATGAATCGTTCCAATGTTGCATCACTGGATAACCACCACGCCCTGAAAAAAATGCTCAAAAAGCTGCGCCGCCTGGTCATCGGTGACGATGAGGAGCTGAAAAGAGAAAAGGATCATCAGGAAAAAGCACTGAAAGAGAAAAAAGCACAGCTTGAAGCTTCCCGTCCGAAGAAAGAGACGCCGGGGGAAGCATGGCGTCTCTATGAACGCTGGAAGCAGATAAACCCTGTCGCGACAGTGCATGCGCTGGAAAAACGGATTAAATCACAGTTCCCAGCGCTGAAGGGGGAGCTGCTGTATCAGTGTTATCTGGATAATCTTCCGGACGATTAATGTTGCCCACCTCTGAAATAACCGCCTCCCCGGCGGTTTTTGTGCTGGATTTTTACCGGAAATCCCCTGTTTTTATGCTGTTACCTGATATCTTTTCCCCGGAAAGGTGGCTCTTGTACCGGTACCGGACCTTATTTGGTATGAAAACATCCTGTTAACTTCGTATGGTATTAAAAATGAACAATTAAATTCGAACAGATCCTCTGTAGTCCTGATAAATTCGTTCTTAGTCTCTGAACAAAACGTCCTTTTAAAAAAAGGAAATAGGGGCGCGTCTTTAAGCGCACCCCATCAATAAAAACAATTAATGCCTTCGCTTGCAGGGAACAAGTTCCCGCAGCTCAGAAAAAGAGATGCTTTACTTCCTGCAAACTATTCCTCCTAATGCTGCGTAAACGCAGCATAACGCGCAGTACATCCGGGCAAGCCCGGCTAACTGCGGCCTTCGGCAGGAATAAAAAAGTAAAAAACCGTTTCTATATCCGATTTTTCCAGCAGGACGCAGGAGGGTATGTGCAATATAACACTCTGCAACCGGCTCTGCCGGGCTTCGGCGGCTATTAGACCTCAGAGAAATTATCGGCAATTTTTGCCGCCTGACATGCGCTGACGCGCATAAAAATGAGTTATAGTCAGGTGCTGTCACTGGTCTGACTGGTATGGATAGATTTAAGTGTATCCCCTAAGGACCGGTAAGATAAAAAGACCTATTAATAAGTCTTAATGGTGAATATGATGCCTAATATTATTTTAAGTGATATCAGTGCCAGTGTCAGCGAACTGAAAAAAAACCCGATGGCTACAGTCAGTGCCGGTGATGGATTTCCGGTCGCTATCTTTAACCGTAATCAGCCTGCTTTTTATTGTGTTCCGGCAGAGCTTTACAAAAAAATGCTTGATGCGCTTGATGGTTAGGAGATTGAATCGTTTCTTTTGGGCGCACCTGAACATGAATTTAACGGTGGATCATCCTTTTGATAATGCAGCTATTCATCACTATATATAAAAATGCCGTCTTTGATGTGTTTTTAACCGGAAAGTCACTTTTCAGACGCACTGATCCCATTCAGGCATTCGCAACCATCGCTTTTTCTCCATTCCACGCAGCCTTTCTGACAGCAATTCTGTTGCATGGATACCTGCCTGAGTGCCGGCAAAACGCAGTCGGTCGCCACACAGGATACATTTGTACGGATCCGTGCCCAGAAAGCCTTTCATCAGCGCAGCGAATCCCGGTTTCTCCGGTTTTTCCCGCGCCTGCATCTGCAGCGCTTCATATACCCGAGGCAGCAGTGCCCCCCTTTTACGGTTGGCCAGAAACCCGGAGTAACGCACCATCTTAAAATGGCGCGCCGGAACATGGCTGACATAGCGCCCGATCATCTCTTCCTGGCTCAGCATCTGACGTTTATGCTTCCCTGTGCGGTGATCGAGATAGTGATGAACCACCGCGCCGCCGCAGTAGTGCCGCAGGCGGGAAGCCGACACCGGCGGGCGTTTCAGGTACCGGCCAAGGTACTTCACGCTGTGCCACGCCCCCCGTGTCTTTTTTGCAAAATACACCTTCCAGTACCGCCCATACTGTGCCTGCAGATAACGATGCCACCGGCGTTCGTCGCGGATGTGGCCCAGCCCCGGCAACATGCCGGGCATGATGCGGGCGTAGCTGCTGCGCAGCAGGCGGATAACGGCGCTCCGCCAGATGAGTTCCACGGCTTTCTTTTTGAAGAAAAGGCTTCGCCAGACGTTATGCTTAACGTCGAGACCGCTCCGAGTGACGGAGACGTGGATATGCGGGTGCTGATTGAGCTGGCGGCCATAGGTGTGCAGGGCACAGAATATGCCGACTTCAATACCCTGTTTACGTGCCCACGTGAGCATGGCGCGGGTGGCGCAGCGGAACAGGTCATTGAGCAGGGGCCAGTTATTGTTAAAGAACGGCCATAGCAGGTGTGGCATAGTAAAAGTGATGTGCTGCCATTCGCAATCGGGCAGAATGTGCTGCTGCTCAGCAATCCATTGCTCAGTAGACTTCATGCCGCAGGCGCTGCAGGCCTTTGACTTGCAGCTCTGGCAGAAGAAGCGGGAGTGGGTACAGTCCGGAGAGGCGCAGCAGTAGCGGCGAACACCCATTGCGCAGGTGCCACATGCAAGCATGCGTTCAACACAGAGGCGGGTCCACTGGCTGACGTTGTCACCGTGTTTTTCGAGGTGGCGGTTCCAGCCGTCATTGATGGTGAACAGGAGTTTGGCAGGGCGCGGGATATACATGAAGCTGAGTATAACGCGGTGCTCCGGGCATGCAAAGCCTCGGAACGGCGAAGCCGTGACGCTCGCCCTGTAAGGGCGCTACGTTCGGAATTGTTAACACGCGGTGGGAAATTAGAGAATACAAGTGGGAAAAAACATGATGCTCAAATCAATGAGTACCAAAGCCATTCACATTTAGAGATCCTCCGGCATAATCAATCTGCTAACTAAGGAGATCGCTATGCGTAAAGACCGTTTTACTGAGCATCAGATTATCGCTGTCATTTCAGGTCAGCAACGACGGGCTATTTATTTGAGGTGAATAGTCGCTCGCGGGCAGAGTCGTAAACAGCATTTTTATCTCGCTTACCTACAGCAACAACCAGGATCACTAATTCACCATCTTCGACTTTATAAACCAAACGGACGCCTGCAGTGCGTAACTTGATTTTGTAACAACCTTCAAGCCCACGCAGCCTGTTAGCTGGCCGATGTGGGTTTTCAACCAGCTTCGCTAACTTCTTTTTAAACTGTCCACGTATGCTGGAATCCAGCCTGTGCCATTCATCGAAAGCTTCTTCGTAAAATTCAATTTCATAAGTCATCGAGTTTCACGCGTATCCGTTTTCCTGGGTTAGCCAAGCGTGTGCGCGCCAGTTCGATGATATCCGCGTCTTCGTCTGCTAATAATGCAACCTGCACTGGTAAGCGGTTATTTTGCGCAACATACTCCAGGACAAGGCGAACAGCTTCGGATGTTGTAATACCTAAAGCGTCAAGTGCCGCACCAGAACGAGCCTTTAAATCGTCGTCGATGCGGATGTTCATAGTTGCCATATTATTTTCCTTTTGTAATTACGTTCGTATATACGAATTATACGGCGTATACTATATATACGCAACAACCTAACTCTGGCTTTAAGTAAAAATTTCTGGATATTTTGCTAGGTATCCGAAATGGTTCATGGTTAGGAAACTGAAAGTTGTTTTTACCCTGTTTTCAGGGTGTTAGCTTCTTCTGCTGATGAACGATTAGCTATTTTATCCGGACGGGACTGTGCGAATTTACGGCACTCCGGTGAATTATCATTCAATTTACTGAATTTCAGGCAGATCTTCCTTATGCTGCCTGCCGCAGCCATCGCTGCTTTTTAAATTCCTGACGCCGTATCTCCAGCAATCTTTCTGCCCTGATACCCGCCTCCGCGCTGTTAAATACCATCCTGCCGCCGCACAGCCCGCACTGGTACGGATCTGTCCGCGTAAACTGTTTCATCAGAGAGGCAAAGCCCGGTTTCGGCGGTTTCTCCTTCACCTTCATGTCCAGTGCCGTATACACTTTCGGTAATAAAACGCCCCGTTTCCGGTTGGCCAGAAAGCCGTAATACCGCACCATCTTAAAATGCTTCGACGGGACATGACTGCTGTAACGCCACAGCATCTCTTCCTGGCTCAGATGCTGCGTTTTGTGCCGCCCCGTCCGGTGGTCATAGTAGTGGTGAACCACTGTCCCGCCACTGTAGTGGCGCAATTTAGAGGCTGCCACCGGCGGACGTTTTAGGTAACGCCCCAGGTAATTGACATTCTGCCTGGCATGTTTGGTCTTTTTCGCAAAGTGGATTTTCCATCGACGCTGATACTGCGACTCCAGGAGCTGACACCATTCCCGGTAGTCGCGGATATGTCTGCAGCCAGCGGCTGCTAAATCCAGTGAAGCATAATGCTGACGAAGCAGGGCAATGACAGCCTGACGCCAGTAACGCTCAACCACCTTCTTTTTAAAGAAAACTGAGCGCCAGACGCCGTGTTTGCGGCATAACCCGCCGCGGGTCACTGACAGATGAATATGCGGATGCTGATTAAGCTGGCGTCCGTAAGTATGCAGGGCGACAAATAACCCGATTTCAATACCCATTTTTTCCGCCTATTTCAGCAGGGTGTTGGCGGCACAGGCAAACAACTGATTGAGTAACGGCCAGTTGAGATTAAACGCCGGCCAGAGTTTATCAGGCATGGTAAAGGTGATGTGTTGCCATTCGCAGTCAGGCAGGATGTGTTGCTGCTCTGCTATCCATTGCTCGGTGGCTTTCATGCCGCAGGCGCTGCACCCTTTACTTTTGCAGCTCTGACAGAAATATTTGGTGTGCGTGCAGTGAGCAGACTCACAGCAATAACGGCGTATCCCCATGGCCCCGGTGCCGCAGGCCAGCATGCGCTCAATGACCAACTTGGTCCATTCGGGGATAGTATGACCACGATTGATGAGAAGGCGGTTCCAGCCGTCATCAATCTGAAAGAGAAGCTTTGCGGGTCGGGGAATATACATGCACGGAATTATAGCGGGAGACGGTTGCTGAGGACAGCCATTCACTTACCGTGTCTTAGCTCCGCCGCAGGCGGCTATTGTTCGGAGAGGCACAACAGTAGCGGCGAACACCCATTGCGCAGGTGCCACAGGCAAGCATGCGTTCAACACAGAGGCGGGTCCACAGGCTGACGTTGTCACCGTGTTTTTCGAGATGGCGGTTCCAGCCGTCATTGATGGTGAACAGGAGTTTGGCAGGGCGCGGGATATACATGAAGCTGAGTATAACGTGGTGCTCCGGGCATGCAAAGCCTCGGAACGGCGAAGCCGTGACGCTCGCCCTGTAAGGGCGCTACGTTCTTATTTGTACTGATTGAGTCTCATTTTTTCATGGATTATCTCTGTTATCTCGGACAGTACCTATCAATATCAAAATAAAAAGATACCAAAAGAAATTTAACGGCTTGACTGGAAATGGTATTAAGATTTTTTTGTGGAATATTTAGATTATTGCTTCGCCTAAACTAAAATATATATGTACTATATCCATTAGCGATACTAATGAGTTGGGTTTCTTTAAATAATTCTAATTTTTATTATGGTGAATGGAGAAAATAATGCTATTATCCGGAAAATTATGTAAATTCGTTTCTGTGGTTGAAAATCGTTCAATTAAAAAAGCATCAGAACAAATGAATGTAACTGCATCAGCTATAAGCCAAGGAATATCATCCTTAGAGAAAGAGTTAGGAATGAAGCTTATAAAAAAAACAGTTGTGGCGTAAATTTAACCAACAATGGCGTGGATTTCTACTATAAAATAAAACCACATTATGATGCATTATTTTCCTTAACTAAAAACTTAAAAAATAAAATTTCTGATTTAATTATTTATACAGATAGTTTTATTTACACGAATATTGATTTCTTCATAAATAAAAACAATTTAAATATATATATTGAATATTATAACAATCAAAATCCCATCCAATGTTTACTGGATGGGTTTTGCGATGTGTTTATATCTGATGAGAATCTTAATGTAGAAATATATGGTATATGTAAAAAAGTATTGCCCACCGAAAAAATAGGTATTATAACACATCGTGATATTTATGAGAGACACAAGGATATAAATGGAGTTATTCGGAATGAGTTTTTTCTCTTGAAAGAAAAAGATTGTCAAGAGGATGCTTTTTTTTGTATGGAAAAATATTATAATGTGAAAGTTAAAAATAAAAAAATAATTAAAGATATGGATTTAACTATAGGTTTATTAAATTATCTTGGTTATACTTTAAATAGCAGCTTTTATTTTGATAAGATTGGAGGTGACTCGCAAGGGTTTGTTTTTATTTCGCCTGATAGATCGTTTTTTTTAAATAGGTATGCATATTTTATGAGTAACACTAGTTTGACTGATGATATATATGATTTTATGTGATGAAATTAAAGGTCATGTTAATATATGGTTTTAATTAATGCTTGGATATCTTTTTAAATAAATTAGTTATTACCTAATCAGGTGCTAAATCTTGAAGTATTAAGCATTTCCAATTTTTACATAGAAAACTAATTTTTATACAAAATAAATTAACTCTCATATTAAAAAACTCTTAATTGTTGCAACAAGCCCTCTTGAAGAGCTTGTTGCAAATAATAAATTAGCATATTTTTTGCTCAAAAATTACTGGATGTTTCAGACGAAAATAGCCTCCACATTGAATAATCGATTGCTAAAGGCACAGCGTACCGCACCCTAAAATTGGATTCGTCACAACGGAGCCATTCATCAAACTGGCCTTTATTCAGTTTTAGTGAAGCTTCAAATCTCTGGATAGTTGACCAGGCCCGTTTTGCCGATTTGAAACCACCAGTGGCGATAATCAATTTTTAAATCAGCGCATGATCGGATTCAATACGGTTGTTGAAAATTTTGATTTCTCGTTGTTTCACGTTAGCCTGAAGCTTACCTTCTTTTATTTATTAAACGGGTAATGGCATAACCTAGTAGCGTGGAGCCATACCATCGAAGGCACCACAGGATAATAGCTGGTGCAAAATTCTTCTATTTAAAATCGTCAGGTACCATTTAACTTCCCTCTGAAAGAGACTCAGGCTTCAGTGTTCATCATCAACTCAATTTTGCAACGACACCTAAAAATTAGCATACTAGTTAATATAAAATCACTTATTAAACAATACCATTAAGATTAACTAACGAGCATTTAATTTAATTTAAGTGGAAATATTAACATCATGTGTTACTTTTAGCTTATGTTAGTTATAAATAACATTATCACTAGGGGTGATTGAGCATGAAAATATTATTGCCATTCCTTTTTCTTTTTTTGGGTGCATGTAATTTAAATTACAATGGAGATATAAAATACAAAACAAACTCAACTAATTCAGAAATTGGTAATTACATTGATAAATGAAAACATATTTCAACAGGGTTGTGTTCATTTTGTTTTACTAAACAGTAATAAAGATAAGTATAATACTTAACCTTGACACAAAAAGACGTCAGTAAATAACATTGCTGATATAGTATATATTTATTAACAACAGATACACTTTGCTATTTCAAGAGGATATTTTTATGTATTATGAAAAATTCGGCTATTTGGCTGGTCTGAGTATTCAGCATCAGGGGACATCAAAACAGTCTGCCATTATTTACGGAAACGGCCTTAATATGATTGAGGTTATCGTCAAGGTAAAGATAATGGATAAAAGCGCTAACCCAGTTCCGGTAGAAATGACAAAAGATGAGATGAAAAAAAGCATTTTCTTGTGCGATTACCAAACTGGGGAAAAAATACCGTTCGATTCTGAGTATGGAGGAACATCTGACTGGCGAGTAAGCTTCAATAAAAATGACTATTTAGGGGCTCTGGAATATTCGTCGTCCAGAACAGACGAATACTCTTATTTATTTCCGGAGGATGGCTATAACTATTGTTCACTATACGTGTACTGTACAAACGGGAATCGTAACAAGAAAATAGCTGCAGGTATCGCTATTCAAAATGTTGGCGAGTTTAAAACCACTTCCAGTGGCACTAATACTGTGAACGGTTCAAACGGAGCGCCGTTTAAGGCGCCTGATGATATCGAAATCAGAGCTATCGAACCACACAGGTATACGCTTGACGACTTTTCTATGAACACAGATTCATCCCGTTTACCCGGTACATCGAATCAGGGAGCAAATTTGTATAGTCTTACCGGGACAAACTATTATCTGGATATTAAGAAACCGCTTCATAAAATTTCCTCGGTGAAAGCCAGCAAGTCATCCGGTTCTATATTCGGAAGTGATTATAGCTGGTATTGGATTTGGCAGGCATTTGACTGCGCTGCGGATTATGGAAAGAGCTATTTGTCCAAGACACTCACTGTCCGCTTTAGTAAATACGAGTTCCCCTGTAAGCACACGATAAATAAGCAACCCGGTGTCTGTTTTGTTCGGATTGATGGTCACTGTTCTTTAATGACGTCCTGGGAATATTACGGGGAAACCTACGTTGACATCATCGATAATTTTGGTAACCGAACCTCCCCTGTGCTTAAATTCGATAGTAGCAAAGGGATTAAACACACTGGTTTTCGTAACAACTCACGGGATATCTCTGAATCCACAGTACGACATGTCAGCAACGATGGTGTCCCTGAGGATATTATTCAGCGTATTACCGACAGTGCCCCTGATATGATTTGTGGTGTACTGTCTCAGGATGACAATAATTCAGGATTCAAACCCTGTGTTAATGTTTCTCCGACACCTGAACAGGGGGCAATAATTGATGCTGATTTCCTGCGGACACTTAGACATTCACATCAAATCACACATGTCATTTGCAGCGTGCCTGATGCCCTGAGCCACGATGTTTCTGACTATCAGGCAATGAGTGACCGTGATGGTCTGCCGTACCTGCTTGTTTTATGGCCCAGCCTGCAGAGCCTGACTATTTTCCCGCAGACTGAACTGGACTATGAAAACCGTCCTTATATCTATGGTCAATACGACTGCTACTCCCTGATCAGAGATTATCTCCTCAGGGAGAACGGCATTGCACTCAATGACTATCCGCGTGAGGCCTATTCCCTCGATTCCGGAAAAAATATTTTTGAAGTACAGGCTCCGGAGGAAGGCTTCGTCAAAGTTGAGAATACTTCTCTTCAGGCCGGTGACATTCTGGTCTTTAATCTGCCGTCAACCACACTACAGCACTCGGCAGTCTATATTGGTAATGGTCAGATGCTGCATCATTTGCCGTCGGGACTAAGTTGCCGGGAAGCTTACAGCGAAAAATGGGAAAAACGCACCAGCTCAGTCTGGAGACATAATAATTTAATTATTAAATAAATTATTATATCCATCATTTTTTATCAGCCATATTTTTATTTATCAGAACGATAACCCGGATTTTATATTATAAGCCCTCTGTCAGGGAGGGCTGCATATTATAGAAAAATACATCCGGACATTGTCATTACAGAAATACAGACAGCCTTAGTTTATGGTTATTTTAATACCTAATATTTATTTCACATCTGATTATATCAGGAGTATTTATTATGAATGAGAATTTTACGTCACAGACATCCAACTTTATCAGTGCCATGAGCACAGATGTTGACCCGCGCACCGGACAGTTTATGGTTAATCTGCCCGTTGTATCGCTGGTCGGCAACTATCAGCTGGGCCCTGAACTCCCCCTGTCTCTGAGTTATTCATCACTGAACAACATTAACAGTGGTTTTGGCACCGGTTTTGCCCTGAGTCTGACACAGTTTAATAACAAAACTAATTTACTGGAACTGAGTAACGGTGAAAAATACCGGGTCATCCCCGGTACCGATAAGGTACGCGACCAGAAGCTCAGCAGTTTCCGTTTTGTGTTTACCAATGGCCGGGGAGACGGGGAAGGGTACACCATTTTCTGGAAAGACGGTAAAACCGAACGACTGACAAAAGCCAGAGATGATGAGACATTCGTCACCACGACGGTCATATCACCCGCCGGACGACAGCTGTATCTGACCTGGAACTGGAACGGACAGGCGTCCCGGTTGTCTGAAGTCCGGGATGAGTCAGTTATATTGTGCCGGGTAAATTACCAGACAGAATCGTCCGTGATGACACTGTGGCCGGGTACCGGAGATGAAAACCGCATACAGTTTCAACTGATGGATGATAAGTATCTGACCCGTATTTTTCACAAAATACAGGACGGTGATGTTCTGAATTGTCATTTCAGTTATGATGCCATATCCGGAATGACCGGCCGGGTGCTGACCGGCGTAAAATACCCGACCGGTATGACAGATGACGTTGTTTATAACGTGCAGGAGGGGCTCAGGTATCCCGCTGCATCCGGTGTCACTGCCCGTTTGCCGGTGGTGTTCACGCATACCCGTAATCCGGGGGCCGGACAGCCGAAAACAATCCGGCATTTCTCGTACACCACGCAAAACTTCCTCGGTTTCAACGGCAATTTTGGTAACTGGTCTTCTGACAGTGATTATATCTATACCACATTAACGGATTATACCTACGGTTCAGAGGAAACGATTACCAGTGACGGTATCACTGTCACCACGAAGCGGGAATACAATAACTATCACCTGCAAATCTCGGAGGAAATCCGGAAAGGCAGCAGTATTATCCGGGAGGAAACCGCCTATTATGCCAGGCCTTATGTCTTTATTGACGGGCAGCCGGCTCAGTTTCAGATGCCCCGAAAGAAAACGGTTACCCTGACTGATACCGCTCTGCCTGCCGCAGAGCAGACCCGTACGGAAATGACGGAAACAGCATTTGATGAACACGGTAATCCGGTCAGTATGAAAGCCCCTGACGGCACACTGACCACCTATGAATTTTATCCGGCAGAAGGCGGCGGCCACTGTCCGGCCGAACCGAACGGGTTTGTCCGGTTCCTGAAATCCGTGACGGTAACACCGCGGGACAGTGATTATAATGACACACCGGCGCAAATCACAACATATACCTACCGCCTGTTAGGCAACCGGACGGACTGTGTGGTACAGGACACTGAATCCGTCTTCAGCGGTGATACGCTGTTATCTGTACGTACCACGGAATATGAGGAAGATACCGAAAATACAGAGTATGGCCGCGTCACATCATTCACCGATACCCTGTACAACCCGGATGCAGGGGGGCAGTCGTTTACCGGCAGACAGGATTTTGACACCGAGGTCAGCGACAGCGGCCTGATGACACAAACGGTTATTTTTACCGGTTACGACGGGTTACAGTCATCCGTCACACAGCGCCGGTCTGTGTATAACGGGCTTTTGTATTCTGAGGTTTCACCACAGGGGATCGAAACCCGTTACACCTATGACACACTGGGGCGGATACTGACCCGGACACAGAATGCCGGTACTGGTTATGAAAATATCACCACATGGGAGTACAGCATCACATCAGCGGGTCCGGTTACCGCCATGCGGGACAGTACCGGTAATCAGGTAAAACTCTACTTTGATGGTGCCGGGCGTCAAATTCGCCGCCAGCTGCTTGATACTGACCATACAGACGAATGGTTTGATGTTGCCTCAGTACAGTATGATGCCTTCGGTCAGGAACAGCGTGATACCGGACAGGACTGGATTACTGACGGGACAGATTCCGGCAGGCATTTCACCGTCAGCAGCATTACAGATTATGACAACTGGGGAAACCCGTCAGAAACCGTCTTTTCAGACAGTCTCCGTAAACTGACCCGGTCAGATCCTGTCCGTCGGGTTTCCCGCTCATATGCACAGGGCGGGGAAGGAATAGCACAGGTTAAAAGCGGTACTGTCAGTACTCAGCTGGATAAAATCACCGGGCTGCCGGTGCGGGAAACGATGACGGATGTTTCCGGGGCTGAGCAGGGGCAGCACAGTTATGTCTATGACGGACTGAACCGTCTGCGGGAAGAAAAAGATACAGACGGTAATATTACCACCTACCGTTATGACCTGTTTGACCGGGAAATTTCCAGGACGCTGGCCGACGGCACGGTGGTTACCCGTGAATATGCCCCTGCTTCAGGTAGCGGGCAGGTCAGCGCGGTTAAGGTATGCGGCCCGGGGACTGACGGAAAAACGCTGACCATGGGGCAGCGTGAATATGACAGTCTGGGCCGGTTAACCTGCGAAACCAGCGGCGGCAGGATGACCGGGTACCGCTATGAGGGTGCTTCTCCTGTGCCGGCTGAAATCACGTTTCCGTCGGGGGAGTCACTGAAATATGATTATATTCCGGAGCTGGGGAATGTTCCCTGTCGTGTGCGCGGTGAGGGATTAGACCAGACGTATGACTACGATAACCTGACCGGTGAGCTGTTAAGCGCCGTCGGGGCAGATACCGGTTACGGCTGTGTCTGGTCACCGTCAGGCAAACTGATTCAGGAGCAGTTTACCCGTGGGAACGGTGAGCGGCAGGCAGATTATACCTGTACACTGGGCGGCGCGCCGCTCAGCTATACAGATATTACCGGAGCACAGACGTGTTATACCCGCGATGAATACGGACGGGTTACCGGAATACAGGACAGTGCGCTTGATGTTGTGCTGAACTACGATACCCTGAAGCGCCTGTCCGTTCAGACTGTGACGGACAAAGCAAGTGGTGCACAACTGACCACTGTGTTTGGATATGACGATTTCAGCCGTGAAATCAGCCGGACACTCACAGACAGTAAAGGCGTCACGCTGACCACAGAAATGCACCGGCTGAAAAACGGACTGCTGAGCCGCCGGGTCACCCGGCAGAGCAGCACGGTGCTGAAAGATGAGCACTATGAATATGACTGCCGTCACCGTCTGGTCAGTTACCGGGTGAGCGGCAGCACCCCGCCGCCGGATGCTTACGGTAACGTGCTGTCAGGTCAGCAGTATCAGTATGATGCGATAAATAATCTGACCGGGGTTACCACCACTCTGGCGGACGGCAGTAAAGATACCGCTGTGTATCACTACCGGAATACCGCAGATCCCGCACAGCTGTCAGAAGTGACACACACTCATGCAGCTTATCCGTCGCGGATTAAACTGGAATATGATACCAACGGCCGGATGATTAAAGATGAAGCGGGCAGAACCCTCGTTTACGACGTGGCTGGCCGGTTGACGGAGGTCAGCGGAGAAAATATTAACGGCGGCAGTTATCAGTATGATGCGCTCAACCGGCTGGTGAGCCAGCATGTCAGCGGCGGGGATGTGCGGGAGCTGTATTACCGCGGGAACACCCTGGTCAATGAGGTTCTGGCGGCAGGCCGGCAGGAGACGCGGCTGATTAAACGGGGCACTCACTGTCTCGGTATGAGCCAGGGGGGGGCTCTGACACTGACGGGGACCGACCACAACAACAGCCTGATATGGTCAGAGAATAAAAATGACGGGGCAACACGGCATAACTGGTCACCGTATGGCAGCGGAAATCCGGTTGATTTACTGCCGGGATTTAACGGTGAGCGGTGTGATCCGGTGAGCGGCAGTTACCACCTGGGGAACGGCTACCGTGCCTATAATCCGGTACTGATGCGCTTTAACTGTCCGGACAGCCTGAGTCCGTTTGGTGAGGGGGGAATTAACCCGTATGCGTATTGTGCCGGAGACCCGGTGAATTTTACCGACCCGTCAGGGCATATGAGCACCGGTGCCGGTGTGGCAATTGGTGTGGGAATTGCCGGTCTTTTTGCTGCCGTGTTTACCGCCGGGGCATCATTGGTCGCAATGACAATCGCGATGGCGGCAACAACCACGATAGCAACAGGTGCATCCATATCGACATTGGGGGTCGTATCCGCAGCAGTAGGCTCTGTGTCAGTGACATCCCTGGTAATAGGGGGATTAGCCGCCGTTTCTGATGTGACGGCAATCGCCAGCGGTGCCACAGAAAAAAGCAATCCGCAGGCATCGTCTGTTCTGGGATGGACATCACTGGCTTTTGGTATCGCTGCAATGGCAGGAGTCACAGCTGTTGCCGGCAAACAGGCGATGAACTGGGCCGATAAAAATGCTTTTATTGATTTAAGAAAAAGATTATATAATATCCGTGAACAAGGATTAAACGGATTAGCTGACAAATACATGCGGCAAAATTTGTCTGACAGTAAAACAGCCATGGCTAAAATGCCTAAACATAAAAATATTCAAGGGAAATTAAGAAATAATGCTTTTATGACGGTTATATTAGATAATCATGATGCAATCACATATCGTAGCACCAGTGGGAAAAATACTAATGCTGCAGTGCTTAGATCATTGGAGAGACCAGAACACGCACATTTCAAAGCAACAAGGACTGGCGATAATCCTCGCATTTACGATACTGAATTTACATTACTTAATCATTTTCATGATGTACATCAATCAAATACTGTATCAGGCAAGGTACGCCTACACTCTTTATACCCTATTTGTGAATCATGTAGTCAGGTTATTAAAAACTTTGACGCTGAATACAAGAATATAGAACTTACAGTTACGTATGGTAAAGGCTATCCAAGAGAATTTAAATGGTAAATTTAAATTGAAAACTAATTTTTAATTATTATAATTAATCAATTAAAGGATTATTTTAAAACAGGCCCCTGACATAGGGGCCAATTAAGTAATCGGCACTGTTGCAAATAACGTAAATTTCCTGAATTTTTCACGTCATATTGAAAATTATTGCACTATAGCTAATTATATCGACGATAATTATATTATCGTCGATATAATTAGGCTTGATGGTTAGGAGATTGAATCGCTTCTTTTGGGGGGGTTGATGGTTAGGAAACTGAAAGTTGTTTTTACCCTGTTTTTCAAGCGTTAGCTTCTTATGCTGATGAACGATCAGTTGTTTTATCCGCACGGGGCTGTATGAATTTACGGCAACCCGATGAGTTATTATTCAATTCACTGAATTTCAGGCAGATCTTCCTTATGCTGCCTGC
The DNA here is from genome assembly GCF_043105645.1 of Morganella sp. TYF_1. NCBI lineage: Bacteria > Pseudomonadati > Pseudomonadota > Gammaproteobacteria > Enterobacterales > Morganellaceae > Morganella > Morganella sp. TYF_1. The sequence continues at coordinate 111,920 of NZ_JBICLU010000001.1, read as the reverse complement.
CGCAGCCATCGCTGTTTCTTAAATTCTTCCCGCCGCATCTCCAGCAATCTTTCTGCCCTGATACCCGCCTCCGCGCTGTTAAATACCATCCTGCCGCCGCACAGCACGCACTGGTACGGATCTGTCCGCGTAAACTGTTTCATCAGAGAGGCAAAGCCCAGTTTCGGCGGTTTCTCCGGGCTTGTTGCAAAAATCGAGTTGATGATAAACACTGAAGCCCGAGTCTCTTTCAGAGGGCAGTTTAATGGTGTCTACCGATTTTAAATGGAAGCATTTTGCGCCAACTATTATCCTGTGGTGCCTTCGATGGTATGGCTCGACGCCGCTGAGTTATGCTCACGTCAGCGATATGTTAGCTGAAAGAGGAATTTCCGTTCACCGTTCAACCATTTATCGTTGGTTTATCCAATATGCCCCTTTGCTACGTAAAAAACTCAAAAAGTATCAGTTTATTCGTACCGTTTCCTCCTGGCAGCTTGATGAAACCTATGTGAAAGTGAACGGAAAATGGTTTTACCTTTACCGGGCAATTGATAAACACGGCGATACGCTGGATATCTATTTTTCCCCGAAACGTAACAGCCATGCCGCCTATGAGTTTCTCAAACGGGTATTAAAACCTTACTCTGCTGAGCGGCAGCCAGAAATACTCAATACTGACAAACACGCCGCTTACGGTTATGCGATTGCCCGTTTAATTAAAGAAGGTAAACTCCGTGCTAACGCAAAACAACGGCAAATAAAACATCTCAATAATCGTATTGAATCTGATCACGCACCGATTAAAAAATTGATTGTCGCCACGGGCGGCTTCAAATCGGCGAAGCGGGCCTGGTCAACCCTCCAGGGATTTGAAACCTTGCGAAAACTGAATAAAGGCCAGTTTGATGATTGGCTCCGTCATGACGAACCCAGGTTTCGGGTGCGGGAGCGATCTGCCTTTATCAATCACTTATTCAATGTGGAGACTGTTTTTGCGTGAAATGTCTATCACTGTTGAGCAAAAAACAGTCATGGCAATTATTTGCAACAAGCCCAAAAATAGCCCCTGGTATTGAGGCAAACAATTCACAAAGAGATGCTATGTGCAGAGTATGAGTATACTACAGCAAATAATGTTATCTTACGAAAAAATCCTTAAATAACAGTGATTTTTTGTCAATTGATGTACTTGCAGTTATTCGTTGTGTATTTTTTCATAAATAGAGTTATCAGCACCATAAAGGCGGTTTTTATAGAGTTCGAATAAAAAATCACCGTTCTCACCTTTGGCCAGATATCTGTTTTTATATTTATCATCACGAACAATAGGTTTACTTTTGATATAGGTAGATTCTGCATTAAAAAATATAATAACTGAATCTGAATAATCATTGTCCTGTTTTTTTATCGAAAAAGAGCATAATTCCTGACAGTTAGTATCTTTGTTTTTCCATCGTCCATAAATACTTTCATCTGAATCACAGCCGGTTAATATTAATATAAGTAAAGAGATTGCAGTTATTTTTATCGTCATATTCAGGTATCTTTCTTGTTTGTTTTGTTATAAAAAATATTACCTGATAATCCAGTGCAGTATGAATAAAAATAAGCGGGAAGTTCAACTTTGTTCTCTTTTCTGAAAATTAGCTGTTATCTTTTTTACTTGTGAATTTTTTGGGATTCTGTCGCATTAGCCGTATGAGTCTGCAAATCATCGCAACTGCTATCTGTTTTCAGGAAATAAGGGTATACCCCAGTGTCATGGCCTGAAATGCTGCCATTTTTCCATTAGATCATTATCTATCTGTCATGTATGTTATGATCATCATTTAAGTGTCACAAACGGGTGAAAAATGTACATTTACGGTTATCTTCGCGCATCAACAAAAGAGCAGGATGCTCTCCGGGCAAAAAACAGGATGAAAGCCTTTGTGGAAGAAAAAGGATTCCGGATGGCAAGCTGGTACACCGAAAATGTCTCCGGTGCTTCACTTCAGCGGCCGGAACTTTTACGGCTGCTTGATGATGCTGCACCTGGTGACATTATTCTCATCGAGCAGGTTGATCGCCTTTCGCGTATGGATGAGGACGGCTGGCAGAAATTAAAGCGCCTTATCAGTGAAAAAAACCTGGTGGTTGTCAGTCTTGACCTCCCGACGAGCCATATGGCGCTGACGTCATCTGCCGGTGATGAGTTTACCCAGGCAATGCTTAAGGCGGTTAACGGGATGATGCTGGATATGCTGGCCGCGATTGCGCGCAAAGACTATGAGGATCGCCGCCGCCGTCAGAAAGAAGGGATTGCAAAAGCGAAGGCAGCCGGAAAATACCGGGGACGCCGGGCTGATGAGCAGTTGCATCAAAAAATCATCGAACTCCGAGCCAAAAACAAACAGAGTATCCGTGATACCGCAAGGTTGTGCGGCGTTTCAGAACGGACAGTGATACGGATTGTTAAACTCAGCGCAGGCTCCTGATGCGTATATCCCGGACGTCCGGTGTATTTGATAATGGGATAGTCTACACCCGTTTTTTTAAGATGCATTACTTTTTTCGTGTTATACTACGCTTAATTAACCGTGTATCTTACACGATGATTGGTGCGAGGAATCTATGGCTATAAAACAACGGGCAACCAAAAGCGTTACCATGACTGTAGAGCGAGTCTTGCTCAGTCGTGCGCGGGAGGCCGGAATTAATCTCAGTGCAACCCTGACAGCTGCGCTTGATGCGGAACTACGCCGGTATGAAGCGAAAAAATGGCAGGAGGAAAATAGTGAAGCCCTGGAAGCACTCAACCGGTTTCATGATGAACATGGTTGTTTCAGCGATGAATACAGGACATTCTAAGAATGCAGTTCACTGTATACAATAATACCGGGAAAAGTGCTGTCTATCCTATGTTGCTTGATGTAACAAGCGATATTATCGGTCAGTTGAACCGCAGGATTGTGATTCCCCTGCTACCCGTTGAAAATTATCCCGCAGGCACTCGTCCCAAACGGTTGGTTCCGCTTATCAGACTGACCGATGATAAAGAATATGCAGTCATGACACATGAAATGGCCAGTATTCCCGCCCGTTCTCTGGGTATTGTGTTTTGTGATGCCTCTCTTTATCGTACAGAAATAAAAGCGGCGATTGATTTTCTTTTTGATGGTATTTAAGAATGATAAATTAATACCGGCAGGAACCCGTAATGAGTGAAACATCCCGTCCCGTTCTCACGCTGAACCGTAAACCGAAAGCGGAGCCGGAAAAAAGCAAAGATACCCCGATACAGCCGGTGTTCCGCAGAAAACAGCGGATAGATGCTGTCCCGCGCCCGAAAAAAAACAAAGCGGCTCCGGCAGCAAAGCCCCCCGCTCCCGTCAAAAAAGCAAAAAAACCTGAACCGCCTGCGGTGAAGCCTGAAAAAGTCCCGGTCCCGCCGACACCGCCGAAAAAACGGATGAATATCATTGAGGCACTGGGGATTATAACCCGGTACTGGCCGGAACTGTTTCCGGACGGTCAGCTGCGTCCGATGAAAAATGGGCTGCGTGAAGATTTATTTCAGGACAAAAAAGCCAGAGTTTTACCGTTGTCAGCCAGAACGCTGACACGCTGTTTATCCTCGGTCTCTCATTCAATCGGCTATCGTCTGACGGTTGTTGCCGGTGCGGTACGTTATGATAAGGACGGTCAGCCCTGCGGAACAGTAACTCCGGAGGAGGAAGCGGATTCAGTACTGCGGATGGAAAAGTTAAGAAAACAGCAGCTAAAGGTAAGGCCTGATAAATTTAGTCCGGCAGAGGAGAGGATGAACAAACAAGTGTGATGTTAGTGGTAGAGTGCTTATAGTAAGTTGTCTATTTATATTCCATTGGTTACTTGTGTAATTTGTGGAGGGAGAGCTCTTTCCTGATGTTTTTTCAATGTTTGCCGCTATGCATCAGACGGAATCGGAATGGAAGCCTAAAGCCCGCTTGCCATAAGCAGAACCTGTGAAGGCAAGGTCTGCATTCAGGTCGCCGGTGGTGAGCGTATCAATAGAAAGTGAACGCTTTTACCGTATAAAGTAATCTGTTAAATAGCTCAAACAGGTCTAAAAAAAGCCCATGAAACATGGGCAAATAGAGGTGGATACAACTCTGTGGTGATGTGGTTATTCTGTTTTTATTTCAGTGTATTCACTAAAATGTTTCCCAGTCATCGTCGTCATTATCTTTTTGTTTTTTTATATCAGGACGTTGTAACGGAACCAATGTATTGGTTTTAACGCTGCTCTTCAGTTCCCCTGCCTGTATATGAAAGACAGACACAGCCTGAGCCAGTCTGCCTGCCTGTTCCTCAAGTGAAGCTGCGGCAGCAGCAGACTGCTCGACTAATGCGGCGTTCTGCTGGGTAACTTTGTCCATCTCTGTCACCGCCACACCAATCTGATCAATGCCCCGGCTTTGTTCATCTGATGCAGAAGTAATCTCGCTCATAATATCGGTGACCCGTGTAACAGCGCTGACAATTTCATCCATTGTCTCCCCGGCATGCTCAACCAGTGCGGCGCCGGCATCGACTTTTCCGACTGAATCCTCGATCAGGGTTTTGATTTCCCGTGCGGCCTGCGCACTGCGCTGGGCAAGATTGCGGACCTCTCCGGCGACAACGGCAAATCCCCGGCCCTGTTCACCCGCCCGTGCGGCTTCCACGGCGGCATTCAGTGCCAGAATGTTGGTCTGGAACGCAATGCCGTCAATCACACTGATGATATCGGCGATTTTCTTCGAGCTGTCACCTATACCACGCATGGTGTTTACCACATCATCGACAACCTTACCTCCGCGCTCAGCAGTTTCAGAAGCCGTTAATGCCAGATGGCTTGCCTGGCGGGCATTATCGGCATTCTGTCGAACGGTGGCCGTCAGCTCTTCCATGCTTGCAGCTGTTTCTTCGAGGGATGCTGCCTGCTGCTCTGTCCGGGATGACAGGTCATTATTTCCGGCTGCAATTTCACCGGCCCCGTTATAAATGGCTGTCACTCCATCACGGACATCACCGACCGTTCCTGCCAGTTCATGTTGCATATGTCTCAATGTATTGGCTAACATACCAATTTCATTGTTTCCTGTAACATTAACCGGAGTAACCAGGTCACCTTTGGCAATCAATTGAATACTCGATACAATGCTATTTAATGGCGTAATAAGCATTTTACGGATACCGAGCCAAATTAGTGTAACAAGAACAAAGACAATAAAAATTATAAATATAAGAAGAGATATTGACTGCTTATAAGCATTTTCATTCATCTCCACAAGATTAGTGTATGCACTGTCATTTAACTTTATATTTTCACTGTATTCAGTTTCAAAGTTATCTTGATATCTTTGAGTCGGGTGTTTTAAATACTCATCTAATTTACCATCACGCAAAGATTTAGATAAATACAAAAGCTCAGAATTGTATTTATTAAATGAATCATCTAATTTACTTCCGTCATAATTAACCAGAGGTTCTGGTAGTGACTTGAATAACTGAAATTCATCTGTTGCTTTTTTAAGATGCTCATCAGCTGAATTTAAAAGAGGTGCGACACTCTCATCAACAACGCTACCATTTAATCCTAATCGGCTCGCCGCCCGGCTCAAATCCATTCTGGCTTTTAATAAATCGATCCATGCATCAGCAATTGCATCAGAACGGTCTCTTAATTCGCTAACAGTATTAAATCTATGATTGAATTTATTTACTGTTTGTAAAGAAAAACCACCGGAACCTAATTGTAATATAAAGAATAAAACTAAAAAAAACAGGAGCGATGTGGTAATTCTAATTTTATTTAACATTGAATATTACCTCTTTGAACCATAAATAACCATGATTTCATATGGGTTATTTGCAAGTTATTTTTATTATTGAGTGTGACAATTTTTTCATCAGTTCTATTGCCATCTTTTTTACTGCTGCTTCTTCATTATAACAAATGATTTTATTTTATTCTCACTGGCAATCAATCAATAACAGCTCTTTTTGTTCGTTTTATCTCTGGATTTTTATTTCATTTTGCTACAGATGTGTGCAGTTGGTCTGTTTGTGAATAAGTTGATATTTGACTAAGCCTTGTTCCAGTGGAGATGGTATCTAAATTTAGAGTGCCGATGAATATAATTTCAAAAGATTATATTATGCGCTAAGCACTCTGAATAGATCAGGACAGACGGTAAACCCTGGGTACTCCGACAGTCTGCCTGTCGTCTGCGATTAACAGCAAGAGAGACCAGACGTCAACGATATTGTTAATAATATATATCTTCTTGCTATAAATATTCTGCTTTTTTATAGTAAGATAGGACGATACTTTATGATATGAAATCATATTGTGATTTGTAATAAATTAAATACCATTTGATTGGTAAGTGTACTTAAATTCTATTTTATTAATAATTTATCAAGGAGCAGGTATGTCCGTGAGTTCAAAAAGAAGCACAATTTCAAAAATCCGTAAAGATATTTCTGATCTACAAAAAAAACTATCAGATGAAGTAAGAAAAAAAACACAATTGCAACAAGAAATAATACAGTTACAAGAGAGTATTGATAAAAATATCTCACCAGACACTATAACATTAAAGCTTAATCAGATAGCGCGTCATAATAGTGACGTAGCTAGGCATTTAGAAAAAAAAGATGAAATTTTAAAAAAAATAGCATCAAAAAATATTGATCTTCAACGCTATGAATTACAGCTATCCCAAGATGAAGAAAATGAAAGAAAAAAACAAGATCTTGAGATAAAGAAGCGAGCAGAAGAAAAAATTGAATTTGAGAAAATACTAACCCGTGAAGAGGAGGCAAGAAACAGAGCTGTACATACTCAGTTAGCTTTAAGTAAGCAAGCTCTTGATAACGAAATTCATGATGTGAATACCAGCTTACAACATGACGTTTTCATTTCTCATGTCAGGGAGGATAAAGATGATTTTGTTCGCCCATTTGCTCGTTATCTGAAATCACTTGGTATTAGTGTCTGGTATGATGAGTTCACCCTGCAAGGGGATGATAGCTTAATAAAGAAGATAGACAGAGGTCTTGCTAACGCAAAGTTCGGCATTTTGGTTATCTCAAGAGAATTCGTTAATAAAGACTGGGCTGAATACGAAGTTAACGACCTTCTTGCTAAAGATATTAATGGCACGGGACGGATTCTACCAATTTGGCACAATATAACAAAAAGTGAAGTTATAAACTTTAGTACATCACTTGCTGATAAAATGGCACTAACAACAGCCCATAATACAATCCCTGAATTAGCAAAAAAGCTACTTCCTATTCTTATTGAATAGTTGCTGAATGCGATCCCGTTATTCTGCACATTTCTAAGCTCTCACCTTATGGGGGGGCTTTAAACTGAACAATTAAATTTTACGTAGAGATTTTGTAATACTTGTGACTTTATAAGTAGTTAAATAAAAAATTTCGTTCAATTTCACAGATCTTAATTTATCATTTTGATAAAGATGACTGGAATTTTTTCCGAACAAAAATCTTTTTAATCAAAGTGTTATTGTCATTATTCTGAAATATGATATAGAATTTTGAGTGGTTGGCTATGATGAAAAACATATCTAAGATATAATTAAAAGACTGATGGCGTATATAAGTTAAATATTCTATGAGAACTTTTTTTTCAGAATTAAGCTATTAAGTAAAGGATTTGTCTTTAAAATTAGCCTGTGGGCTTTGATTGGCATGTCAGTTCCTTTGCTTGGTGGGCTTGATGTTTTTTCAGGTATAAATTTCTTACCACGGACGATATTAAGTCCTGAGCCGATTCTTAATATTTTAGCGACCAGTTTACTTACGGTGACTACTTTTTCATTAGGTATTATTGTTTCAACCTATAGCTCGGTTTCCAATCAAGCATCACCACGTGCTACCATATTAATTACAAAAAACCCAACGATTTTGTATGTGTTATCAACATTTATTGGATCTTTTCTCTATAGCCTTGTTGGCGTAATCGGTGTCTACAGTGATTTTTACACGCCAACAGGTAAGTTTTTTGTTTTATTCGTTACCGTTGGGGTTTTAATTATTGTAATTATTGCTTTTGTTCGCTGGATTAATCATTTATTCGTATTCGGTAGAGTTAATTATATTACTTCGCAGCTATTAGACGTTACATCTGATGCTTTGATGGCACGTAAACCATTGCGTTCAATGGGAGCAAGATTAAGCTTAGGTCCTCCTCCATCTTTTCCACAGACCTGTCAGGTTTATTCTATGGAAATTGGATTTATTCAATACATTGATATTAAAAGCCTTAACTCCTGGGCGAAAAACAAGGGCGGGCATATTTACATTGGTATTAAAATTGGTTATTGGGTTAATTTATCCCATTTACTTTTAACTTCAACCGTGGAATTATCCGATAGCGAAAAAAAACATTAATGACATATTTTATAATTAAAACAGAGCGTGTTTTTGATTATGATCCGTATTATGGATGTGAGATTTTGAATGAGGTGGCAATGAAGGCGTTATCACCAGCGATCAATGATTCAGGAACTGCAAAATATGTAATTGCACAATTAATATCTCTGCTATCTCACTGGAGTGAAAAACCGGGTTCAGAGCAGCTATATTATCTTAATGTATCTATGCCTATGATTAACGAAGAAGAACTTATAGCTGTTTGTTTTGATTCCCTCATTCCTTTAATGAAAAATGATTTACAGTTAATTGGGTTTTTTATCAATAGTATTGTATCCCTTGAGCGGATTAATTCAGTATATTGGAACCTGCCGATAAAAAAACGTCTTAATTTTTTGCTATCACAGATACCTGATGGTATCAACTCAGAGGATTTGCGACAGTTAGTCAGATCTTTTCTGACCAAATGATTTTAATTACCAGTGCATAGAAACGATAACATTATGCTGGATATAAAACATTTTTTAATCAATGTTTTTATAAGGATGAAACTTTCTCATAAGAGTGTGTAATTTTCATTTTTCTGATAAAATATAGGAATTGTATTTTTTGTTTTAAATTTTATCTTTTGGAGATGTAATGAAATCATTATCTTATTTATCTGTTATTACTGAGAAGTTAAATGATTGGCAGTATAATTTACTGTGGCAATTACCCAATATTGTCATTGCGGGTTTGTTAATTGTGATCTTCTATATTTTGGCAAAATCCATGAAATGGTTTGTTCATTTTACATTAGAAAAACGCCATCGTCGGGCTTTGGCAGGTGTAATTAGTGTTTTTATATTTTAGGCAATAATTCTGATTGGATTATTAGTAGCTGTAACGCTGATATTTCCTTCTGTTCAGCCTGCCGATATGTTATCCACTCTGGGGATTGGTTCGGTGGCATTCGGATTCGCATTCAAAGATATCTTACAAAATCTGTTGTCTGGAATATTGATATTACTCCATCAGCCCTTTAAAATTGGTGATACTATACGTATTAATGGGTTTGAAGGAACTGTTGATGAGATTGCAACTCGTGCTACGTATTTAACATCAGAAAATGGTGATATCATTGTTATCCCGAATGCTATAATTTACACTGGGGCTTTGGTCGTTTTGACGCACACAACGAGAATCTAGGAAAACAGGGGCACTAAATCTATTGAGGCAATCTAAATACCTGATTTTAGTGTGCGTACTGAATTGTGTTCCGGAGACAAAAGGGCGCTTGTTGGCTAAATATAACAGCGGGCGTCGTTCTTTGTCGCTAAAAAATAATATATTTGATAACAAATATTTTAGTGAAAGTGATGATATTCCCAAAAAGTATGTGAAACTTAAATGTGGATTATTGTATAAATGTTGGTTTTTTATAAAATCTGGAGGTTTGATGTATAAAAAAATCAAAAACCTCTTCTTTCTTCCGGCAGCAAGTGGAATAATTTTAATGATCTCTGCAGTATCGGGGATTATTATTGCTAATAGCTTTCTGGCTGATTTTTATTTTTCCATTCTGGAAGCATATATTGGTGGTTTATCTATTCTGCATTGGATTAATGATGGATTGATGGCGGTATTTTTTCTATATGTTGGTTTGGAGTTAAAAAGGGGATTTTTAGTTGGTGAATTAGCAACTAATGCTCAAAGAATTTTACCCGGAGCGGCGGCTATCGCAGGATTAACAATGCCTGCATTTATTTATTATTTATTTAATAAAAACAGTTTTGATGCCATGAGTGGTTGGGCGATTCCTGCAGCTACAGATATTGCATTTGCGTTAGGTATTTTAGCTTTGTTAGGTAATCGTATCCCTTTATCACTTAAAATATTTTTAACGGCATTAGCTATTATTGATGATCTTGCAGTTATTGTTATTATCGCTGTTTTTTATACTAACAATATTAATTTATCCTACTTGTTAGGCGCGTCTTTAAGTATTGTTTTTCTTATTTTTTAAATTTTAAAAATATAACGAGGCCTTATTTATATGTGTTGGGTGGGTTAGTGCTCTGGGTAATGATTTTTAAATCAGGTGTTCATGCAATACTGGCTGGTGTCATTTTAGCTTTAACAATTCCGCTGAATCAGGTTAAAAATATTTCACATGGAGAATCTCCTTTAATTACATGGGAGCATCGGCTAAGTCATTGGGTCAGTTTTTTTATTATACCTATCTTTGGATTAGCTAATGCAGGCGTTTCATTTTCTGAGCTAGACTTATCAATGTTAATACACCATGTTGTTTTAGGAATTACATTAGGACTATTTTTAGGTAAGCAAATAGGGATTTTTGGTATTGTTTATTTAGGGGAGAGAATGAAGTTATTTAAACGTCCTGCTGGTGCATCCTGGTTACAGGTTTACGGTGTTGCATTATTATGCGGGATAGGTTTTACCATGAGCTTATTTATAAGTGTGTTAGCTTTTGTTTCTCCTGAATTACAATCACTCAGTAAAATTGGAGTGTTTTTAGGTTCTCTTTTTTCCGGTATTTTAGGTTATCTTATTTTGAGATTCCATTCTATACTAACAGATAAAGAACCCCATCGATATTCTTCTTTAAAATAATATATTTGATATAAATAATATGAGGTTTTTTTAAATGAGGTGGTAAATTAAAACCACCTCGTCATTATCATGGGTAATTATGATTTATCGACAATATGAATAAAATGAATATGTTTTTCATATTGATCCAGGATGTCATGAATAATTTGTGACTCACTCCATCCCATAATATCGTAATCTTGTCCGCCTTCTTTTAAATATACTTCAGCACGATAGTATTTTTGAGATTCATTATTTTCATCATCCATTCCTGCTAATGCAAAAGAAGGGGTCAGGTAGTCTCGTAATCTGATTTCATAGAGAAAATTGAGATTATCACTAAACTGAACTTCTAATGTGACTCTATCATCCCGGTCACTATGAATAGCTGCTTCTGTACCTTGCTTTGACAGCTCTGCTACCACCGATTGCATGGCTGGCTCGATCACTTCTGCCATAAAACGTTTAACCTGATTACGTTTAGGAAAATACGCTATTTTTCGTAATCTGCGTTGCCATGATAATCCGCCTCTTCCCGCATTAGGAGCTAAGGTTGCGAGTTGTTGGCTATCTTTTTTGTAGACATCAATACGTAAGGCTTTAAGTAATCCGACAATAGCAATTAACAGAATGATGGCAAAAGGCAGTGCGGTAGCAATAGTCATAGTTTGTAATGCAGTTAATCCACCGGCCAATAATAATGTAATTGCAACAGCACCCATCAGAAAGGCCCAAAAAATACGTTGCCAAACTGGGGTATGTATTTCACCTGCTGAAGCTAATGTATCAACGACCATTGCACCAGAATCCGCAGAGGTGACAAAAAAGACGATAACCATCAGCATTGCAACAAAAGAAAGCACTGATGAAAACGGAAAATAATTTAAAAACTGAAACAACGCCAGCGCCACGTCTTCCTGAACTATCTGAGCCAGCACCTCAGCACCTTTATCCCGGATAAGAAAAATGGCGCTATTACCGAAAAAAGTCATCCATAGCAGCGTAAAACCAGCAGGGACAAACAACACGCCGGTAACAAATTCACGGATTGTTCGCCCGCGGGAGATACGTGCGATAAACATTCCCACAAAAGGTGACCATGACAGCCACCAACCCCAATATAATAATGTCCATCCTCCTAACCATTCTGTAGATTGGGGTTCATAGGCATAAAGGTTAAAGGTCTTATTGATAATATCGGAAAGATAGGCTCCTGTATTTTGTACAAATGACTTTAGTAAAAGTACTGTTGGTCCTAAAATACCGATTAATAAAAGCAGGATCCCCGCTAAGCTCAGGTTTAACTCAGAAAGAATACGGATTCCTTTATCTAAACCACTTACCACGGATAACGTGGCTAACCCAGTTATGATAACAATCAAAATGACCTGCATAGCAGGACTGACCGGAAGTCCAAATAAATGAGCCAGACCTGCATTGACCTGCAGAACCCCGAATCCCAGGGATGTGGAAACACCAAAAACGGTACCGACAACGGCAAAAATATCGACAGCATGGCCCATTGGTCCATAAATTCGTTCACCAATGAGTGGATACAGTGCTGAACGTAGTGTAAGTGGTAAACCATGACGGTAACTAAAAAATGCCAAAATTAAGGCTACAATCGCATAAATAGCCCATGCATGTAATCCCCAGTGGAAAAATGTAATTTCCATTGCTTCTCTCGCGGCCTGAACTGTCTGCGCATCTCCGACCGGCGGTGCAAGATAATGCATTACGGGTTCGGCTACACCAAAGAACATCAGTCCTATCCCCATTCCTGCAGAAAATAACATTGCAAACCAGGACAGATAACTAAATTGTGGCTGAGAATGGTCAGGGCCGAGTTTGATTTCCCCAAACCGGGATAGGCCTAAATAAGCAACCGTCAATAAAATCAATGCAACAGCAAGAATATAAAACCAGCTGGCATTCTCAAACAGTTGAGCTTGTAGTGTTTTAAGTAATATTTCAGAACGTTGTGGAAAAATTGCAGCTATCGCAACAACACACAAAATAATAAATGCTGAAGTAAAAAAAACGGGGGGGTTTACTTTCCCCCATTTTCTTTTTTTTTCTGGTGATAATGCCATATTTATCCCTTTTTAACATGTATTAATCATTGTCATGGTATTAGTCTTGTATTATAAACATAAGTTATTAAATTAAACCATTATCTAGTAATATCTTCTTGCTAAGGACTCTCCTGTTAGCATGTAAGTACGCTCGTTTCAGTTCCATACACTGTTCGAGATTTCGTTATTTTCAGCTAATAATCGGTATTCTTCCGGTTATATTCCCTCAGCCCGTATTCCCTGATCTCCCGTACTTCATTCAGTGTCCGGAACAAATAAAAATCCAGTATTACTCCATGCTCTTCCGCCCAGAGTGCCAGTGTCAGTGATATAAGCTCCGGACCATTATCCATCCGCATTTTCACCGGGTATCCTGTTTGTAAAAATACACCGTTCTGCTCAGCGATAAGGACCGGCAGGCGTGACGAATGCTCATCGAATACTATTCGATAAGGTAACTGACAAGCTCCCGCTTTACCGCTGTTTTTAAAGCTTTTTTTCGATAACATTCTTCAGAGCTCGGCACTCAAGACTCAGATCAGCAAACATCTGCTTTAATCGCCGGTTTTCCTCTTCAAGATCTTTTAATTTTTTAATATCAGACGCTTCCATCCCGCCGTATTTGGCTTTTCAGTTAATGGGATGGACTACCTCCTCCCTCTGAGGTTAACTGAACGAAATATACTCAGCAGGAGCATTATCATGAATGTTATCTATCTCGGTATTGATCTGGCTAAAAATGTTTTTCAGCTTTGTGGATTAAATCAGACGGGTAAACAGGTTTATAAAAAACGTACTGATCGTAAAATTCTTGAAGATGCTGAAAATGGTCTTAGCGTTAGAATGCGCAGGACGATTGCAGAACTTTATGATCTCTTTAACGATCTTGGTCGTCGTATAAGCTTTTTTGATAAAGAAATTGATGCTGTGTTCAGGCAATCAGAAGCCTGCCAGCGCATTGCCAAAGTTAAAGGCATTGGCCCTAAAACTGCTACTGCAGTTGTTGCTGCGATCGGCAAAGGAACTGAATTCAAAAATGGCCGTCATTTTTCAGCCTGGTTGGGACTTGTACCAAGGCAGCACTCCAGTGGTGACAGACAGGTGCTAATGAACATGACCAAAAAAGGCGATAAGCACCTGCGAACCTTATTTATTCATGGAGCCCGGGCAGTCGTTAGAGTAGCTACAAATAATAATGAGGGTTACATTAAATCAATGGGTTAATCAGCTAAAAGAGCGACGAGGATTTAACAAAACAACCGTTGCAGTCGCCAATAAAAATGCCAGAATTATTTGGTCAATTCTTCACAATGAAACAGAGTACAGACCGGCAGTGTAATAGCATACCTTTAAAAGTTGCAAAGTATTAAAAAATGGCCACAGGTTGAACCTGCACGATCGGAACCTGACTATTATATTGGCCTTCGTGGCCGTCCGGTTGTTGAGGCGATTGTGTGCGGATTACCCATTTGGACACAGATATTTCTGATGCCGGATAGATGTAAGCAACAACCTAAAACCTGATTCAGTACTTGCAAAACGGAGGTAGTCCATAGATGTAGTAGCTGGCTTCGGATATATCGGCTTCACGGCAGACATCTTTGATTGTCCGTCCGGCTTCGACGGATTTCAGAACGGTGATAATCTGATGTTCAGTAAATCGGGCTTTGCGCATAGCGATCTCCTCAGGATACATATCAGTATGGATGAAGATCTCTGAAAGTGAATGGGACTTTTTTCCGGGATACTTACAGAATAAGCGCATCCCCGACTGATTGCCCGGTAAGATGTATTGTGCTGTTTTCTATACCCGCGTCACGTAAAATTTGCTGTGCGGTCAGCAGCTCTTCCTTCTTACCGTTTACCATGACAAGGTGGGACTCCAGCCCCTTGACTAAGGGGCTCATCGTAAGACGTTCCAGGTTTCTCCTGCTTTCTTCACTGCCATCATAAGTCAACATGACTGCTGTAACACCACAGCATATCTTCCTGGCTCAGATGCTGCTTTGTGTGCTGCCCCGTCCTGTGGTCGTAATAATGGTGAACAACGGTCCCGCCGTTGTAATGGCGCAGTTTTGACGCCGCTACCGGCGGACGTTTCAGGTAACGTCCCAGATAATTGACATTTTTCCGGACATGTTTGGTTTTCTTCGCAAAGTGAATTTTCCAGCAACGCTGATACTGCGATTCCAGAAACTGGCACCATTCCCGGTAGTCGCGGATATGCCTGTAGCCTGCGGCGGCTAAATCCAGCGAAGCAGAGTGCTGACGAAGCAGGGCAATGACAGCCTGACTCCAGTAACGCTCAACCACCTTCTTTTTAAAGAAAACTGAGCGCCAGACGCCGTGTTTGCGGCATAACCCGACACGGGTGACTGATAAATGAATATGCGGATGCGGGTTAAGCTGGCGTCCGTAAGTGTGCAGGGCGACAAACAATCCAATTTCAATGCCCATTTTTTCCGCCCATTTCAGCAGGGTATTGGCGGCACAGGCAAACAACTGATTGAGTAACGGCCAGTTAAGATTAAACGCCGGCCAGAGTTTATCGGGCATGGTAAAGGTGATGTGCTGCCATTCGCAGTCAGGCAGGATGTGTTGCTGCTCTGCTATCCATTGCTCGGTGGCTTTCATGCCGCAGGCGCTGCACCCTTTGCTTTTGCAGCTCTGACAGAAATATTTGGTGTGTGTGCAGTGAGCAGACTCACAGCAATAACGGCGTATCCCCATGGCCCCGGGCCGCAGGCGAGCATGCGCTCAATGACCAGTTTGGTCCATTCAGGGATAGTATGACCGCGATTGATGAGAAGGCGGTTCCAGCCGTCATCAATCTGAAAGAGAAGCTTCGCTGGTTGGGGGATATACATGCACGGAATTATAGCGTGAGACGGTTGCTGAGGACAGCCATTCACTTACCGAGTCTTAGCTCCGCCGCAGGCGGCTATTGTTCGGGAAGTCGGATAAAATTTATAAGGACAAACAGTGTTGTGTTATATGTTTCTTAACACAAAACAGGTAATTCTGTTTTCGGGGGATTACCGACTCATTCTTTGCAACAACTTCAGATTAAAAGATCAGGAACGACCACTAAAATAGTAAAAAATATAAATTTTACACTAAATTAATTTTCGTCCCTATTATTGAGTTGTTGTGCAGTATTATTAATTTATTTCCGTTGATAACGGGAAGTTACAATCGAATAATACCGATGTTTGCGCACTTCCGGAAGGTGATGATACATAAAATCCCAGAAATGCTTCCGGAATTTTAAACGTTTCATACTTCGTCGAGAATCCTGAAATCGTTATTTTGTTTGTTGACGATACGGGTAAGGTTGTTCCTGTACTATTACCGAATAATTTACAAGTTAGCCTGGTGTCGCCATCATCTACTGTTTTTTCCAGAACATCATATTTCAGTGTAACATTGTTTGATGTTGAGGTTGAAAGCCAGTTAACACACTCAACCAAAACATTATCCACATCATAATTATAAGAGAGTATTTTCTGATTGTCTGAACCATCATACAAATACAGGTTATCCTCAGACAATGATGTTTTAACAGATATATCTTTATTGCTGAATGCACAGGCAACCTGTAAATCTGTCTTTGTCGTAAAATCTAATGTGTCCTTGGTATAACCTGAATCTTCGTAATCTTTACATGCTGATGAATTTGCATCACACACACGCCCAGCTGATGAGGTACTCACAGTATATTTGTTGTTTCCACCTGTCAGTGACGTAATATCGTTTCGCTGTATTTCAACAAGCTGATTTAGATCAACACCATGAGCCTCTGCCACCCGTAACGCATTATAATGTGTTGTCGCACTCATCAGTTCCTCATCAAAACTGCCGTCTCCCCGTAAATCAACAAAACCGGTTTTAATTACTTTATCATTACCACCGGATGTCACTTTATAATTCAGCGTACAGGACTCCAGCTTGTTATTTGTATAGGTTTTTCTGCATGTATTTGCGTGATTAGTATCATGACCCTCCAGATACTTATGAATCAGTTCGAATGAAAATATAGTTGCGGTCGTTTTTACATTTTCGACCTGATAATGTGCATACGAACTACATGACAACATAACTAATGTCATGGCAATTGTTTTATTTTTCATTATATTACCCTTATAAAAACAGAGCTGAATTGCCGGTACAATATTTATACCGGCAATTCAGTAACGGATTAATTGGTTACGATGGCTGACTTCAGAGTGAATTTCACCAGGTCAAATATCAGTGCATAATCTTCATTAATGTTGACTCCGTCTGTATCTTTTGCCGATACAGATAAACTGACATTCTGAATTTTACTTCTGACGCCCGGTTTAAATACCCCGTCCGCACCGGTAACACCTTCCGCATTGTCTATCATCACCATTGCAGGCTGCGTTTTTTCGGTGACTTTGATGTTCACGCCACTAATCGGGTTATCATTTTCATCAACAATTTTTATCTCTAAATTATTGACCGATACCGTATCGGCAACAGCATGTTTATCATGATTTAAATTCGTGATAATCATTTTTGCCGTACTCTTATCCGCAACCAGTTTCACCGTTTTTGATGTAATGCCGAAATCTGCACCATTCACTTTCACTTTGATCTCCGCATTACCGGCTGTTTTTCCTTTCAGCACAGCATTGTACGTACCCTGCGGGGATTCCGGTTTACCGGTAATAGTGGTATTGGTTAATTCTGTAGTGAATTCAACAGTCTGTCCTGTGATCAGGTTATTGTTAACATCGCGAAGAACCAGTTTCAGTGCTGACGTTTCTGTGTCATTGGCTGTAATCGTCTCCGGTGTTACCACCAGTTCTGATTTTCCGCTGTCCGGATTGTTCTTATCTCCGGTCAGTGTGACATCTTTGGTCAGCCCCGCCAGTTCCATTCCGTTAACCGTCACAGTGACCGTCGCCGTTCCGGCTTTTGTGCCTTTCAGGGTCCCGGTATAAACACCGTTCTGATCTCCCGGCGTCATGGTAATCACCGTATTTTCCAGCGTTGTTTTGAGCACAACCGTCTGTCCGGAGATCAGGTTACCGTTGGCATCTTTCAGAGTCAGCTTCAGTACTGATTCATCCGCGTCATTTGCCACAATCGTATCCGGTTCCGTCGTCAGCTCTGACTTACCGCTGTCCGGATGATCCTTATCTGCCGTCAGCGTGACCTCTGCCGCAGTGACTGCAAGTGCAGCACTGTTGACCGTCACACTGATCGTCGTCTTACCGGACGTCGTCCCTGTCAGGCTGGCGGTATACGTCCCGCCGGTATTTTCAGATGTACTGCCGACCGTGGTATTTTCCAGTGTTGATTCGAAACTGACTTCCTGGCCGGTGATCAGGTTACCGTTGATATCCCGCAGAACCAGTTTCAGTTCCGATTCAGCGGTACCATTAGCCACAATAGTATCAGGTAGTGCAGTAAGTACTGATTTAGTCGCATCCGGATTATTTTTATCACCAATCAGTGTTACATCAGCGGTAATACCCGTCAGTTCAGTACCGTTTACCTTCACTTTGATCGTTGCTGTACCGGCCGTTGTCCCTTTCAGCGTTGCGGTATAAGTACCGTCATCATTATCGGTTACAGCACTGAATACTGGCTCTGCCAGTTCCGTCGTAAACTCAATCCTCTCTCCGGAAACAGGGTTATCGTTCTCATCTTTCAGCGTCAGTGTCAGGACAGAGGTTTCCGTGTTGTTTGCCACGATACTCAGGGGTGTCGCTGTCAGTACTGATTTATCTTTATCCAGATTATTGTTGTCCGCTGTCAGCTTCACGGTCACTGGTGCGACGTCAAAAGGACTGCCGTTCAGCATAATGCTGATTTCAGCATCACCGGCTTTCGTACCTTGCAGGTTCGCCGTATAACTACCGTCAGGGTTTTCGGTAGTATTACTTGCGGTTGTACCGGCTAGGGAGCTTTCGAAGCGTACAGTCTGATCAGGGATCAGGTTGCCCTGACTGTCTTTTAAGGTGAAATGTAGGGTTGATGCCATCTTTCCATCTGCCGTGATGGTCTCAGGCTCAGCTGTCAGTGAAGATTTCTGAGCGTCAGGATTCGCACTGTCAGCCTTAAAGGTAACAATGACTGACGGATTACTGCTATTAATTTCAGCTTTAACAGTCACCTGTCCGGCATGCGTGCTTGTCATATTGAAAGTGACCTCACCCAGCTCGTTCGTTGTCAGTGATTGCAAATCCGGCGTAGCACCATTGTCAGTAGTGAAAATAACGTCTGTATACGGGACAACGTTGTTATATTCATCGGTTACAATCGCATTGACACTGTTTACAGATATACCATCAGCAATACTATTATCTGCTGTAATAATCAAATTTGATGGAAGAATTTGTGCTGTTGTACTGTCAGCAATAAATGTCACATTTGCTGATGCTGTATTACCGTTAACCTCGGCGGTGACCTTCGTTTTACCTGCCCTGGTATTCGTCAGCTCAAAGACGGCTTCACCGTTGTTGTCTGTCGTCAGCTGAGACTCCGACGGCAGAGCATTGTTATCCGTCACGAACTGTACGGTATAGCCCTGGATACGGTTACCATAAGCATCCAGGACAGTCGCCTGCACACGGTTTACCGATGTGCCGTCTGCTTTCTGTCTGTCAGTCACGATTTTCAGCTGAGAGTCTGTCATGGTGGCGGTGGATTCATCCGGCTTAAACACCAGCTGTCTGGTGACACTGCTGTCATTAATGCTGAAGGTGTAATCCTCAGAACCGGCTTTGGTGTTGGTGATATCAACACGCAGACGACCCTGATTATCCGTTATTCCGCTTACCGGCTGAGTCTGGTAACGGGCGGTACCCGGTACACTGATAGTGACCGGTGCACCCGCCAGCGGGTTGTTCCGGTTATCTGTCACCGTCACCAGCGCACTGTTCTTCGCCTGCCCGTTTGCCACCGCGCCGTCATTTTCAGTGGTTACACTCTGAATTTGCGCGGTACTCATATCCGCGACGAACTGTGCGGTCACACTCTTCGAGGTACCCGTTCCTTCCACCACCAGTCTGGAATCCCCGGCGGTCTCACTGCTGAACCGGACCGTGATCTGGCCGTTATCGTCAGTCTGCTGGTCCGGCTCAATAACTGTTGCGCCGTTATCCGCGCTGGCCGTTAACGGGAAATTTTCTACTCGGTTATCAAACTGGTCAGTCACTGTTGCCACGGCGATATTTTTCGCCTGACCATCTGCCACCGCTTTGTTATTAGTTAACTCCAGGGTGTTGATTTTTGCGGTACTGAGATCCGCAATATAGATAATCGATTCCGCACGGCTGTTGCCGTTATTCATCTTTGCCTGCACTGATGCTTTACCGGCAGATTTACTGATGATTTTCACGGTTGCCGTGCCGTCAGGCCCTGAGATCACAGTCAGTGCCTGACCGTGGTTACCATCCGCATCATAAATGGTCACGCCTTCCGGATTTTTCAGGCCGGATACACTGAACGTGACGGCTTTGTCCGGCAGCACTTCGCCCTTATCATTCTGTAACAGCGCCGCTGCTGTGAACTGATCACGGTTATTCGCCACCAGTGACTGGTTCGGTGTTACCGCCAGCTGAGTGACCGTTTCCACCGACGGGATCACATTCACCCACATTTCTGCAGTGTTGGACGGGTTGCCTTCGTTATCCTCACCCACAGCGGTCACACGGTAGCCCTGAGGTTCGCCGCTGCGGCTGGCAAAAATATAGGCCGGCAGAGTAATGTCCGCCGTGGTCAGCCCGGTCTGCTTGATCTCACCGCCGTTTGCCAGCAGTTCAGGCGCTGACCAGCGCAGGGATTTCAGGCCGTATTTGGCTTTCAGGACACTGACCGTCACCGGCTGTGTTTGTGCAGCTTCTCCGCGCAGTGTCTGCGGCAGGGCGATCTGCAGCAGATCCTGCTTACGGTACTGCATCACAATGTTGTAGTTTCTGTCGACGAAGTCGTAACGGTTACCCGCAAGATTACGCATCAGGGCAACATTACCGGTATCCAGCTGTTGTGATAACGGCACGCCGAAACGGTAGGAAAGCGCCATACCGACCTGGCTGTCGCCGGAATCACCGCGGGATGTCTGACCTTTAAAGGTGATCAGCGGGAACGGGGTGTAACTGAGCCCGAGGGTGGAGACCGACGGGTTACTTTTCAGTTCACCGGAAGAGGTGGTGGCGGCCAGGCTGATGCCGTCGCCGAAGTACTGTTCATATTTTGCAAATGCACCTAACTGCGGATAATCAGGCAGATAGCCTTCTGCGCGGATATCAAATCCGTTCGCCGGGCGTTCGTCGTAATCGCGCATTTCATGCAGTTTTGACTGGTGCCAGTCGGTTACCCTGAAGTAGCCGTTGGCCGCAAATTTCAGGTAGTTGGCCCATAATTCACCGCCGATACCGACCCGCGAGTTGCTGCCGGTGATATCGTAGTCATAAAAGCTGTTCACACCCCACATCCAGCCGTCTTCATACTGACGATAGCCCAGACCGAGGTTGGTGGTGGTACGATCGTCGTTGGCGCGAAGGCCGACCTGAGAAAAGAACAGGCTGTTCGGGTTATCGATTAACGGCACCAGGATATCGGCGTCACCGGTTTTATTACTGCCGAACTGAATGCGGGCATGACCCACCTGGTTCAGCCAGTCGTTTACCTGCTGATTGAGCAGGTTTTCACCTATCCCGCGTACATAGCCGAGAGACGCATTCATCGCATCATCTGCGGAAAGGATCTGCCCTGTCTGTGAGGCATAACCCGCCAGGCGGGCTTCATTCTGTACCGTTTTATCTTCCGGAGACGTATCCGGCAGACCGAGGGTCGGCAACGCACTGAAGATGTCATCGGTCCGCACGGTATTATCGCGCGGTGCCGGATTCGCCGGGTCCGGCAGCGTGCGGACACTCATCGGAAACGGCATACCGTTCTGCCCGGAGATAAAACCGCTGTCTGAAGCGGCCGGCATCACGCCGTATTCACTGCCGGATGGCATTTCAACGGTAAATCCCTCACCGCTCAGCGTACTGCCGGACGCTGTTCTTTTACTTTGAGGCAGCAGAGGTGGTTCGGGGGATGTATCCATCAGGGCATTAAGTCCGTCAAACGTTTCTGACATTATTAATGCATCATTTTGCTCTGCCGCGTAGGCAACCGATAATGTTGCCGTCGACACCGGAAAAAATAACTGTAAAAAGAGTAACAGACAGGCCGTTACCCTCTTTGTTTTTGAGTAATTAGAAATAACAGGCATGAATACATCCCCGGAGTAAGATTAAAAATTCAGAAACATTAAATATCAGAAAGTGCTTTGATTTTATCCTTCACACCAATGAAACCGGCGTACTGAACTTTGGTACATAAGGTGTCCAGTTTTTTGTTCAGCGTCATGGATAACACTTCACGGGAGTCTTTATCCATAATTTCTTTATTGACGTTTAAGAAGGTATAATTCTGATTAATACGTCCGTAGCTTGACGAGAAGTCATTAAATTCAGCCTGGTTTACACCTTTAAGGAAATTAAATCCGTCCACGCAAGCATTCCTAGTGGAAGCAATAACAATCCCCTGTGATGCCATTTGTTTACTTCCCACATATGCCTGCGCCGCATTATTACCGGTGACATTCGGTGTGGCAGAACGGGTTTGCTGTTTTTCCGGCGGTTTTTTAGCTACTGCCGTATTTTTCTTTACCGGTGACGTTGAGCAGGCTGAAATAACCAGTGAAAGACCGGCGACAACGAGAGCTTTTCTGTTAATCATCATTTTCATTCATTCCTGTTTATGAAAAATAAATACAGTGAGTATATTTCACCTGTAAAACATTTAAGTGATGGAATTTATCTTGTTTAAAATAAGATAGAACTATTTAGGTAAATCAAACTTATACGGTCTGATATTATAAAAATAAAAAACCGCACTCCAAAAGGAGTGAGCTATTATTTGATTAAGTATCTACCTGGAAAAGAATTAATACTCGGGTTGTTTGTATCCTTGTAATGTAATGATGCAGTAGGTTCAAGAAAAACATATTAATATTTTGTGTAACAATTGTTTCATTGGTAACACAAAAAGCAATTTTACGTAAACACCATAGTTGCATTATGTAATCATAACACGCATCAATAGATTCGGTAAATCATTTTTGCATTATCGATCGATAATAACGATCGGTTTGTGAGGGCTATCGATTCAATCCGTCAACGCAACACCCCTTTCAATTATCTTTTTCGGTAGTAACAGGTGCGATGACGATTAATTCGGCAGGCTGCCGTCTCATAATCTTTCTTGATATCCGGGAAATTATCACCACGATAACAGATAAAAATGTTAAAAAATAATTTAAAACACTATACATTCCTGATAAACAAAACTAATATATCGCCGCATTGCCAAGGTTAGTGAAATGTATGGTTTTTAGTAAAAAATCTTCCCCGGAACAAAGAATTCAAGGAACTAAAATGACAAAACGTGTGGTCATGACAGCCGCTCTGGTGAGCGGAGCATTAGCACTCTCTGGTTGCACGACTAACCCGTATACCGGTGAGCGTGAAGTCAGTAAATCCACAGTTGGTGCCGCATCGGGGTCTCTTGTCGGAGCAGGTATCGGAGTGCTGTCTTCCTCGAAAAAGGACAGGAAGAAAGGGGCTTTGATTGGTGCTGTTTCTGGCGCTGCCGTCGGAGGAGGAATAGGCTACTATATGGATGTGCAAGAGGCCAAACTACGCGAGAAAATGAAAGGGACCGGAGTCAGTGTGGTACGAACAGGCGATACAATCATGCTCAATATGCCCAATAATATCACTTTTGACAGCAGCAGCGCAAAGCTTAAGCCAGCGGGTGTCAATACACTGACCGGAGTAGCAATGGTGCTTAATGAGTATCCCAAGACTGCTGTAAACGTAGTTGGTTATACCGATAGTTCCGGCAGTGAAGAGTTGAATAAGGTTTTATCTCAGCAGCGTGCTGACTCAGTAGCCAGCTCACTCATCGCGCAGGGAGTAGTCGGTGGCCGTTTGCGAACCCGTGGTATGGGAGCTGTAAATCCAATAGCCAGTAACAGCACTACTGAAGGTAAAGCTCAAAACCGCCGTGTGGAAATTATATTAAATCCGCTTTAACGTGCTATTAACCAGGCATCACAGGTTGTTTTCGTTGGCATCAGTTAAAGGAGTGCTGATTACAAATGTAAGCACTTCTGTTCAATTGTACCACTGTATTCCTGCGGTTATTTAAATTTCATTTTTCAGATAAGGGGATACGGACAAAAAATTGTCGTATAACGGAATGTCAGTATTCCCTTCTTTTTTGTACAGAGCCTGGATACGGCAGATTTGTGAGGGACTGTATCCTGTTGCATCCGCCGTTTCCCGGATGCTGAGCTTTTTTACGTGACGGTAGTACAGTACTTTTTTATGCCGTTCCTGATCTGCCTGTCGCCCCCGATATTTACCGAGTTTATGTGCCCGCTCAATTCCCTGTTTTTGTCTCATCCGGCGACTGAGCCAGTCTTTATGAGACATAGCTGCCATCAGGTCGATGAGCATATTGTTAATTGCAGTAATCACGGCCTGGGTAACAGGGTCGTTCCGTGAGGGATCTTTATCCGTAAGTGCCTGCCAGGATGTGGGGATATCTAAACTGACTATCCGCAGCTCATGTTGTTCGATCTGTTTTTTCAGCGTTATCCAGTCACTGTTGCTCAACCGTGTCAGGCGATCTATCTGCTCGACCAAAAGAATATCACTACGGTGACTGTCCATCAGTAAACGCCCCAACTCAGGACGCTCAATTTTTGTTCCGCTGATATTCTCCCGGTAATAGCTTGCTATTTTATATCCCCTTTCCCCAGCGAACTGCTCCAGCATCTCTTTTGCCCGGTCTGCAAATTGATCTTCCGTTGATGCTCTCAAATAAGCCCGAATGAACATAATATCACCACGTTATTGCATTTAGGTTATTGCGTTTAATGTGTTGCATATAGATTATAGCATTGGTTGGAGGATGTCATTTTTCGCATATCGCGTCAGGGTATACCCTTATGCAATAGCTTCTTTTGCTAAAATTACCCAACTAAATAATTTACAAAAGAAACTATATCATCATCAAATAGATGATCTATTGAAAATATCAAGATAAACAATCAACTAATTAAAATATAACTTATTGAAATAATTTTGTTGTTTAAAATATCCAACTAAATAATTTACTTATGAAATTATGTGTTGAGGAAGTGGGATCTTTTTCTGTCTGAAAGATGATTATTACTGGTATCAAGTGAGAGAATATTAAGAATGTATTGTGTTGAAGGTTATAAATTCAGGTCAGCTAAAAAATAGCACCATTACAGTGCTATTTTTCCGTGTACTTTTCTAAATATAGTTCAAAGGCTTCTCTTGCTATGGCACTGACACTTTTGTGAGATTTTCCTTCGCGTTTATTTTTTAAAGCCAGATCTTCGATTTTCAATAGAAGTGACTCATTAATAGATATTGTCGTTCTTTTTTGTTTTTCTGCTTCTTCATTAATAATCTGTCGTTCTTCGGAACCATAAGGTTTATCGGCTAACTTTCTGGCAAGCTCATCGGCTTGTTCACTGGTGACAGCTGTTCTGTTAATGGCTTGCTGGCTTGGTCTTTTTACCATCAGAATACCTCTTTCATCAGCTGAATAATTTCATCTTTTGCTGTTTGGTTATTTGTTTCAACTACTCCGGTCCCATTACTCATGCAATCCCTGTAAACCTTTCTAAAACAAATAACTGACTCTAAAGTCTGTATGGTAGGGAATTCACTTAAATATTCCAAGAATTCGTTACGCTCGTTACCGCGTAAAATAGGATTAGTTGATGCCATGCTTTGTAGGCAAAATACTTTAAGTTCAGGATTAAGATCTCGCATAGCTTCTATCTGTTGTTGCAGTTCTTCCAATGTATCCAGATCTGGTTGTGAACACTGTAAAGGAGCAATAATCTGGTGTGCCACTACCCCGCTCGTAATAAATTCACGGGAATTACGGCCAGCGACATCAACGATAATATGAGCATACTTTTCTTCTAACGCCCGGAGTGTTTGCGTTAAGTTGTCGAACTTTTCTATTAATGTAATTCTCGGCTGTATTCCGGATGCCTCCCGTTCTGCGTGCCATTTAGCGGCACTTCTTTGTATATCCGCGTTAAGTAAACATACATCCTGCCCTTGTTGAGCCAATTCCACGGCTATGTTTACGGCGGTTGTTGTCTTGCCTGATCCACCTTTATTGCCCCCAACAACTGTTATCATTAGT
This sequence comes from Morganella sp. TYF_1, assembly GCF_043105645.1. NCBI lineage: Bacteria > Pseudomonadati > Pseudomonadota > Gammaproteobacteria > Enterobacterales > Morganellaceae > Morganella > Morganella sp. TYF_1. The sequence continues at coordinate 85,569 of NZ_JBICLU010000001.1, read as the reverse complement.
TCTCTCCTAACGTATGAAGTATGAAGTGTGAAGTATTATAAATGAACAATTCAAGATTGGCTATTAAGAAAAAATTTCATCAGAGCGGTATGAATTGAGCATCAAAGGTAGTCAGAAAGTGTAAGTTATGAATCATTACACATGAAGTATTATGTGTGATTTAATACTTCATATGTATGAAAAGATACTTATGATTTAATACTTCATATATATGAAGAATTACTTGTTATTTCATATTTCATACTCATTGGCGATGGATACTCATTGTGAGTATCTAAAAGATGAAAACATTTAATAGAACTCAATTTGAGTAATGAGGGGATATGAAGATTTTTTGTGATGATGGTTCAACCAACGTAAAACTGGCCTGGTTTGAAAAAGGAAACATAAACACTTCATTATCAACGAATTCTTTCAGAAAAGGCTGGAAGGTTGAGGGGCTGGGCAGTAATCGGACTTACAATTATGAACTGGAAGGTCAGAAATTCACCTTTGATGAGGTAAGCAATGAAGCCATTAAAACCACTCATATTGAGTATCAGTATTCTGATGTGAATGTTCTCGCTGTCCATCATGCATTGCTGAAGAGTGGTATACCACCACAGGAAGTATCATTAACAGTAACTTTGCCAATCAGTGAGTTTTATACACCGGACTGCCAAAAAAATGAGCTGGCCATTCAGCGTAAGACGGATAATCTGATGCGGCCGGTCAGACTAAATAAACATGAGGGTTTTGTGATCACCGGCGTGGAAGTGATGCCGGAATCGCTGCCCGCCGTGTTCTCTCAGCTGGTTGAGGATGAAGTGGGGGCGCTGGAAAAATCACTGGTCATTGACCTGGGCGGTACCACGCTGGACGTTGGTGTTATTGTGGGCCAGTTTGATGATGTCAGTGCTATTTACGGAAATTCTGCTATCGGTGTATCTATGGTCACTCAGGCTGCTCTCACCGCGCTGAAGATGGCTTCCAGTGACACCAGCGCGTTTGTCGCTGATGAACTGATAAAGCGGCGTGAAGATGATGCGTTTATCCGTCAGGTTGTTAATGATGAAAGTAAAATCCCGCTGGTCCTGAGTACCATTAACTCCGCAATTGAAAAACTGGGGGCTGAAGTTGTTGATGATCTTGCCGGGTTTCGGAATGTGAACCGGGTATATCTGGTCGGCGGTGGCGCATCATTAATTGAACCGGCTGTAAAACAGGCATGGCATAATATCAGCCATAAGATACATGTGATGGATACACCGCAGATGGCGCTTGTGAAATCAATCGCGAAATTCAAAGAGGAATAATGCAATGAGTACCGACCGGAAGAAATTCACACTCTATCTTCATCCGGACAATGACGCGGACACCCGGGCACTGGAGGCCATTGATGCCGTACCGAAAAATAACCGGGGTGAGCTTTTCCGGAACGTATTCATGGCGGGGCTGGCATTACACCGTCTGGACAGACGGTTGCCGGTCATGGTTGCGGAGTTATCGGCCGGAGAGCTGACGGCCGATAAACTGGTTGAATTAATTGCCTTACTAACGGGCTGGCAGCCGTCAAAAGCGGATATTAAATCAGTCCTGGAAAATCTGGGAGGTGCAATAACACCTGCACCACTGAAAGTAAAAGAGCCGGAACAGGATGAAAGCAAAAAAGAGGCACTGAAGCAGGCAAAAAGAAAATTAGCCGGATTGCTTTAACATCGGCCAAAGCGAACAGGCTGTTTTATAACCGTCTGTTGTCTTTCTCAGTAGGTGCCGTGGCCGGGCGGTGACTTCTGAACTGAAGTAAAAACACATTCCAACGTTCTCCGGATGAGTCGTGTTAAACCGGCCGGCAGCCCTTTGCAGGGGGCTTTTCCCTCGTTATTTAGTACTACTTAAAAATAATGATCAAACACCCAAACTGCCGGGTGAAAAGCATTTCGCCCCCGCAGTGTAAGGGTCAGTACGTCCGGGTGACCCGGCCGTCATTCTCTCCTGTATTTCATTTCTCCTCCGTATCAGCTTCCGGTAATCGTTCCCTGTTCCGTTCCGCACTACAAGGGTATATAAACGCTGCGCGCCCTTGTACTGCGAAACAGAACAGGGATGACGAACCGTCAGGCGATACGAAGACGAAATTCACACTGACGGAGAAAATGTTATGACTATGAATCAGCTCACCCAAACTACTGTCCCTAACCCTGCAACGGCGACCAGCGTATCCCCGCCGGAGCAGTCAGGCTCCTCAAAAACGAAATGTACAAAGCGCAAAGCAAAACCGGATATGTATCAGATGGTGACAGACAATATTATCAAAGCGCTTGAGGCGGGCGTAAAACCCTGGGTCTGTCCGTGGACAGGTAACGGAGCTGCTTCCGGATTACCGGCCAATTTTTCAAACGGCACAGCGTACAGCGGGATTAATATTATGCTGCTGTGGAGCAGTGCAGCGGAGCAGGGTTATACCGATCCCCGGTGGCTGACTTATAAACAGGCTGCAGAGCAGGGCGGTCAGGTTCGTAAAGGCGAGCACGGCACCACCATTATTTATTACAAAATGCTGGAAAAAGAAAACGAGGCCGGGGAGACTGAACATATCCCGATGCTGAAAACATTTACCGTTTTTAATGTGCAGCAGATTGATAATTTAGCGGTTGAATATGCTGTATTACCGGTGGCGTCATTTGATCCCATAGAAAAAGCAGAGGCACTGACCGCCCGCAGTGGTGCCAAAATTACAGAGAAAGGCATACAGGCGTTTTACCGGCCGTCTACCGATGAAATATATTTACCGGAAAGATACCGGTTTAATAATGCTGCTGATTTTTATGCGACACAGCTTCATGAATTAGTTCACTGGACAGGGGCTAAATCCCGGTTAAACAGAGAGAAAGGCGGTAAATACGGTTCCGACAAATATGCATTTGAAGAGTTAATAGCAGAATTAGGCTGTGCTTTTTTAATGGCGGATTTGGGTATAACCGGGGATGTGCAGCATGAAAACTATATATCCTCATGGCTGAAAGCGCTGAATGATGATAAGCGGTTTATATTTAAAGCCGCGAGCGCAGCATCAAAAGCACACCGGTATCTGACAACGTGTTAATTAAAATCTGTAATATCTGACTATGCCGCCGTTGCAACTGCATATTGCACCGGTGGCTAAGGAAGGATATAAAAAAGATGAAGTCATTGAAAAAAATCAAAAACCATCAAAAGTAATCATAATTTTTATCTTTAAATGGTTGGGGGCTGAAAACTCCCCCGACCTGATAAAACCATCAGCGTAAATTTTATCAGCATCAGAATAGTAATGCCGTGGCTTACTGTCAATATATCAATGACTATTTTTTATGTTTCTGTAGATGACATAAATTTCATTAGCGTAACGCTGTCTTTTAATCTCCTGCTCCGGTGATTTTTTCCTGCCTGCATTGTAAGCACCCACGCCCCGCCAGATGTCTTTTTCAAGATGAATGAATTTAGCCAGGTAATAAGCGCCGGTATAAATATTCATACAGGGGTCATGTTTCAGCATCGTTTCCTGTATGCCGTATTTTCGGAGTTCATTAAAATTCTGAGAATGAATCTGCATCAGGCCAACGGCATATTTTTCATCAGACACACGGTTAAGGGCATCAGTACGAAATGATGATTCTCTGAATGAAATCGCCCTTAATAAATCCGGGTCAATACCATAATCACGACCGGCAAGATCATAGCAATCCTGTGCAACTGACAGGGCAGGAAACATCAATGCAGAAAATAATGTGAAAAGTGTTTTCATAATATCCCCGACAGTGACTAACTTTCATGGATTACAGCATTTTTTACCAAAAAACGGAAGCGGGTTTTTATTTTTTAATACACGCAAGGCACAAGATACAAAATAGTCTTCTCTGAAAATAGATTCCCACACCCTACGCAAATTTAAAATTTGCATGAATTTATATTTAAATCATGTGGTTAGTTTTTTTATTTTGTGTTTTTTTTCGTATTTTTCAAAATCAAAGCCCATTTATGTGTTCTGATAAGACCCTGTTTATGGGCTAATCAGACTTTTTATGTGGGTTTTTCATTTAATTACAATCATATATAATTTTTCTTAAAAACAAGTGGGCTGATTATGGGCTTTGTAATATACTGAATTTAAAGTATCCATTTTAACAGCTTTCTTGAGTGGGCTTTTTGTGGTCTTTGGTTTTTTACATCAAAGCCCACAAAGGGCGGCTAAAAATACTAAGGGAAATAACATCATGCCTCGTCAACATATATACATGAAACAAAAAACACTGGACGGTATCCGTGGTCTTGTCGATAAGCGCCGTAATGAAGGAGCCTCTGCCAGTGAGGCTAATATATCCAGTGTGGGTTCTGAACTTCTGGAAATAGGCTTAAGGGTTGTTGAAAATCTCGGAAAAGAAAAAGAAGGGGATGACGGATTAACTTTTGAGGAACGATATAAACGTCAGGTTCTTGAAGATTTATCAAAATCCCGGCAGTGTATTCAGGTTATGTTTAAGATGATGTTTCATCTGACTGAAATATCCGGTGATAGCCGATATAACTATCGAGAATATGTAGAAGGATTTAAAAGCAGAACACAACACCTGCTGGGTGAAATGTTTCCTGATAAATGAAATACATAATATGCTATTTATAAAAAATAGATGATCAGGTCAAATCATTATTTTGTGATGTATGGCAATTAAATTTATTGTTATTTGACTTTGGTGTGTGTTATATTTTATGTAATTTACAATTTAAGAAATCGCTCAGTAAGAAAGTTAGCTCCTTTCCTACTGAGCTGAACATATAACTCCCGATTTAGGAGACAGTTACATGTCTGTTGAACATGCTATTGATCTATCCTTCAGATCTCAAGATTTTTTTGTGTCTTCACTCAAAGAAATCATCAAAAAATCGTCATATTGGATGGTTTGCAGTTCAGATGATGTTTTTTTGTTAAGTAACACGATGACTGACCTGAAAAAAATAATAGTCAAACCTGAGAAAAACTATCTTCTCAGTACTTTCCCCTTAGAATCCGTTGTCTTTATTGAAGATAAAAAATTCTCCATTATATCACCCTATCAACTATTTAAGATACCCGTTACTTATCATAATAAATATTGTTTTCTTTATGTCTATTTTAAAATTTTGCGAAATGATTTTTATCATTGTTTTTTAAATAATGATTTATTTAATAAAATGGATTCGTTTGGTAATGAATTGGATTTTGAATTTCAAATTCAGAGGTTGTCAACATTCAATCCGTTAGATATTTTTACAAGAAAAGAATGGATTATAGCCTGGCTTGTAATTCAAAATTTCACAAACAATGAAATTGCGACTTATTTAAAATTAAAACCAGATACAATAAAAAAAAGAATAGAAAGAATTCTCGGTGCAACAAAGATTGCAATATTTCATCGTGGACTGTTTATTGAAGTAGCAAAGTATCTCGGGTGGGATTTGTGGATTCCTGTTTTTATATTTGACAATTAAATACTGTATAAAAAAACAGCCCCGAATAGGGGAATTGACGGAGTCAGTTAACCGCCTTAAGCTAAATTTTATTTTTCCATGAGGCTGTTATGAAACAGAAAGAATACCGTCCGGTCACGATCAGTATTTCGATTTCTGCCGAAACCAACCGCTTACTGACTGAATCCGCCAGACAGTCAAAACGCACAAAGGCTATTGAGGCAATTATCCGGTTATCTGAAAGTCTCCGGTCTGTAGATCATATTGAGGGACATTATCAGCAGTTACTGACGAAATATTAAAATATAATTAAGCATTAATAACAATCCCGTCATATTTGTATTTTGTTGTATTTCACAGCAACGGTAGCGCTTTGCCTGAAAACAGGGCAGGGCAAATCCGTGCGGTAGCTATACCTTAATGCCGGCAGTATTACACGCCCTATTTCTGTTTACTCAAAATACAGGAAATATGGCGGGTAATATTGCCCAAACGATGACGTTAATCATTATTGTGTCATCATTTTTTCAGTGTACTCAAAAGGAACTTACCATGAGTGAAATGTCTGTCATGAATAATAACGCCGCGCAACCGGCGGCAAAAAAAGGTCTGTTTGCCCGTGCGCTGGCGGCGGTCAACAGCCGGACGGCCAAAGCGCTGTTTAAGGGCGTTGCGGTACCGCTGGCGCTCTGGCTGGCTGCCCGGGGTGTGGCACACGCGGAAGACCTGACCGCCGCCGGTAAAGAGGATGCGGCGGACACCTTCGGTGAAGACTCCACCATGATGTATTACTTCATGCTGGCCGAAGTTATCCTGGTCTTCATTCTTTACCTGCGTAACCACAACCCGGCCACCTTCCTGCTGATCCCGGTCTTTATTGTGGTCACCAAAATCATCTTCTCTATTATTTCCTCCCGCTCCGGCGGCTGAGGCAGTCTGACGTATAAGGAACAGTTTGATGGAAGAGGAGCGTATTAAACGTTTCAGTTTTCCTCAGACTCTCACGGAGCAGAGCCGTCCGATAGGACTGCCGTTGGATGAAACCGCCGTTATCGGCATCCCGATGGGATGGGGATTTCTGGACGGTCAGCATCTTGCCGGGCTGGTGATCGGCGCTCTGCTCTGGTTCGGACTGAGGTATTTCAAGAAGGGGCGGGGAACCACCTGGCTGCTCAATGCCTGCTACTGGTATCTGCCCGCGTATTGTTTCAGAGGTCTGTATAAAGTGATCCCGGAGTCCGCGTTCAGGCTCTGGCTGAGATAGGAGTTCCGCAATGAAACTGAGCGCAGCCAAATCGGCTAACCGTTTTATCTCCCTGGTCTTCATTACCCTCGTTTTTCTGCTGATAACCAGCCTTGCCGGTAACCTGCTGGCCTGGATGCGGATAGACACCCTGATAAATTCCCGCCAGGAAACCTATATCCCGATGTTTTTTGACACGCCGTTCACCTTAAGCCGCACCCATGCGGATGCCAATTATCTCGAACAGACGGCACAGTCCCTGACTTTCCTGCGTTACAACGTGTCACCGGAAACGGTGCGTGCCAACCACAAAGCGGTGCTGCGGTTCGTGGACAAAGACAGCCGCACGGAGATGCAGGAGGCGCTGGCCGACGAAGCGCGGATCATCACCGACAACAACGTGACCTCGGCGTTTTATATCAGCAGCCTTGATGTCTATCCCGACCAGGGTATTGCGGATATCACCGGCACGCTGCAGACCTGGATAGGCAACCGGAAGTCCCTGCCGGAGGAAAAACGGCTCCGGCTGGCGCTGAAATACGACCGGGGGCTGACCACCCTCCGTGATTTTAAGGAAATGACTGATGAGAAAAAGAAAAAATAGCCCGCCGGTCAGTACGGCTCCCGGCCTGCTGCTCTGTGCCGGTCTGCTGTTGTCTGCACCGGTATTCAGTAAACCGTTGGCACAGCCCCCTGTGCGTATTCCGGTGACCGCCGACAGCCAGGTAAAAGTGGCGTTCAGCAATACCCAGCCCAATATGCTGATAGTGCCGGGTGACCGGATTGTCGCGGTGGACAGTGCATCCGGGATGTTCCTGAATGACGGTCAGACCGGGCGCACCGGGATGGCCAACGGCGGCGTGGTGCTGATGACGGCACAGACTGCTCCGTTCACCTTTTATCTGCGCACCGCAGGCGGACTGACCGTCTCCGTGGTGGCGGTGCCGCAGAAGCGGGACGGCCGGGTGCTGCAGTTTATCTCAGACCGTCCGGCGGTCAGCAAACCGGCAGAGCGCTGGGAGCGGTCACAGGCGTACCCGGACACACTGATTGCCTTACAGAAAGGGGTGCTTAACGATCAGCTGCCGGACGGCTTTGTCCGTGCGCCGGTGACCCCCCTGCCGCCGCTGTCCCTGCCGTTCCCGCTGACCGTACAGGCAGAGAACATGTGGAACGGCGGTCAGCTGCGTATCTATCAGATCACACTGCGCAATACGGGAGCGGCAGAAACCGGTATACCGGAAAGACTGTTCCGGGCGGACGGGGTGCGGGCGGTGATGATCCATCCGTTTGCGGTCACGCTGAAACCCGGGGCCACCGCACAGGTCTGGCTGACGGTCAGCAGGGAGGATAACTGAGATGGCGAATATTAATGTGAAAACCCGCCGCAAACAGGTGGTGGTGCTGATAGCGGTACTCTGCGGACTGGGTGTTATCGGCGGCGTGGCCTGGTATCTCGGTCAGCCGGTGAAACCGGCGGCAAAAGCAGCCCCGAAACCGGCACCGAACATGACCGGCGTGGTCTCCTCCTCATTTGACAAAAAACTGGAGGGTGCCGCCGTGGCAAATCTGCAGGAAACCGCGTCTGAGGCGGACAAGAAAATCCGGGCGTTTTCCGGCCGTATCGACAAACTGGAGCAGACCAACAAAGCCTACCGCGACAAAATCGAGCAGCAGGAAAAGGATTTGTCCGTACTGCAGGAGCAGCTGACAGAGCTGCAGAGTGAACGGGCATTTCCGTCTGCGGATCCCGGCGGTAACGGCTTTGCGGCAGGCACTATACCATCACCCAATGTGGGTGCCGGTCAGCCGGTGATCCCGCCGCCGACCGCCTTTTATCCGGGCGGACAGGGGTATGCCGCCCCGCAGAGTCAGCTTGTCGTAAATCCGGATCTGGGGCGCGGTCTGTCCTCGGTGACGATTGAGTATGAGGAGGATAAGGAGCCGGAAGCCGCTGTCCCTGAATTACCGTATATCCCGTCCGGCAGTTTTGCGCAGGCCGTCATTATTGAGGGAGCGGATGCCAATGCCTCTGTCACCGGCAACAGCAATCCGTCCCCGATGCAGTTTCGTCTCACCGGGCCGGTACTGATGGCGAACAATGAGGAATACGATCTGCGCGGCTGCATGGTGACCGCAGGGGTGTACGGGGATATCTCCAGTGAACGGGCGCTGGTGAGAACCGACCGGCTGTCCTGCAAACTGTTTGGTCATACCGTGGATATGAAGTTTAAGGGGCACATTTCCTTTATGGGGAAAAACGGTATCAAAGGGGAGCCGGTGATCCGCAACGGGGAAATGATCGGGTATGCGTTTGCGGGCGGTGCGATTGACGCTATCGGCGGCGGTATCGGCAAAGTGGGTCAGACCACGGTCGGTATCGGGGCGGCGGACACCACGTCGTTCGGGGATGTTGCCCGGGCCGGGTTAGGCTCCGGAACCTCTCAGGTCGGTAAAACCCTGTCCGATTATTTCATCAAACGGGCAGAGCAGTACCATCCGGTTATTCCCATCGGTGCCGGTGTGGATGTGACCGTGGTGTTTCAGGAAGGTTTTCAGCTGGAATTTGCCGATGTGAAGAAAAAGAAAGCGGCAAAAACCCCGGTGAAAGAGGCGGTACAGCAGGGGATCTCGGTTTCAAAAGAAACTCTGCGTGAGCTGAACCTTGGTTCACCCGTACCTTCAAATCCGGCACCGGCACCCGCTTACGGGTATTCGCAGCCGTCCGGTTATCCGCAGTAAGGGGACAATGATGAATGTGATCACCTTTGTGCCGTGCTTAACCGGGCTTATTTTCTTCCTGATATCACTGTATGTTCCCGGCGTCCCGGCTGAGGTAGTGATGTTTGCTTTATTGGTCGGCGGACTTGCGATGCTTGCAGGTAATTATATCCGGTCTGATATTCAGGCAGGTTAAGGAGCCTTCAGGTATTGTTCTGCTTTACAGTGCATTGTTTGTGTTTGTGTTTGTATGCAAAACGGTTAAATTCGGTGTTATCCGGATGAGCCGGGTCACCGGCATGGTCTTTCTCTTTGTTGCCCTGCTGATATCCGGTGCCGCCTTCATTAATCAGGCATTTTATCAGCGTGACGGTCTCAGCCTGTGGGCGAAGATGACAGGTCAGGGTCATGTTGAGACTGAACCGTGTCCTCCGGAGATTGGTGTGAATCTCAGTACCGGCGAACTGGTCCGGATGCAGCCAAATTTCGGGTGTGACGGTTTTTTCCCTGATATCAGGGATATCAGTTTCACCGTGACAGCCGGTATGTTTCTGCTGCTGATTTCATTTAGTATGTTTATATTAATGGCAACTAACCTCAGATATATCAGAAAAAGGCCTTATAAAGGTTTTATTTTTGTGGCAGTTGTGGTGCTGATATCCGGAATTGCAATGATTTATTATGATTTTTACAGGGCATTAACTGTATTCTGAGGTAAATATGATAATAACAGGGTTGGCTGTCGGATTTATTTTTATTCTTACCGGTGTGTGGCGATATTATCATTGTGAACACAGAACCGTAAAAATAATCAGCATCTGTATCATTGCAGCCGGTATTCTGGTTATTGCCGGCGTGTTTATTACTGACGCAATAAACGACAAAAGAAATCCGTATCAGGAGAGTATGGGTAAGTATTACAGCGAAGAGTGTAAACCTCTGGTGTTATCCGGCGGGAATGTTGACGGTGAAGTTAATATTATTAAGTGTAACGAAACCATCCTGCAGGTTGATGAGGACAGATATAAAAAGGTTATCTGCGACAGCCAGGGAGCAGAGTGCAGGCAGGACTGACGTCCTTCTTGCTTCTTCGGGCATTAATGGAGGTATTCGTATTTACTGCATCAACCGTGTGACAAAATAGTTTTCATATCGTTTATTTCCCGCAACTGATTATTTACATAGTTAAATAAAATAACTTGTTATTTTTAGTTAATATTCCCTTCATTTTACAGATGAGTCAATTCAAATACCATAGAGAATATTCGTATGGCAAAAGATATTAATGTAAAACAAAATCAACTTTCCCCGTGCAGCCCGTATGATTTACGGTCAGTCACGGATAACGGAAAAAATACATTTCTTATTCAGACCTCATTAATTATTACCGCCCGAAACAGCACACTGACAAAAGATGAAACTGTCGTGGAGCTTATTACGGGGGAAACATTGCGGCTCAGTATGCCGGTCAGTCAGTTTATTGATGCGCTTAACCTTAAATACCCTTACGGAATACCGCCGGAGAAATAATCTTATGAAACATTTATATCTTTTATTCAGTATGTGCCTGCTCTCCGGCTGTGCCGGAATGAAAAGCAGTTTTGATTGTAATACCACCGCGCAGGATTCCTGCATGACGATGGAGGAGGCGAACAAAAAAGCGCAGAGTCAGTCCCTGTCTGCGCCGGGGGCAAAAAAGTCCGTTCCGGCACAGCCGGAGGCTGTCCGCCTGCCCGCGCAGGTGCGTAACACGGAAACCGGCTCACCGGCAGGCACCCTGACGCCGCGTCCGGCACCGGTGATGACCACGGCACAGACGGTAAAATCCGGCACGGCCGTCTCCCCGCAGCCGGTTACCGGCCGCACTTCCGTCACGGTGAACCGCGCCGGTGCGGTCTCTGCCCTGAATGACACCGGCATCACACAGGCGGTGTATCAGCCCGCGCCGACCGCCCGCGTCTGGATTGCCGGATGGATTGATGAACATGACAACTTTTATCAGCCGTCTGTCGTCTCCTTTGTCGTGAAACGCGGTCAGTGGGCGGAGTATCAGTGATGAGCGAACAGATATCCGTGAAAGACATCCTGAAAAACCTGTTCCGGGTGTCCGGTAAACCACAGGCGGAGGCGGATGAACCGGTCTCCGGCCTGCACGAAAATACCCTGAACAAACTCTTTACCGACTGGCGTAAACCGGACGGTAAACGCAAGGCAGATGAGGCGGAAGAGAACATGGATTATCCTTCGTTCAGCCGGGAACTCCCGTACCGGCTGTATGATCCGGATTCCGGGCTGTTCCTCAATGACACCACGCTCGGGTTCGTGCTGGAATGCACCCCGCTGATTGGCGCCAACGACAAGATTGTGGATGCGCTGGACTACTTCCTGCGTAACAAGCTGCCCCGCAAAGTTCCCCTGACCTTTCTGCTGCTCGGCAGTAAATGTGTCAGTGACACACTGGCATACGGGCTGCAGGACATGCAGTGGAAAGGGGATATGGCGGATAAGTTTAATGCTGTCACCCGGGCCTATTACGAGAACGGGGCATTAAACAACTTCCCGAACGGCAAAGACTACCCGCTGACTCTGCGCAATTACCGTCTGTTTGTCAGCTACGCCGAACCGTGCAAAAAGCCGGATGCCCTGGCCTTTCAGTCGGTCAACAAAACCCTCAGTATCATTCAGCAGTCCCTGTCCGGCGCGGGTATTTCCTCAGAGCGGATGGACGATAAGGGACTTATCCGCCTGGTCCGTGAGCTGATTAACTTCCGGCATGACCAGATCCTGCCGCCGGATGACGAACTCGATCCGTATGAGGAGCTGAATTTTCAGACCGCTGACCGCTCCCTGACCCTGACCGTGAAGCCGGATGCGCTGCACCAGACCCTGTCGGTGCCCGGCGGCACGAAAAGCCGCACCAGGATACTGAATTATGCCCTTGAGAAAAACCCGGTCCGCTTTGCCCTGTGGCAGGGCGGGGATAACCTCAGCAATCTGTTAGACCCGGCGTCCACTGTCCCCTGTCCGTTTGCGATCACGCTGACCACGGAGGTGGAAGACCTGGTGGCCTCGCAGAATGAGGCTAACCGCAAATTCATGACCAATGACAGCCGTGCCAACTCTAAATACGCCAGCTGGATCCCCGGGGTGAAACAGGCACGGGATGAGTGGGGGGAGCTGCGCACCCGGCTCAGTAAAAACCAGTCCGCCCTGGCGCGGTACAGTTTCGGTATCACGCTGTTCTGCGAGGATGATGATGACAAGGCGCTGATGGCGGAAATGGCGCTGATGAACACCTTCACCGGCAACGGGCTGACGGTCAGTTCCCCGACCTTTATGCAGCTGCGCAATTATCTGGCGCTGTTCCCGTTCAAGATGCAGGAGGGACTGTGGTCAGATATGCGCCGCGCAGGGGCCACGTTCCGGGCGGAAGCCTTTAATGTCGCCAACCTGCTGCCGGTTGTGGCCGATAACCGTATCTCGCCACGGGGGCTGCCGATACCGTCTTACCGTAATCAGTTGTCTTTTCTGAATATCTTTGACACGGCCTCGGGTCTCGGCAACGACAACTACAATATGGCGGTCTGCGGGACATCCGGCGGCGGCAAATCGTTTCTGATCCAGGCGATGATCCGCCAGGTGCTGGACGGCGGCGGACGTGGCTGGGTGCTTGATCTCGGCGATTCTTACAAGGGACTGTGTGAGGCGGTCGGCGGTGTGTATGTCGATGCCACCACCCTGAAATTCAACCCGTTCGCTGGGATCACCGACATTAAGGAATCGGCGGAAAGTATCCGTGATCTGCTGCTGGTGCTGGCCAATCCCGCCGGAGGCATGGATGACACCTCAAAATCCATCCTGCTCAATGCCGTACAGGAGGTGTGGGAAGTCAAAGGCCGCTCGGCACTGATTGATGATGTGTCCCTGCATCTGCAGGAGCAGATCGATAAGGGCATCTTTGCGGATGCCGATACCATCCGTTTCCGCATGCAGGAAATTATTGTTTCCCTGAAAAAATACACCACGGAGGGCATATACGGGGAGTATTTCAACAATCCGGAGCCTGCCCTGAAAGATGATGTCCGTTTTTCCGTGCTGGAGATGGGGAAACTCAAAAACAAACCGGATCTGCTGGCCGCCATCATGTTTTCCATGATGATTTACATTGAGCAGCAGATGTACCTGTCCCCGCGCAGTGAATTAAAAATCGCCACGATTGATGAGGGCTGGCGGCTGCTCAAAAGCACAAATACGTTTGTCGGTGACTTCATTGAGAACGGTTACCGCACCGCCCGCAAACACGGCGGTGCGTATATCACTATTTCCCAGGGGATCGAGGACTTTGACGGGGAGCAGGCCAGTCTGGCCGCCCGTGCCGCCTGGTCTAACTCCTCCTTTAAAATCATCCTTAAACAGAACCCCGAAGCGTTCCGCAAATACAACCAGTACAACCCCGATCAGTTCTCTGTCAGTGAGCGTGCTGTGATAGAGGGATTTCCTGCTGCCCGTGATGCGCATTTCAGTGCCTTTATGCTGCGCATCTCCGGTCAGGTCTCCTATCACCGGCTGCTGCTTGACCCCCTCAGCCGCGTCATGTTCTCAACCAACGGTGAGGACTTTGAGTTCCGTGAACATGCCCGGAAACAGGGGATGACGATCAACGAAACCCTGTATCAGCTGGCGCAGCGTAATTTTCCCCGTGAAATGGAGGCGTTATCCCGATGGCAGCCACAAACCCGGCATTAACAGCAAATACCCCGGTTGTGAATGATCATGTAAAACCGTCCCGGCGCAGCCGCCGCCGTCATGACTGTATCCGTGCCGTCTGTTTTTTTCTGGCCGTCTCGGTGGCCGTCAGTGCCGGGATATCGGTACTGGTTCACCGCTGGCTGGCTCCGGTCACCGTCTCGTTTGATCTGACCCGTACAGTGGATCAGTTCCGTGACCAGCTGGCTCAGCAAATCAGCGCGGCGCATCCGCTGACGGAAGAACAGATCGCACAGACCAGCCGCCGTTTTCAGGAAGCGATGAATGACAGCCTGCAGGAATACAGCCGGTCTCATCACGCGGTCATTCTGGTCACACCGGCTGTGGTCACCGGCGCACACGATATCACGGCGGATATTCAGGCGGCGATAGCGGAAAAAATGAACGGGGGGGAATGATGCTGCGTTTACCTGTGATGGTGTTATGTCTGCTGCCGGTCTGGGTGTCCGCAAAAGATCTCGGTGTGCGCGGGGATGTCTGGCCGGTCGCGGAGCAGAGTCTGTTATCTCTGATTGAGACCCGGCTGAAAACGATGGAGCAGACCGGTGAGCTGGCACAGCGGCAGGAGGACTTTAAAAACCGCGTGACTGAGAACACGCTGCGCCCGGCACCGGTGGAAGGGCTGGAAACGGATACCGAACCGCACACTGTCTGGTATGACCCGACCTTTACGGTCAGACAGGATCTCGCTGACGACAAAGGCCGGGTGTTCGCCCGTAAGGGGCAGCAGGTGAATCCGCTGGAGAGTATCGCGTTTGCGCAGACCCTCTATTTTCTCGATGCCGATGACCCGCGTCAGGTGGCCTGGATGAACGCACAGACACCGGCCACCGTCCGTTACAAGGTGATCCTGACCCGGGGCAATATCCGTGAGGCCACGCAGACCTTAAATACACGGATTTACTTTGATCAGGACGGGGCGCTGACGTCACAGCTGGGGATCCGCTATATCCCGGCGGTGGTCACGCAGGAAGGTAACCGGCTGCGGATTGTGTCTGCCGCCATGACGGAGGGACAGCCGTGAAAACAGGATGGATTGCGCTTGGTTTTGCGGTGTTTTTCCTCACCGCCCCGGTGAAAGCTGACCCGGCGTGTGACGGAAAATTCGTCAACCCGATCACCGATATCTGCTGGAACTGTCTGTTCCCGATGACCATCGGTAACGTGCCGGTGTTCCCGGGCATTGCCCCGGATACCGAAAACCCGTCCATGCCGATCCAGATTTGCCAGCTGGGGATTTTGTACCGTATCGGGCTGGCGATCGGCTACTGGGAGCCGTTTGCGCTCACCGATGTGACCCGTTCCCCGTACTGCATGGTCAATCTCGGCGGATTTAACCTCAATATCGGCAAAATGGGCGGCGGCACAGCCGGTCAGAGCGATAAAGAGGCGCCGGGGGCGTTTTATCATGTCCACTGGTACAAATACCCGCTGACCTACTGGCTCAATATCATCACCTCCGCCGGGTGTCTGCAGGCCGGGGATATGGATATCGGCTATCTGTCCGAACTTGACCCGATGTGGGAGGACAGCTCGTTGTCCTCGGTGATAGCCCCGGAAGCCTTTGTCTTTGCCAATCCCATCGCTCAGGGTGCCTGTGCGGCGGATGCCATTGCCAGTGCCTTTAACAAACCGCTCAATGCCCTGTTCTGGTGTGCCGGTTCCCAGGGCAGCATGTATCCCTTTACCGGTTATACCTCCAATGAGTTCAGCCCGCAGGCATCTTCCGTCCTGCTGTCGGAGCGGATGGCGTTCAAACTGCACCGGCAGGGCATGATCATGAACAGCACCGGTCAGAATACCGCCGTCTGCTATGAATACCCGTCCCCGGTTATGCCGAAAGACCGTTACCGCTATCAGATGGTGAATATGTATCCGGACACGGCCATGTGTCACCCGTTCGGCCGGTCAGTCATGCACTGGCAGGCCGGGCACGCCTCTCCGGCCAGCCGCAAAAACTTCGGCTACCTTATCTGGCGCAAACGCAACTGTGTTTTTCTGTGAGGGATAATCCCGTGAAAAAAATGATATTAACGCTGTTACTCACCGGGCTGACGGCCTTTGCGGCTGCCGCCGGAACGGTGCAGGAACAGCAGCAGTTTATTGAGTCGCTGCGCGACAAAAGTCAGTCACTGCGCGAGGCACCGCCCGCGCTCTCGGAAACAGCCGCGCAGGGTGAACTCAGTGAGACTGACGCGGCGTGGCTGGCACAGCTGCAGCAACGCCGTCAGCAGGACAGTCAGGCATCACAGCCGCGCACTCAGTCAGACGCGCTGTACCTGATTTCGTTCTCCGTGCCGGAAGACGGCCTGAAACTGATGATCCCGGAAGCGGCCGGATTCGGGATACCGTCCGTGATTAACGGGCTTATTGACAATGATTTCCGCAAAACCGCCGCCGCTGTCTTCCGGCTGACCAAAGAGAATGAACACAGCGGTGTACAGATTGATCCGACCGCATTTGACCGTTTCGGGATCCGTCAGGTGCCCGCGCTGGTTGTCCGCTGCGGGGAGCAGTATGACGTGGTCTACGGCAACCTGAAAATCGGTAGTGCGCTGGAAGCAGTCGCCCGTGACGGTGAATGTGCGGACACGGCGAAACGGCTGCTGAATAAGGAGAACCGCGATGATTAACCGGAATACGGTGCTGCTGTTATGTCTGTTCGCCGGTTTTGCCGGTGCTCAGAGTGATTACGATGCCGGGTCCCGCTTTGCCCGTGAGCAGAAAGGGCAGGGCACCGGTGCGATACAGACTATGAAACCGGAGGAAATGATCCCCGGGTATACCGCCAATCCGCCGGAAAGCGGCTATTACGGCGGTGTGCAGGCCGGTGCGGCCTCCGGTCTGGAGAGCGCCGGGGCGGATGCGCTGCATAACACGGAGGCCGGAAACACCGTTATTGATGTCATTAAAAACCGTCCGCCGGACAGACCGGATTTGGATGCCCCGTTTATCAGTAACGGACTGACTGTCCGGGACAATGCGGAGACCATCACCGGCGGCACCGATGTGCCGTGCAAAGACGTGACCCTGGATAAAACTGATATCACCACCCGTTACTGTGAGCGGTCACCGGCGGCAGCGCTGGCCTGCACCCGGACGGCGAAAATTGCCTGGAAAGCGGCGGATGCGTGGGAAACACAACGTATCACCATACCCCCGGACAGGTTCACCTATTCGTACGGCGGAAACGGTATTGATACCGCATTTGTATCCCCGGTGACCGGGACTGTTCAGAGTGCGGTACTGGATGTGTGGGTCGGCGGTAACCGTTATCTCTGGAATACCCGGCTGACCCTGCTGAACAGTCCGGTGCTGATGACCAACACCGCCCGGTTTACCCTGAATAATGCGCCGGGCTATGCCCTGAAAGAAGGGGAGACGGTAAAAAGTCTGCGCGGCTGTCCGGCGGATAATACCAACTGTAACGGGGCACTCATCGAAGGCATGTACCGTCAGTTTACACAGGAAAAATCCGCCACCCTGACGCTGGTCATGGTGGTCACGGTTAAGGTGAAGACGGTTGAGCCGTACATCGAATGGGTGGAACACTGCCCGTTCGACAAATCGCAGGAAGTGAAGTTATCCACTCAGTGTACGGAGGCGGGCGGTACCAAAACCGTGGAGTACGGCGGTAAAAAATATCCTGTGTACAGTGACTGCTGGCAGTATACCGACAGCTATATTTCCCAGGCGGCCGATAACGGATCCTGTGATGCGCTGATGAAAGATCCGGCCTGCACCCTGGCAAAAACCACCTGTACTGAACAATCCGGTGCCGCCTGTCTGCGCGAACAGGCGGTTTTTTCCTGTGAGAAAAAAGTCAGTGCCGCCGGGCAGTTATGCGGTATGGATCTGGTCTGCACCAGCGGGGAATGTGACCAGATTAACAGCGGCGGGGTGAATGATTTTCAGCACGCGGTCTCCGCCCTGGCGGCAGTGGCCGCCGCCGGGGAGGACGTGGCGGCACTCAACGATGAGATGAATATCCGTGCCTTTACCGGGCAGGGGCAGTCCTGCCGCAAAGCCGCCGCCGGGTTCAGTAACTGCTGTAAAAACAGCGGCTGGGGTAATGATACCGGGCTTGCCGGATGCGACAGTGAGGAAAAAGCCATCGGCAAAGCAAAAGACCGCAAACTGGCGGTGTATGTCGGTACGTACTGCTCCAATAAGGTACTGGGCGTCTGCCTGCAGAAGAAGGAAGGCTACTGCGTGTTTGACAGCAAGCTTGCCAAAATTGTCCAGGAGCAGGGGCGGAGCTGGCAGCTGGGGATCGGTTTCGGCAGCGGCAACAATCCGGACTGCCGGGGAATAACCATTGATGAGCTGCAGGCCATTGATTTTGACCGGCTGAATTTCGCGGATTTCTATGAGGATATGGAAAGCGGTACGGATATTCCGGCAGATCAGGAACTGATTGACCGTGTGAAAGAACAAATCAGCAGCCATGTGCAGCGGGGGACACGGCCATGAGAAAACCCGCACTGATGACCCTGCTGTGTCTGTGTGCCGCCGTTGCCGGTGCGGTGCAGCCGCAGACACACACTTATGTGGACGACCCGCTGACCGGCTGGCACTGGTATAACGAACCGCAGCCGGAGGAGGACGATGAGAGTGAACCGCCGCCGCAGGACACAGTCCCGCTGTCCTCGCTATCTGCGGCCGTGCAGAAAAAAGTGATGCAGAAGATGACGCAGGAGGCACTGGACACCGCCATCATGGTGCCGAGTGCGGAAAATGCCGCCCGGTTTCTGTCCCTGCAGCGTTACTGGCTGACGAAGTCCGCCGAATTTGAGCGGTCAGCCCGCAAAGCCCTGCTGTATTACCCCGCACTGGATTACAACCTCGAACACAGCCACTACAACAGCACCGTGCCGCTGCAGCTGGCGGCCGCCCGGGAGAAAGAGGAGCAGGCTGTCCGCGACCTGTCCGGCCGTTACGGGTTATTTCTGTTTTACCGGGGCCGTGAGCCGGTTGATAACCGGATGAGCACCGTGGTCGCGCAGTTTGCGCAGGATAACGGGATCAGCCTGATTCCGGTCAGCATGGACGGGGCACGCAGTGACGCGCTGCCCGGCACCCGGACAGACAGCGGACAGGCCGCCGCAATGGGTGTCAGTCATTTTCCGGCACTCTATCTGGTTGATCCCGCCACTGAACACTACCAGCCGCTGGCGTTCGGTTTTATGACGCAGGACGCGCTGTCCCGCCGTTTTCTTGAGATAGCGACCGATTTTGCCGCTGATTAACAGAATGATTTACCGATGAAAAAACTGACTCTGACCACCCTGCTTGAAAATATTTTCCTGTTTGCAGGCGGGGCGCTACTGGCCGCGTCCCTGCTGTTTTACGTGCTGGCCGACATGATGCTGAATAACCGTATGCTGCCGGACGGCAGCGGGATTCCGGCGGATTTTATCCGCGACAGCGGCACGGTGTTTATCTTTGTGACCGGCGCGGCGTTCAGTCTGACCGGCCTGATTTACAGCGGACTCAATGCCTGGAAAAAATTTGTCAGCGGCAAATCGGCAGCGGGGAAATCGGCATGAAACGTCTGTGTATTCTGCTGTTTTTTCTCTGTTTACCGGCAACCGCAGGCACTCTGGAGGACATCGCCGCCCTGGAGGCGGCCAAAGGGCAGAAAACCCGTGGCGGTGACACTGTCACCGCGCCCGCCCCGCTGCGCCGTGCCCCGGCACCGCGTCCGTATGCCCTGCCGGACGGGCGGACGGTCAACCTGAATGATTACACGCTGGTGCTGTTTATGCAGTCAGAGTGTATTTACTGCCGTCAGTTTGACCCGCGGCTGAAACAGTGGGCGGAGATGCGCGGATTTACGGTGTTTGTCTACAGCCTGAACGGGCAGGGCGACCCGTCTTTCCCGGATGCGATACCGGCACCCCCGACCGTGGTGCAGACCTTTTTCGGCAGCGGAATACCGGTGATGACGCCGACCCTGTTTCTGGTCGAGGTCAACACCCTGAAAACCGCGCCACTGGCACAGGGATTAACCCCGCTGCCGGAGATTGAAAACCGGCTGCACCGGACACTCGCGGCTGCACAGTAATCCGGCCGGTAGCGTTCTGTTGCCGCACCGGCTCTCTTCACTTTCCGTACCGGGCCTGCATCCCGGAACTTCCTGACATTATCAGCGGCGGTTGTCCGCCCGGAGAAATACAGATGAAAAAATCACCTGTCACTGTTGTGCACCCTGATTATCAGAAACGGTTACATGATGTGCTGGATCGTTCATTTATATTCCTGACAGCAGCGGTTGTTGTCTGGTGCTTACTGACCGCATTGTTTTATACGGCCTGGCCGGGTAATGACATTCCTGTGCCTGAAAATGAGATACGGATAAAAGATATGCTGAATGTGCTGATGTACGTCATACCGCTGACATTTGCAGGATTAGCAGCCGGACATCTGTTCGTGGCTCTGTTGAACAGCGTTGTTATACAGGCTGTTGATATCACGATTTCTGGTCTGCCCGTTCTGCTCCGTAAAATCATCCGCCGGGGGGAAAGTCATGAATAAACAGGTGCTTTCCCTGTTACTGGCCGGTTTTCTGTTCTCCGGCGCGGCGGCAGCGGATGTGAACGGTGATATGAATAAGTTTTTCAATAAGCTGGGATTTGACAGTAACGTCACCGGTGCCGCTGCATGGCAGGGACAGGCCGCCGGGTATGCCACCGGGGGCAATATCTTTCTGCGCAACCAGGTGAAACAGTTACAGGTGGTCTCCTTTACCCCGCCGTCCCTCAATGCCGGCTGCGGCGGCATTGATGCCTATCTCGGGTCATTCTCCTACCTCAACAGCGAACAGCTGACCCAGTTTGTGCAGCAGCTGATGACCAATGCCGCCGGATATTTGTTTGATCTCGCCCTGCAGACCACTGTTCCGGAGCTGAAACAGGCCAAAGATTTCCTGCAGAAAATGGCCTCGGACATCAACAGTACCAATATTTCCTCCTGTCAGGCAGCGCAGGGCATTATCGGCGGCCTGTGGCCGACCAACTCCGTCCAGAGCCAGAAAATCTGTCAGGACATTGCCGGGGAAACCAATATGTTCGCGGACTGGGCGGCTTCCCGTCAGGGTTGTACGGTCGGAGGGAAAATGGACGGCGCATTTGACAGGGCACCCGACAACATGAAAGACCAGGTGATGCGCAACAAAAACCTGATGTGGGAGGTGCTGAAAAAAAACAACATGCTCAGCGGGAATGATGAGCTGAAAGAACTGGTGATGAACCTCACCGGCACCATTATTTTCGGTAAAAAAGACGGGGATGTGCAGTTTATTATCCCGAAAGCCAACCGGCAGGACTTAATCAAAGCCCTGATGTACGGCGGACAGATCGAAATCATCGGGTGTGTGTCCACAGGTGACTGTCTGGAAACCCGCACCAAAACTATCACCGTCAGCGAGTCAAATGGTCTGAACCGGATGGTGAAAAAGAATATTCAGACTATCCAGGGAAAACTGCAGTCCGATACCGCGCTGTCTTCGCAGGAAAAAGGCTTTATCCAGAGTACATCGATCCCCATCCTGCGTTATCTCGTTGACCCGATGCAGCTGAATATCAATGCGCCCATATTACCGGCACTGTCTGACTATATTGCCTATGACATTTTGTTCCAGTATCTGCAGGAGCTGGTTGACCAGGCCAGAATGCAGATGAACAGCAGGAACTTTCCGGAAGAGTCGATGAAATCGTTACGGGACAATATTGCGGAGGCAACCCGCCAGCTGGAGTCCCTGCAGCAAACAGTGGAGGTGAAATCCAATGTGCTGATGGATCTGGACAGGCAGATGAGCTATCTGCGCCAGCAGACCTCAAGCCAGCTTCAGGAGCGTTTTCAGCAGAATTACCGGTTTAACATTGTCTCACCGGAACCGAAAGGGAGTAACGGCAATGGCGGTTGATACAGTCTATGTGATGGCAGGCGGTGCCTACATGGCACAGATTTTCAACGGTGTGGCAACGATGGTCGGCACTTCCGCGTGGGATTCCATGATGCGGATAGTGATGCTGATTTCCGGGATGAGTGCGCTGGCGGTCTATATGCGGTCGCATGACCCGAAAGAACTGGTGAAATTTGTCGCGTTCATCATTCTGATCACCAGTGTGCTGCTGATTCCGAAACGTTCCGTGCAGATTATTGACCGCAGCGACCCGACCGGCGTGTACCGTGTCGATAATGTGCCGCTGGGGCTGGCTGTTCCGGCGAAGTTTATCACCAGTATCGGTACGGATATCACCGAAATCTATGAACGTCTGTTCCATCTGCCGGACTCCCTGATGTACAGCAAAACCGGGATGCTGTACGGGGCGGATCTGGTCGGTCATGTCAGCGATGTGATGACGGTGAACGGCGACCTCGCGGAACTGATGGGGATGTATGTCAAAAACTGTGTGATAGGGGATATTCTGCTCAATCACAAATATTCTTTCCAGGAACTGATGAACAGCCGGGATCCGTATACCCTGATATTCCGGCAGCCGAGTCCGCTGCGCGGGGTGATGGTGCCGTACGGCAACAGTGAGGCACAGCAGGAGGGATTTTGGACATGTGAGATGCTGGCGAAAAATGTGCTGATGCCGAAGCTGGGGATCGACACCACAACCGGCGGAGCGACCTGGGAATATACCGTCCGCCGCCTGTTCGGCGGGGCTCCTAACGCGGATGTGCTGTATGCCACGCTGCTCGGTGACAGCTACAATTATTATTATCAGGGCGGACAGACCGCCGGTCAGCTGATGCGTACCTCGGTGGTGATGAATGCACTGCGCAACGGTATCAGTGCCTACAGCGCACAAAGCGGTGACACGGCCAGTCTGGTGAATCTCTCATCCTCATCGTCGTATAACAAAATGCGGTTAAGCTGGGCGACCTCCGGCTCCATCGGGGTGAAATTTCTGCCGCTGATGAACACGATCCTGCTGGCGCTGATTTTTGCGTTATTTCCGATCACCATTTTACTGGCGACAATTCACGCGCTGACCATCGGGATGCTGAAAAACTACATTTTCAGCATTATCTATCTTCAGTCATGGCCGCCGATGTTTGCCATTCTCAACAGTGCCGCCACCTTTTACCTGCGCGGCAAAACCGGCGGCACGGAGTTTAACCTCGCCAATCTGGCGTCTATACAGGAAATGCACAGTGATATCGGGCTGGTCGCGGGCTGGCTGACCCTGTCCATTCCGTTTATCGCTTACGGTATTGTGAAAGGCATGGGGTCAGTGGTCTCGCAGGCCGGTAACTACCTCGGCACGGCGATTAACAGCTCCGCCACTGCGTCATCATCCCAGGCGGCGGACGGGACATGGGCATTTAATAATATGCAGACGGACAATGTCTCCGGGAACAAATGGGATACCAACTATTCGCACCGTGAGGGGCAGACCACGCAGCAGCTTGCCAGTGGTGCCTCGGTAACACAGACGGCTGGGGGGCAGATGGTGTATGACAGTTCAACCGCCATGTCCCGTCTGCCGGTGTCCATCAAAGGCTCGAATGTCACGGCCAGCACGCTGCAGGATATGGCTCGTCGGGCAGATGTTCAGGCGTCCTCCGCCCAGCACGGTTACCAGAGCAGTGTGAACAGCGGCTGGAATCAGCTGAGTCAGTTCTCCGCGCAGACGGGTAACAGTGCGACACTGTCCTCGGGCACGGATTCCGGTATGACCGCGAACCAGTCACAGGCAGTGGCGAAAATGCAGAATGCGGTGAGTACGGTTGCGAAAAACCAGGGGATCTCCAAACGTGAAGCCTATGAAATGCTGATGAACAATCAGGTGAGCAGCGGGTATACGGCAGGTATTAAAGGAAGTGTTGGTGGCAATACCCCTGCAGTATTCGGAGTTAAAGCGGGTGGTGAAATTTATATAGATACTAATAAATCTGATCGTGACAGCGTCACAAAAGGCACCCAGGAGGGCGGCAGCCGGAATACCGATTACCATTACGGGCAGAATGTCCAGGCGCAGAAAGACTTCCGGGAAGGCTGGGATGTGCTGGAGAGTGAAAGGATTAGCCACGGCACCAGTCAGAACGATAATACCGCCAATTCTGATATTAACCAGTTTGCGGCCACCCTGTCAGTCAGCCAGAACAGTTACGACCAGTATATGACCAGCCGGACACGCAGTCAGGAATACAGCGAGATGGCCTCGCTGGCGAAAAGTCACAGCGCGCAGATTGACAGTAACTTTGACCAGCAGTTTGTGAACTATGTGATGGAGAAAGCACCGGACAGTGCAGACCGTATTCTGAGTGATACCGCATCCCCGGACGTTGCCCGCGAGCGTGACGCGCTGGCGAAGTCGTTTGCGGAAGAGCGGATAGTTCCTCAGCTGGAGTCGGAACATGCGGCGAATAAAGCGAAAGTCAGTGAACCGGACGTTGCTGACACCGGTATTGGTTCAGTATCGGCAGATCCGGCGACAAGTTTTGCGGAGAACAAGAGAAAAATTGAAAAAATGAGTGATGATGCAAATATCCGGCGGGATATTCCTGGTAAAGTGGCGGAGCAGCAGTCTGAAACTGAACGGCATATCCGTGATAACCGTGATAAGGTGGCGGGAGAAAAACAATCTCTTGATACTCAGAAAGTGGTCGCCGTGACGGAAAATCAGGTACAGCAGGTACGTCACACTGGGAATTTTAATCAGGCCAAAAATGAGCAGAAACTGAATCCTGAAGTCCAGGAACGAGATCAACAGGAACGGGAAAAATTATTAAGAGAACAAAGTTTCAGGCAACCCAGAAAGTATTAATATTTATCTAGGTTGTATATAAACTGACTCGGAATTTTTATAAGGAACTAATAAATATGGGAATATTTTCTAAAAATAAAAAAATAGAAAATGTATTTTCTTCTCATTCTACGGTCTGTTTTACCTCTTCGGTAATTCCACAACGAAAAATAATCACTAATTTAGGCATGATAAAGGCTAGTATTTCTCATCGTTTTTGTGGTGCTTACGATGGAGATGATAATTTAATACAGGACGAGTTAATAAAAAAAGCTAATAGTGTTGGCGGTAATGCAATTATAAATTTTAGGTATAAAACATTCCTCTTTCAGTCTGGTGGTGATGGATGGAATAATGCTTTTATTATTGCATATGGTGATGCTGTTCTTATTGATGGTTAATAGGAGCAAACGTCTATTGATTTTTTAAAATAGGGTGGGTAATGAGAATTAAAAAATATGTTTTCTTTTTTTTTATATTTTCTCTTGTAGGCTGTTCATCGGTTACAATGAATAACAAGAGGGAGTATAAAAATACATTATCTTATAAAACCAGTGCTTTTATTGCGGATTCTAACTGTTTTCAATCGTTAGGGATAATAAAAAACGGAGAGTACTATGAAAAAAACACTGGAATTCTGGAGTTTTATTATCAATCACGTTGTGATTTGCATAATTATTTTTCTGATGAGTGCAAAGATGAAGGTGGTGAATTGATATATGATGGAAATAATCATTATTGGTGTATAAAAAATGGAAGTCCCTTATGGGGGTATCAGCAGGGAGTGGTTTTAGAAAAATATAAATCTTCAAATCAGGTATGGTTAAGCTATATAAGAGAGAAAGGATATAAAACAAAACAAGAAAGAGAAACAGAAATAGCATTGGAGGGAAAAAATAATGATGAAAGATTAACTTTCTATAATACTCTGTTGGCAGGAACACCAGAGCGAGTTTTAAAGGCTGATATTGGAGATGCAATCTGTAAGATTGATGAAGTTTATAGTAATTCATGGCAATCTCCTGATGAGAGAATATATTATTTTGGTAATATTGAAAAGAAAGATAATAAGAAAATTTTAGTGCGATATTCCAGACATGGTAATAAAAACACATACTTTGATGATGTTAAAGGAAAAATAATCTGGGAATCCCCTCAAGGGTGGATGCTTTGTGAATAATCAATACTAACGCACTTCGTTTGTTAACAGTCCGTTTCCCCGGATAATAAATTTTACGGGGCAACAGACTGTCCCGTCTCAGGAGTTATTATTATGGCCGATGAAGCTGATATCTCTCAGGCTGAGAGCGATTTTTTGTTGTCTCTGCATTTAAATAAACGAACACAGTATCAGGGGGAAAGCGCGGAATACTGCACCGGCTGCGGTGAGGTGATTCCGGCTGTCCGCCGACGGGCACTGCCGGGTGTGCGGTATTGTGTTTTCTGTGCAGAACACCGTGAACGAACCGGCACCGGGTGATCCTTTTTATCATTTATTTTATCTCTCCGTTATAAATTTATTTTTCTGTTTTAATGACGCTGTATTCATGCCGGTGTGATACCACATGTCGTTATTTTTTATCCGCATCATGTTTCTCTTCTTTTAATCTCAGAGTGATAACATTATGAGTTCAACAAAACATATTACCCAGGGCGGGCAGGTATTCGGCTATATGCTCGGGATGTTTATGCAGGTGAATAAACGGATTTCATTTTACCTGATATTATTTTACCTGATTCTGACCCCGGTTATTTTTTATCTGAAAGTCCCGCTGCAGGAAATTAAAAACGGCGGCCTTTACTGGTGGTTATATTTTATGTCGCCGGGTGAAAAAGCCTTATACCGGGTGTCACCGGTTTATGATTTTAATTTTGACGGAACGGTGTACCACTTCACGTCAGCGAATATCTTAAAAGACCCGTACATGACCTACGCCGGGGATATTTTTCTGCAGGAACTCTGGTTATCCCTGTTCTGGTCTTCTGTTCTGGTGTTACTGCTGGCGTTTGTGGTCTATACCCTGCTGCACCGGCTGGGCGAAAAGCAGGCCAGAGACGAGACAACCGGCGGCCGTGAGCTGACAGAGGATGTCAGTGCCGTTGCCCGTCAGATGCAGCGCCGCCGTGAGGCGTCCCCCATCCGGATTGATAAGCTGCCGCTCATTCTCAACAGCGAAGTCAAAAACATGCTGATGCACGGCACGCCCGGCTCCGGTAAATCCAATACCATCAACAAACTGCTGCTGCAGCTGCGTGAGCGCGGCGATATGGTGATCATCTTCGACAAAGGCTGTTCCCTGGTTAAAAAGCACTTTAATGAAAACCGCGACAAATTACTCAATCCGCTGGATGCGCGCTGTGAGAACTGGGATCTGTGGCGCGAATGCCTGATAACCCCCGATTTTGACAGCATGTCCAATACCCTTATCCCGCAGGGCACCAGAGAAGATCCGTTCTGGACAGGATCTGCCCGGACCATCTTCACGGCGGTGGCAGCAAAGCTGAGAAACGACCCGGAACGTTCTTACAACAAACTGCTGCGCACCCTGCTGGCCATCGATTTAAAGGCGCTGCGGGAGTATGTGGCCGGAACCGAGGCCAGCAACCTGATGGAGGAGAAGGTCGAGAAAACGGCGATTTCCATCCGGGGCGTGCTGACCAACTACGTCAAGGCACTGCGCTACCTGCAGGGGATTGAGCGCAACGGCAAAGCCCCGTTTGCCATCCGTGAGTGGATGAAGCAGGCCAATGAACCGAAAAAACCGCACGGCTGGCTGTGGATCACCAGTAATGCCCGGCAGCACGAATCGTTAAAACCCCTGATCTCGATGTGGCTGGCACAGGCGGCCAACTGTGTGCTGGAAATGAACGAGAATCCGGAACGGCGTATCTGGTTTATCTATGACGAGCTGGCCTCCCTGCACAAACTCCCCGAATTACCGCAGGTGCTGTCCGAAGCCCGTAAGTTCGGCGGCTGTTTTGTGCTGGGATTCCAGAACAAGCCGCAGCTGGACTTCACCTACGGGGAGGATTATGCCGATGCGATGATGGATTTGCTCAACACACGGTTCTTTTTCCGCTCCCCTGACCAGAATGTGGCTATGTGGGTGCGTGACCAGCTGGGGCAGAAGCGGGCAAAACTCTTTAACGAACAGTACAGCTACGGCGCGGACACGGTGCGTGACGGGGTGTCGTTCTCCAAGCAGGAGGACGACAAGACCCTGGTGAGTTATTCCGATATCCAGAAACTGCCGGATCTGGAATGTTATGTCACCCTGCCGGGGGATTATCCTGTGGTCAGAATGAAAATGACCTATGAAAAAATCCGGCCGGTCGCTGCCGAATTTACTGAACGGGCACTCAATGACAGCCTTGAGCAGGACATCACCGCCCGGCTGGACGCCGGAGAGCAGGATGATCCCCGGCTGCAGCGTCTTCTGGACGGCAGCGGCACCCCGGCACCGGTGGTTTCTGCCGCTGTTCCGTCCGTGACAACACAGGTAACAACGGTCACTGCTGAAAACACCGCACAGACTGACTCCGCCGTGACCGGCGGCCGGGAGCATGACGAGCCGGACTTAATGGTAGACACCGCCACCGGTGAGATTGTTTATCCGGGGACAGACGAGCCGGATGCGGAGACCCGGGCCGCGATGTATGAGAACTACAGCGCCCTGCATCAGGAGGAGAAAAATATCGCGGTTCACCGCAGGGCGGAGCCGGATGATCATGACGAACATGAGCCGGAGGTGTGGTAATGCTGAGTGTCGCACCGATAGCCAAAAATGCCGAAAACTACTATACCGCACAGGATAACTATTACTTTCTTGGTCATGCCGGATCCCGCTGGCTGGGGAAAGGCGCGGAAGCGCTGGGGCTGACCGGGGAGGTCAGCAAAGAACAGCTGCGCGAGATACTGGCCGGGCGTCTGCCGGAGGGCAGCAGTCTGGAACGGATGGAAAACGGGAAAAACACCCACCGGCAGGGGCATGACCTGACCTTTTCCGCACCGAAGAGTGTGTCGGTTCTGGCGGTGGTGCTCGGGGATGAACGGATGATTTCCGCGCACAATGCGGCGGTGACCGCCGCCCTGAAAGAGACGGAGACACTGGCCTCCACGCGGGTGATGAAAGACGGGACGTCGGCACCGGCCATGACCGGCAATCTGGTGATTGCCGCGTTTAACCATGATACCTCCCGCGAACTTGACCCGCAGCTGCACACCCACGCGCTGGTGATGAACATGACAGCACATGAGGAGCAGTGGCGGACACTCTCCAGTGACACCCGGCACAAAAGCGGTTTTACGGAGGCGGTTTATGCCTCCCAGGTTGCGCTGGGACAAATCTACCGCCATGAACTGCGCAGACAGGTGGAATCACTCGGCTACCGGACACAGGAAACCGGTAAAAACGGATTATGGGAAATTGAAGGCGTGCCGGTCGCCCCGTTTTCGCTGCGGCGGCAGCAGATTCTGGACGCGGCAGGGCATGACGCTTCCCTGAAATCCCGGGATGTGGCCGCGCTGGATACCCGGCAGGCCAAACGGACACCGGACAAAGCGGAACTGCTGACGGAGTGGTATGACCGGCTGGACAAAAACGGCTTCGGCAGTGAGGAACGCGGCCGGTTTAATACGGCCGCGCAATCCCGTGAGCAGGACAGTCTCACCCCGCCGCCGTTACCGGCAGCACTGCAGAAAGCGGCGGATGCCGCGCTGACAGAGGCGGTGAACGCGCTCAGTGAGCGGCAGGTCAGTATGACCTACAGCGCGGTGCTGGCAAAGACGTTAAGCGGACTGGATGCCAGCCCCGGTATCATCACGGTGGTAAGAAATGCCATTGACCGGGCCATTGAACAGCGTCAGCTAATACCGCTGGACGAACAGAAAGGGCTGTTTACCTCCGCCGCCCACCTGACGGATGAGCTGACCCTGCAGCAGCTGGCCGCAGAGGTGCGGACAGAAAACCGCACCCCGGTGTTCCGGGTGCCGGAAACCGTCTTCACCGGCACCGCACAAAAACTGGCAGACACCCTGCCGAACGCGGCCGTGATTGACAGCCGGGGCAACCGGCAGATGCAGCGTGACCGGCTGGCGGAAACCGCCGCCGTCGCCCTGCAGCAGGGACGGACTGTTCTGGTGATTGAGGCGGACAGTAAACACACCCCGCAGCCGGTCAGCGGCACCCTGAGCACAGACAAACGCCGCTGGACAGAAAAACCCGCGCTGCCGGTGAACGGCACCGTGATTGTCACCGGCGCGGAAACCTGGTCACTGAAAGAGACGGTACAGCTGTTTGCGCAGGCAAAAGAGACCAATACCCAGATACTGCTGCTCGACAGTGCCGGTCGCAAAGGCACCGGGAACGCGCTGCGCACCCTGGAGGACGCCGGGGTTGTCCGGTTTGCGGCCGCCGGGAAACCGCCGGTACAGACAGAGATACACAGTATCGGGGACAAGCCGCAGCGTTATGCCGCCATGGCTGCCCGCTATCAGGCACTGCGCCGGGAGGGGGTGCCGGTCACGGTACAGGTGACGGGCACCCGCGAACGGGCGGCACTGACGGACGCGGTCAGGGCGGAACTCACCGCGCAGGGCGTATTACACGGCAGTCCGGTCAGTGTCACGCTGCTGACACCGGTGTGGTCAGACAGCAAAACCCGCCGGGACATCAGTCAGTACCGGGAGGGGATGGTACTGGAGCAGTGGCAGGACGGTAAAAAAAGCGCGGAGCGTTTTACCGTCTCCCGGGTGACACCGGCCACGCGGAGTGTGACGCTGAAAGACCGCCGGGGACAGTCTCAGGTGATAAAGGTGACGAAACTTGACAGCAGCTGGTCATTGTTTCATCCGGCACAGAAAGCCATTGCGGCAGGAGAAACACTGACCCTGCTGGCAAAACACGGGCGGATGGCCGCCGGTGACACCCTGACCGTCACCGCAGTGACGGACAGCACCCTGACGGCAGCGCATCGCGGCCGCCGGGTGACGCTGCCGCTCACGGCCGGTCTCAAAGCGGATTACGCTTATGTGACCACGCCGGGACAATCCCTGCCGGATAATCAGGTGGTGCTGGCCGCCGCGTCAGTCCGCGACACCCGGGCCGATTTTTTTAACACCGTTGCCCGCAGCGGGGAGAAAGTGGAACTGTTCACCCCGCTGGACAACACCGAAACAGACCGCCGCCTCGCCCGTTCGCCGCACTATCAGACTGTGGCCGCCCGACTCGGCACTGACCCGCAAAGCCCGGATACCTCCGTCAGACAGGCGGCAGCGCGTCTGTGGTCAGTGCCGGAGAAAGCGGTGCGGCAGGGCATTGTGTTAACGCAGGAAAATCAGGTGATGTTCTCTGTCACCGATGTGGTGGCAAAAACGCTGCCGCTGCACCCGTCCCTGACGGCGGAAAGCATCCGCCTGCAGACCGCCAGAATGGCGGCGACCGGTGAACTGATCCCGGTGCCGGGGTCGGGGAAAAATGAGTATGTGACGGCTGCCGCGTGGGAATCGGAAAAGCAGATTATCCGCGCCATCCTGCAGGGTAAGGGCACACAGCAGCCGTTTTTTGAGCGCGTGCCGGAGGCCATGCTGGCCGGACTGACCCCGGGGCAGCAGGCGGCCACACGATTAATTCTGGAGAGTACCGACCGGTTTATCGCCGTCCAGGGGTATGCCGGGGTCGGAAAAACCACTCAGTTTAAGGCGGTGATGCGCAGTCTGGATTTGCTGCCGGAAGCGTCCCGGCCGGAAGTCCGCGGTCTGGCACCGACACACCGGGCGGCGGGGGAAATGGCGGCAACCGGCGTGAAAGCGCAGACCCTGCAGTCGTTTCTGACTGATACCGCGCAGCAGCTGCGTAACGGGGAAACGCCGCGCTTTGACAATACCCTGTTCCTGATTGATGAAAGCTCCATGATTGGGAACCGCAACATGGCGGAAGTGGTGGCGGTGATTGAGGCAGGGGGCGGCCGTGCGGTCAAGAGCGGGGACACCGCACAGCTGCAGGCGATTGACAGCGGTACGCCGTTTGAACTGACACAGACCCGGTCCGCACTGGATACGGCGATTATGAAAGAGATTGTCCGCCAGACCCCGGCACTGAAACCGGCGGTGGAGGCGGTGATTGCCGGTCAGATGAAACAGGCAGCGGCACTGCTGGAAAACGTGTCCCCGGCTATCGTGCCGCGTCTGCCTGACGCGCATATCCCCGAAAAGTCGGTCATGCAGGCCGGAGAAGACGGCGTTATCCGCGATATTGTCCGTGACTACAGCAGCCGGACGCCGGAAGCCCGCGAAAAAACCCTGATAGTGGTACAGACCAACGCGGACAGGGCGGCGGTCAACGCCGGGGTGCATGAGGCACTGACAGCCGGGGAGGGCGTGCGTAAAGTCCGGATACCGGTACTGGTGCAGGAAAAAACACAGACGGCGTCCCTGCACTCGGTGGCCGGACTGGCACAGCATCACGGCAAAACCGTCCTCGCCGGGGATACCTATTACACCCTGATTGTCACGGAGCGTGACAACGCGGACGGTGTGGTGATGTTACGGGATGCGGATAACAGGGATATCCCGCTCTCTGCCTTTGAGAACAGCTCGCGGGACATACAGGTGTTCCGGACAGAAACCCGTGAGATGGCCGAAGGAGAGAAAGTGACATTCACCCGCACCGACCGTAACCGGGGGCGGGTGGTCAACAGCACCCGCACCGTCAGTCAGATACACGATGACGGCACCCTGACGCTGACAGACGGGCAGGACAGTATCCGGATTAACCCGGCGGAGCCTGCTGACCGGCATATTGACTACGGTTATGCGGGTACGGCGCACAAGGCACAGGGGGCGAGTGAGGAGTATGTGATTGTGCTCGGCGGCGTGACCGGCGGCCGTCGGCCGCTGGCCTCGCGGCGTAATGCCTATGTGGCACTGTCCAGGATGAAAACCCATGTGCAGGTGTACAGCGATAACCTCGAAAAGTGGCTGGACAAAACCGGCAGTAATGCTGCCCGTCCGACCGTGCATGATTTACTGATGGCAGACAGTGACCGGGCGGCCGGGACCGGTAACCTGCTGTACGCGGGGGCAAAACCCCTGACGGACACGGCCGTCGGCCGTGCCCTGTCCCGTGAGCTGGGGCTGACCGCAGAGAGTACCGCCCGCTTTGTGTACGGCAGTCAGAAATACCCGGAGCCGGGTGTGGCGTGGCCGGTGTATGACCGGCACGGCAGACCGGCGGGTACGCGGATAACGCCGGTGCTGCTGAATGAACAGGGGCACCTGAACGGTGCAGGGCAGGAACAGCGCCGTGTCGGTCGTGAGGAAGCCGTCTGGATGGTACTGCAGCGCGGCAGTAACGGAGAGACACGGATTGCGGAGAGCATGACAGAGGCGCTGGCTCAGCTTAAACAGACCCCGGACAGCGGTGTGGTTGTCCGGCTGCAGCCGGAGGAGCCGGTGAATGCGGCGGTGATGCGTAAACTGACCGGCGGGCTTCCGGCTGACCTCAGTGTGCCGGACATGCTACGTGCCGGTGTCCCGGCAGCGGATGACCCGATAACCCTGAAAACAGCGGAGGAGCAGCGCCGTGAGGCCGAACTGAAAGCCGCCGCATTACCGGAGAAAGCAGACACCGTCCGTGATACGCCGCCGGATGCCCGTCTGGACGCGGAAATTGTCCGTGAACAGCAGCGTCTGCAGTCACAGGAAAACACGCATGACCGGAAAGCGGCCGTCAGCCTGGATGAAATTCTCCGGCAGGAACAGTTACACCGTATGCGGCAGACGGA
Source organism: Morganella sp. TYF_1 (assembly GCF_043105645.1). Lineage (NCBI taxonomy): Bacteria > Pseudomonadati > Pseudomonadota > Gammaproteobacteria > Enterobacterales > Morganellaceae > Morganella > Morganella sp. TYF_1. Next base: position 51,825 of record NZ_JBICLU010000001.1, on the reverse strand, counting down.
ACAACTGCAGCAGGCCGAAAAAGACATCATCAGAGAAAGAGAGCCGGTGAGAGAAAAAGAGATCGGGGAATAGCCCCGGTTAATCCCGCCCGTTCCCGGAAAACACCGCCAGCCTTACTGTTCAGTCAGTTACCCTGTTTTCCAGGCACAAATCAGTCAGAACGTGATCCGAAATCGGATAAATGACCGTAAAGATTGCGGGAAGTGCGGCTGAGTGCTAAATTAAGCGGCATTAACGAATTTTTTGGTTGTCACGCCGAAAGGTGACATAAAGGGACGTAGGCACAAAGAACCGCGCCGAACCCAAAAGAAAAGCCCTGCAATCTTCATCTAACTTGGCGGAAAGGTAAGATTAACAGGGCTGTCCAGAGTGATTCCATCAGGGGTATTGTTGAACTCCTGATGGGGAGTATAGAATTATGCCGAGAAAAATTCAACTCCTGCGGCACAACATAAGCGCAGGAGAATGTGTCTGATTCCCTGACACTTCGTACCCCGGTGAACGGTCATAAAATTCACCGTCATTATCTGCCTGTCTTTAAAGGTAAATTACCGGCCATTGCGGCGGTGCGCCGTTTTTCGGCGGCACTGTCGCGTCATGACTGGAACCGGAATCCCCATATTTATAATCTGCGCTGTGAACGTAACCAGCGGGTGTCTGTGCGTTCCGAGCGCCGGGAAACCTGGTATGCGCTGGCGCTGGCGATGATAGCCAATGCGGACTATAACCCGGACAGTGAGGCGCTGTTTGAGGTGATGTGTCCGGTGGAAACACTGGCCGCGCAGTGCGGTCAGCTGCATCAGTATGAGAACGGCCGCAAAAGCTATGATCCGGTACTGCACGCGCTGCACGACTGGGAGGCCGCTAACCTGATAATCATCCACCGTGATTTTGACCGTGAGGCGAAACAGTACAAGGCGATGCGCATCTGGCTGCGGCCGGAGTTTTTTGCCGGGCTGGGATTTGGACTTGCAGCACTGCGTGACATTGTCACGCGCTTCCGGCGCTGGATGGAGCGCAAAGGGCTGCGGGAAGAATACCAGAAACGGTATGCCCGTCATGTGCTGCGCCTGAGCCGCTCGAATGTCGCGTCACTGGATAACCGGCACACACTGAAAAACCTGCTGAAAAAGCTGCGCCGTCTGGTGACCGGAGATGATGAGGCACTGGAAAGCGAAAAGAAACACCTGGAAAAAGCGCTGAAAGAGAAGAAAGCACAACTGAAAGCCTCCCGTCCGCAGGACGATACACTGGGGGATGCCTGGCGGCTGTATGAGCGCTGGAAACAGATAAACCCGGTGGCTGTTGTCCGTGCGCTGGAGCAGCGGATAAAATCGCAGTTCCCTGCGTTGCACGGCGAGCTGCTGTATCAGTGTTACCTCGATAACCTGCCTGACCATTAATCCAGTCCCTGTCTGAACTGACCGCCTTCCCGGCGGTTTTCGTGCTGATTCTTTGCCTGAAATGCCCTGTTTTTATGTCCCGGACAGGTACTTTTTTTACCTGCGGAGCGCGTGGCGGTGTTATCACACCCGGTAATTGTGCATAATACAGTCAGTTAATTTCGTATGATATGAAACAGCACCAGTTAACTTCGTACAGACTATAGTGAATCAGGTTAAATTCGTTCTTAGCTTCTGAACTAAACGTCCTTTTTTAATAAAAAGGAGATTGGGCGCGTTTTTTTAAGCGCACCCATCAAATAAACACCAGATAATGCCTTCGCTCACAGGGAACTAAGTTCCCGCCGCTCAGAATGGTGAGGCTTCAGGTTCAGTGGACTATTCCCCGTAATACTGCGCAAGCGCAGCATAACGCGCAGTACAGCCGGGCACGCCCGGCCAACTGCGGCCAAAGGCGGGAATATGAAATAACAGAACGGTTTTACAGCTGAGATATTCATGCAGGGCGGGGGAGGGTATGCGAACTATAACAGCCTGTCACCGGCGCTGCCGGGCTGCGGCGGCTATCCGGTCATAGTGATATTTTCAGTAATTTTTGCCGCCTGACATGCGCTGACGCGCATAAGAACAGTATAGCCAGGTACCACAGGCGAGCATGCTCTCAATGACTTATTTAGTCCATTCGGGGAAGGCAAAACAGCGTTTGATGAGTAGTTGGTTCCAGTCGTCATCAATCTGAAAGAGACGTTTTGCGGGCGGGGAATATACATCACCAGATTATAGCAGGAGGCAGTGTCTGAGGGACATTGTGCGAAAACGTATGAAGAACAGGTTGCGGGTATTTAGTGGTATAACGCACAATATAAGCGAATAACTGTCAGGTTATTATACGATGCAGATATGCATATTGACGTTATCATAAATCATAGTTGTATTTTTTAAAAAAATTCACTTTCTTCGTGTTTTCTCGGGTTTGATTTCCTGTTTTTTTGATTTTTATGGTTGCATAATACGAGTGGTGAAGGTGAATACAAATATTATTTGTGATGGTGACCTTCGGTTGTATGACCATTACGCGGTAAACATAATTACAAATTTCAATAATAATTAAACCCGGGTCTTACGGTTATTTTTTATAACGCAGGGTAAGGGGTTTATGATATTTAATTATGACCCAATGCATTTTTGACTATTTTTCAGTAAGTGTATTATGACAGAATGATGCTATTCCATAATCCGGCATCATATCTGCCAATGATATGATTGATAAAACCGCTGCGTACAGAGGTCAACACAGAAGAATCGTGGCGATATAACAATCCAAATATTAACTAACTATGTGATAAATAATATGAATGATATATCAGCCATCGTCGGTAAGAGAATAAAGGAAATAAGGCAGTATAATGGCATGAATATTAGTGACATTGCCGAGAAAACAGGATTGTCTCATCAGCAGTTATCCCGTTATGAACGTGGTGTTAATAAAATATGTGCAGATACGCTGTATAAAATAAGCCTGGTTTTTGAATGCAGCGTTAATGATTTATTCTCTGATTTACCTTTTCGTGAAAGAATATTAGAAAATAATCATTTTTATAATGATACATCAGCTATGATTGATGATTATTTCCATGGTGTAAAATCGGGAAATCCACTCTGAATAAATGAATATCAATCAGGGTGTAATATAATATCGTAATTAGCTAGTCATAAAGTGGTTAATTGCAAAAATAAACACATTGTTGTTTTGTTTTTAATCAATTGACAACTGAGATAACAGATTACTGAATTATTTTTATCACCAAAGTAATGTGTTTGTTTATATAAAACACGAATAAACCTGCCGGACCAGTCTTCCTGACGGGTAAATGAGCCACTTCTCATTTACCCGTTTTTTTATGTCATTTCTGTTTGTAACCGGACACTTTAATTTTCTTTGAGGTTTTTGGGTAATATTTTGTTCATTTCTCTGCGCTGTGCCGTTGTTAATCCGTATCCTTCCGGCAGTTCTGCTGCTCGGTGTGACAGGGCGATAAGCCAGTCCCCTAACCAGATCGTATTACCGGAAACGGTATTGTCTGAAGAAAAGAAAGCAGGGTCACCGGCGGCGGATGAAGGCGTAAAAAGCGGCGCTCCCGGATTCATTTTACTCTGAGGTCGTTCATCCGGATGGACAAAACTGTAGCCAAGCCAGGCGACAAACTCATTAAGTACCCGGGCCGCACAGCAAACGCCGGCAACGGCATTATTTTCCAATCCTTCCAGTGTCTGTGCCAGGTGATCCTGTAAATTTGCCTGATAACCGGCCTGAATCAAAATCTGGCAGAGCATGCTGAGCTCGTTGTCTGTCAGCCCGCTGCGTTTTCTCAGTGTTTTGCTGAAGCCTTTTTTCCGGATATGGTTAACCCATAGCTGCCAGGCCTTGGTCGTAAACCCGCCGGACTTATTTTTACCGGCTGCCGGTTCTTCATCCGGGAAATAAATGGTACCCGGAAACACGGATGATTCATCCTGTGATGACGTATAGGTTAATGCGCCCAGTAACGTTTCATCAATCATCAGGCCATCCAGTAATTCACCATGGCGATCAGAACGGGTTTGTAATGTCCGGATAAGTGCATGAATGTCATGTTCACTGAACGGTGTATTACGGAACAGAAAAGCCAGGTGTGAGCAAAGCTGTGATGCGTCATTTTCCTGTTGCAGCAGGAGATCAGTATCATCACGCTGCTGATAAAAATCACTGAACGTGAAGAAAGGATCATCCGGAATAATCACGGTATCCCGGCGTGAAGAGTGGGCAACAGTCAGTGTGATTTCCCGGCTTATCTCAAACAGGCTCTGGCGTGATAATGGCACGACAGATAACGGAACGCCGTCAGCCAGCGGGCACAGCGGAATATCATCAAAACAGGCCGGATATTCTCCTGTGGTTAACGGATCTGACATCAGACCGGATGAAATAACGGTTCTTGACGGCGCAATAACCTGACGGGCATTTTTCACCGTATTTTTAGCCTGCAGATACCGGAGCCACTCAGTCGTGGCCGACAGATCGCCGCCCCAGAAAAATGACAGTAAGTCGGTCAGATCATGTTTGCTGAGAAACGGAACGAGTTCACTTATCCGGAGTATCAGGGCGGCAGAAAGCGGCAGAGAGGCGGGCTGGCATTTTTCCCGGAAACTGATAAGGGATAAAAACTCAGCAGGATCGAGAATCTCCTGAGCTTTTTGTAATTTACGCTCTTCCAGCTCTGTTATTTTATACCGGAGAGTCTCTTCCTGTATCGCGGCGGGATAACGGGTGATCAGCTGGCAGGCCTTCTCTGCAGGGCTCATCAGCAGGAATGTCAGTGTATAAGGACCGTAACACTGTGGCTGTGAATCTGTAAACCTCACAGCCAGAGAGGTATTTCTGAGATTAGGCAATATATCTGCCTGATAATCCAGCGTTATATTATCCAGCATAATATTAATGCACTGATGATCATTTGCCACATGCGCAATCAGCTCATCAGAGAAAGGTACCGGTGTGGTACTGCGAAGGATATGATCCTGAGTGACCGGTACCGTTTCTGAATGACTGAGGCTCAGTTTGTATCGCAGTAAACGATCGATAAGGATATCGGCTTCATTATTCAGCCAGATATTATCCGGACGGAGAGTCTGTATCCGGTTAATTAATGTATTGAATTTAGTCATCATTATTGAAATAAGTTTCCGCTGTCGATCCAGTATTCCCGGTTGGCTGTATTACTGTCTGTCAGTGTATGCAGCGATAAACGTAAACATTCCGGTGTGATTGATTTTCCGCTCTGAAGTGTTGCGTCTTTCAGTGTAAATACGTCATGACCGGCTTCCCGTAACAAACGGACATGCAGAATTTCGCCCCCGGCAAGCTCTCTCGCCAGATTCGGATCTGAGATGGTCAGCTGATATAACGGTGTCGCAGGCCATTCAGGGTTATCTGCCTGCCGGAACCCCAGCCGGATATTTCCGCGGATCGGAATATCGATGACTTGCGGAAAACTGCCGTCATCGTTTTGCTGATAACAGATGTTTTCATTACTGAGTAAATTATTTTCATCGAGCACCCCCATATAGCGGAGAGTCGAATCTGACGTGATATTCCCGGGCGTGATATTGAATCCGGGAAGACGGAGATCTGTTGCAAGATGAAAAATCGTGGCGCCGAGCAGGGCGGTAATTTTACCGTTTTCACCGCCTTTTTTCGGGCAGAACGGAAAATCACTGTGCAACGGATAATTCTGCATCATGATGATGCGTACCGATGGTACCGGCTGGCGGCGGCGGAAATACGTTTGTATTCCGGGGAGGCTGCCGGGTTGTCCTGAAATTAAAAGGACATCACAGCGGTAATATTCAATGATTTCACATAACGATTTCAGCACGCCGGTAAGAGAAAGCTGACCGGTTAATGCGGCATGATTGAGTGATTCAGGATCGCTGTACAGAGGAATATTCAGAACATTTAATGTCCCCCCGGATAACCTTACGGTCTCTTCAATATATGCCAGTACGTGTGGTGACGGTAATGTCGCCAGCAATTCACCGAATGTGGTATTAACGGTACGACCGTGTTCCCACGCATTCAGTAATGCATGGCCGAGCGGTATGATCAGCTGTAATGAGACCTGCTGGCGTAATGTGCCCTGATCATCAAATCGTCCCTGAGCCTGAAATAGCTGTTGCATGACGCTCCTGCTGTTACTGACCCCGGCCTGTGCGATGGCTTTTTCAAATGCAGGCAGAATTTCACGGCGGATAATATCAAGCAGAAGATCATCCCCGGCACATTTAAATCCCTCGCGGAACAGCAGCTGCGGTGTGATTTTTATGTTACTGCTTAATTGGGTGTCGAGGTCATAACGGGTTATCGCCAGATCCGTTGTTCCGCCGCCGATATCAATTGCAGCGATACGTAATGATTTGCCTTTGATTTCCCCGTTGTCATACCGGCGATCCGGGCGGCCGAGCAGTCCGAATAATTTATCAATTTTCCCGCCATAGCGGCGGCTTTCGTTATATATCCAGACTAACTGGCTGCAGGACGCTTCATCCCAGTTAAATGAGAATGAGGGAACAGGATATAAACTCTTCGCTTTGTCTTCCTGCAGGGTGAATCCGGCATCCTGCGGATGCCATGACAGGCTTTTCCAGACCAGCGAGATGGCATCACTCATATACTTATAGAAATGCTTTTGTTCTTCATACGGCATTGCGGACGGCAGTGTCAGAATGATATGACGTAACTGTCTCGGGGCATTGCGGTGCCCTTTTTTCTGACGTGCCGCCACATTATTCATTTGCACTAATGCCTGTGAGATCAGCTCACTGAGCATTAATGTCATCAGAGAGGCCCGGCTGTAACGCGGGGTAAATACCGGTAAACGTACCTCTGGCGTCAGGGTATGCAGGGGGATCCCTTCATCATTCATCAGCAGCATGGACGGCGCGGCAATAGCCGGCGCTTCTTTCCGGCGACCGCTGAAACGCCATGGCTGACTGACCGGCGCTGAATCCCATAAATAGCGGCGCGGACTCGAGATACCGCTGTATCCCTCACTGCCGGCGCGCTGATGCATTAACTGTTTTGCCTCATCCCCCAGACGGACAATCGATGGCCACTGAAATGCATTTTCACGACCGCTTTCGAGAGAAAAATGCGATTTACCAAACTGCGCTTCGTTAAACTCAAGTCTGCTGGAAAAAAGCGTATCACTGATAAGATACGGCTGACTGAGTGAGCGCAAACGCAGCTCTTCACACTGACGGAAACCATCATTTTCCTGTTGGTGATCTTCTGCCAGCATGCCGCAGGTATGGGTACTGCCGACATCCAGAATCAGATCAACCGGAATGGCCGGGGTATACAGTGTTCCGCTGCTTAAAAGAACATCAGGCAAAGCAAGGTGATCTGCCATCATATGAAGAATGTTCAGATAATGAGCCTGATATTCAAATAATTTCAGTGCGGATGCGACTTCCTGTTCAGTACGATCTTCATGCTGCTGAACATAGCTCAGAAAGACTTCACGCAGCCAGCCGTCAATCCACGTATTATCAAGGAATGCGGCGATATCATCATTTTCCCGTACGAATGAAAAACGGATACCGTTATCGATGTCAGACTGAACCGGGGCGAGAAGCGGGTCGGCATCATTTTCATGAAGTGTGCGGGTATCAAACGCAATGCTTATCCGGATGTTATTTCCGGCGGCGTCCGGCTCGTTAAGCCGGTTTATCTGAATGCGTGACCAGTTATCAGGACCGGATGCGGATGTATTCCCGGTCTTGCCTCTGAGCCAGGGAACTGGCAGCCACTGACCTTCGGATACCGAGAGTGAATCAGCTAGCAGAATGGCACTTTCCGGTCTGACACGCTCTGCCGTTTCGCCCTGTGATGACGGGATAGTAAATGTTCCGTCATTTTCATCGTGATGAAGATGCAGGAGCGGGCCGTTGGCGGTCTGACGGACAAAATAGCCTTTTTTATCTGAGTTTTCCGGCAAATACAGGCCAAAATCGAGAAACTGGATGCCACTGTCGCGGATCAGCGTTACATCGGGTTTATAATGAATAAGGTCGGTTAACATCGTTATTATTTATCCATAATTTTTTTGAATGTAAGCTGAGATGACTCGTTATCGGACCATTTCGCCTGACAAATTGCGACGGAATCGGTGCCCTGCTTGCAACTGATATCCGGAATAGTTTGCTGGGAACCATCATTGCACCGTGCCCGCAGTGTGCGGCTTTTTACGGACAGTGTCCCGGAAGGCAGCAGGCCGGCAGAAACAGGGGCCTGGCATGACTTATTTCCGTCATTAAGGTGTATATGACCTTTACCATTCATTATCTGCAGACGCACAGAAGGGTAAGTCTCCGGTTTCGCGGTTTCACCAAAGAAAACAGCCTGCCAGTTACCGTTCAGAAATTTAACCGAGCCGGCTCTGACTGAGTTGGGGAAAAGGATCAGGGTATCTTTATCCTGTACCGGTTCTGCCGGGAGGATCTCAGGTGCAGCCGGTTCAGGCGGTAATGCTTCCGGTTCCGGCGCTGCCGGAGCGGTCACAACGACCGGTTTTGCAGACGAAATGGTTTTCATCACGGTTGATAATGTACTTTCTATCACCTCAGAAAGGAGAGGCTGAGGCGCTTTTTCCGGTTGTTCTGTCTGCTGTTCAGGCTCTGCCGGGCGGAGTTCAGTTCCGCTGTTTTTATTCTCTGACGGTGTATAAAACAGAGGCAGCGATAATACAGTAGCTCCCGCGATAAGCAGGACGGTCAGCACGGCATATTTAACCGGGAACCTGCGTTTTTTACGGGTTTCTGGTTCTGCCGTTTTTACGGGTTCTTCATCCGGTACGTTACAGGTCTGCGACAAACTGACAACGAGCGGAGGCGATTCTTCAGAATCCGGTTCACCGGGATGTTCGTCTGCGGCCTGCTCATCACTCAGTTCACTCTGCTTCGCCTGCACTGCCGACTGTATCAGTTGCTGCTGGCGCTCTTCCTCTTCCCGCAGAATAATATCGAGCATACGGGCATCCGAATGCAGAGGAAGTGAAGAAAATCCCCAGAATTCAATGACCGGTTTATCATCCAGCAACCAGATATGCTGTACACCCGGAAATTGCAGAACATGTTTGAGTAATGACGCAAAAAGTCTGAGGGAAATATTCTCCGCACTGCCGCAACGCAGCCGGAAAGCGTCCAGTTCGGCGTGGCGTTCCTGTAAATAGCTGATGAGGTGTAAACGCTGCGGATGGCTGATATGCGTCCATGATGTCAGTGTTCCGTGACGGGGGGCATACCAGTCAATACGGTCACTGTCACTGTGGCATTGCGGTATTGCCAGACAATTGGCTGCATCATGAAAGCCCTGTAATCGCAGGGCCTCACGTATTTGCAACGCGGAATCAAAGACTGTTTGGCCGTTTTCACCTAACGGCAAATAATCGCTGCGTCGACCGCTGCGGAGAAAAGGTTTTACCACGTGATATTATTCCGTTATTGACGATAAAAAAGAAAACGCTGAGATGCGTTATTTTACCGTCTTTTATAGCGGAAATAAGACTATATGATAGTGCTAAAAGTGCACGAAATTGCCGTCACTAATCGTGATTGTAATTGATATAAACAGGAAATTCGTTCATTGATAAAATTATCTGAACAAAAAATGTGATTTACCAGCCTCTGATTTTAATTAAATCAGATGGATATATTATACATTTGTCCTGTGTTTTCCTGTTCAGCTTTTCCGCTGGATGCATACATCGCATTTTTTTTCTCAAGATCTTTCACCATTTTTTTAAACTCCTGCATTTTTTGCATATGGAGTTCTAATAAGGCATAGCTCTTTTGATTTAACTCATTCGCATTTTTTGTTTGAGATACGATGGATGACCAGAGATTAGATAACTTTGGTGAGTTACTGTAAGGCGCACTGAACTGACCTTGTTTCTCTAATTGTTTTCTCTGGTTATCATAAAAATTGATAGCAGAAAGAATCCGGCTTTTATTATCAGAAATAGGCTGAAGTGCGACCGGATTTATTCTGAAGGAACTAAGCTGTTTGATTTCCTCTATCAGTAAACTGTCCATCTGGTTCAGTAGTTCTTGCAGTTTAAGTAAAGTGTGCCGTAGTTTTTCCATAAAAATAAATTATCAATAAGTTTTAGAAAGATTAAAAATATCACTAACCAGTTGTTGTGCTATTTCATCAGTATCGATCAGGTATTTACCTTCGCTGATCTGCATTTTAACTTTATTTACATTTTCCAGATTAACGTCATGAGTGGTGTCAGTATTAATATTACTGATTCTTTTACTCAGAGTAACCTGTAACGAGGCGTCTTTATTTTTATCAGATGCACTCTGTTCTGATACAGCGGCTTTGTTACGAGCTGACGGATCCTGCTGAGTCGCAGCAAGATGGTTAACTTGTTCCAGGCGTTCAACGGCAATTTTCATTTTCCACCCTAACGATTTTTTTAGTCGGTTACTTATTATATCGGCATGGCACAAAAAGAACTGAAGTCAGTTTTGCATATTTATTGTGACTTTTTTCTTTCCGGTGACTTTCCCGGTGAGAATCTGGCCTAAACGGGTACGGAAACGTACAGTGTCACCTAAAGCACCATTATCCATTGATTTTCCGACAGTTGTTACCTGAAATCCATTACCGGAAGCAACGACACTGATTTCATCTCCCGTCAGTACAGACCACGTTTTTCTCAGTGAACCGGCAGTAACCGGTTGTCCGGATTTGATTAAACGGGTTGGTATCTTATCTGTTATCTGCTGCGGATCAGTGATGATATCCGCAGGCAACCCGTCCAGGCTTCCTGTGCGGAGTTCCAGCTGTGCCGCGGTGATGGCTTCACCAGGTAACAATGCCTGTCCGGCAACCCAGTATGTTCCGGTGACCGACACATTGATCCGGATGTAATGACTTTTTTTCCCGCACCGGGCCAGTACGGTCCGGTTTCCGGTGATTTTACTGTTTTGCCCGCTGAGTGAAAGAACAGGGTTATCGCAGAGGCTCTCCAGTTGTTTTCCGGAAGAAAGAATTTTAATTCTGAGGTCATCATCCGGTACGGTGTTTTTCTGCAGTTCCCCGCCAATCAGTGTCTGAATATTTTTTTCCAGTACCGCAGACTGCTCCGATGCCGGGAATGCAGGCAGGCTGAACGGAATCGTCAGTAAGAGAAAATAACGGATGAGTCTAAAGTCCACACTGACCTCAATGAGTTAAATCAAACAATATACATATCCGGATATTGTATATTAAATATCTTATAACCATAGCGCGATAATAGCGTCATAACTGACGGCAATTAGCGTATTTAATGTTTCGTAAATAGATTTACATACATTTTAAAAAGATAAAAGCTTCAGCTTTTGTCAGGTTTTCAACGTTTAGATTTATCCTGTTCTCTCATAAAATAAGAATATAAATTGAACTGAAAAATATATTGTCCGAGTGTGATAATGCTAGATAAATTTGATAATGAATTACGTTTCCAGCATGAGGCGTTACAGCTGCTTTCACAGCGTCAGGATATTATTGCTGCGAATATAGCTAACGCAGATACGCCCGGATATCTTGCACGAGATATTGATTTTTCTCAACAACTGAAGGATGCGAATGATCGTCTCAGTGTGGGGAAAATGGGAAATGTTAAATTAGCAATGACATCCGGAAAACATATTCCGGGTGCATCTTCCGTACTGGAAAACAGCCAGTTACTTTACCGGGTGCCTGATCAGCCAAGTGCAGACGGTAATACCGTGGATATGGATCGTGAACGTGTCAATTTCGCTGATAACACAGTGAAATATCAGACAAGTTTAACCATCCTCGGCTCACAATTAAAAGGCATGATGACTGTTATCAGCCAGGGTTAATTATATGTCATTGTTTAGTATTTTTGATATTTCCGGCTCCGCGATGTCGGCACAATCAAAGCGCCTGAATGTCAGTGCCAGCAATATGGCGAATGCCGATAGTGTTGCCGGACCGGATGGTCAGCCGTACCGGGCAAAGCAGGTTGTTTTTCAGGTGAATCCGTCCATCGGAACAGAGATTGGCGGTGTTCAGGTCTCCGATGTTATTGAAAGCGATGCACCATTCCGCCTGATTTATGACCCGTCAAATCCGTTTGCAGATGACAGTGGTTATGTCCGTATGCCTAATGTTGATGTTGTGGGTGAAATGGTAAATACCCTTTCAGCTTCAAGCAGTTATCAGGCAAACGTTGAAGTTATGAATACGGCAAAAACACTCATGCTGAAAACATTGATGTTAGGCCAGTAAGGCCAGTAAGGAAATTGACATGTCTGTATCACCCGTAACACAAAATTCGACCACTGATGACTCTTACAGCGCAGTAAATCAGGTCAGCGCCGCTGATGATTTATTAAGCAATTTTATGACGCTCCTGGTGGCACAAATGCAAAACCAGGATCCGACTAACCCGATGGATAACAACCAGCTGACCTCTCAGCTGGCACAGTTCCAGACCGCCGCCGGTATCGAAAAACTGAATAGCACAGTCGCCATGAATACGGGTGTGGTGTTCAGTATGCATCAGAATAATGCGGTTAACTGGATAGGCCGTACTGTTCTCGTTGAGGGCGATACGGTGGTAACCATCACGGAAGACGGAAATCCGGAACTGGCATTTTCTATCAACAGTGATGTTGAAAAAGTCAAAGTTACCTTCACCGATGATCAGGGCAATGCGTATGTTGGTGAAATTCAGGATGTGAAGAAAGGTATCAATACCTACACCATGGACGATGTGACCAACTTCCAGCCGGCAGAACCGGAAGGCGGACCGTTCACTGTCACGTATTCGGCGACAACGGCCAGCGGTGATGCACCGGATATCGTCGGATTAAAATCGGCTGAAGTGGAAAGCGTTGACATAAAAAGCGGTGTGGCTGTTTTACATCTCAATGGCTTAAACGGCACCGTTATGCTCGGTGAGATTTATCAGGTTCAGTAACGGCCGGACCGCAGTTATTAACCCCTCAGGAATATATTAAATATGAGTTTTTCACAAGGTCTCAGTGGATTAAATGCCGCGTCCCAGGCTCTGGATGTTGTTGGTAACAACATCGCCAACTCACAGACGGTTGGTTTTAAATCAGGTTCTATCGCGTTTGCGGATGTTTTCGCAGGCTCACAGATCGGTATGGGTGTTCAGGTTGCCGGTGTAAACCAGAATTTCAGTGATGGTGTGCTGGGAATGGGAAACAGCCAGCTGGATATGGGTATTCAGGGCGATGGCTTTTTCCGTCTGATTGATGGCGGCGGTAAAGTATTTTACAGCCGTAACGGCCAGTTCAAACAGAATGAAGATGGCTACATTATTAATAACCAGGGTATGTACCTGACCGGTTATCAGGCAACCGGTACGCCACCGACTATTGAGCAGGGCGCCGCTATTGAACCTATTCAGATCCCGAACGGCAATATGCCGCCGCGTGCGTCTGACGCCGGTAAAATGAACGGAAACCTCTCCTCCGGAACAGAAGCTATCGACCAGGCAACGACTCCGTTTGATCCTGAAAATGGCAGCAGTTACAACTCTGTCAGCCAGGTCGATGCGTATGACAGTCTGGGGAATAAACATACGATTAACGTTTATTACGTTAAGACCGGTGATAACGAGTGGAAAGCCTATTCTATGGATACCACATCACCGACAACTGCCCCTGCCTGGCAGGAAACAACCCTTGAATTCGATACATCAGGCCAGTTAAAGGATCCGGTCAAACTGGGTGTCAAAGGTGATCCGTACAATGGTGCGGAGGCGCTGGATTTTGAGCTGGATCTGACCGGTATGACCCAGCAGGCATCGGACACATCAATGAAAAGCCCGAGCACGACAGGTTATGCACCGGGTGAGATGAACGGCTTTATCATCGGTGATAACGGTGAAGTGATTGCCTCATACAGCAACGGACAGCGTCAGACCGTGGGACAGATTCTGCTGAGCAACTTTACTAACCCGGGCGGACTGACGCCGGAAGGTAATAACTGCTGGAGCGAAACACCGGCATCCGGTCAGCCGACAACCGGCATTTCAGGCACCGGAAATCTGGGTAAGCTCTACGGGCAACGCCTTGAGGCATCCAATGTCGATCTCAGCCAGGAAATGGTCAATATGATTGTTTTCCAGCGTAACTACCAGTCTAACTCCCAGACTATCCGGACGCAGTCTGAGCTGTTACAGACACTGGTCAACATAAGCTGACTATGGATAACGTCATTTATACAGCACTGGGCGGCGCGAATGCCGCCCTTAATCGTCAGGCTGTTACCAGTAATAACCTTGCTAACGCATCAACAACCGGTTTCCGGGAACAGATTTCTGCCTATCGTGCAGTTCCTGTTATCGGCCCGACTGTTGAAACGCGGACTCTGGTTGTTGAATCAACCCCCGGATCCAGTTCGGCAATGGGGCCTGTCAATATGACCGGGCGGGCACTGGATGTTGCACTGCCTCAGGATATCTGGCTGGCGGTTGAACTGCCGGACGGCGGGGAAGGATATACCCGCAACGGGAATATTGAAATTGACAGTGAAGGGCAATTACTGGTGCGCGGACGTCCCCTAATGGGGGACGGCGGTCCTCTGACTGTTCCGCCGCAATCAACACTGACTATCGGTTCTGACGGTACCATCACTGCACAGGGTGCAGGGGATGAACCGTCCGCACTGGCTCAGGTCGGACGAATCAAGCTGGTCAATGCCCCTGTGCAGACACTGGTCAGAGGCGATGACGGCCTGTTCCGCTCAGGAATTGCGGATGCACCTCCGTTACCGGCTGACCAGGAAGCACAGCTGATGCCGGAAATGCTCGAGGGAAGTAACGTCAGCCCGGTTAAATCGATGGTCGATATGATTGCCACGGCCAGAAGTTTCGATATGCACATGAAAGTGATCACCAGTGCTGACAGTAATGCCAAAAGTGCTAACCAGCTGTTAAGTGCCGGCTAGTCACAGGAAGAGGAAGCAGGAATATGATTCGTTCTTTATGGATAGCAAAAACAGGTTTGGAAGCGCAGCAAACGAACATGGATGTTATCTCCAATAACCTGGCAAACGTCAGTACCAACGGATTTAAACGTCAGCGCGCGGTATTTGAAGATTTACTGTATCAGACACTGCGTCAGCCGGGGGCTCAGTCTTCGGAGCAGACAACGATCCCGTCCGGCCTGCAGATTGGTACCGGTGTTCGTCCGGTTGCCACGGAGCGTCTGCATACCCAGGGCAGCCTGGTGCAGACCAATAATCCGCTGGATCTGGCGATTGAAGGAAAAGGATTCTTTCAGGTGCTGTTACCGGACGGAACAACGGCGTATACCCGTGATGGTTCTTTCCAGCCGGATCAGAATGGTCAGTTAGTGACGTCGAATGGTTATCCTGTTCAGCCGGCCATCATGATCCCGCAGGATGTGAAACAACTGACGGTCGGTAATGACGGTACCGTCAGTATCACGGTTAACGGACAAACCGGCTCACAGCAAATCGGACAGTTAACGCTGGCTACGTTTATTAATGATACCGGCCTGGAAAGCATGGGCGGTAACCTCTATCTCGAAACTCAGTCTTCCGGCGCACCGAATGAGTCCACACCGGGCTTAAACGGGGCAGGTATGCTGAAACAACGTTATGTGGAAACCTCCAATGTCAATGTTGCTGAAGAACTGGTGAGCATGATTCAGACGCAACGCGCTTATGAAATAAACAGTAAAGCTGTTTCCACTTCGGATCAGATGCTGCAACGTCTGGCACAGCTTTGATTTCAGTGACGGGTCATGTAAATGGCCCGTCACTGTCTTTCTTATAGTGAAAAATATGACAACTACTTTGTTTTTCGCCCGGCTGGACAGGCAGATAAAAAACGTGATGAATAAGTCACTTTCCCGCCGCATCCTCCCGCTGACATTACCACTGTTGCTGACTGCCTGTGTGCAGTTTCCGCACACACCTCTGGTGACCGGAACGACGACAGCCACACCGCAGCAGGCTTCACCTGTCGCAGCCAACGGTTCTATTTTCCAGACAGGGCAGATGATGAATTATGGTTATCAGCCGATGTTTGAAGATCGCCGCCCGCGTAACATCGGGGATACGCTGACTATCCTGTTGCAGGAAAATGTCAGTGCCAGCAAAAGTTCTTCTGCCGGTGCTTCCCGTGACGGTTCAACGGGGCTGTCTTTTGATGCGACGCCTCATATGCTGCAGGGTATTTTTGGTGGCGACCGTGCGAACACGGCCATAAGCGGAGACAGTAAGTTTGCCGGAAAAGGTGGTGCAGCCGCGAAGAATACCTTCAGCGGTACGATTACAGTAACGGTCCGGCAGGTGCTGGATAACGGTAACCTGAGTGTGGTGGGTGAAAAACAGATAGCCATCAATCAGGGGACTGAGTTTATTCGTTTTTCCGGTGTGGTTAACCCCCGTACTATCAGCGGCAGTAACACTGTGGTGTCAACGCAGGTCTCTGATGCACGTATTGAATACGTAGGTAATGGCTACATCAACGAGGCGCAGCAAATGGGATGGCTGCAGCGTTTATTCCTCAATATTTCTCCATTCTGATTAAGTGAATCATGAAAAATATATTTTTAAGGTATTGGATGGGAATGTTGTGCGTATTAAGTACGCTGACTTTTTCACACTCCGTTTATGCCGAGCGAATCCGTGATTTAACGACGATCGAAGGTGTCCGGAGCAACTCGCTGATGGGATACGGACTGGTCGTCGGGCTCGATGGTACCGGTGACCAGACGATGCAGACGCCTTTTACGACGCAGAGTCTGAATAACATGTTATCCCAGCTGGGGATCACGGTTCCGCCGGGGACCAATATGCAGCTTAAAAATGTGGCTGCGGTGATGGTAACGGCCGATTTACCGCCGTTTGCCCGTCCAGGGGAAAAGATAGATGTGGTGGTTTCCTCGATGGGGAACGCCAAGAGCTTACGCGGCGGAACGCTGTTAATGACCCCGTTAAAAGGAGCGGATAATCAGGTGTACGCCCTTGCTCAGGGAAACCTGCTGATGTCCGGTGCGTCGGCACAGGGCGGCGGTTCCCGTGTCCAGGTTAATCAGCTTAACGGTGCCCGTATCAGTGATGGTGCGACCGTCGAACGTGAAGTGCCGATGGATTTTGCCAATCAGCGGGTACTTAAGTTACAGCTGAATCAGGAAAACTTTACCGTTGCGCAGGCAATCAGTGATGTGATTAACCGCCGGTACAGCGCGGCGGCGACACCGGAAAATGCCCGGAGTATTTTACTGCATGCACCGATGGACAGCGCTGCCCGGGTTCGTTTCCTAGCGGAAATTCAGAACCTGCCGGTGAGAGTGGATGCCGGGGATGCACTGGTTATCGTGAATTCACGAACCGGCTCTGTTGTCATGAACAGACACGTCACGCTGGAATCCTGTGCGGTGGCGCAGGGCGATCTCTCTGTTGAGGTCTCGAGAACGAATCAGGTTAGTCAGCCGGATACCCCGTTTGGCGGCGGACAGACTGTCGTAACACAGGAAACACAGGTTTCACTGACGGATAAAGGCGGCGCCCTTCACCGGATCAATACCAGTGCTGATTTGAATAATGTGATCCGGACGCTTAACAGCCTGGGAGCCACACCGAATGATCTGATGTCTATCCTGCAATCAATGAAAAGTGCAGGGTGTCTGCGGGCACGACTGGAGATAAACTGATGAATGAGTTACTGAACCGTGACGCTGTATTTGATTTACGTTCTCTGGATACATTAAAAGCCTCGGTCAAAAGTGACTCTTCAGAGGGTGTCAGGGCCGTTGCTAATCAGATGGAAGGGCTGTTTGTCCAGATGATGCTGAAAAGTATGCGGGATGCCTCGTTCAAAGGCGGACTTCTGGATAGCCCTCAGTCCAATATGTTTACATCGATGTACGATCAGCAAATCTCCCAGGAAATTGCCGCGACCGGCAAACTGGGGCTTGCTGATCTGATTGTGTCGCAACTTACCGGTGAAAAGGTCAGCAGTGAACAGCTGACCGGCGGTAATCACGTTGAGCTGCCCGGCCGCCTGTCACGGACAGTCGGAAATGCACTGATCGCCGGTGCGGAAAAGGTTCTTCCTCAGGCTAAAGCAGCAATGGCGCGGTTATCGGAAGGGAGCCCTGCAGGCAGCTTTATTTCCAGAATGCTGGCACCGGCGATTGAAGCGGAAAGAAAAAGCGGCATCCATCACCAGCTGATTATTGCTCAGGCTGCACTGGAATCCGGATGGGGCGGAAAAGAGATTGTGACCAAAGACGGAAAACCGAGTCATAATTTATTTGGTATCAAAGCGACCCCGAACTGGAAAGGTGAAAGGACAGAAATCACCACAACAGAATATATCGGTGGTGTAAAACAGAAAGTAAAAGCCGAGTTCCGGGTATATCCGTCTTATGCTGCGGCATTATCTGATTATACGTCTTTATTGAGTAAAAACCCGCGTTATAAACATGTGGTCAGTGCCCCATCACCTGAAATAGCGGCAAAAGCGTTGCAGTCGGGCGGATATGCAACGGATCCGCATTACTCCGGCAAGCTGATTAATATTATTCAGCAGGTTAAAAACAGCACGGGTCAGGCTATCAGTGCCTATAAAAATGATGCTTTTGAATTATTTTAATCCGGAAAGGTTTAGTCATTTTTTAATTCGCCGATATTTCTAATATCAGACTAAATAAATTTGTCATAAGCAGGTAATAATGAATCTCATGTTCCTGGCCCGCAGCGGGCTGAGCTCTGCACAAGCGGGGTTAAGTATAGTTGGTAATAACCTTAATAATGCTTTGACACCGGGATATAGCCGTCAGACGCTGCTTCTGGGCGAGGCCGGCGGTAAAGCGACGAGCTATGGCTTTTTCGGGTACGGTGTTCAGATTGATGGTGTACAGCGTGCCTATGACGGATTCATTAATAATCAGGTGCGGAACTCAAACTCTGAATTTTCCGCACTCGGATCCCGTTATCAAAATGTCAGCCAGATAGATGATATGTTCGGAGATACCAGTAATAATATCTCTAACGCATTCGGCGGTATTTTTGAAGCGATGCAAAAGATGAGCAGTAACCCTTCCGGCATTGCTGAACGTCAGGAAACGTATGCTCAGTTTAATTCCATCAGTTATAAATTCCGCAATGACAGTAAGACACTGGATGGGCTGGAAAAAAGTACAAATACTCAGATTAGCCAATCAGTAGATGATATTAACAGTTGTGCCCAGCAACTCGCGAACATCAATAGCGAAATTGATAAAATATATGCTCAGACAGGTACATTACCGGCGGATTTATTAGATCAGCGGGATCTATTACTGGATAAACTGAGTGGCCAGGTTGATATAAGAGTTAATGAAAATCGTGAGACAGGACGGGTTGACGTTACGCTGGCCAATGGTCTGACATTAGTTAATGGTGATAAAGCCTACGCACTGGAAGCCAGACCATCACCATCGAATCCGAATATTACAGAAGTTGCCTATATTGATGCATCAGGAAATGCATTGTTACTGGACGAGCAGAAATTCACCGGCGGTAAGCTTGGCGGATTATTTGAGTTCCGTAATAACGATTTGGTGACTGCCCGTAATGAACTGAACCAGCTGGCATTGCAGATGGCAAATGAGTTCAATACGGTGAATGCTCAGGGTTATGACGCAGACGGTAATCCGGGCGGAGATATTTTTAATATTCCTGATCCTGTTGCGCTGGCTAACCGGAATAATCAGAGTGATACAACGTTAGATATTACTTACACCGATATCAGTGAAGTTAATGCGATTGAATACAGCCTGACCTTTGACGGCACGGACTGGCAGGTTAAGACCAGTGACGGTCGCACCATTACGCCTGATACGGGGCCGAATGGTGAACTGTTATTTGACGGTGTGTCGGTAACACCGAATGGTACTCCGGTTGAAGGCGACAGCTTTATCATGAACCCGGTTTCCGGTGTGGCAGGCGGCATAACGGTTGCACTGGCCGATGGCTATGGTATCGCAGCATCAAGTTCACCGGATACGAGTGAAACCAGCAATAACGAAAACCTGCTGTTGTTACTGGAAGTAAAAGATAAAAAAATGATCGGTAATTCCACGTTTACAGAAGCGTATGCCGGTATGGTGAGTTCTGTAGGCAGTACGGTCAGCGGGTTAAAAGGTGATCTGACAACAACGGGTAAAGCCTTGGATCAATGGGCATTCCAGAAGCAAGCTGTTTCGGGTGTTGATATGAACGAAGAGTTTATCAACTTAGCGATGTTCACCCAGTATTACCAGGCAAATGCCCAGGTTCTGCAAACGGCAGTGACTATTTTTGATACGATTTTGAGCATTCGCTAATCAGCAGATATAACAAGAGGTTTAATTATGCGTTTTAGTACCAGTTATATGTATCAGCGTAATGTTGACAGTATGTCTAATGCGACGGTGAACTTTAATAACGTTTATACGCGCCTGTCTGCAGGACAAACTTTGCTGAAACCGTCTGATGACCCGGCAGCGGCATCTCAGGCGATTATCTATAAAAATGCATTATCTGATATAAATCAGTATGATACTGCAAGAATGTTTGCACAGGATGCATTAAGTTATGAAGATAATGCGCTGAACTCTATCACAAATCTTCTGACCAAAAACCTGACAGAAAAAATTGTTCAGGCAGGTAACGATACCTATTCAGATGCAGATCGCGAGGCATTAGCCGTCGAGCTGGAAGGTATCCGCGATAACTTGCTCGATTTGGGTAACAGCAAGAACAGTAATGGCCACTATATTTTTGGCGGATATAATTCTGATTCTCCGCCATTTTTACCGGATGGTACTTATGTCGGCGGTGATAAAGCGATTACCCAGAAGGTCGGTGACAGCGCAGAAATGCAGATTGGTCATACCGGCAGCGATGTCTTTATGAGCGGAACCAGTGATGATCTGTTTGTTGCGCTGGATAACGCGATAACAGCATTAAGACAACCTGTTGAAACGGATGCGGATCGTGAGGCATTACGTGATGTGCTTGATAACACGAACCGTTCAATCAATAAATGCATTGATAACCTGGGTAAGGTGCAGGCTCAGGTTGGTACTAATTTACAACAACTGGAACAGCTGGGATTCGCTTCTGATGTAAATAAAATTTCAGTTGAAAGCAGTTATGAGCAAACGATCGGTGCGGATTCTGAGGCATTTATATCTCTGACAACTCAGGCGGCAATGGCTGATTTCGCACTTCAGGCATCAATGTTAGTTTTTCAGTCCATGAAGAATACGTCATTATTTAATATGATGTGATAGTGATCTTTTTCATATAATTTGCCAGTATATATGCAAAGGGGCGGAATCGATATTCCGCCCCTTTTTTTATCCTGCGATTACGATTTTATTGCATTCTTTTCATCGTATTCTTCAGATTGCCCGATAAACGAACCACCTTTGCGGATAGCCAGGTTAGATACACGGCAAATTCCTTTTAATTCACCATGTTCGAGAATATCTAATTGTTTGGCATTACAGGAACCGACAAGAGATCCATCAATTAATACGGTTTCAGCAAAGACATCACCCTCAACTAACCCGGAACGCATAATACTGACAGTGCCTGAGGTTGATTTGATCTGTCCTTTTACTTTTCCGCATATTTGCAGATCACCGTTAAATTCAATATCACCGGTTAAACTTGTTTTTTTACTTATAACAGTAACTTGTCGTTCTTCCTGTGCTTTTTGCTTTTCTTCCTGCACCAGAGATGCGTCACCGGACTGAAGATTGATATTATCTGTACTATCATTGATGGCACTGGATTTTTTTTGCAGATCGTTTTTTTCCTGAGGTTTTACATTTTTTT
This sequence comes from Morganella sp. TYF_1, assembly GCF_043105645.1. Taxonomy (NCBI): domain Bacteria; kingdom Pseudomonadati; phylum Pseudomonadota; class Gammaproteobacteria; order Enterobacterales; family Morganellaceae; genus Morganella; species Morganella sp. TYF_1. Next base: position 29,984 of record NZ_JBICLU010000001.1, on the reverse strand, counting down.
TATTCTTGAACATGTTTTTTTTCCGGTTATATATAATGATTGTTACAGACAGAATTACAGTGCAAATTAAAAGCACAGGCCATAAGGTATTTTTTGTTACCGCAGAGTACAGGAAGTAAAGCCAGAGAATCCAAACAGAGGTAAGACAAACGTTTTTCATAAAATACTGACCACTATCATTGATGATCCACCATTATTGTTTTTTGGTGTCATGCGTTTCCGATGGTTTATTTTTTGATATTGATATGTCTATATCAGAAACACCTTCAATACCAATGCTTATAGATAACCTGTTTTCATTTACAGATATTTTTGTTTTGGCATTGTTCCCGACATAGTTATGTATAATTTCCTGCATTTCTGTCATCATTTCTTTTAGATCGGCTTTGTAACTCATATCAATATCCTCCTCTGCAATATTTATATTATAAACATCGGTAGAGTATTAACCAACCAAATAACGATATGTTAGTTTAATATAAACAGGCATTTTTGAGCGTTTATAAACGATTAGGATTTTACTGTGATGTAATATACTACGGTTAAGAAAAATCTTAGTAGTTATTTGATTTTATAAAATAATTTTATTGATAATAATTAAATATCAATAATGAAATGACATCATTCCGTTATTTTAAATATATTTTTTTGTGCAATTCCCGATAGTATCAGTGTGACAAGGGTGAGTGGCAAGAGGCTATCTTTCTGAATCACTTGAACTTATATGGTTTTGGTCTCCTATCTGTTAATAAGATGACGGTTTTGATAGTAATAGTAAGGTTGGTGATTAATAAGAATAACCATCCTTATATTATGGTTATGAGGCGATAGCTTCATGATTTGTTTGGTTGTTTCCTGGTTTTACAATTAATTGTATTTCTGTGTTTTTGGTTTAATTGCAGTAATTGCAGTAATTGCAGTAATTGCAGTAATTAAAATTAGATTTATGGTTTTATATTTTTAAAAAGTTTGGCTGTAAAATAATGCGTAATGGATGGCTGCTTTATTTTAAAATGAAAATTTTAATTGTTTAATTACTATAGAGGTAAAGGGTAAAAATGTTAAGTAGAATAAGAATTCTGACAAGCATACTGCTTGTCTTGGGTATTTTTTGTATGTTGCAATTAGTCTCCGGTGGATTTTTCTTACAGACTGTAAAGAATGACAATGAAAAATTCACCATGATTAATAACTTAAAAGCACGTTCAGATGCCCTTGGTGATGTCTGGATTGATTTATTAAAATCCAGAATGGAACTGAGCCGGGCATCATCACGGCTGTTGCGTAATAATGATAAAATAACACCGGAATCACTGGAGTTTATCAGTTCTGCTGAAAAATCAATGGCAGATGCTGAAAAACAGTGGGCGCTGTTTAAATCATTGCCGACAACACTGGAAAATGACAATTCAAAATATCTTGAAGAAGAATATAATAAATACCTTGGTGCTCAGCGTAGTTTGGTTAATTTTTTACGCGCTGAAAAAATAGATGAGTATATTGCTCAGCCGACGCAGGATTTCCAGGATGCGTTTGAAAGTCAATATAATGATTATATGCAATTAAACAGTGTTCTTTATAATAAAGTCGTTGAAGAGAATACAATAGAATATAATCGTTCTATATGGATACTTCTGGTCATTATTGTCAGTGTATTTATTATTATCAGCTTAGTATGGTTAGGTATCCGCCGGATACTGATTTCACCATTAAACCGTATTGTTGAAAGTATTCAGTATATTGCCAAAGGCGATCTGGTCAGAACGATTGATGTTACCGGGAAGAATGAAATCGGGCAGTTAGGTGATGCATTACGTCATATGCAGGTTGAACTTGCAAATACGGTCAGTGATGTCCGTGATGGTGCTAATGCGATTTACAACGGTGCAAGTGAAATCTCTGCCGGTAATAACGACCTGTCGGCCCGTACTGAACAGCAGGCGGCATCCCTTGAGGAAACCGCAGCCAGTATGGAAGAATTAACGGCAACGGTACGTCAGAATGCGGAAAATGCCCGTCAGGCCAGTAACCTGGCTCAGACGGCCTCTGATACCGCTCAGCGTGGTGGCAAGGTTGTGGACGATGTGGTCGATACGATGCGTGATATCGGCGGCAGCTCACAAAAAATTGCTGATATCATCAGCGTGATCGATGGTATCGCGTTCCAGACCAACATTCTGGCACTGAATGCGGCTGTGGAAGCCGCCCGTGCCGGCGAGCAGGGCCGCGGATTTGCTGTCGTGGCCGGTGAAGTGCGTAATCTGGCCCAGCGCAGCGCGCAGGCGGCCCGTGAGATCAAGAGCCTGATTGAGGATTCCGTCAGTAAAGTTGATGCCGGATCCGTTTTGGTTGAACGTGCCGGTGAAACCATGGGTGAAATCGTCAGTGCTGTCACCAGAGTGACCGATATTATGGGCGAGATTGCTTCAGCGTCTGATGAGCAGAGCCGTGGTATTGATCAGGTTGGCGTGGCGGTTGTTGAGATGGACAGAGTGACTCAGCAGAATGCGGCGTTGGTAGAACAATCCGCAGCGGCTGCCGGATCACTTGAAGAGCAGGCGAGCCGGTTAACTCAGGCGGTAGCGGTGTTTAACATTCAGGCATCCGCTCTGAATCTCCGGAATCACAGCAGTAAAAATATACCGGTGCCGTCACCTGTAGTGAAGAAAAAAACAGACAGCTCAGACGATGACTGGGAAACATTTTAATGACCCTGCAATGCCTGATTTAATGGCATGAATAACGTCTGAGTGTTACCGGATTAGGTATAAGGATCAAATCCTGATACCTGTCCGGTAACGTTTAACCCGCTATATCAGATAACGTCCTGACGGATGTTCCTCAGAACGCTTCCCACTCTTCCTCGTATTTTTCTTTGACACCCTCCGGCATGGCATGATGCGGTGTTACCTGCGTATTCGTAACAAAAGAGGCAGCCCTTGTTTTTTGTACCGGGCTTTGCAGGGCATTCCGGATATTGAAGATCGCGACTGCATCAGTCAGTCTGCCGGCCTGGTCTTCCAGTGCGGCGGCAGCGGAAGCTGACTCCTGTACCAGTGCCGCATTCTGCTGAGTAACAGTATCCATTTCTGATACTGCCCGGCCGACCTGGTCAATACCTCGGCTTTGTTCTTCCGATGCCGAGGCAATTTCGCCCATAATATCGGTCACCCGGGTAACTGCGCTGACAACCTCAGTCATGGTTTCACCGGCACTTTCCGCCTGTTTTGACCCCACATCTACACGGCTGACAGAATCTTCAATCAGATTTTTGATCTCACGGGCCGCCTGCGCGCTGCGCTGGGCCAGATTACGCACTTCACCGGCCACGACAGCAAATCCGCGGCCCTGCTCGCCGGCACGGGCGGCTTCCACAGCCGCATTCAGTGCCAGAATGTTGGTCTGGAAGGCAATGCCGTCGATCACACTGATAATATCTGAAATTTTCTGCGAACTGCCTGAAATATCCCGCATGGTCTGCACAACGCTGTTAACCACCAGACTGCCTTTGCGGGCCGTGTCTGACGCATTCTGTGATAAGTGGCTGGCTTGAAGGGCATTCTCTGCGTTTTGTTTTACCGTGGATGTCAGTTCTTCCATACTGGCTGCGGTTTCTTCCAGTGCTGAAGCCTGCTGTTCAGTACGGGAGGACAGATCATTGTTTCCTGTGGCGATTTCGCTGATACCGGTATAAATCGCATCGGTTCCGGAACGGACATTATCGACAATATCAGTCAGTGAGTTTTGCATATTATCTAATGCATCTGTCAGCATATATATTTCATTGAATCCGGACTTATCAATATGGTTTGTCAGGTTTCCGTTTGAAATGTCATGTATATAATTTATCGCTCGGTCAAGTGGTGATGTTAAAAGTTTTTTGAAACCAAATAAAATGGCTAATATTATTAATAAAAAGATAAATATTAAAGATATTATAATAAATGATATTTTTTTGATGAATTCATTAACGGAATCATTCATTTCTGATACAATAAAATCAACGTCGCTAAGATATTTTGAGTAAATTTTATCAAAAGCTTCACGTTGAGGTGTTATATCATAATTGTGAAATTCTTCCATGGCGTTGTTTTTTAATATATTCAGCATTTTTTCAATGCTCAGATGATATGCATTATAGTTTTTTGATAACTCACTCAGCAATTCAGGATTGACCCTGCTTGGAATAGCGTCAGCAGTATCCCACTCTTCTTTGGATTTTTTCAGTGCGGCCATGGCGGTGTTTAAAATCGCTTCGCCCTGCGCAATCCGGTTCTTATCAAACCTGGCGGCTGCGCGGGATGCATCAAGCCTTGCTTGTTGTAAATTCGCTGCTGAATCATTAACCAGATCAATTCGTTGTTTTATCGAAATAACAGCAGAAAAATCATTTCCTATATTGACGATAGATGTGTAAAAAAAAGTGCCGGTTATTAACTGTGATATCATTAATATCAAAACAAAACATAATAAAAATCGTGATGTTTTTATTCTTTTTAACATGTAAAACCTCTGGTTTAAGTATTATCTTCACCGGATGTAAATTAATTTATTTTTTATTTATATATAACATATAGATGTTGTTATTATGTGAATAAATAATTTCATCCGAAGTGTGACGTGCGTAAACTAATTCAAAGAGATAATTGATGGAAATATATCCAATTTATAGATTTTCATTCCATATATATCATCTCCCATAAGTATATATCGGCAGGGAAATAAGGAGACTAAATGTCGGAATGAAAATATATACAGAAGTGTCCGGATGAGAGTAAATATTTTACCAGATGTAACATAATCAATAATAAAATTATAGTGGTGTGAGAAATATTATACCACACTGAATCCTATCAGTACCGATGACAGGTTTTCAAAAATGGCGTTAATCAATCTCTGAAAGAAAGGAGAGAACGAGTACATCAGTAAACTCAGTGACAGCATACCAATGCTTAATGACAGCGGAAAACCAACGACAAATATTGATAACTGTGGTGTCAGCCGGTTGAGTATCCCCATAATCAGGTTCAGACAAAGCAATACGCTGACAATAGGTAAAGCCAGGATCATACCGCTGGTGAAAATTAATCCCGATGTCTGCACAAAAATCATAAACCCTTCGGATCTAAGGAGGTTGTGCTGGATAGGTATCGCTTCGAAACTCATAACCAGTGCGTCAATCAGCATCAGATGACCGTTGAAGGCAAGAAAAAGCAGTGTTGCCAGTAAATTCAGGATACGTGAGATAACAGGCATGTTTTGTCCGCCTGAAGGGTCATAAAACGTCGCAAACGAAAGACCCATCTGCAAGCCGATAATTTCCCCGGCATGGCGGATAGCAATGAAAATAAACTGTATTGTCAGCCCCATGGCCACGCCAATCAGTATTTGCTGGATACCGACCCATAACGCATCGATTGAAAATATATTGACCTGTGTCTGAGGAAGGCCGGGTGCAACCAGTAACGTCAGTATCATCGCCAGTGCGATTTTGGTTTTTTTATTGATTTCTTTTTCATTAAAAATCGGCGATGAACTGAAAACGGCAAGAATACGTAAAAATGGCCAAAAGTATTGGTTAATCAGGGGGTATAAACTGAGAACGGAAAGCGAGAGCAAGGGTTACCCCACTGAACCCGGAATATTGGTATAAAGGGTATGCATATAATCCAGGAAAATCACCAGCATTTTAGGGCCAAGCATAATACCGACAACAACGATCATTAAAATTTTAGGGATGAATGACAACGTCATTTCGTTGATTTGGGTTGATGCCTGCAGAATACTGACAACCAGACCTGTACCCAGGGCTGTCAGAAGCAGAGGAAGCGCAATAATCAGGCCGACTTTGATTGCCTCATAGCCCATACCCATAATACTTTCTGGTGTCATGCTGCTTCCTTAAATTTAACTGTAAAAGCTTTGTGCCAGCGATCCCATGACCAGCTGCCAGCCGTCAACAAGCACGAAAAGCATCAGCTTGAAGGGGAGTGAAATTGTCGCAGGCGGAACCATCATCATACCTAATGCCATCAGTACGCTGGCAACCACCAGGTCAATGATCAGAAAAGGAATGAAAACGGTAAAACCTATCTGAAACCCGGTTTTCAGTTCACTGATAACGAATGCCGGCATCAGAACCCGCAGCGGGACATCCTGCGGTGTCGCGTAGTTATCATGTTTGGCGATACGGGTAAACAGCGCTAAATCACTTTCACGGGTATGTTCCAGCATAAACGCCCTGAAAGGCTGTTCCGCTCTCGGCAGCGCTTCTTCCATCGTGATTTTATCTTCTGACAGCGGTACCCAGGCATTTTCATAAACATCACTGAACACAGGCGCCATAACAAAAAAGGTCAAAAATAATGCGAGACCTAATAAGACCTGGTTTGGGGGTGTTGATGGTGTTCCCAGCGCACTGCGTAATAATCCCAGCACGATGATAATCCGGGTAAACCCGGTCATCAGCAGTAAACAAGCCGGTAAAAATGTCAGTGACGTTAACAGAACCAGTGTCTGAACCGGTAATGACCAGCCTTCCGAGTGGCCGTCCCGCATCAGCAGGAGATCACTGTTTGCAGCCCAGGAGATCTGAGGGAGTAACAGTGAAAATACCGCTGTCAGTACAGGAATAATGTAATGTTTACGCATCATTTTTATCAGCTCCGCTTTTCCCGGCGGTCAGTCCTTTTAGTATTTTTTTGAAGGGTGCCGGGACAGGATCTGATAGTTCTTCAGCAGGTTTTTCCATTGTGGCCAGACATTGCATATTTTGCTGACAGACACCTAATAATAACAATTGTTCATTGAATTCAACGACGACTAACCGGCCATGTTGTCCGATAAGCTGGTTATGTCTGACGGTAACCAGGTTTGATCCGTTGCCGGTTTTTCCGGAAAAAAAACGTAACCGTTTAGCTACCCACGCACCAACAACGAAGAGGAGAAGTACCAGGACTAATCCTCCTCCCACCTCACTGATAAGGCCCCCCGGTGTAAATACAGGGCCTTCCGGTGTTGTTGTCTGCGTTGTTGATTGTGCTTGTGTTGTCATTATCGGCTCAGACGATGGATCCGTTCGGAAGGCGTAATAATATCGGTAATACGTATCGCAAATTTATCCGAGATAACGACGACTTCACCCTGGGCAATCAGGTAGCCATTAATTAAAATATCAAGAGGTTCACCGGCCAGACCATCCAGTGAAACGATTGACCCCTGGTTTAACCTCAGAAGTTCTTTAATCGTCATCTTTGTTCTTCCGAGTTCAACGGTCATGTTTACCGGAATATCCAGAATCAGATTGAGATCTTCAGGGAAGCTGTTTGTGATATGGTCAGTCGCCGCATTGGATGTTTTATTCTGCTCTGATGTCTCAGCTGCGGACTGCTCACTCATAGCACTTCCCCACAGGTCATCTAAATTATCCTGATTTCCGGTTGGTGAAGTTTCGTTATCACTCATTTTTCAACTATTCCTTTGTAAATGATAATAAAGCCGAGGGAATGAGATTCTCGACTTGTAAAGCATACTGATTTTCTCTGCAGCCATATTTCGCTGACAGTACGGGAACTCCGTCAACAGCAGCTTCAATTAAATCGGGTTTATCAAATGAAATAATGTCGCCTTTCTTTATTTTTAATACATCAGAAAGACGTGTCGGAATATTCACTAACGTTGACACCAGTTCGAGCTCAGTATTTTTTACCTGCTGCGCGAGTGTGTTACGCCAGTTTGTATTTTCCTGCCGGGAATTTTCCAGCGGCGGATTCATCAGTAATTCTCTGATAGGTTCAATCATGCTGAAAGGAATACAAATATCAAACTCACCACTGTGTGATCCCACCTCAACATAAAACGGTGTGGTGACCACAATATCATTTGGTGATGATGTGATATTTGTAAATTTCACTTGTATTTCAGAACGGACATATTCTGTTTTCAGCGGAAAAATAGAACTCCAGGCTTCATCATAGGCCTGTAATGCCATGTTCAGCATGCGGTTAATTATGCGTTGTTCTGTCGGGGTGAATTCACGGCCGTCAACTTTTGTCGGAAAACGACCATCCCCGCCAAACAGGTTATCAACTGTAATAAAGACCAGATTAGGCGAACAAACGAATAATGCAGTCCCTCGCAAAGGATTCAGATGCACTAAGTTCAGGTTTGTCGGTACCGGAAGGTTACGGGCAAACTCATGATAAGGCTGAATTTTTATCCCGCCTACAGTGACGTCAGGGCTACGGCGTAATAAATTAAATAAGCCGCTGCGAAACTGCCGTGCAAAACGTTCATTGATGATCTCAAGTGAATGCAGACGTTCACGAATAACACGGCGTTGTGTATTCGGGTCGTAAGGCTTGATATTCGCATCAAGATTCAGCTTATCTTCAGAACTGCTGTTTTCTGCCTGGTTTTCACCATTTAACAGCAGATCAATTTCAGCCTGGGATAAAAAACTATCAGACATAAATATTACCGTAGTATAAATGCATTAAATAAGACATCTGTTATCTGTATGCTGTCCTGACCGTTCAAAGACTTATTTATTACATCTTTAATTTCAGACATCAAACGCTGCTTACCTTCGTCGTTTAATAAATCACCCGATTCCTGATGAGAAAATAACATCAGTAAACGACTGCGGATTTCCGGTAAAAATTTCTCAATATTTTGTTTTGACGTTTCGTTTGCCAGTCTCAGCGTCAGGCCGATATATAAAATCTTAGGGCTTCCCGGCACTGATGGTTTCAGGCTGATCGTAAAGGCTTCCAGAGGAAAATAAATCGGCTCAGGTGATACAACAGCTGGTTTGGCTACAGTTTCCGATGCAGTATTCATTAATGTATCTTTTACTTTCTGATGTTCAAACCACATATACCCTGCAAATGCGATTGCAGAGATAGTCAGACTCATCATTAATAGTAAAAGAAATGGAAACTTAGATTTTCCTTCACTTTTTTTTTGTTTCTTCCTGGCCATTCTTGAATTAATTCCTGTATAAAAATCTGTATGCCAAAAATGGCAATAAAGATGAGATGTGTATCTTATTACATCTCATCAGTTAGACAATTCAGTGAAAAGCGAAAATTAATGCCGGCAGTTTAAGGGTTGATTCGCTTATCGTCAGGCGAACGTATTGATACCATTACGATAATAAGTTAATTGTGTTGCCGGTGCCGGCTCTTCATGCTCTTCCTGAATATCCGGATCTTCTTTTCTGAGCCGTTCCGGTGTTCCTGCCCGCTTATCCCCCGGTGTGGTTCCGGAATCTGCGCCGATATGGCTTTGTCCGAGCTGAATTCCGGATTCATTTAACGACTGGCGTAAATTCGGCAGGGCGTTTTCCAGGGCATCACGGGCGTGCGCGTGCTCAGCGATGAAATGAATACTCATACGCTCATTATTCATCCGCATACTGATTTGCACCGCGCCGAGTTCTTCCGGATGTAACCGCAGTTCCGCATGCTGGATACCATTACGGGCGAAAAGTGCAATCTGCTGTCCCAGTGATTTTTGCCATTCTGCTGTTCCGGTTGTCTGAGGCAATACCGATACAGGAACCGGGGCGGATGCGGCCGGTGTTATGGTTGCAGGCCGGGTTTCCGCAATCCCTGCCGGCAGTAATGTTGTTCTTTCAGGAAGGGTATTTTCATGACTGACAACAGATTCATCCGTCTGCATATTACCGTATACCGGTACCACAGGTTCAGCAGGTTTACCGGATAAGACTTCAGCCGGCTGCGGCGCTGAGGCCGGCGGTGCATTCCGCGCTTTATCAGACACCAGCGTCATCCGGTTATCCGGATCCTGTCTGACGGTACTGACGGCATCACGGACCTGCGCGGCGGTGGTTGCCAGTTCATCAGGTACGTCAGCGGCTGCGATGTCGGTTTCCGGCATCATTTTTATCAGCGGGGATTCAGCAGCGGTATCACCGCCTTCTGCCGGTACGCCGGCTACCGGTTTGCCGTCAGCGGTTAAGGCAGGCTGATCAGCGCCGGCCGGTAACGGTAATGCCGGCATCGGTTGTTCGAGCGTGTTAACCGGCGCGGTAATGAGTGCTATCTCATTGACCGGGTTTTCCTCCGGTGGTTTCTCATTATTTTCAGACGCATTGTCTGTTACCGAGGCTAACAAGGCCATATAACCGGCCATATCAGCGGCAAAATCACCCTGCCCGGTGTAATCCTGATGGTTGAGACTATCAGGCGTGCCGGAATAGGTAGGTATCATATTTATGTTCATTTAAGTATTCCTGCGGGTAACACGTTGAGCGAATTCATCCATCAATTTTTGGTCACGCCGGTTTTCCTGCATTACGCGGGCAACTTCAGCGCGTTGTTTCAGTGTGTCGAAAGCATTAAGCCGTTGTTTATCCTTGTGCCATAAACCAACAGCGTTATCGACTGAGTGCTGACACAATTCCACCTGGTGTTTCTGGTGATTGATGACCTTACCAAGCGAGGCAATAAATGATTGGTGTGACAATAATTCAATGACTGTCATCCCTTTATCCGTCATCCCTGACTGCATTTGCTGCTGATATTCCTGCTCATAATTTTCGAGCGATGTCAGCTGGTTGTTAGCATGAGCATATTCCTGCCGCATCTTTCCGAGATGGTTCGTGGTATCGGTCAGCTTTTTATCGGCCAGGTCGCGTAATACGTCCATAGGGTCATGACGGTTCATAGTATCCACTCTGTTTATTCATCAGGCAGCTCAGGAAAAAGTGCGGAAAGCTGTGTGTAACAGGCTTCGTATTCACTTTGCTCATAAATACCTTGTTGCAGATAGCGTTCAAGACGGGGGTAGAGCGCTATTGCCTGATCCAGTAACGGGTCAGTACCGGCCGCATAGGCGCCAACGCTGATAAGATCGCGGTTACGCTGATATGCAGAGAGTAATTGTTTGAATCTCTGAACCTTTTTGTAATGTGCAGGCGCGATGATTTCCGTCATTGCCCGGCTTATGGATGCTTCAATATCAATCGCCGGATAATGGCCTGATTCTGCCAGCCGCCGTGAAAGTACGACATGCCCGTCAAGAATTGCACGGGCGGAATCCGCGATCGGATCCTGCTGGTCATCACCTTCTGTCAGTACGGTATAAAAAGCGGTAATGGAACCCCCGCCTTTGATGCCGTTACCGGTCCGCTCCACTAATGCAGGGAGTTTGGCAAACACGGAAGGTGGATACCCTTTCGTGGCCGGCGGTTCCCCGATCGCCAGTGCTATTTCACGCTGTGCCATGGCGTAGCGGGTCAGTGAATCCATGATGAGCAGGACATTCAGACCGCTGTCACGGAAATCTTCGGCGATACGTGTCGCATAAACGGCCCCCTGCATACGCAGGATAGGCGAGACATCTGCCGGAGCAGCAATGACCACGGAACGGTTTACGCCGTCTTTACCGAGAATATTTTCGATAAAGTCTTTTACTTCGCGTCCCCGTTCGCCGATTAATCCCACGACAATCACGTCCGCTTTTGTGTAACGGGCCATCATCCCCAGGAGTACACTTTTCCCGACACCGGATCCGGCAAACAGCCCCATTCGTTGTCCGCGTCCGACGGTCAGGAGACCATTGATTGCCCGGACACCGACATCCAGCACATTCTTTATCGGATCGCGCAGGAGCGGGTTGAAAGGAGCGGTAAACAGTTCACCGTACTTTTCACATACCGGAACCGGCAGGCCATCAAGAGGCCTGGCTCTCGGGTCAAGCACCCGGCCGAGCAGTTCTTTACCCAGCGGCAGTTTTTTACCGGCGGTATATTTTTTTTCAGTGTAAATCAGCGCGCCCGGCAACAGGCCCTCGACATGCTCCAGCGGCATCAGATAGAGCGTCTTGCCATTGAAGCCGACGACTTCACTCTCGATGTATTGCTGCTCGCCGCCGTTATCGCGGGCAACAAAACACAATGCCCCGATAGGCAGTTTCAGCCCGGCCGCTTCCATGACCAGTCCGGTTGCCCGGACCAATTTTCCGTATTGCCGGTATGGCGGTAACTCTGTGATTTCCTTTTCCTTGGTATCCAGTGCGTTAAGCCATTTTTTTAATCCGGAGGTCATTTATAATTATCCTCGCGTGCCAGCTCGCACAGCATCTTCCAGCGCATTTCGAGGCTTTCGTCGATCTCCATTTCGTCGGTGGTGATACGGCACCCGCCGGGTAACATGTGGCTATCCGTATTCAGTGACCAGCCGCGGGCAGCCAGCGTTTTTGAAAACTGTTCTTTAATCAGATCACTGTCCTGTTGACTGACCCATAAACAGGCTTCATTTTTCAGCAGAGACTCATCACGGAGAATGTCTTTTATACGTTCCTGTAACAGCGTTGTGCTGATATCACCGATAGCCTGTGTGCCCAGCACTGAGCGTGTGGCGCTCAGTGCCAGCTGCATCAGTCTGGAAGGGATAACATAGTCGAGATTGTCGAGAGAGCTTTGCAGGTTATGCATCAGCTCACCCAGGCGGTCAGTCATTTCCTTCTGCCGCTGCGCCATCTCTTCTTTGCCCTGTTCCAGGCCTTTTTGTCTGCCTTCTTCTAATCCGGTATCAAAGCCTTCTTTCCGTCCGGCCTCATAACCTTGTGAGCTTCCCTGCTCAAACCCTTTTTTTTCCGCAGCCTGACGCAGACGGGCATGCTCGGCCCTGGATGCTTCGTCAGACACGGTATTATTGCTTTGCGTGTCGGCAGGGATCACAGGCATGTCGTCCTTGCTGCCGGCTAATAAATCAGCCGGTACCCATGGCTGCCATGAATTTTGCGGAGCATTATCAGACGTAGACATCTTCACCACCACCAATAACAATCTCACCGCTTTCTGCGAGGCGTCTTACCAGGTTAAGGATATTTTTCTGTTCAGTTTCTACCTGAGACATACGTACCGGACCACGGGTATTGAGGTCGTCGATCATAATTTCAGACTGACGGCGCGACATGTTACGGAAGAACTTGTCACGTAATTGCTGATCAGAACCTTTAAGTGCAATAATGAGCGACTCCTGCTCGATATCCTGCAGGATCCGCTGAATACTCCGGTCTTCCATTTCCACCAGGTTTTCGAACAGAAACATTTCATCAATGATTTTCTGAGCCAGTTCCTGGTCAAACTCTCTGACGGCAGCAATGGCGGCATCTTCCTGCTGACTTTTCATCAGGTTCAGAATTTCCGCAGCCGGTCTTACGCCGCCCATCTTGCTTCGTTTGAGATTCTGGCCGTGCAGCAGATTATTCAGGACCTCAGTCAGTTCCTGTAATGCGGCAGGCTGAACACCACCGAAGGTGGCAATACGCAGCATGATGTCATTACGGATTTTCTCGTCGAACCGGGCCAGCACATCCGCAGCCTGGCTGCGTTTGAGGTGAACCAGAATCGTGGCAATAATCTGCGGATGCTCGTCACGAATCAGATCACAGACAGACTGCGGCTCCATGTCGTTCAGTGTTTCAATACCGTCATTACTGGACTGGGTATCGAGCAGATCCTCAAGCAGGCTGGCGGCGCGCTCTTCACCGAGCGCCCGTACCAGAACATTACGCAGATATTCATTGGTATTAATATTGAGCGTGGCATACTCGCCGGCATCACGATGGAATTCACTCATCACCTGCGAAAGCTGTTCGTAGGTGTAGCTGCTCATTTTGGCCATCGCGCTGCTTATTTCGGTGACTTCATGCGTATTCAGATGCTTAAATACAGCTGCAGCACGTTCATCACCTAACGTAATCATGACAATGGCGCTTTTTTCATAAGCATTCATGATGATTTTTGCTCCTTATTTATCCACTGACGGATAACCAGTGCGATAATTTGTGAATCATGCTCTGCGAGTTCACGGAGCTTATGCATGTTCTCTTCGCTCTGCATTTTCTGTTCAGCTTTCGAGCGTAAATTGTCTTCTGCACGTTTGAGCTTGGCGTCAATTTCAGCCTGACGTTTTTCTTTCTCCATCTCCAGGCGCTGAAGTGCCATTTCATGGTGCTTCATCCAGAATGGCTGAACCGCTTTACGCCACAGAATCCAGGCCACAATGAGCACCAGCAGATAACGCAGTGCGGTCAGACCGGCATCGATAACAGCGGGTTGTTCCCACAGCGGCGGAGTTGCAATATCGTCCAGCGTGCTGAAAGGAGTATTCACGATATTCAGGGTATCGCCGCGCGGGACGGAGAAACCGATGGCTTCTTTGGCAAGCGCTTCAATTTTATCCATCTGCTCTTTTGATAACGCAATACTCTCTCCCTCATCATTCACCTGGTTATTGATGACGATGGCGGCAGATAAGCGCATCAGCGTGCCCGTACTTTTGCGGGTATGGGTTAAGGTTTTATCGACTTCGTAGTTAGTCGTTTCCTCGTTACGCTGGCTGTAAGGGACGGATGGTGTACCGGCGGTTCTTGCATTCGCGGCTCCCTGCTGCCCCTGGGCGGCATTGCCTGCGTTGTTGCCGGCATTATTCCCTGCATTACCGTTAGCGGCGGTATTGGCAGCCGGATCCTCAATCGGAGCGACCGGTGCGACAGGCGGCTGATTACTCAATGCCCCCGGAACACCGCCGGCGGCATTGCGTCCGCCCTGCTCGGAAGAGCTGCTCTGACGGCTGCGGATAGCCATTTTGTCAGCGGCGGTATTCGGCTGATATTGCTCTGACGTTTGTTCCTGCTCAGTAAAATCAACCTGCGCGGTCACCTGAGCCCGGACATTACCGGCCCCGACAATCGGTGACAGAATCGCAATGATCCGGCGCTGATAGTCCGCTTCAATCTCGCCGGTATATTTCAGCTGAGAGGTTTGCGTCCCTTGTCCGCCATTTTGCGTCAGCAGCTGACCGTTCTGATCAACGATGGTGACATTGGCCGGTGTCAGGCCCGGAACAGCACTGGAAACCAGGTGTGTAATAGCATTGACCTGATTCGGATCCAGTGTACCCCCTCTGGCGATTGTCAGTGTGACAGAGGCCGAAGGTTGCTTTTGTTCTCTGACAAAGAGTGATGCTTTCGGTAACGCCAGGTGAACACGGGCATTACTGATCGAGCCGATAGTATCAATCGTCCGGGAAAGCTCGCCTTCCAGAGCACGTTGATAGTTAACCTGCTCACTGAACTGGCTGATACCAAATTTTTCCTGATCCATCAGTTCAAAACCGACGGTTCCGCCTTTTGGTAAACCCTGTTGCGCCAGTTTTAAACGTACTTCGTATACCTGATCGGCCGGAATGAGTATGGCGCCGCCATGCTCTTCAAAGCGATAAGGAACCTGCATCTGCGCCAGCTGAGCGACAATTGCTCCGGCATCCTGATCGCTGATGTTACTGTACAGCAAGCGATAATCAGGACTTCTGGCCCAAAGCAGTAAGGCAACAACAACAGAGAGTGCTGCTGCAGCTGCAATTGCAAAGATAATTTTCGGGTTAGCCCGAAAGCGTTCAAGTGCGACTTTGAACTCTTCAGCGATATTTTTTTTGCTACTCGCGGTTGTGGCATTCATGCCATAGTCCTGTATATATGAATAAAGCAACTACCAAACAAAGGCTAATATGACCTTATAAAAAATAAGGCTGATTGTGTTTTGTCACGGATAATACCACCGCACATTATCCATAAGACCGACTGACAACCAATGCATAATAAGTTCCTATTTGTGTGAACTTATCAGGCTATGATGCACTTTTGCGCTCATGATATAGTTGACGAATTATTCTGGGTAAGATTATTTCAATAAATTTAAGAAGAAAACCATGTCAATTCAGGCAATGAATAACATTCTGGAACAAATTAATATCCAGGCAAATGAAATTAAAGGGGCGTCGCAGGCCGGTCGTATTAACGAACAGCCAAAAACCACGAATTTCAATGATATTTTGTTTCAGAGTATAAGTAATATTAGTGATTTGCAAGTCAGTGCGAAAAGTCAGGCGCAACAATATATGATTGGAGCGCCGGGGGTCGGATTGGATGATGTTATGGTATCTTTGCAAAAATCATCAGTTGCGTTAAACCTTGGTGTGCAGGTCCGGAATAAGCTGGTCAATGCGTACCAGGAAATTATGAATATGTCTGTTTAACCATTGATTTTTGTGTATTTGATATATTGCTTAAATATAATGATCAGATACGTACAACAGTAAGAAGTCATATCCGATTTTCAGGTTATTTCCGGTAACCAAGACCAGAGTTTAAGCAGACATGTTAAATAAAAATAATGTTGGGGGAAGTTCAGACTCGGGTGAATATATTCAACTTAGTCTGAACGAGTCAGAACTGACAAAAATCAATGAGCTTATTTATCGTCGTGCCGGCATTGTTTTATCCGGGCAAAAGCGCGATATGGTATTTAACCGTCTCTCACGCAGACTGCGGAAACTCGACGTCCGTTCATTCAAAGAATATATAAATATCCTGGAAAACAGCACGAACGATGGTGAGTGGCAGCATTTTATCAATGCGCTGACAACCAACCTGACATCGTTTTTCCGGGAAGCGTATCACTTTCCTATTCTTGCAGAGCATGCCCGTTCCCGCCCGAATAATTATTCCGTGTGGTGTACCGCCGCATCGACCGGTGAAGAGCCGTTATCAATCGCAATAACGCTTGAAGAGGCGCTTGGCCCGTCTCTGACGCCGCCGCGGGTGTGGGCAACAGATATCGATACTGATGTATTATTAAAAGCCAAACAAGGTTTATATCAGCTGAGAGATATTGAATCGCTGACGCCTGAGCAGAAAAAACGCTGGTTTCTGCGGGGTAAAAATGATCAGAGCCAACTGGTTAAAGTAAAAAAAGAGCTGGCCTCCTGTATTCATTATGAACCACTTAATCTTATAAACAGTACCTGGAATGTACCGGCACCTTTTGATTCTATCTTCTGCCGTAATGTTCTGATTTATTTCGATCAGAAAACTCAGGAAACTATTATTAACCGATTTGCTAAAATGCTTAAACCCGGCGGATTATTATTTATCGGTCATTCTGAACATTTCAGTAAATCCACCACACCCTTTCGTTTAAAAGGACAGTCAGTCTATGTACTTGACGGAGAGGGAAAGTAAAGGGGAATAATGAAAAAGATTAAAGTAATGTGCGTGGATGATTCTACGTTAATTAGAAATATTATGACCAGTATTGTTAACAGCCAGCCTGATATGGAAATGGTGGCTGTGGCTTTAGATCCTATTATCGCCCGGGATTTAATTAAAATTCATAATCCGGATGTTCTGACGCTGGATGTTGAAATGCCGCGTATGGATGGTCTTAATTTCCTTGAGCGTCTGATGCGTTTACGGCCAATGCCCGTCATTATGGTTTCATCATTAACGCATAAAGGTTCTGAAATTACGTTAAGTGCATTAGAACTCGGTGCCGTGGATTTTATTACAAAGCCGCAGATGGATCTGCAAAATAGTATGCGCAATTACAGCGAGATGATTGTTGAAAAGATCCGGATGGCGGCAAATGCCCGGGTTTATCGCCGCGATAACCGGGCGATTAAGCCTGCGGCGATTAAGACACCGTTGGTCGGGAGTGAAAAAATTATCTCGATTGGTGCCTCGACCGGAGGAACGGAAGCATTACGTCACGTACTGACACCGATGCCGTTAACCTGCCCGGGAATCGTTATTGCTCAGCATATGCCGCCGGGATTCACGCACTCTTTTGCTGAACGACTGAATAAATTATGCGCGATTTCCGTCAAAGAAGGCGAGGACGGCGACCGTGTTTTACCCGGGCATGCGTATATTGCGCCCGGCGGTAAGCATATGGAATTAGTCCGCAGCGGCGCGAATTATCATTTAAGCCTTAACGAACTGCCGCCGATTAACCGCCATCGGCCATCGGTTGACTCACTGTTATGCTCTGTTGCCAAAGTGGCCGGTAAAAATGCCGTTGGTGCGCTTCTTACCGGGATGGGCAGCGACGGTGCTCAGGGATTGCTGGCTATGCGCCAGGCCGGTGCATGGACGATTGCACAGAGTGAAAAAACGTGTGTGGTCTACGGTATGCCGCGTGAAGCCGTCAAACTGGATGCGGCATGTGAAGTGACTGACCTCGATCAGATAGCCCGCAGCATCCTCAATAATATCGTTGGTCAGGCGAACCGTATTTAATTTCTCAGCACTTTAACGGGTGTGATGTTGGTTAATATTAAACAATCAGGAAAATGTAATGGCAGATAAAAATCTTCGTTTCTTAGTCGTTGACGACTTTTCTACAATGCGGCGCATTGTCCGCAATTTACTCAAGGATCTCGGGTTCAATAATGTGGAAGAAGCCGAAGATGGTCAGGATGCTCTGGACAAATTACGTGAATCAACATTCAATTTTGTCATCAGTGACTGGAATATGCCGAATGTTGACGGCCTGCAGCTGCTGACTGAAATCCGTAAAGACCCGGCGTTAGCCGCGCTTCCGGTGCTGATGGTGACTGCGGAAGCCAAAAAGGAAAACATCATTGCAGCCGCTCAGGCAGGTGCAAACGGGTACGTTGTTAAACCATTTACAGCAGCAATACTGGAAGAAAAGCTGAATAAAATTTTTGAAAAACTCGGGTGGTAAATGATGGATACGCAGGTGAGTCAGCATTCGACTGAAAATTTCCGGAGTATTTTCTCACGCATAGGTCAGTTGACCCGTTTGTTGCGCGATAGTCTGACGAATCTGGGACTTGATCGCGCGATTATGGATGCGGCAGAAGCAATTCCGGATGCCCGTGATCGTCTGAATTATATTGTGAGTAAAACATCACAGGCGGCAGAACGTGCGCTGAACTGTGTGGAAATCGCCCGTCCTTTGCAGGATGAGCTGAGCAGCCGATCCACCGAATTAACCACCCGGTGGGATGAGTGGTTTGATAAACCGGTGGAAATGCCGGTTGCCAAAGAGTTAGTCACGGATACGCGGGCATTTCTGACCGCCGTACCGGTGCTTGCCGGACAGACGAATGAGCAGCTGATGGAAATCATGATGGCTCAGGATTTCCAGGATCTGACCGGTCAGGTTATTCAGCGGATGATGAAACTGATTGAGGCGCTGGAAAAAGAGCTGGTCCAGGTTCTGGTTGAAAACATGCCTGAATCTGAAACGGCACCTGCGGATAAAAAGGATGATCTCAAAAACGGCCCTCAGATTGACCAGAGTAAAACGGGTGTTGTCGCGACACAGGATCAGGTGGACGATTTACTCGAGAGCCTTGGCTTCTGATGTGTTGCGGTAAAGGGTGTCTGCGGAGCGGCTGTTTATCACAGCTGCCGTTTTCTGTTTTTTATTTTCTGACTGATCTGTAACGCTTATGGCAGAAGAAAGTGATGTAGAAAAAACAGAAGACCCCACCCCCCATAAACGGGAGAAGGCACGCAAAGAAGGACAAATTCCCCGTTCGAAAGAATTAACATCCGTAATGATGTTATTGGTGGGATGGGCACTTATGTTTTCATCCGGAAGCTACCTGGTAAGAGGTCTCTCACAATTGCTGTCTGAAGGACTGAGGTTTGATATCAGCGCAGCAATTGAAACTAACCGTATGTTTTATCAGATGGATAACCTGTTTGGTATGGCAATGAAAGCGGTGCTGCCTTTTATGCTCGGGCTGTATATTACCGGTATTGCTTCCCCGCTGCTGCTTGGCGGACTGAACTTAAGTGCCAAATCTATCAAGGTTGATTTAAAGCGTATCTCTCCCGTTGCGGGATTTAAGCGTCTGCTGTCAAAGCAGGTGCTTTCTGAATTATTAAAAGGTGTCCTGAAAGTCGCATTAGTCGGGTGTGCCGGTGCATTATTTTTCTATCTTAATAAATCATATTTTATTCAATTAGTTAACCAATCGGTTGTCGGGGCATTAAGTGATGCCATGATGCTGATACTTTACGCCCTGCTGACCGTGATTTTGTTTTTAATTCCTGTCGCCGGTTACGACGTTTTTTACCAGATTATGAGCAATCTGAAGAAACTCCGGATGAGCCGCCAGGAAATCAGGGATGAATTTAAACAGCAGGAAGGTGATCCGCAGGTTAAAGGACGTATCCGCCAGTTACAGCGCGCGGCGGCCCGCGGCAGGATGATGGCGGATGTTCCTGATGCAGACGTTATCGTCAATAACCCGACGCATTATTCCGTCGCGTTGTCGTACAAAGAAAACGGAATGTCTGCCCCGGTGGTTCTGGCAAAAGGCGCCGGTGAAGTTGCACTGCGGATCCGTGAACTGGGAAAAGAGCACGGGATCCCATCGCTTGAGGCACCTCCGCTGGCGAGGGCGCTTTATCGCCATTGTGAGCCGGGAGAACAGATCCCGGTAACATTGTACAGCGCCGTCGCAGAAGTCCTTGCCTGGGTTTACGGTATCAGACGCTGGCGTAACAGCGGAGGTATTAAACCGAAATCACCCGATAATTTACCCGTTCCGCGGGATATGGATTTTCAAACCAGAGAGTAACAAGAAATGGCTAATCTCGCCGGTAAATTACGTTTACCGAATTTTAAACAGACACAATGGCAGATTCTTGCAGGCCCTGTACTGATCATCATGATCCTTGCAATGATGGTTCTGCCGTTGCCGCCGTTTATTCTGGATGCATTATTTACGTTCAATATCGTCCTTTCTCTGATGATTTTGATGGTGGCAATGTTTAACCAGAATACCCTGGAGTTTTCGGCATTCCCGACTATTCTGCTGTTCTCCACCTTGCTGCGGCTGGCTCTGAATATTGCATCAACCCGTGTTGTTCTGATGGACGGGAACAATGGCCCGGCGGCAGCAGGGCATGTTATTGAAGCATTTGGTCATTTTCTGGTCGGCGGTAACTTTGCCATCGGTATCGTGGTTTTTGCCATTCTGATTATTATTAACTTTATGGTTATTACCAAAGGTGCGGGGCGTATTGCGGAAGTGGGGGCCCGTTTTGCCCTGGATGGTATGCCGGGTAAACAGATGGCGATCGATGCGGATTTAAATGCCGGTCTGATCGGCGAAGCTGAGGCCCGCAAACGCCGTAAAGATGTCACTCAGGAAGCCGATTTTTACGGTTCGATGGACGGTGCCAGTAAATTTGTGCGAGGTGATGCGATTGCCGGCCTGCTGATCATGGCGATTAACCTTATCGGCGGATTATTGATAGGGATGACCCAGCATAATATGTCATTCGCCCAGGCGGGTGAAACATATACCTTGCTGACTATCGGTGACGGCCTTGTTGCCCAGATCCCTGCCTTAATCATTTCCACCGCTGCCGGTGTTATCGTTACCCGTGTATCCACCGAACAGGATGTCGGTGAGCAGATGGTCGGACAGCTGTTAAGCAGCCCACGGGTCATGGTGCTTTCCGCTGCGGTTATCGGTCTGCTGGGATTAATTCCGGGGATGCCGAATTTCATCTTCCTGGTATTTACGAGCGCGTTGTTATTTCTGGCGTGGTGGTTACGCGGCCGGGATGAGAAAAAGGAATCATCTGCCGGCGAAAATACAGATGAAGCCGTGAAAAAGCTGCAGCAGGAAGAAACACAGGCTTCCGAAGTGTCCTGGAATGATGTGCAGATGGAAGATGTGCTCAGACTGGAAGTGGGCTACCGCCTTATCCCGATGGTTGACAGTAATCAGGACGGCCAGTTACTGACACGTATCCGCGGGATCCGTAAAAAATTCGCTCAGGACATGGGATTCTTACTTCCTTCCGTGCATATCAGGGATAATCTTGATCTGGCACCGACCGTTTACCGGATCCTGCTCAAAGGTGTTGAAATCGGTCGTGGTGAGGTTCAGCCTGAACGCTGGATGGCGATTAACCCGGGCTGCGCTGACGGGGAACTGTCAGGGATCATGTGCGAAGACCCGGCATTCGGTTTACCGGCATACTGGATTGAGGAAGTATTGCGTGAAGAGGCGCAGACACTCAATTATACCGTTGTTGACCCGAGCTCCGTTATTGCCACACACCTGAACCATCTTATTGTCTTACATACCGATGAACTGTTCAGCCGTCAGGAAACGCAGATGCTTCTGGACCGCCTGACCAAAGAATCACCAAAGCTGGTTGAGGATGTCATTCCGGGACTGGTTTCGATCACACTTTTCCACAAAGTACTGCAAAACCTGTTATCTGAACGTGTCTCTATCCGCGATATGCGCACGATTATTGATACCCTTGCTGACAATTGCGGCACGATAACAGATCCGGATGACCTGACCTCTCAGGTTCGTATCAGCCTTGGCCGTGCGATCACCCAGCAATGGTTCCCGGGAAGTGAGGAATGCCAGGTTATCGGCCTGGATAGCACGATTGAACGTCTGCTTATTCAGTCAATACAGAACGGCACATCGATTGAACCGGGTATCGCCGCAAACTTACTGTCGCAGACTGAACGGGCAATTACTCAGCAAACCGCGCTGGGCGTGACACCGGTATTATTAACCACGCCGCTGCTTCGCGTTATGCTGTCGCGCTTCCTGCGCCGGGCTTATCCTCAGTTGGTGGTGCTCTCCAATATGGAAATCACTAATAACCGGACAGTACGCATTACGGCCGTTATCGGCGGGGATAATGCCTCATGACCGGTAAAAAGATCCTTTTGCTGATTGTGGCGTTGTTTTGTCCGGATCTTCAGGCAAACACAACCGGATCATGGCAAAAAGAATCCGCAGGCGGCCTCCTTAGTGTGGGCCGCCAGTCAATGAGAGGCAATGTACTGGAGGCGCCGGCGTCTGTTCCGCTGCAGGCCTCGGCCACCCGGATTTACTGGCAGGTTGCGTTGTTGTCCCCGCCGCCGGCAGGGCTGAAGATTCAGCTTTGTTACTCAGGAGGGTGTGAAAAACTGTATGGTTTAAGCGGGCAGTTCACACCGAAATCCCGGTGGCCTGCGGATGAGTCATACTATTTTGTGTATAGTGTGAATGCTATTGGCCAGCTCCGTCCTCCTCTGAGAGTACTCCGGAACTCGCTGACCATGAACTATAAAGTGAACTGATATTAACAGGCAGACTGTCTCTGAGCGGTAAGCGGATGTGTTTAACGATAATTTTGTTTTACTGAGATAAACTGATTACTGTAGAGCTGGCTGCATTTGTTGCCGTGATGAAGTCTTGACATATTCTCTCTGAGAAAAGAAAGGCGTTGTTTTAATTTATCGGTCATTTCTTTCTCATTATCCTGAATATCCTGCATAATTTTCAGCAGAGAGCGCTTTCCTTCGGAATCAAGTTCATCAATTTCCATGCCGAAGACATCGTGAATCATAATCACATAACGTTCTGCCTGTTCAGCGAATTCATCCCAGCGTTCTTCCCGTGCCATTTCAAGCAGAGACAGGTTTTCTTTGTAGACATCCTGAAAACAGGCGGAAGTGGTTTTATTCATTGTTAACCTCTTGTATTTGGCGAAATTTCTTTCCATGTATCTGCCAGATTCATCAATATCTCATCCACATGGGTAAGTAAAGCCGGGTCATTTTTTAAATTTGCGTTAAGCAGGGTTCGTGACATGTATTCGTAAAGGCTCTCTAAATCAGCAGAAATAGTGGTACCGATTTTGTGATCCAGGGATGCCCGCAAACCATTATCAAGGATATTGATGGCTTTCGAGATCATTTCACCACGCTTTGCGATATTGCCATTAGCAAAATAGATTTTGGCCCGCAAAATAGCGTTATGAGCGCCGTCAAACAGCATTGTGATTAACTGGTGCGGTGTTGCGCCAATCAGCTTGCTTTGTAAGTCGACCTGCGCATAAGAATTAGAGCTGTGAGGTGTATACATCATGTATTCCGTAGCAGAAAAAGGACAGGAGATGTCTCCTGTCCGGAAAACAAAATATTAGTTATTTAATGTTGAAATGAGAGCGCCGACCTGATTACTGGTGCTGTTGAGGCTGGCCATCGTTTTGTCCAGATTCTGGAACTGGATACGATAACGTTCAACCTGCGCATCAATCAGTTTCTGTGTTCTGTCAATCTGTTCTTTGACCTGATCGACTTGTTTATTCAGGCTGTCAGTCGCGGTTTTGATTGATCCGTCAATTTTATTCTCAGAATCACCATTATATTTGGTGATTATCCCGCCTAAGGTGCTGGCTAATCCCTCATTGCCGTTTTTATCCATAAAAATATTGGCAACATCATCAGGGTTGTCCGCAATCGCAGCATCAAGTTTGTCTTCGTTCAGCGTCATTAGACCGGTTTTAGGGTCGATAGTGATACCGATATCCGCTAATGCCCGGTACTCTGCATCATTTTCACCGTAGACACCGTTAACAGCGGTACGGGTTTCATTGACCAGGCCGCGGAGCATGGAATCACCCATTAAGGCGCCGTTTTCTGCGTTAGGTCTCTGGATATCGTCATTCGTTAATCCGGAGGAGTCACTCGGTACATATTTGCTGGATGCGGTGGTCTGATTAATCAGCGCATTGTAGTCATTAACGAAATTCTGAATGCTGGTTTTATACTGAGACATATCCGGTGTCAGAGACAACGTTTCCGCCTTCAGGGTCTGACCAGAGGGATCAGAAGGATCTTTTTCGGAGACTTCTTTCAGTTCGAACGTTACACCGGTCAGGATATCGTCGATGGTATTGCTTGAACGGGTATAATTACTGCCGTCAACTGTCAGTTTTGCATCCTGTGCGGCTGCAACGGTTTTCATTCCGTCCGGCTTGCTGCCATCGCCACCCAGACGCAGGAAATCATCCAGATCATCATCACCCTCAACCCGGACACTCATGTTACCGTCAGTACCGGTCGTTTTCGACGTCAGTACTAACTGATGACCCTCATCAGTATGTTGTACGCTTGCCTGAACATCACCATTTTCCTTGTTAATGGCTTTGGCAATCTGGTTCAGTGATGTTTCGTCATCCTTCAGCTCCACGCGCATTTCTGAGCCATCGTCCTGGGTAATGATGACTGTCCGTGTACCCTTATCCTTCGATCCTTGCATAGCATTCGGATCGTCTACTGCCGCAGTTTTGGCTTTATGTGACGTTGCCAGCTGTGTCACTGTCACGTCATGCGTATCTGCGATTGCTCCGGATTTTGCTGTTGCGGTAAATGCCTTGTTGGTGCTGACATTGACAGAGTTGAATGCATCGCCCTGCAGCGGCTTGATGCTTTTATTCAGGGCATCCAGTGAGCTTGAAATCTGCCCCCAGGCAGAAATTTTCGACTCATAGCTTTTCTGCATATTGGTATAAGGCAGCAGACGCTTTTGCTCACTGAGTTTGAGCTGTTCAAGCATTGTTGCTGTATCCAGACCTGAACCAATTCCTAACGATGTTATTGAAGCCATATTATTATCCTGCCTGCGAATGAATGTTAATACTTATAATATCGGTATGAAAAAGACAGTTCTAAAGACACAGCCAATATATATTTGCATAAAATTAAACCTGTTCGGCAAATACATCAAACAAAATCAGTAATTATCATCCTTATAAAAGCCTTCAAAGTTGACGGCATTTAAGGTGATGGCGTTTTTTTCTTTTTTATATCGTATTGATAGCGGGGAATTCTGTTATGGATACCCGGTTTTATCCGGAAAAAAATGTGTCCGGCTCTATTTAGTTATTTTCCGCTGATACCGATATTTTAAATGTATCGCAATAACACGTATTTATTCATAATATTAGAGGACCTAATATGCCACAGATTATTAATACCAACGCCATGAGCCTGGTGGCTCAGAATAACCTGAACAAATCACAGGCTGCTCTGGGTACTGCTATCGAACGTCTTTCTTCCGGTCTGCGTATCAACAGCGCAAAAGACGATGCTGCAGGTCAGGCGATCAGTAACCGTTTCACCGCTAACATTAATGGTCTGACTCAGGCATCCCGTAACGCAAACGACGGTATCTCCCTGGCGCAGACTACTGAAGGCGCGCTGAACGAAATCAACGATAACCTGCAGAACATCCGTCGTTTAAGTGTTCAGGCAGCAAACGGTACTAACTCCGAATCTGACCGTCAGTCTATCCAGGACGAAATCGACCAGCGTCTGGCTGAAATCAACCGCGTTTCTGAGCAGACTGAATTCAACGGCATCAAAGTACTGAGCAAAGATCAGACGCTGAGCATCCAGGTTGGTGCGAACGATGGTCAGACCATCGATATCAACTTAGGTCAGATGGATACCGGTACGCTGGGTCTGGATGGTTTCAGTATCATGAATATGGTTGCAACATCTCAGGTTACTGAAGGGATGCAGGTCGTTGATGGTGCTGAGAAGTATAATTTAAAAGATACTGATGTTACTGCGATTGAAACCAAACTGTTCGGTGCCACTGGTACCGGCGGTAAAATGTATGCTTACACAGATGACGCTACTGGTAAGACTGCATATATCGGTGTAGCAGCGGATGGTACATGGAAATCTGTCACAGCAGATATCGATGTTACTGACCCTGATAATCCGGCATTAACACTGGGTACGGCAGCTGCTGTCGATGCAGCAACAGACCCGGTAGTTAAAAGTCTGACAACCCTGCAGACTATGGACGATGCATTGGCAATGGTTGATGAAATGCGTTCAGGTTTGGGTGCTTCCCAGAACCGCTTTAACTCTGTTATCAGCAACCTGGATAACACCGTTATCAACCTGTCTGAATCCCGTGCCCGTATCCTGGATGCAGACTTCGCGGTAGAAGTATCTAACATGAGCCGTGCGAACATCCTGCAGTCAGCGGGTACAACTGTTCTGGCACAGGCAAACCAGGTTCCGCAGAACGTTCTGACTCTGCTGCGTTAATCTGTTCTGATATCAATAAGCCCGGCATCGTATTATGCCGGGCTTTTTTTATACGCGGTATCAATGATGGATAGTGCGCCCGTTCAGCGGTTGTACCGGACGATTATTATCCTGGCCGAGTACCGTTCTGAACTGACTGATTTGTTCCGCAGAAGCACTGACCGGTTTCTTCAGAATCAGCCACTGAACATCTTCAGAGCATGGTGGTGTGGTCAGTGAACCACTGAAACGGTAAACATCCTGTTTTCCCGGCAGCAATTTTTTAATATTGACCGGTGTATTCAGCACAGCAGTCTCCCCGGCCGCTGATGGCATGTGTTGCCAGGCATGGGCTAATTGCGGATTACCTTTCCCTTCTTCAAACATCAGCCCCAGAACAGCAAGGGCGCCGTCTTTATCCTGATAAACAAAGTGAGCTTCTAACGGAAACTGTTTACCGTTAATGGTATTTTCGGCCGGTGCATGAAAATGAAATTGTTGTAGTATGTAAATGTCACTACCCAGTTTCAATAGATTACCGCCCTCTGTATTAATCTGGATAGTATGACCGTTATTCATCATTTCCTGTTTCCCTGGAATAAAGAAAAATTCAGGTTTACCGGAAACCTTTTTCAGGGGACCCTCTATATTGACGGGTGATTGAGCTTTACCGGTTTCGCACAATAAAAACTCAGGAGAAAGTTTACCCCAGTTATCAGGATGGTCATGGCCCTGATAACTCCAGTGCGCATGATTTTCTGCGGAAACACATGAGAAACTCATAATAAGCAGGGACGTAGAAAATATTTTTCTTTTCATCTTTAATATATACACGGTGAGGTAATAAACGATATTGAATAATATCGGTTAAAGGCAGATATTTCTACTAACATAAATTAGTTGGTTTTTTCATAAAAAATATTTTTTGTTTTTCGGTTGTGTATTTTAATTGTTATTCTTCTGGCCGCTTGGTATTTTATATCTGTAACTGAGTAAGTTGTGTTTTAATATTATCACGCGTGTCATAATGTTTCACTGGAAAATATAATTATACGTTATTGGCTATGTTGTTAAACAGCCGATTAATGATGGGATAAGGTTTCATTGTTGCTATTTTATTGGGCTGTTGGTGAATGTTAATTCGGTAATTATTTGATAAATAATATCTTTATTTTTAAGGCGTACCTGGGGGTGTTGTATGTCACCAATAAATAACAATTTATTTTTTCGTTAAATCGGCAAGGTGATTTATGTTTGTTTATTGCTGAAAAATAAATATTCCGGGGGCAGAATGCTGAGCCGTTTTAAAATATCAACAAGCATGATGATTATCATCTGTTTGTTCTTTGCACTGCAGGTAACAACGGGTGCCTATCTCTTTAACTATGCGCTGACAGATAAAAAATTCAATGTTGAAATTGATAACGAAACAAAAAAAGCAATAGATTTGGATGAGGCACGAGTTTACTTACTGAAAGCCAGATTATCGATCAATATCGCATCCAGAGTTTTTGATAATGAAGATAAAAGTGAAGTTAATTCAAGATTGAGTGCAGCCGCTGAAGAGCTGAAAAAAGCCAAGTCTTTCTGGGATGCGTTTGCCGTTCGCGAGTCAACCATTGATGGCAAATATGATTTTGAAAAATTACAGGCCAGTTTTTATGCATTTTACGATTTCAACGTGAAATCGTATGATTTGCTTAAAAATAACCAGGCCGATGAGTTCCTCAGAATGCCGATAAACGGTGCCATGCGTGAGTTTGAAAAACTCCACGGGGACTATCAGGGTTTATACAATGATTATTATGAAAGCAATATAAAGGCATCATCTGAGAAGTATGTCAAAACGATATGGTTACTTGTGGTGATATTTGCAGTTCTGTTAGTGTGCATCGCGATTATCTGGTCGGGTATCCGTAATATTATTATTACACCGTTAAATCGTATTGTTTCAGGTATTCAGTCTGTTGCCAAAGGTGATCTGGTCACGCCGGTGAATGTGACCGGCAGAAACGAAATGGGGATGCTGGGTGATGCATTGCGTCATATGCAGCATGAACTGGCGGTTACCGTCGGTGATGTCCGTGATGGTGCCAATGCTATTTACAGCGGCGCCAGTGAGATCTCGGCCGGTAATAATGACCTCTCTTCACGGACCGAGCAACAGGCTGCGTCTCTTGAAGAGACCGCCGCCAGTATGGAAGAGCTGACCGCGACCGTTCGGCAGAATGCTGATAATGCCCGTCAGGCCAGTCATCTGGCATTAACCGCCTCTGAGACCGCAGAGCGCGGCGGGAAAGTGGTGGATGATGTTGTGGATACCATGCGCGGCATTGGTGACAGCTCGAAGAAAATTGCCGATATCATCAGTGTGATCGACGGTATCGCCTTCCAGACCAATATCCTGGCGCTGAATGCCGCCGTGGAAGCCGCCCGTGCCGGTGAACAGGGACGCGGGTTCGCGGTTGTTGCCGGTGAGGTGCGTAACCTGGCCCAGCGCAGTGCGCAGGCTGCCCGGGAAATTAAAACCCTGATCGAGGATTCGGTCGGCAGAGTCGATACCGGTGCGGTACTGGTTGAGCGTGCCGGTGAGACGATGAATGAAATTGTCAGCGCCGTTACCCGCGTCACCGATATTATGAGTGAGATAGCGTCCGCCTCGGATGAACAAAGCCGCGGGATTGATCAGATTGGTGTGGCGGTAACAGAAATGGACAAAGTCACTCAGCAGAATGCGGCGTTAGTCGAGCAATCGGCAGCGGCAGCCGCATCGCTTGCAGAGCAGGCCAGCAGACTGACGCAGTCTGTGGCCGTGTTCCATATCCGCGCCGGTGAACTCAGCAGCGGTGTGAAAACGAGTAAAATAGCGTCGGCACAACAGCCGGTATCCAAAACATCTCCGGTTGATAACGGGGATGACTGGGAAACTTTTTAATAATCCCGGTGCCCTGTCAGCCGGGGCACCAGTAAAAATAATGTTGGTATAATAATTTTACCCCCTGTTTGCCCATCTGCGATGGGCTTTTTTTTTGATTAATAAAAAAGTCTGATTGTGCGTGTTTTATTAAATGATGGATTAATGACATCCGTACGATTAATTCGCTTAAATACTGTCATTTTCGTTGTCTTTTTTCATGATGGTGAGCGTGCGGAAATAAATAATAACAATAAACCCTGATGGTTGCATATTACGGTAATCCCGGATTATCCCGGTGTAAGCGGATAGCAATGGGTTTCTTTCGCTATTTTTTTATCCCCCCTTTAGTTTTTTTTT
>NZ_JBICLU010000019.1:0-4558 GCF_043105645.1 Morganella sp. TYF_1 | reverse complement strand
TATATTTAAAGAAAGCCACTCATCTGAGTGGCTTTTTTGCATTTACAGCCCGCCAAAATACAAATCCCGCAGTGCTGGGATCCGCGTCTGCGGACTGATAAACTAGACCGTATATTTGTCAGATGAGTTTTCATTATGTCCCTCAAACCTGCTGATTCACTCCGCCAGTTACACACATTTGGTATCGAAGCCGGTGCCCGGCATATTGATGTCGCAGAGAGCATTTCTGATCTCTGCCGCTTATGGCTGGCTGCACAAACGGAAAAATCCCCCTTCCTGCTGTTAGGCGGTGGCAGTAATGTACTGTTTACTGAGGATTTCAATGGCTCCGTTGTCATTAACCGGATCCCCGGAAAAACGGTCCGGGAAACACCGGATGCCTGGTTTATCGAAGTGGGTGCCGGTGAAAACTGGCATGAATTAATCCGCTGGATGCTGGTGAACAGTATTTACGGCATGGAAAACCTGGCGCTGATCCCGGGCTGTGCCGGTACCGCACCGATTCAGAATATCGGGGCATACGGTACCGAATTTAAAGACGTCTGTGACTATGTGGATGTCACCTCTCTGTCAGACGGGCAGACAACACGCCTGACCGCAGAAGAATGCCGTTTTGGCTATCGTGACAGTATTTTCAAACATGATTACCAGCAGGGGTATGCCATCACAGCGGTGGGTCTGAAACTGCCGAAAGTATGGAAACCCAATCTGAGCTACGGCGATTTGAAATCGCTGGATCCTGCGACTGTCACTCCTCAGCAGGTATTTGATATGGTTTGTCAGATGCGGATGAGCAAACTGCCGGACCCGGCCGTAACCGGCAATGCAGGCAGCTTTTTTAAAAATCCGGTTGTGACTGCGGAGTGTGCGCAGAAAATCAAAACACAATATCCGGACTGCCCGCAATATGTGGTGGCGGACGGAATCAAACTGGCTGCCGGCTGGCTTATCGACCAGTGCCAGCTGAAAGGCCACCGGGTAGGCGGAGCAGCGGTGCATATGAATCAGGCGCTGGTATTAATCAACCGAGATAATGCGACAGGTGATGATGTTATCCGTCTCGCCCGTTATGTCCGCCAGCAGGTTGCTGCCCGTTTCGGGGTTCAGCTGGAGCCGGAAGTCCGGTTTATCGGTACAGAGGGTGAAATCAGTGCCACAGAGGCTATTGCATGAAAGATTACAGTGTACCGCTGACGCTGATCGGTATTTTATCCGACGGTGAATTTCATTCCGGTGAACAACTCGGCGATAAGCTGGGAATGACCCGGGCCGCAGTTAATAAGCACATCCGTACCTTACGTGAGATGGGTATAGAGATGGAAACGGTTACCGGTAAAGGCTACCGTCTCTTTGCACCGATGAATCTGCTACAGCCGGATGTGATCCGCACACTGCTGCCCGGACGAAATGTTGAAGTGCTGCCGGTCATCGGCTCCACTAATCAGCATATGATGGATAAAGTGGGGGAACTGACATCCGGCGACGCCTGTGTAGCAGAATACCAGTATGCCGGACGTGGTCGCCGCGGGCGGCAATGGATCTCTCCGTTTGGCCGCAATCTGTATCTTTCTCTGTACTGGCGTCTTGAGCAGGGACCTGCTGCGGCTATCGGACTGAGTCTGGTCGTCGGTATTGTGCTTGCCGAGACACTGCATGAGCTGGGTGCGACAGGTGTAAAAGTCAAATGGCCGAATGACTTATATCTGGATGACAAAAAACTGGCCGGGATCCTGGTCGAACTTCAGGGAAAAACCGGGGATGCCGCGCATGTGGTTATCGGAATCGGGATTAACCTGACCATGGAAAGTAACGGTACGGATCAGATTGGTCAGCAGTGGATCAACCTGCAGCAATCCGGTATTCAGATCGACCGTAATATATTATCTGCGGAGTTTATTAAACATCTGACGGATGCGCTGCACCTGTTTGAAAAAAGCGGACTGACCCCGTTTATTGAACGCTGGTATGCGTTCGATAACTACCTTAATCGTGAAGTAAAATTGATTATTGGTGAGCGTGAGGTCTTTGGCGTTTCCAGAGGGATAAACGGACAGGGTGCGTTATTATTAGATCAGTTCGGTGAAATTACGCCCTATATCGGCGGAGAAATATCACTTCGCGGTGTGAATGCAAAAAACAAACCGGCCTGAGCCGGTTTGTTTTTAACAGAAAAAATGATTATTTCCGCAGTTTAACATTTGTCACCATATGATTGGTGCCCTTGGTCATCACCAGACTGGCCCGTTCTCTGGTCGGCAGAATATTTTCATGCAGATTCAGGCCGTTGATCTCATCCCAGATGGTTGAGGCGATACTGACGGCCTCACTCTCTTCAAGCTGTGCATAGTGGTGGAAATAGGAGTTCGGGTCACTGAATGCACCCTGACGGAATTTCAGAAACCGTCCGATATACCAGCTCTTGAGTAATTCTTCCGGTGCATCCACGTAAATAGAGAAGTCCACAAAATCGGACACAAAGACATGGTGCATAGAATCCGGGTAATCCATCCCGCTCTGCAGCACATTCAGACCTTCCAGAATCACAATATCCGGTTGCTCAATGACCAGCTGTTTATCCGGAATAATGTCATAGGTCAGATGCGAATAAACCGGCGCCAGCACCCGGGGGTTACCGGATTTCACTTCAGAAACGAAACGCACCAGATTATGCATGTCATAGGATTCCGGGAATCCTTTCTTCTTCATGATACCGCGTTCATTCAGCACAGAATTGGGATGAAGAAAACCATCAGTGGTGATCAAATCCACTTTGCGATGTTCCGGCCAGCGGCTCAGGAGCGCCTGTAATAACCGGGCTGTGGTACTTTTCCCGACAGAGACACTGCCGGCAATACCAATCACATAAGGGACTTTCGCTTCATTTCTGCCGAGAAACTGCTCCAGAACAGCCTGGCGGCGCAGGTTTGAGCTGATATAGAAGTTCAGCAGACGCGACAGCGGCAGATAAATCGCGATAACTTCATCAATCGAGATTTCATCGTGGATACCGCGCAGATCATCAATTTCCTGCTCAGACAACGTCATCGGAACGGAGTTACGCAGGGTTGCCCACTGACTGCGGCTGAAATGGAGGTAAGGAGAGAGCGCTTTTTCTTTATACATAAACCAACAGCTGCCTTTATTACGCAGGTTGGACAGGTCATTAATACCCGTACCGGCTGAAAATAAATCGCATCATAGCGAGAGATGGGAGTCAGGCGTAGCAATTTTTTTGAAAAAATGCATTTTTTTTGATGTCGCGGACATAAATTACATTGCACATGACATAAAGAAGGCGTTAAAAATAAGCGGATTATTTATGTATACGGTAGTTCATCGGTGTGATTACTGAGAGTTTACGTGATAAGGATCGCTGCTAATTTGTACATTACCTATTGAAAAAAACAGCAAAATACGGAAGAATGTCCACTTTGTGAGCAAAAGAACAATTTCAGCGATTTTT
The DNA here is from genome assembly GCF_043105645.1 of Morganella sp. TYF_1. NCBI lineage: Bacteria > Pseudomonadati > Pseudomonadota > Gammaproteobacteria > Enterobacterales > Morganellaceae > Morganella > Morganella sp. TYF_1. The sequence continues at coordinate 1,095 of NZ_JBICLU010000019.1, read as the reverse complement.
TTGTTGCATCCTGCGCAAAGTCTCCATAGAATGCGCAGCACTTGATGCCGGCATAGCTCAGTTGGTAGAGCAACTGACTTGTAATCAGTAGGTCCCGAGTTCGACTCTTGGTGCCGGCACCATTTAACAATTTGGAAAGGTGGGATACCCAAGCGGCCAAAGGGAGCAGACTGTAAATCTGCCGTCACAGACTTCGAAGGTTCGAATCCTTCTCCCACCACCATCCAATGTGAATTATTATCCTGAGTGTTTTACTCAAGACTCCTTCGATGTAAAATACTCCGGATTCAGTTACAGCAGATTAAAGTCAGGTAGCCGAGTTCACGCGGGCATCGTATAATGGCTATTACCTCAGCCTTCCAAGCTGATGATGCGGGTTCGATTCCCGCTGCCCGCTCCAAGATGTGCTGATATAGCTCAGTTGGTAGAGCGCACCCTTGGTAAGGGTGAGGTCGGCAGTTCGAATCTGCCTATCAGCACCACTTCCGTTGTTCTCCATTCCTTGATTTTTTTCCCTGTAAATATCCAGACAAGCAATACTGCTTGGTTGATGTGGTGAAACCACCGATTCCGTGTCTTAGAGGGACAACTAATGTCTAAAGAAAAGTTTGAACGTACGAAACCGCACGTTAACGTTGGTACTATCGGCCACGTTGACCACGGTAAAACTACCCTGACTGCTGCAATCACTACCGTTCTGGCAAAAACCTACGGCGGTAACGCTCGTGCATTCGACCAGATCGATAACGCGCCTGAAGAAAAAGCACGTGGTATCACCATCTCTACTTCTCACGTAGAGTACGATACTCCGACCCGCCACTACGCGCACGTTGACTGCCCGGGGCACGCCGACTACGTTAAAAACATGATCACCGGTGCTGCACAGATGGATGGCGCTATCCTGGTTGTTGCTGCAACTGATGGCCCTATGCCACAGACCCGTGAGCACATCCTGTTAGGTCGTCAGGTTGGCGTTCCTTACATCATCGTATTCCTGAACAAATGTGACATGGTTGATGATGAAGAGCTGCTGGAACTGGTTGAAATGGAAGTTCGTGAACTTCTGTCTCAGTACGACTTCCCTGGCGACGACAC